>DGHT01000011.1 GCA_002392765.1 Verrucomicrobia bacterium UBA3841 | reverse complement strand
TGTCCTGGTAGGCGGAAGTCTTTACAGACTGGAGGTCGGAGCCGGCGTCCGGCTCGGTGAGGACCATCGCGCCAGTCCACTCGCCTGTCACGAGGCGCGGAACGTACTCTTTCTTGATCTCCTCGTCGGCGAACCAGTTGATCGTCTCTGCGATGCCCTGGAGCCCGAAGAGGTTCATGAGCCCGGCATCGCCGCGGCTGACGATGTCGTTGCACGCGGTGAGGACGGTGCAGGGCATGTTGAGGCCGCCGAGGTAGTAGGGGATCGTCACGCCCATGAGCCCCGTCTTCCCGAAGAGCTCGATCGCGAGCTTCATGCCGGGCGCGCGCGTCACGGACCCGTCCTCGTTCAGCGTGTTGCCGACGAGGTCGGTCTCCTCCGCGAGCGGAGCGATGCGGTTGGCCATGATGTCGCCGCAGAGGTCGATCGCGCGCTTGTAGTTGTCGATCGCGTCCGCAGCGTCTTTCGGCGCGAAATCGTATTCCTTCGAGAACTTGAAGTCCTCTTCGAGAAGCGTTGCGACCTCCGTGAGATCGAGAAGGTCGATGACGTCCTCGATATCCTTGTTGTCCTTGTAGAAATTGCCCATGGTGTAAGAGGTTGAATGGTTGAAATGTTGAATGGTTGAAAGGAGAAAACGGCGATCGCTATTTTCCCTTGATGGCCTTGACAAGCTTTGGAACGACGACATTGAGGTCGCCGACTATGCCGTAGTGCGCAACCTTGAATATCGGCGCGTCCTTGTCGGTGTTGATCGCGATGATCTTCGCGGAGTCCTGCATTCCGGCCAGATGCTGCACCGCGCCGGAGACGCCGCAGCTGATCATGAGGGCGGGACGCACCGTGACGCCCGTCTGTCCGATCTGCCGCTCGTGCTCGCAGTAGCCGAGGTCGACCGCCGCGCGGCTGCCGCCCACCGCTCCGCCGAGTGCGGCCGCGAGTTCGTGGAGGAGCTTGAAATTCTCCTTCGAGCCGACGCCCGCGCCACCGCACACTATGATGCGCGAACCCTTGAGGTTCACGGACGAATGGCGGCGGACGATATCGACGACCTCGACGGGAATCTCGACGCCCTCGAGACGCGCCGGATGCTTCACGACCTCTCCCTTGCGCCCTTCCTCGCGCGGAAGCGGCTTCATCACGCCCTCGCGGACAGTCGCCATCTGCGGCCAGTTGCGGGCGTTGACGATCGTCGCGATGATGTTGCCGCCGAAAGCGGGACGTATCTGGTGGAGGACGTTCGTGAACGTTTCCTTCGTCTTCTTGTCCTCGTAGTCGCCGATCTGGAGGTCGGTGCAGTCGGCCGTAAGCCCGCACCGGAGCGCGGAGGCGACCGACGGACCCAGATCGCGGCCCATGTGCGTAGCGCCGAATATCACGATCTGCGGATTGACTTCCTTGACCAGTTCGACCATCGCATGGCGGTAGGCCTTGTTGCGGTAGACCTTCAGCGCGGGATCGTCGATCGTATGCACTACATCCGCGCCCGCCTCGAAGAGCGGCTTCGCGAGCGCCTCTACGCCCGAGCCCATCAGGACCGCGCCGACCTTGACGCCGAGTTTAGACGCGAGTTCCCGCGCCTTGCCGAGAAGTTCGAACGGAACGTCGGAGAGCTTTCCCTCCTCCTGCTCCGCAAATACCCAGACTTCGCCTTGTGTGTTTTTCATGGGTTGAAAAGTTGAAAAGTTGAAAGGTTGAAAAGTTGAAAGGTTGAAGAGTTGATGAGTTGAACAATTACCCAATGGTGTGGTCCTTGATAAGCTCTGCGACGAGGGCGCCGATCCCCTCGTCGGTCGCGGCGATCTCCTTGAACTCGCCGCCCGCGAGGACGACGGACTCGATCTTGTTGACGCTCGTCGGAGACCCGGCGAAGCCGCAGCGGTCGTCTTCGCAGCCGATCGCGGCGCAGTCGAGGATCTCGGGCTCGGCGTTCTTGTACTTCATGACGCGGCGCATTTCGAACGGCCTCAATTCCCCGAACTTCTCGGTAACGGTGAAGAGCGCGGGAAGAGTCGCGCGGCACGTCTCGACGCCGGTGCCGATGTCGCGCGTCGCGATTGCGACGTTTCCGTCCAGATCAAGCTTTTCGAGATAGGTGACGACGGCGCAGTCGAGCTTTTCGCCGATCTGCGGACCGGTCTGCGCGGTGTCGCCGTCGATGGCCTGCCGTCCGCAGAATACGAGGTCGGGGTTGAACTTCTTCACCGCCTGCGAGAGGATGTAGCTCGTCGCGAGCGTGTCGGAGCCCGCCGCCTTGCGGTCGGTGACGAGAACCGCCTCGTCTGCGCCGCATGCGAGCGCCTCGCGCAGAATCGCCTTCGCCGCCGGCAGTCCCATCGTAATCGCGACAACGCGTCCGCCGTAGCGTTCTTTGACGGAAAGCGCCGCTTCGAGAGCGTTCTTGTCCTCGGGGTTGAAAATAGCAGGCAGTGCGGCACGGTTTATCGTGCCGTCCGCTTTCATGGCCTCGCCAGTCACCTTCTTGGTGTCGGGAACCTGTTTAATGCAAACTACGCAGGTGTAGCCGCCTTCTTTAGGTGTGTGGTTGATGTCTTTCATGGCAGTATTATATCAAAATCGGCGAAATAATGCAATTTCCAGCGCACGGCCTCCAAGGTTCGGGCGATCATCAGTAGACGTCGAGCCGGAGCATCTCCTGAATCTCCTCATGCTCTTTTTCGAGGCGCTCGCGAAGGAGGCGCTCTTTCGCGGATTGTTCCTCTCGGGCCGATCTCGCGTTCGACAGAGCGGCCCAGACGCAAAGCGCGGCCAGAGCGGCCGCTGCGGCTCCCGCGAGAAAGTACCGCGCCAAATGCCGGAAACGGACGGCGCGCATGAACGCCGCGGCGTCGCGGTAGCGGTAGCCGGGAATCGAACCCGTAGAGCGGCGGACGATGCGCGCCCAGCAGCCGCGAGGGCGTCCGCCGAAGCATTCGTTCGCCAGCACCCCCAGGGCGTAGACGTCCGACGCGGGCGTCGCCTCGCCGCCCGCGATCTGTTCCGGCGCGGCGAAACCGGGCGTCCCAACGCAAACCGCGGTCCCGCCGACGACAGAAAGCGATTCGCCGGCATGTCCGGGCTCGAGCGACACGTCCTTGGCGAGCCCGAAATCGGCGATGACGGGCCGGTCTGCGCGCCAAAGTATGTTCGAGGGTTTGATGTCTCGATGGATGTATCCAAGCGAATGCAGATGCGCGACGCCTTCGGCGACGGACAGCAGAAACCGCGCCGCGTCCGCATCCTTTCCGGGCAGTTCCCGCGGCTCCAGCAGCTCCATCGCATACCACGGGATTCCGTTCCGCTCGCCGAAGCCGAGGAAACGAGGGAACGCAGGATGCGCGTTTGCGGCCAGAAACGCCGCCTCCCTGCGCAGGCGCGCGCAGGCGTTATTGAAGGATTCAGCTCCGCCGCCCCTGCCTTCGACGCACGTTTTGAGCGCGGCGGCCGTACCCAGCGCCGAGTGCACCGCCCTGTAGACCTCGCCGCCTCCGCCGCGTCCGAGGAAGGCTGTCAGACGCCAGTCTCCGAACGAATCCCCCGCCGCGAAAGACGCCGGCAGATCCACCGGGCCGCGCTCTGAAAGGAATCCTTCCACATCGAAATCTGTATTCTCAGCAGCCATCCGCCTTCTCCAGCGCGGCTACATACTCTTTGAGCCGCTCCATCATGCGGAATTTGATCTGGTCGACCGCATTGCGACCGATCCCGAGCGACGACGCGACCTCGGCCGGATCTTCGCCGTTTACCGCGACACGGGCGAACACTATGCGCGTGCGCTGCGAAACGGAAGTATCGGAAAGTATCTGCCGAAGCGCCGTTTCCATCAGCGATTTGCGCCACTCCGATTCGCTGTCGGCGGCGGGGTCGGATTCTCCATGCAGTCCAGACGCGAACCTTTTCAGGCGCCCGGCGTCGTTTTCAGCCTGTTTGATCAATCTCAGCGACTTGTGCCGGAGAATCCCGGTGAGATAATTCCTGAAATGCCCCGTCTCTTCCGGAGAGTAGTGGTAGACGGGCAGCATCTTTATCAAGGTCACGAACGTCTGCTGGATGGCCTCGTCCGCGTCGACCGCCGGGAAACGCTCGCGCATGTACGCCTCCATCATGGGACGGTAGCGCGCCACGAACTCGCCCCATCTGGCGTGGCGGGAATCGCGCGCGAGATTCCGCAAAAGCGTCGTGGAGGTTTCGGGGACCGTCTTGTTCCTGCCGCTCATCCGCAGTCTCTCTCCCAGCCGTTCAGCCGACCGCGCAACGGAGTTCGTCCAGGCTGCGCGATATCTTCACTGCGGGCCAGCGGTTGCGCCAGACCGGGAGTTCCCTCCAGTAGGCGACAAGCTCCTTTATGCGTCCGACGACATGCGAGGGATGGCCCAGTTCCTCGAGGGACATGTCTATGTATCTTTTCAGGCTTTCCGCAGAATCCTTCTTCGCCCCGAGAAAACGTATGAAAGACCTGCCGTACATTGTTCCATGGAGGTTGAAAGGTTGAAAGGTTGAAAAGTTGAAAGGTTGGGCTTCGCCGGCTGAAAGGTTGAAGAGTTGGGCGTCGCCGTTGTATATCACCGGCATTTTGGCGGCTTCGAGAACCCTGCGGAAGGCGTCCAGATCGCATTCGCCGCCGTACATCTGCCTCGCCGTACGCGCGTGGACGGCAAGATACCGCAGCGGAAATGCGTTGAATATGTCCATAAGGGCGTGCAGTTCGCCGGGGGAATCGACGCCCAGACGCGTCTTTACGGAAAAACGGCCTTCCCCCATCGTTTCGCATCCCGCCTTCAGCATCGCCTCGAGAGTCTTCGGATTCTTGAGAAGCCCCGACCCCCTTCCCTTGTTGCGCACCATCGGGAACGGGCAGCCGCAGTTCAAGTCCGCAAACCCCCACCCCGCGCCGCGCACCGCCGCGAGACACTGCGCCAGCACTGCGGGATCCTTGCCGATGAACTGCGGAACGAGACGGATATTTTTCCCGCAGCAGGACTGTTCCGGTTTTTCCCCTCTCAGTTCCCTGTCCTTCAGCGGATCGACGCCCGGCATGGCGGATATGAACGGGGTGACGGCCTCGTCGAAACCGGCCTCTGCGATTTCCGCCGCGTACGCTCTGCGGAAACAGCGGATCGTCACCCCCCTCAAGGGAGCGAGAACGGACAGATGGTTGTCGTCAGTCAACTTTCTCGCTGGATGTCGAATTGCGGAAAACGAACGCGTACAAGCCCACGACCGCGAAGCAGATCACGGGAACTATGAACGATGCGCGCAGCGACACGGACGACGCGTGGAGATCGGGATGGACCGTCGCGTCGAACATCGGAACGAGCTTCGCCCAGAAGCCGGGATTGTCGATTATCGACGCCATCCACGGCGTGAGAAGCGCGCCGCCGACAATTGCCATTATAAGGCCGGCCGCTCCGAGCTTGTGCGCGCGCGGATCGATTCCTCCGAGCCCGATTCCGTAGATGGTCGGGAACATCAACGACATGAACCCGGACATCGAGCAGAGACACAGGACGTTCGCCGAGAACGGCATGGAGCCGACGGTGAAAAGGACGTCGCTTTTCAGATACATGACGCCGAGTCCCGACAGAATCGCGCACACCGCGAACACCGCCATCATTTTCGCGGGATTGAACCACTTCATCAGGAACGTGCATATCCAGCGGCACGCGATGAAAAGGCAGAGCGCTACAAGGTAGTACGACGCCCCCTTCTCCGCCGAGACTCCGAGTTCCTTCTGGCAGTAGACGTTCATCCACGTCCACGCCGCTATCTGAACGCCCACGTAGAAGACCTGCGCCACCACGCCGCAATACCAGCGGGGCGAACGGAAGAGGATGCCGATGACTTCCCCGACCGGCGTAGGGTCGGCCTCGGGCCGGTCCACGGCCGTCGGTTTGGACATGAAGAAGAAAAGCCATATCGCCGCCGCTATCGCGCAAAGTCCGACATACGGGACGCACACCCAGAAGAGTTCGCCGTGTACGACGTTCGCGAGCTCTTCCGGCGGCATGGCCAAACGCTGCTCCGCCGTCGCCGGATTGAGGTGCGAGAGGATAAGCTGCTGCGCGAGGATGATGCCTGCGAACGAACCGAGCGGATTGAACATCTGCGCGAAGTTGAGCCGCCTGACGGCGGTCGACTCGTCTCCGAGCGCGAGAACGTAGGGGTTGCACGTCGTTTCCAGAACCGCGCATCCGCCCGCCACGATGAATATGCCGACTATGTACGTCCAGAAGCTCTGCATGATGCACGCCGGCACGTACAAGAGCGCTCCGACGACGTATACGCCGAGTCCCGCGAGGACTCCGACGCGGTAGCCCGCCCTCTGGATGAGGAAGGACGCCAGGAGGGCGATGACGGAGTACGCGCCGTAGAACGAAATCTGCACGTATCCCGCCGTCGACTGGCTCGTCATGAAAATCTTCTGGAACGACGGCACGAGGTTGTCCGTCATGTTGTTCAGAAGCCCCCAGAGCGCGAAGCAGCTGACGAGCATCGCAAAAATGCCCACGGCGCCTTTGGCCACGAGCCTGTTATCTGTTTCGTCCATTTTCCCTCACTCCTTTCTGGCGCAGTTTTCGACAAGTTCGGCGACGCGCACCGCGGCGTCCGGCGTCGCAAGCGAAAGCATCTTCGCGGACATCCTCCCGAGGCTGTCCGGGCGGTCGTATTTGGCTTCGAGGTACCTGGCCAGCTGGTGCGGCGTCAAATCGTCCTGTATACCCTCGTCCGCCGCGCCCGTCGCCGCGAACGCCTCCGCGTTGTAATGCTGGTGGTTGCGCATGGCCGACGGCAGCGGAATCAGCAGGGCCGGCTTTCCGCACGAGGCGAGCTCGAAGCATGTGGACGCTCCGGCGCGCGCTATGACTATGTCGGCCGACGCGAACGCGTTCGCCATCTCGTTTTCGAAAGCGACGACTCTGGCGGGGATCGCGTTGCGCGCGTATGCCGACAACACCGCGCTTTCGTCCTTTGCGCCGGTCTGGTGGATTACGTAGAGGGGTCTCGCGCTTTCGCGCTCCTTCAGCGATCTTGCAAGAGCGACAAGCGCGTCCGACGCAAGGATGTTCACCGCGTGCGCCCCCTGGCTGCCGCCCGTCACGAATACGACGAACGCGTCCTTCGGAATGAAATCGAACCTGCGCCCCGAAGCGATTCCGGGACGGACCGGCAGGCCGGTCCTGACGACGTTTTTGTTCTTGAGGTATTTTTCCGTCCCGTCGAAACTGATGGCCACGGCGCTCGCGAACTTGGCAAGGAACTCCACCGCCCTTCCCGGTACGGTGTTCGCCTCGTGCAGGACTACCGGAACCGAGCATCCACCCGCCGCCATGACGGGCGGAAGCGAGGAATAGCTGCCCATCGCCAGCAGCACGTCGGGACGGTATCTGCGCATTTCCCTGCGGCAGGCGAAAATCGACCTCAGTATCGCAAAAAAGTTTTTCGGCCTGAGCTGCCGCGCTCCGGTCGAAAACACGCTTCCGTTCCAGCTGCGCATCACGCTCGACTCGACATCCCTTCCGGAATCCCAGACCGTCACTTCGTGTCCGCGCGACCGGAGAACCTCCGCCACGGCAAGCCCCGGGAAGGCGTGCCCTCCGGTCCCTCCGCATGCTACAACAATTTTCATGTCGCTACCAATCCTTTTCGTTTGGCGGGAGTATCGCCCTGTTTATCTTGAGTTTCTTGCGCTCGTCGTGTTCGTCGCTGCGCTCCTGCGCCTGCTTGAGAACGGCGGAAATCTCCTTCTCTTCCGCGCTCTCCTCTTCCTCGCCTTCCTGCGGCTGCGGCTCGTCCTTCCCGTCCTGCTCCTTCTCCTGTTCGTCCCCGCCGCCGGAATCCTGCCGCCGGTCCTGTCCGCCCTGCTGATTGTCATCCTGGCCGGAGTCCTTGCTGTTGTCCCGATTGTCGTTTTCATTCTGCTTCTGTCCGCTCTGTCCGCCGCCGCCCCGGTTCTTCTCTTCCGGCATCAACTCGATGATTCTGCGTATGAGTTCGAGCGCCTCCTCCTGTTTAGGCGGGAGATTTTCCTTCCTGCAAAGCGCCTGCACGGCGGCGAGTTCGCCCGAAAGCTTGACGATCTCCTCTTTCGCTTCCGCCGTGAAAGGCGGCATGTTCGTGTCCGACGCGGCCTTCTGCATGTAAGCGTCCGCCCACGACGGGAACTTCGTCCGGAAGGCGGCCGTGTAATCGCACGCCTCGCCCTGCCAAGGCCTTGAAAACTCCTCTTCAACGTCCAGCCAGGCGTTCGACTGGCACGTCTGGTCGATGCGGATCGCCTGGGGCGGCATCACGGCCGACTTGAAAATCCTCGTCATCGAATCCTCGACCTCGGCCGCTCCGTAGCGCGCCTCCTCCGAGAGGTCTGCGAGACTCTCCGCCGTCTCCCCGGCCCTTACGCGGAGATTCTCGAGGAACTCCGTCAGCTTTTCCGCGTTCGATGCGTCGCCGCCCTGCGCCGGGGCCGAGGCGGAAATCCCTTTAAGCACGGTTGCGACGTCCGCGATCCGCGACATCTGCGCCGAGAGCGAGTCCGCGAGCGCCACCGCGCTTGCAGGCGCGTTCGTCGTGTAGCCGAGCGACGCCTTCGCTATCCTCCTCGCTGATTCCAGCGCCGGCGCAATGAGCTGGAACGGATCCTTGTCCTTCTCCCGCTCGAGGAGCGCGTTTATCCTCGCCGTCTCCCTCAGCGACGGAAGATCGGACGCCGCGCGCGCGAAATTGTCGCGCAGCCTGGGGTTTCCCGGATTGGCCTTGAGCGCGATCTGCGCGGCCGCGGCCGCCTCTTCGAGATGGTGGAGCGCGGACGCCTCGCCGGGCCTGCGAGCCATGTCGTAATGTATCTTACCGACCACCTCCGCCGCTCTCGCGCCGTGGGTTCTTGAAAGCATGATCGGTCTTAGCGTTTCGAGAACGTTCGTCGTCCCGCCGTCGCGGTACTGGTCTACGCCGCGGTTCCAGACCGCCGAATCCGTGTTCTCCTCCTCCTGCGCCGCCAGAAGCGACAGTGGAAGCGCCAGTAAAATTGCGAATCTCGATATTTCAGTCATGACAATATTATAGCGAAAAACGCCGAAAAATCAACATGCATCGCTCGGCATGCGCCAGTCGCCTCGCGGCGAAAGGTTGAGGGACCCGACCTTCGGACCGTCCGGCATGCAGTTGCGCTTGAACTGCTGCGTCCTGAACCGGCGCATGAAAACGGCGAGCCATTTCGATATCACGTCCGCGGAGTACGCGCCTTTGAAGGCACCCTTCGCGAGCGCGAGAATCTTGGAAGGCGCCGCGCCGCGGCGGATCCTGTGGTAGAGGAAGAAATCGTGCAGCTCGTAGGGCCCCACCTTGTCCTCCGTCTTCTGCGCGATGCTTCCGTCCTCGCAGGCAGGGAGAAGTTCGGGCGAGACGGGAGTGTCCAGAATGTCGAGAAGCGCCTCGCGCGCCACGCCGCCGGTCTTCGCGGACGCGTACCATCCGACGATGTGCCGCGCCAGCGTTTTCGGGACGCCCGCGTTGACGCCGTACATCGACATGTGGTCTCCGTTGTAGGTGCACCATCCGAGGGCGAGTTCCGAGAGGTCGCCGGTGCCCACGAGGATTCCGCCGACGTCGTTGGCCTTGTCCATCAGGAAATACGTCCGCGCGCGGGCCTGTGCGTTTTCGTACGTGACGTCCTTCACGCTCTCGTCGCGTCCGAGATCCGCAAGGTGGCGTCTGACGACATCGCAGATGTCGACGGTGTCGAAGGAAACGCCAAGGGCCTTGGCGAGTTTTCCGGCGTTCCCCTGCGTTCTTCCCGTCGTTCCGAATCCGGGAAGCGTGTAGGCGCGGATTCCCCTGCGCGGCAGTCCGAGCCTGTCGAACGCGTCCACGCACACTAGAAGCGCGAGCGCGGAGTCGAGTCCGCCGGAAAGTCCGACGACAGCATCCTTCGCTCCGATGGCGGACAGCCGCGTCGCGAGCCCGACGGATTGTATGGACAGCACTTCACTGCAGCGGCAGTCCAGATTATCGCGCGACGAAGGCACGAACGGGTGCGGATCGAAAACGCGCTCCGTCGGTTCTCCGTCCGGACGCGGACGCTGCGGGCCGGCGGCGATGCGCCGCACTGGACGTTCCGGCGCGCCCGCCTTCCTGAACGCGCAGTTGGCGCTGCGCTCGAATTCGAGGAATCCGACATCCACGTCGGCGACGGTCAGATGCGGCTCGAACGAAAACCTCTCCCCCTCCGCGAGAACGGTTCCGTTCTCCGCAACGAGCGCATGGCCGCCGAACACCATGTCCGTCGTCGATTCGCCGGGGCCCGCGCCCGAATACGCGTAGGCGCAGATGCATCTGGCGGACTGCCCCGCGACGAGCGAACGCCTGTATTCCGTCTTTCCGACAAGCTCGTTCGACGCGCTGGGATTCAGGATGACGTTTGCTCCTCTCAATGCCAGACGCGTCGACGGCGGACATGCCGTCCACATGTCCTCGCATATCTCGACGCCCGCCGCCGCGCGTCCCTTCGCGAACACGAGGTCGTTTCCGAACGGGACGCTCTCCCCGCATATTTCGACCGTATCGCGAACCGCCTCCGCGGCGCTCGCGAACCAGCGCGCCTCGTAGAATTCGCGCGACGAGGGGAGATACGATTTCGGCACCACGCCGAGGATCCTCCCTCCCTCGGACACGGCCGCGCAGTCGTATATGCGCCCGTCCGCCCTGACAGGCAGTCCGGCGACCGCAAGGAAAGGAAACGCGGCAGTCTCCTTCACGAATTTCGAAAGCGCGTCCTCCGCGGCGGAGAGAAGATCCGGCATGTAGAAAAGATCCGCGCACGTATACCCCGTCAGCGAAAGCTCCGGGAAAAGGAGGATGTCCGCCTTAGCCGCGTCAGCCTCCGCGGCCAGACGCAGCATGCTTTCCAGGTTGGCCTCCACCGCCGCAGGACGGACCTTCGGCGTTGCGGCCGCTATCTTTATGAAATCTTCCATTTGTCCACCTTCCTTTCTTTCCGTTCCGCAGGCGTCCCCCGCCGCGCAGCGGAGTCTCACCTTTCGCATCTGAGCGCGGGATCGAGTCTGTCGCGGAGCCAGTCCGCGATATGGTTGAACGACAGCACGAGAACGAATATCGCAAGCGTCGTGAAAGTCAGCTCCCACCACACGCCCTGCCAAAGGCGCATGCGCGCGTTGTTTATCATGACGCCCCAGCTGGGCTCGCCCTGGACGCCTATGCCGAGGAACGATATGAACACCTCGGTGGCGACGGCCGACGGGAACCGTATCGAAAACTGTATCAGGATTATGTGCAGAACGTTCGGCAGGATGTGCCTGAACATTATCCTCGCGTGCGAATATCCCATCGTTTTCGCGGCGAGGACGTACGGGCGCGACGCCTGCTTCATCGTCTCGGCGCGGATCGTCCTGCACACTCCCACCCACGTGGAAAACCCTATGCCGGCGTATATCCCGATCAAGCCCTGCCCGACGACGAGCGATATGGCGAGTATGAAAAGCAGTCCCGGCATCGACGCGACAGTCGCCGAAAGCCACACCACGAGAGAATCCGTCTTTCCGCCGAAATACCCTCCCAGAAGCCCCAGCACGAGCCCGAGCGGAATCGCGATCAGCGATGTCATCACGCCCACATGGAAGGCGATGCGCGTTCCCTGGACAAGCCGCAGCGCCACGCTGCGACCGAGGTTGTCGGTCCCGAGCCAATGCTCCGCCGACGGAGGAAGGTAGCGCTCCTGGAGGTTGACGCGGTTGTACTCGGGGGTGACGTCGCGGCACTTCGCGACCCTGTACTGGACCTCTCCGTACAAAGCCGCGCACAGATAGACGAGAAGCGCCGCGAAACAGAGTTTTACGGAGAATTTCAACTCTTCCACTCCTCCGGCAGAGCATCCAAGACGGCCTCTACGACCTGTTCAAGCGTCAAGAAACTCGAATCGATTTCGATTACGCCGTCCGCCTTCCTGAGCGGCGCGTACTTGCGGGTCGAGTCGATCGCGTCGCGCGCGAGAAGCGACGCCTTGACGTCCTCCGCGGACTGGTTTGCGATCCCCTTCTCGATTTCCTCCTTCTGTCTGCGCATGGCGCGAGCCTCTGCGCTGGCGGTAAGATAGAACCGCGCGGGTGAATCGGGGAAAACCGCCGTCGTGATGTCGCGCCCTTCGACGACGAGATCCCCGAAGCGGACCATCCCTTTCAGAATCGCGGTGACTTTGTCGCGCACGGGTTTCTCGCGCGCGACTTTCGAGGCGTTCGCGTTTATCTCCGGCGTGCGAATCCTCGAACCGGGCGCCTCGCCGCCGACATAGTACTCCACGCTTCCGTTCCCGGGCCTCAGCTCGATTTCCACGCCTTCGCAGAAAGCGTGTATCGCCGCGGGATTTTCCATATCGACGCCCGCTTCGAGGCACTGCCACGTGAGTATCCTGTACAGCGCGCCGGAATCGACGTGCAGAAAACCGAGCCTTTCGCCCACGATGCGCGAGACGCTCGATTTGCCCGCCCCGCTCGGTCCGTCTATGCCTATCACTCTCGACATTTCGCACTCCCTCCGTTTTGCTATCTGCCTTTGGCCAGCAGGAATGAATATACGGCGAACGTCGCCAAGAGCGCGACTCCGCCCCAGAAACCGATGAAACCCTGTTTCGAACCCTTGCGCCTGCACAGCCCGAATACGAACACCGACGCGGAAAGCGCCGCCGTGAATGCGAGGTCGCGCGTGGCGACGAGCGTGGAAACGTTGTCAGCCGGCGATATCGAAGCGGACGTTCCCACGACCGCAAGCGTGTTGAAGATGTTCGATCCTACGATATTCCCGAGAACGAGGTCCGATTCGTTCTTCCTGGCCGCGGCGATGGCGCTGGCAAGTTCCGGAAGAGACGTTCCTATCGCGACAATCGTAAGACCGATTACGAGCTGGCTGACGCCGATGCTCGTCGCTATGTACACCGAACCCTTGACGAGAACATGGGAGGAAAGCGCGAGAACGACGAGCCCGCCGACCGTCTTCATGACGGCTTTGCCAAACGGTATTTCCTCTTCATCCTCCCCTTTCGCCGACATGTGCGGCGGAGGCACGTCGGAATACTTCTGGTCTATGACGCAGTATGCAGGCATCAGCACCGCAAAAAGCCCCAGGAGAATGAACGCCTCGGGGCGCGATATCGCGCCGCCGCGCAGGAAAAACGCCGAAAGCAGCGCTATTGACGTGAGAATCGGCGCGCCTACGAACGCCGCGACCGGTTTCACGGCGATCGGCTTGACGAGCGCCACGCAGCCCAGTATCGCCGCAATGTTGAAAATGCAGCTTCCGTAGGCGTTGCCCAGCGACAGTTCGGAATATCCGCCTATGCCGGACGAAACGCTGACGCACAGTTCCGGCGCGCTCGTGCCGAATCCGATCACCACCATTCCGACGATGAACGGAGAAACGCCTAAGCGCCGCGACAACGCGGCCGCTCCGTCAACGAACACATCGCTGGACCATGCCAGCGCGACAAGTCCGCCTACGACAGCCAATATGGACAATAGCATCATTTCGTCATTCCCTGGTATTTTCAGTTTTGCGCGGCGGGGAGCGCGCGCACATCCGTCACGACGCCGGATTCGCCGACATCGATTTCAACATCGAACGTCTCGCACCAGCCGTCGAATTCCTTTTTCGGAGGCGCGTAGAGCGTGACATGGCAGGGCGAGCCGTCCCCGGCGAGCCGCCGCACCAACTGCGCCGAACCGATCACGCTCACGCCGTCTTTCTTTCCGGAGAACGAGACCGCACCGTCCTTCTTGAACGTGATTTTCACGGTGTTGTTTTTGTCGCCCGGTTCGCCGAAAGCATAATCGGCGACGAAATTTTTCTTGAACAGCGGCTGCCCGGCCTTCGTGTCCGCGCGCTTCCAGAGGTTCTGCCAGGCGGTCCAGGTAACTGGGAGAACGGGCGTCTCGCCCGTTTCACTGGGAGAACTTATCCCCCGAGCGCAGCGAGTCGCCGAAGGCGATGCCCTAGCAGGGGTGGCGTCTCGCCCGTTCACGACGCCGACGCCATCCTCCGCCGCGATTGTCACCGTGCCGGTGAACGTCTCTTTGCCGGACTTGCCGATAACCGTGGCGGTGAAGGCCAACCGGGGGTCTAGAGGCTCTAGAAATTCTAGAGATTCCGCTTCGTCGAACCACGCGGCGCTCAAGGTCCACGTCTTGCCGCTTTCAAGCAGTTTGCCGCTTATCTTTCCGTTCGCCGCGATGGTAAGCGAAACAACCCCACTGGGGGAACGGGCGTCCCGCCCGTTCTGAACGGCCGAGACGGCCGTTCCCCCAGTCGCCCCGCCCGCGAACGCCCCCTGCGCCCATGCGGGGAGCGCATCTACGACCATGTCTATCTGGTACGACTGCGTCGACTTGCCCGCCGTCGTCACCGTCACCTTGACGGCGCTCGGCTTCGGCTCGCCCGTCTTCGCGTCGATCTTCGACGCGGACGTTGGCGCTCCGTAGATCGTGTTCGCCGGAACGTTCGTGACGACAACCGCGTCCTTGCCGCTCCCGACCTTGCTCGTAACCGGCTTTGCCGTAAACTTGAGTCCGGCGGGCAGTCCCGCGACCTTCACCGTCGCGCCGGAAAGCGCATCCGCCGCAACCGGCCACTCAAGGTACACGCCAGCCCAGATGTTGGTGGACATCGACGGGCTGCCGCCCGTCGCACTGGACAGGCTCTCGCCGTTCACCTCCAGCGCGATCGACGCTTTGTCCTCTTCCGCCGTGATGAAACATGCGTAGAACTTCGAATCCTCGTCAACTCCGGTTATCGTCGTGGAAGTCGCCGAATCTTTCGCCGGCTTCGCGCTCCTGTCGATCACCAGCGACGGCGTGGTGGCCACAAACCCGTTCCCAGTTCCCTGTTCCCCGTTGCCGGTTTTCTCCCAGCCGGTGAACACGAATCCTTTGTTCGCCTTCGCTTTCAGCGTCGTCTTCTTTCCTTCGGCGCAGAATCCGCTTCCGGAAACCGTGCCAGCGCCGGCGGGAGACGGAAGCGCGTAAACGTAAATGCCTTTTTTCTGGAGCTTCGACCATGTGTTCGTCTGCGCTTTTGTCGCGGAACCGGAATCGATTCGCGCGCAAAGCGCTTCATACTCCGGATCGTGGATGGTCGCGGCGAATTCGGATATCTCGCCGCAGGAAACCCCTTCGCCCGGAACAATCTGGAGCGTGAAAAATTCGTCGTTCTCGACCGCCTTGTCCGCCTTCACCGGCAGGACGATATTCTTTACGCTCAAATCGCCGGCTTCCCATTCGAGCGTCAGGGGGAATTTGAGGTTGGTCATACCGGGGGAACGAGCGTCCCGCCCGTTCTGAACGGCCGGGACGGCCGTTCCCCCGGTTACCGTCCCGGTCTTGAGATCGAGATCGGCTGCGGCTGCGGTCTGGTATGTAGCGTATAAAACGGCTGTCGACGGCTTGTCCGAATTCCCGCCGGACACCTCCACCAATATCGCATTGCCTTCGTCGGCCTCCCCCCCGTTCCGGACGAAAGACACCTTGTGGAAGGTTTTCGAGACGAACACCGCCGTCGCGGCGAGACTCCTGCCGCCCCCGGAAGTTTCGGCGTACGCTTCGATCTCGGCTCTGCCGGATACGGGAATCGGAGATTCGTACGGGTACACCGTATCGTCGCCCGCCATCTTGTAATAGATCGAGACCTCCGGCTCGGCGGAAAGCTGCACCATGATTTCGTCGCCGTCGAATTCGCAAATGCCGTCAATGCCGGGCGCCGGATCGAAAGAGGGCATTTTGACGCGCGAGACGGAAACGCTGTCGATCCAGAACCTTGCGTTTCCGGCGGCGGTCTTGCGTCCGACTATTTCGATCTTGTGCTTCCCTTCCGGAATCTCGACCGTCGCGACATCCCACCAGCCGTCGAAATCATCGTACGTCCTGTGCCATACCGCGACACCGTCGACAAGAACGTCGAGCTCCGATTTTTCATCTTCGAGGCTGTAGTCGAATTTCAGGCATACATAGCCTTCGACCTCGGCGGACATAACCGCACTGTTGTTTCTGCCGGAGACGCCCGCGCGGAGGGTCGTCGCATCGTAGACCGTCCACGGGAATTCCTTCGAAACAGTCCATTCCACGCCGTCGAGACGCATCACGTCCGAAATCGAGATTATTTCATCGTCTTCCCCGGCCGGGATTTTCTGCACGCGCCAGGCCTTAGCATGGGAGAATGTCGCGCGCAGGGTGCCCGCGTTGTCGCAATCGTCGTCCCCGACGCAATAGTCGGCGTCCGTCTCTTCGTCGTGCCAGTAGTGCGAAGGCGACGAGAAATAAGGAATCTCCTCGTAGTAGGTATCGTCGTCCGGATCTCCGAGAGAACTGTATCCCATGATCGTATGGTAATGTCCGGCAGGTTCGCTTTCGCCGGCGTAATATGTCGCGAAATCGAACGCGGCGGAATCGCCGTACAGCTGCGGGCCTCTGTTGCCGGCGTTGTAAAGGGATCTCGAATGGCCCGCGCCCATGTTGTGTCCGACCTCGTGCGTCATGGTGTGGGCGATTTCGACCGACCTGACGGCGCAGACGTTGTACGCCCAGTCCCCGAACGTATCGAGGTAGGATTCGTCCGGCAGTGAAAATCCCAGCCCGGTCAATCCGTACGCGTCGCCGGTGTCGACAAGGCAGCAGACTATGTCGGCTCCGGTCGCTTCGCGCATTCTCTGCGCTTCCTTCCACGCGCCCGTCGCCCTGCCGGAAGAATCGCAGACGAGATCGAGAGCCTCTTCTATGCCGGTCTGAGTGTCGTCTACGAGCGCGACACCGACGAGTCTGAACTTGAAACTCGACGCGAGGTCGTTGTTGCGCAGCGCCTCGTTCATTTTCATGACGGCCGCCTTCGCGAAGTTCGTAACGCCGCCGGCGTCCTCCGCGTATGACGCCGCCCCGTTGTCGTACGCCACGAGGATGTCCACGTACGGGTCGGGCCCTGCCGGCTCTGCAAGCGCCTTCGGAGATGCGGCCAGCGCTTTCGCCTTTGCCGCGAGCGCCGCCCTGTCCGGGTATCTCGTTTCGCAGACCCTGCCCCGTCCGTACTTCTCCGACGGGCTGTGCTCGTGCGGAGGCTTGCCCGCCGCGAAGACCTGGCCCGACCAAATGCAGCATGCGGACCAAAACGCGAAAACAAACGCAACGGATTTCATTCCAATCACGGTTTCACCTCCTTGACGTCAATTTTATCGAAATCGTACGAATACGCCCTTACGTCGCCCCAGCCGCACGGGAGGGCGAATACGACAGTCCCTCCGGCCCGCTTCTTGTCGCCTTTCATGTACGGGACGAGCGACTCGAACGTCACGCCTTCCGGAAGCGACGCGGGAAGGCCTGCCGAAGAGAACCTTTCCGCCAGCTCCGCCGCCCATCCCTCCGGAGCCATCCCGAGCGACTCTGCGAGGCGCGCCTCTTCCACGCATCCCATCGCGACAGCCTCGCCGTGCGACACGCCGTAGCCGGTGATTTTCTCGACAGCGTGCGCAACGGTGTGTCCGCAATTGAGCTTCATCCTTTCGCCCGTCTTCTCCAGCGGATCCTTGCGGACGATGTCTATCTTGACTGAAAGGTTGCGTTTTATCTCGTCCTCTCCGGGAACGCCGGAAACGTCGTCCGTGCGCGCGATGCCGCCGATTATCTCGTGCTTTACCATTTCGGCGCGCCCCTCGGCGATCCTGTTGGCGGGAAGAGTCTTCAGAAACTCGACGTCTATCACAACCTCGCGCGGAGGGTGGAACGCTCCGGCCATGTTCTTGCCGCATTCCAGATCGCACGCCGTCTTTCCGCCGTACGACGCGTCCACCATGGCAAGCAGCGTCGTCGGCACGTTTATCCAGTCGATGCCGCGCATCCACGTTGCCGCCGCGAACCCCGTCAAATCTCCTGTCACCCCGCCGCCGACGGCGGTAACGCAATCCTTCCTCCCGATTCCGGCGCGTGCGAACGCAGACCAGATCGCGCACACCGTTTCCACGGTCTTGTGCTCCTCTCCGGACGGGATTATGCAAATCGCCTTCCCGCCGATTTCGGGGTAGAGCCGCGCCACTTCGGAATCGCACACTATGTTCGCGTACCGTTCCGGCTTGAAAGGCTTGAAACGGACGCCGGAATCCGCGCTCTCGAAAGCGTCCAGAACGGCGAGCGCGGCGAGCGATTCGATCACCGGGCGCGCCCGCAGGACGATGCACGGGTCGTGTCGCCCGCGGACCGTCAATTCCGTCTCCTCCATCGTCGACAGATCCACGCTTCGCTGGCTTTTGTAGATCGACGGCGTCGGCTTCATCGCGACGCGGAACACGAGCGGCATGCCGCTTGTCATTCCGCCGAGCACGCCGCCGTGGTTGTTGGAAACCGTGACGACTTTGCCGTCCCTCACCGCAAACGGATCGTTGTTTTCCGACCCCTTCAGCGCGGCCGCGGCGAAACCGTTTCCGAACTCGATTCCCTTCACGCCCGGTATTCCGAACACCGCGTGCGCGATGGCGCCGTCGATTCCGCCGAACATCGGCCCTCCGAGGCCCGGCGGAAGGCCGCGCACTTCACATTCGACGATCCCCCCTACGGAATCCCCTTCCTTTTTGGCCGCTTCGACGTCTCCGAGCGCGACAATGCGCGTTTCGACCGCTACCCCCTTCTTGGCAAGCGCTTCGAGCGCCAGGAAGCCCGCTATGCACATCGGAGCCGTCATGCGCCCCGAATTCGCGCCGCCGCCCGGCGGTATCCTGCCGGTCTTTACCCAGTTCGGAAAGTCGGCGTGCCCCGGACGCGGCACCGTCTTTTCATAATCGCCGCTTCGCGCGTCCGTGTTGCGTATCACCGCTTCGACCACTCCGCCGTCAGTGACGCCGTCCTCCACGCCGGAGATGAACTCCGGAACGTCCGGCTCCCTCCTCGCCGTCGACAGCGGATCCCTCCCGGGCGCGCGTCTTTCCATGAACGCCTGGAGTCTCGCCGCGTCAACTTCCACTCCCGCCGGAAAACCTTCCAGCCGCATCCCGATCAGCGGAGCGTGCGATTCGCCGTAAACCTCGAGTCTCGTCTTGGAGCCGGTTTTCATCTGGACTTCCCTTTCCTCTTTCGCGGGCGCTCTTTCTTCCCGTCTTCGCCGCGCAGTTTCGCGATCTGGTCGCGCAGATACGCCGCGCGCTCGAATTCAAGATCGTCTGCCGCCTTCAGCATTTCAGCCGTAAGCTCTTCGAGAACCTGCTCGCGGTCGGCATCCGCCGCGGCCGGCGCGGCCGGCGCGTCCTTCGCCGCCCTGAACACGTATGCAGTCTCGTCGCTCTTGCGCTTCGCCGGATGCGGCACGATCCCGTTCTCTTTGTTGTAGGCGGCCTGTTTCGCCCTGTGGCGCTTCGTCACCGACAGCAGTTCGCGGATCGCGTCCGTCTTGCGGTCCGCGTAAAGGATCACCCTCCCGTCTACATGTCTCGCGGCGCGGCCCGCAGTCTGTATCAGCGACGTCGCCGAACGGAGAAAGCCTTCCTTGTCGGCGTCCAGTATCGCGACGAGCGCGACCTCCGGGAGATCGAGCCCCTCCCTCAAAAGGTTGATCCCGACAAGCACGTCGAACTCCCCCTTGCGCAGGCGGTGGAGGATTTCGACGCGCTCGATGGCGTCGATGTCGCTGTGCAGGTACTCGACGCGCACGTCGAGGTCGTGGAGATACCTTGTCAAATCCTCTGCCGAGCGCTTGGTGAGAGTCGTCACGAAAACCCTGTCGCCTTTCGCGGCGGTTTTGCGTATCTCCCCGAGAAGGTCGTCCACCTGGTTCTCCAGGGGACGCATCTCGACCTCTGGATCCAGCAGGCCCGTCGGACGTATGACCTGCTCGGCGACCGTCTTCGACAGCGAAAGCTCGTATTCCGCAGGCGTTGCGGAAGCGTACACGATCCTGGGGACCTTTTTGTTGAACTCTTCGAACGTGAGAGGTCTGTTGTCCTTCGCGCTGGGGAGGCGGAAACCGTATTCGACGAGCTTGGACTTTCTCGCCTGGTCGCCGTTGTACATCGCGCGTATCTGCGGAACGGACACGTGGCTTTCGTCCACGATCGTCAGGAAATCGTCCGGAAAATAGTCGATGAGGCATTCCGGCGGCGATCCCGCCGGGCGGCCGGAAAGCGGCCTCGAATAATTCTCTATCCCGTTGCAGTAGCCGAGCTCGCGCATCATTTCGATGTCGTATTCCGTGCGCTCCCTCAGTCTCTGGGCCTCCAGCAGCTTGCCCTTCGAGGAGAACCATTCCAGGCGTTCGTCGAGTTCCCGGCGTATGCGCGCGAAAGCGGCCTCGAACTTGTCCTTCCCCAGGACGAACTGCTTCGCGGGGGTTATGACCACCGCCGGCATTTTCGCGCCGCGCCTGCCTGTAAGCGGATCGAGTTCGCAGATAGAATCGACCTCGTCGCCGAAAAACTCTATGCGCACGGCCTTCGTCTCGTAGGCGGGGAAAACGTCGAGCGTGTCGCCCCTTGCGCGGAACGTGCCGGGGGAGAAATCGAAATCGTTCCTGGCGTACTGCGCTTCGACGAGGCGGGCTATCGCGTCGCTGCGCGACGTGCCGCCCTCGCCGGCCGTGATCCTGATCGCGAGATCGCGGTATTCGTCGCTTTCCCCAAGGCCGTATATGCAGCTTACGGACGCCACCACTATCACGTCTTCGCGCGCTATCAGGGCGTTCGTGGCGGCGAGCCTGTAGCGCTCTATCTCCTGGTTGATCGACGCGTCCTTCTCGATGTACGTGTCGGTCTGCGGTATGTACGCCTCCGGCTGGTAGTAGTCGTAGTAGGATATGAAATACTCCACGGCGTTGTCGGGGAAGAAGCCCTTCAGTTCCGTGAAAAGCTGCGCGGCGAGCGTCTTGTTGTGCGACAGCACGAGCGTCGGCCTGTTCCACGCGGCGATCAGATTCGCCATCGTGAACGTCTTGCCGCTGCCGGTGACGCCCTTGAGGACAAGATCGCGTTCGCCGCGCCCGAGCCCCTTCAACAGCGCGTCCACGGCCGCAGGCTGGTCGCCCGTAGGCCTGAAATCGCTTTTCAGTTTGAAGAGACTCCGTCCCATATCCGTCAAATGCCGACCGCCTGCCGCACTTTTTCCATCTGCGCCGCGGCCGCCCTGCGCGCGCGCGCCGCTCCGTCGCGCATGATGTCCTCGAGCATCGACGGATCTTTGGCGAGCGTCTCGCGTCTTTCGCGGAACGGATCGAAAAGGCGCCTGTAGGCCGCGAGGAGTTCCTTCTTCGCGCTCCCGTAGCCGTAGTTGCCGGCGCGGAAGTTCGCGGCCATCGTCTCCGCCTCCTCCTTCGTCGCGAAGAGTTTGTACATCTCGAAAATCGAGTTGCCCTCGGGCTCCTTCGGCTCCTCCATCGTCTTGGAGTCGGTGACGATGGACATGATCTTCTTCTTGGCGGACGGGTCGAAAAGCTCGATCGTGTTGTGGTAGCTCTTGGACATCTTCTGTCCGTCGGTCCCGGGGATCGTGGCCACGGTCTCTGGGATGTACGCGTCCGGAAGCTTGAAGATTTCGCCGTAGGCGTTGTCGAACTTCTGCGCCAGGTCGCGCGTCACTTCGAGATGCTGCTTCTGGTCCTTGCCTACCGGCACGAGATCCGCGTTCATTATCAGTATGTCGGCGGCCATCAGGACGGGATACGCGAAAAGGCCGTGCGTGGCCTCGAAGCCGTGCGCCATCTTGTCCTTGTAGCTGTGGCAGCGCTCGAGAAGGCCCATCGGCGTCAGACACGAAAGGTACCAGGCCAGCTCCTGGACCTCGGGAACGTCGCTCTGCCGGTAGACCGTCGTCTTCGCGGGGTCGAGTCCGCAGGCGAGGTAGTCGAGCGCGACGTCCCGCGTCGCCGCCCTCAAAGTCCTGCCGTCGCGGACCGTCGTCATGGCGTGGTAGTTGGCGATGAACATGAAATTGTCGCCCTTGTCCTGAAGGTCGAACATCGATTTCATCGCGCCGAAGTAGTTGCCCCAGTGGAGCTTGCCGGACGGCTGTATGCCTGTCAGGATTCTCATTGCTTTTCTCCCGGTTTGTAGGAATCTTTCAAAACGACTATCCTGTTGAACACGGGCGCCGCGGGATTGTGATCCCTGGCGTCCGCGACGAAATACCCGGTGCGCTCGAACTGGAAGCGCTCTTCGCGGGCGCACGACGCGAGCGACGGCTCGACGTACCCCTCGACGGTCTTTGCGGAATCGGGGTTCAGGAACTCGAGAAAACCGTCCGGACCGTTCTTGAGCGGATCTGGCTCCGTGAAGAGCTTTTCGTACAGACGGAACTCCGCCTTGACTCCGGTCGCCGCGTCCACCCAGTGGATCGTGCCCTTCACCTTGCGTCCGTCGGGCGCGTTGCCGCCCCAGGATCCCTCGTCCCAGGTTCCGCGGATCTCGACGACCCTGCCGGAAGCGTCCTTCACGCAGCCGGTGCACTTGAATATGCACGCCCCCCTCAGGCGCACTTCCTGTCCGGGCGCCATTCTGAAGAACTTCTTCTCCGGGACTTCCATGAAATCGGAACGGTCTATCCATATCTCGCGCCCGAACGGGATTTTCCGCGTTCCCGCCGATTCGTCGAGCGGATTGTTCGGAAGCTCGACCTCCCGCGCCCCGCTCCCCGTCCCCTGTTCCCCGTTCCCCGTTCCCCAATTCTCTATCACGACTTTCACCGGATCGAGGACGGCCATCCGGCGCGCGGCGGTTTTGTTCAGTTCCTCGCGCACGCACCATTCAAGAAGCGCGGGGTCGCTCTCGCTTTCGAATTTGGACACGCCTATGCGCTCGCAGAACTCGCGGATCGCGCCGGGGGTGTAGCCGCGGCGGCGCATCCCGCACACGGTGGGCATGCGCGGATCGTCCCATCCGGCCACGCGCCCTTCGGTGACGAGCTGGAGCAGAAGGCGCTTGGACATCACCGTGTACGTTATGTTCAGGCGCGCGAATTCGCGCTGCTGCGTCCTTATCTTCACGCCGTTTCTGACAGGGAGAAGCCCTTGCTCGTCCATGCGGTCCACGACCCAGTCGTACAGCGGACGGTGCACCTCGAACTCGAGCGTGCACATCGAGTGGGTCACGCCCTCCAGCGCATCCTCTATCGGATGGGCGAAATCGTACATCGGATATATGCACCACTTGTCGCCGAGATGGTAGTGCGGCACGTGGCGTATGCGGTAGAGAACGGGGTCGCGGAAATGGATGTTCGGCGAGGCCATGTCTATCTTCGCGCGCAGGCACCATTCGCCGTCGGCGTATTTTCCGTCGCGCATCTCGCGGAATATCTTCAGATTGCGCTCCGGCGCAGTGTCGCGCGACGGGGACGGGCGTCCGGGCTTGTCGGGAACGCCGCGGTACTCCTTCCACTCGTCCTGCGTCAGGTTGCAGCAGTACGCCTGTCCGCGGCGGATCAACTCCTCCGCTATCGCGTACATCCTGTCGAACATGTTCGACGCGTTGTAGAATCCGGGCTCCTTGCCGTCGCCATCTCCGCTCCACTGGAAACCGAGCCAGTTGATGTCCTTCTTTATGTTCTCGGCGTATTCGTCCGACTCCTTGGCCGGATTGGTGTCGTCTAGCCTCAAATGGCACTCGCCGCCGAACAGCGCGGCCATGCCGAAATCGACGCACACCGCTTTCGCGTGTCCGATGTGTATGTAGCCGTTCGGTTCGGGCGGGAAACGCGTGACGACCTTGCCGCCCGTCCTGCCCTCCGCCACGTCTTTTTCGATCCACTGCCTCAGAAAATGCCTTGAGGTGTCGGATTCGCTCTTTTCCATGTTGTTTTCCCTTCCGGAGCGCAGTCACTCGCTCTTGAGTTCCCTTGACATAATCGCATCCACCGCCTTCGATGCGTCGAAATCTTCGTAGCAGAGCGCGTACACCAGATCGCATATCGGCATCTCGACGCCGAGCGAACGCGACAGGGCGTGCACTATGCGCGAATTCCACACGCCTTCGGCGACCATCTGCATGGACGAGAGTATCGCCCCGATCTTCTCGCCCCTGCCAAGGCGTTCGCCGACCGAATGGTTGCGCGAATGGACCGAAGTGCACGTGACGATGAGATCGCCGACCCCGGCGAGGCCGGAGAGCGTCTCGGGCTTGCCGCCGTAGGCGAGGACGAAGCGTTTCATCTCCGCAAGACCGCGCGTTATGAGCGCGGCGCGCGCGTTGTCGCCGAAGCCCATGCCGTCGGAGCAGCCGACCGCTATCGCGATCACGTTCTTGACCGTCCCGCCGATTTCCACGCCGGCCGGATCGTCCGACGTGTACACGCGCATTTTGGGTCCGGACCATATCTTCTGCACCCTGCGAGCCTTTTCGACGTCGCGGCAGGCCGCCACGATCGTGGTGGGCATGCCGGCGGCCACCTCCTCGGCGTGCGTCGGACCTGCGAGCGCCACGACATTCTCGATTCCCAGAACCGAGGACGCTATCTCCGTCATGCGCCGCTCCGTCTTTTCGCAAAGCCCCTTGGTGAGCGAAACGACCAGAGCGCCGTCAGGGACGAGTCCGGCGAATTTCGACGCGACGTCTTCGTAGTATTTCGACGGAGGCGCGAGCACGACGACATCGGCACCGTCCACCGCCTCTGCGGGCGAAGCGGTATACCGTATCGCCTGCGGGATCTCGACACCCTTCAGAAACCTCTCGTTGCGCCTCGTGCGGCGCTGCTCCTCGACGTAGTCCGGGAACGCCCCCCATATCGTCGTGTCGTGTCCGTACCCGGACAGAAGCAGCGCGTTCGCGGTACCCCATCCGCCGTCTCCGATTATGGCAATCTTCATAGCAGGTGCCCCATCTTGTTCTTTTTCGTTTCAAGATACCGGCGGTCGTATCCGTTCGCGGGGATGACTATCGGCACCCTTTCGCAGATTTCAATTCCGTAGCCCTCCAGCCCCGCTATCTTGCACGGGTTGTTCGTCATGAGCCTGAGTTTCCTGATTCCCATGTCGACGAGCATCTGCGCGCCTTCGCCGTAATCCCTGAGGTCGGGCTTGAATCCGAGGGCGATGTTCGCCTCTACGGTGTCCATGCCCTGCTCCTGCTTCCTGTAGGCGTGGAGCTTGTTGGCAAGTCCGATTCCGCGGCCTTCCTGGCGCATGTACAGTATCGCGCCGCGCCCCTCGCGTTCGACAAGCTGCATCGCGGTATGGAGCTGGTCGCCGCAGTCGCACCGTTCGCTTCCGAGGACGTCTCCCGTAAAACATTCCGAATGGACGCGGACGAGAGTGGGCGATCCGTCCGACACGTCGCCCTTGACGAGCGCGAGGTGTTCGAGCCCGGACATGAGGCTGCGGTACATTTTGAGAGTGAAATGCCCGTACGCCGTGGGCATGTCGACCTCTTCTATCTTCTCGACAAGACGGTCGAAACGGCGCCGGTAGGCTATGAGATCGGCAACGCTCGTCATCTTCAGCCCGTGTTCGGCGGCGAAGGCCCTGAGATCGTCCATCCTCGCCATCTGCCCGTCGTCTTTCATTATCTCGCAGCAAAGCCCGGCCTGCTTGAGACCGGCGATCCTGCAGAGGTCCACGGTCGCCTCCGTGTGCCCGGCGCGCTTCAGGACGCCACCCTCGCGCGCCATGAGGGGGAACATGTGGCCCGGACGCCTGAAGCCGGAAGGCGCGGCATCGTCGCGAACGCATTTGAGCGCCGTGACCGAGCGCTCCGCCGCGGAAATCCCGGTAGTCGTCTCGGTCGCGTCGATCGAAACCGTGAAAGCCGTCTGGTGGTTGTCGGTGTTGGCGGACACCATCTGGGGCAGGTCGAGGCGGCGGCACATTTCGCCGCTCATGGGCATGCATATCAGACCGCGGGCGTACCGGGCCATGAAATTCACGTTCTCAAGGGTCGCGAACTCCGCCGCGCAGATGCAGTCGCCTTCGTTCTCGCGATCGGCGTCATCCGTCACAAGAACGATTTCGCCGCGCTTCAAGGCCGCGACGCAGTCTTCAATCGAATCGAACACCCGGTCTGTCTCCTTTCGAGTTCCGTTGTCGTCCATTATGGTATTGCTTTCTCCTGTCATTCGTTAAATTATATCAAAAAAATGGCATTTTTTCCATATTTCCGCAATTTCGAAATTTCATGATTTCACAATTCCTCAATCCCTCATTCTTCCGTCATCACCGAAAAATAATCGCAGACGCGCCTGACGGATTCCGGCACCGGCGCCGTGGAAAGCCATGCCGCGCAGGAATCCTTGTCCGCCGGGTCGAATCCGTGCATGCCGTTCAGTGGCTTCACGCCCATGTCGCTCGGAATGAACTGCACCCCGGCGTCGGCGAGGAATATCGCATCGCCGAACTTGCAGTCTTCGCGCCAGATGCCGTGGTACTTCATCTCCTCCTCGGTGAGCCAGTGCCCGGGGAACCCCTCGAAGGCTTTCTTCACCTTCTCCTCCGCAGCGGTAGGGCGCGACGACCCCGGCGCGCCGTCCAGCCACCAGAACCTGGCCATGGTCGAATCTATCGCGCTTGCATAGTCTTCGCCCCAGACCAGTCCGGCCGCCGAAAGCGCGGCGGGAGCGTCCACAGTGCCGCGCAGAGGGGTCATTCCGTGGTCGGAGAACACCGTAAGTTCGAACGGACGCCCTCCCTCCACAAGCGCGCGGTGGAGTCCGCGCACGGTTTCGGCGTACTTGTCGACCTTCGGGCGAAGCGTGACGTCCCTGCCCACGTTGTCGTGCTGCAGCGCGTCGAACGCGGCGGAATACACGAAAGCGCGGTCCACCTCCCCTTTGCGGAACGCTTCCGCCGCGACGCGGAAGTTTTCCGATTCCGGAAGCCGCCAGTTCGAGATGAGATAGCGGTGCCCCTGTTCGCCCCAGACGTCGGCCAGGTTCTTCACGGGGGCGAGTCCGCCCGGAACGAAAAGATCGGTCTTCTCGCAGTAGTCGAGTTTCGGGAGCCGCTCGATCGGAACGCCGTAGAGCTGGAAATATCCGGTGAATCCGTACAGTTTCTTTATCAGCTTCGAGAGCTGGTTGCGCACCCTGCCGCGGCGCCAGAACGATTTCGGACGCAGAAGCGGCGCGAGAAAGCGCATTTTCGCGAACGGGCTTTTTTCAGGTGCGTAGTCGTAGAACGCGAGATGTCCGTGCTCCGAAGGGCGTTTTCCGGTCAGTATCGTGGGTATGGCGGTGCAACTGTAGCCGAACTGCATTTCGATCTTGCGCCTGTTGGGCAGCAGATCGCGCAGGAAATCGTATTTCTCGACCTGCTCCCAGCCGAGCGCATCGATAAAAACAAAAACTTTTACCATTTGGGAATCTCCTTGCTATAGAACCTGTCCGTCCAGCGCGGCGGCCAGCGCGCCGACGTCGCCCGGCGGGACGAGTTTCGCCTTCCCCTGGCAGGCCTCCGGGAGTCCGCCGACGGCGAAAGCGACGACGGGACGTCCGAGCGCGACAGCTTCGGCAGCGACAAGTCCGTACGGTTCCTGCCAGAAACTCGGCACGACGACACACTTCGCGGCGCGCATCCAGTCCTGCGGATTCGATTGAAAACCGTTGAAGCGCACGCGTCCTTCAAGACCCAGTTTCGCGGCGAGCGCCTTCAATTTCCGCTCCATGTTGCCCGTGCCGACGATATCGAGCGTCCGGGGGGATTTCATCCCGGCCATCGCCGCAAGAAGCAGATGGACGCCCTTGCCGCGTATGAGCTGCCCGACGTAGAGAAGGTCTACGGGGGAAGTCGGGAGTCGGGAGTGGGTGAGTTGGAAGGTTATGGTTGGCGGCTTTACTTCGATCTTATCCGGCGGGATGCCGTTGGCGGCGAGCCTGGATTTCATAAACTCCGAAATGACGACCAGCCGCTTGAACCGCGACATCGCGGCAATGCGCCGCCTTTGCGAAAAGACGCGCTTCAGCGCCGCTTTCCAGCCGCGGCAGGCGGGCGCGCAGAAAATGCAGGGCCACACGCCGCCCGGACGCGAACAGTTGCGCTTCAGCGGCGTGTAGGCGTAGCCGCGCGGACAGATGGGCTCGTGGTCGTGGACGTAGTATACGCTTCTCTCCGGCGGGAATTTTTCGAGGACTGCGACATCGGAACATTTGTGGATCACGACTTCGTCCCAGGAACCAGGGACGGGAAACAGCGATCCGGGGCTCGAAACGACCTCCACTTCGTGCCCCTCGCCGCGGAGACGCGCAACGTGCCGTTCGGCGAAGACTTCGATCCCGCCGCGCACGTCCGACTTTTCAAGATAGACGAGAATCCTCATTATTGCGGAATTACGGAATTGCGGAATAGCGGAATTGCGGGATTGTCATCTGCTCAAAATCGCCTCGATTTTACACACCTCAATTTTACACTTTGCATTTTACACTTTGCATTTTACACTTTACATTTCACACTCGTTCCCGGCTCACGCCTTTTTTCCGCCGAAACGATCCGCGTCCTTGATCGTGGGAGCGGTCTCGGAGAACGCGAAATCCTTGCCGGGGAGGATCGCGTTGAGGATGATGCCCATGAGCGCGCCGACCGCAAGGCCGGAGAGCGATATTTTGAGCGAACCCGCCGTGAAGGCGATCGTACCCGCCTTCGAGAACGAAATGCCGAGCGTAAGCACGAGGATGAGCGCGGCGATCAGCATGTTGCGCGACTTGCCGAGATCGACCTGGCTTTCGACAAGATTCCTCACGCCTACGGCGGATATCATTCCGTAGAGGATGAACGATACGCCTCCGATGGTGGCGGCGGGGATCGTTCCGATGAACGCCGAGAACTTCGGACAGAACGAAACAAGTATCGCAAGGCACGCGGCGATGCGGATAACGCGCGGATCGTACACCTTCGAGAGCGAAAGGACGCCGGTGTTCTCGCCGTACGTCGTGTTGGCCGGCGCGCCGAAAAGCGAGGCGAGGCACGTGGCGAGACCGTCGCCGAGCATCGTGCGGTGGAGCCCGGGATTCTGGAAGAAGTTGCGCTTCACGGTCGAGGAGATCGCCGAAACGTCGCCCACGTGCTCCATGATCGTCGCGAACGCGAGCGGGAACACGATTGCGACGGCGCTCACGATCCTGCCCCAGTCGGGCTGGGCGAGGATAGGGAACACGGTGCCGTCCATCTTTACAGGAAAGCCGATCCACGCGGCGTTCGCCACGCCGGTGTAGTCTATCGCCTGGCTCCATCCGGACTTGCCGAACGCGGCTGCGGCGAGATACGAGACGATCACGCCCATCAATATCGGAATGATCTTGAACATGCCGCGGCCGAATATCGAGAACGCGACCACCGTGACTATGGCGACGAGCGCGATGCACCAGTTGGCCGCGACGCTGCCGCCGGCCGCCGTCAATGCGGCCTCGGCGTCCGCGGGAAAGGGAATGCCGGCGAACGGTCCGTACATGCAGCTGTTGATGGCGACGGGCGCAAGGACAAGGCCGATGCCGATGATGATCGGGCCGGTGACGATCGGCGGGAAGAATTTCATCACCGTCTTTACGCCGCACGCCTTGACAAAGCAGGCGACGATGAAGTACAGGAGCGAAGAGGACGCGACGCCCAGACAGGCGTACTGGAGCATCTTCGGCTTGTCGCAGCCTTCGAATCCCGGCGATCCCGCCATTCCCGCCAGCGCGAAATATCCGGCGAGATACGCGAACGACGAACCGAGGAACGCCGGCACCATCCGCTTTGTCAGCAGGTGGAAGAGAAGCGTTCCGAGACCCGCCCAGAGAAGCGTGGCGCTCGGTGACAGGCCCGTGAGAATCGGAACGAGGATCGTCGCGCCGAACATGGCGAACATGTGCTGGACGCCCAGCACCGCCATCTTCGGAAGGCCGAGACTGCGCGCGTCGTACACGGCGTCGCCGGAGATGTATTTCTCGCGCAGACCGGCTATCGCCGCAGCCAGCGCCTTCGATTCTTCGGGGGTGACGATACCGTCCTCGGCGATCGCAATCAGCAGCTTTTCCAATCTGGCGATGTCGCCGTCCGTCTCCGCGAATGGATGGAAGAGGCCGGCAAGAGCCTTCGTTTCGTTTATGTCGGCCTTGCCGTCGGCGAACGTGAATTTCTCCGCCGCCGTTATAAGTTGCGCTATCGTCCAGCTGTCTGCCGTTCTCGGTTCCGCCATTTTGATACTCCTTGGAAATATTCGAAGCGTTATATGGCGGAAGGTGAGGGATTCGAACCCCCGGACCCTTTCGAGTCAACGGTTTTCAAGACCGCCGCGTTCAACCACTCCGCCAACCTTCCGCAAAAGTTTGTAAAATTATATCATATTGCGGACGCAAATGCAATAAACGCCTGCCGGATTCCGTCGAGCGTCCGTATCGACGAGAGTCCCGCGCGAAGTTTCGCCGCGCCGGGCAATCCGTTGAAATAGCGGAAAAGGTGAAGATGCATCTTGACGGACGCAAAAGCGTCTTCGCCGGGCACGTGGTCTGCGGGGTGTTTCTCCTCAAGCAGCCTGCGGAAGCGGAGAATGTATCCGAGGTGCCTTTCGGCCATGGAAACCGGATCCGCAGGCGGGGTTTGCGCAATCCCCTTCAGGCGGGAAAACACGAACGGGTCGGAAAGTGCGGCGCGCCCGACCATCACGCCGTCGACGCCCGTCGCCAGCATGGCGTCCAAATCCCCGGACGTTCTTACGCTGCCGTTGCCGAGCACCTCGAGCCCAGTGCGCGATTTGAGTTCCGCCAGCGTCTCCAGATCGACCGGACCGCCGTGCATCTGGCTCGTGTACCTTGCATGGACCGCGATCGAGACGGCGCCCGCGGATTCGGCGGCGGACGCGAGTTCGAATATTGTCTTGACGCCGCGGTGCGGCCCCAGTCTGGTCTTGAGCGAAACGGGCAGGGATGTGTTCTCGCGCATCGCGGACAGCATCCGGAAAACTCTTGCGGGATCGGTGACGAGACTCGCTCCCGCACCGGATTTGATTATGCGCGGCATCGGACATCCGGCGTTGAGATCAATTCCGCAGAAGCGGTCCTTCACCTTCTCGATTTCGCGCGCGGCAAAGGCGGCCTCCTCCTCGGTGGAGCCGAAGATCTGGCATACGAGCGGCCCCTCGCCTTCCATGCGCTCCATCAAATGGCGCGTCGGACCGTGCCCGTGGAGCAGCGCCGCGGCGGAAACCATCTCCGTATACGCGCAATCGGCTCCGCCCTCGATGCACATGCGCCTGAACGGAGCGTCGGTGAATTCTGCGAGCGGCGCGAGGACGAGCCTCGGACTGCGGTCTGCCGGTTTTTGCAAATCCCTATCCCCTGAAATCAAGAAGATGCCCGCGCAAATACTTGAAGCCTCTTACGTAAAAACCGATGTCGAAAAGATTTCTGCGCACGATATGGTACAGCGCGCGCGGCTGGAGAAATCCGCGGTAGACGTCGCGTATGGCGCGCTTGATCGTCGCCTCCGTCGCTTTCGGAGCCAGCATTACGGCCTTGCGCTGGTCGTAATCGTCCCAATCGAGCGTGGCGAGGCCTCCGTTCGCCTTCAATTCCGCGAAGAGAGGCGTTCCCGGATACGGGATCGTCAATGTGCACTGGAGCGTGGCGGCATACCCGCAGGCGAGCAGACGTCTTGCGAAGCGGACGGTCTTTTCTATCTCCTCCGGCCCTTCCCAGGGATGTCCGAACATGAACGTGAGATGCACGTCCAAACCCGCCTTGGAAGCCCACATGGCCCCATTCTCCACGTCTTGCGGGGTCAAAGCCTTGCAATAGCGGTCGAGCGTTTCCTGGTTCGCCGACTCGACGCCGAAAAGGACCAGTCTGAAACCGGCTTTGCGCATCAGCGCGTAATCGTCGTATCCGAGGCGTCCGAAGCGCATGTTGCAGTCGATCCGCACGCGGCGGTTCAGGCCGCGGGCGATCATGAGCGTGCAGAATTCGCGAAGCCACCCGCCGGCCGGGAACGAACCGGAATCGTCCATTATCTCCTTGACGCCGTACTTCCCGACAAGCTGTTCGATTTCGTCGACTACGTTCTGCGGACTTCTTGTCCTGTATCTGGGATAAAGGGTGGTCCAGCTGCAGAACGTGCACTTGGCGTGCCAGCAGTCGCGTCCCGCCATTATGTATGTGCCCGGCGTCGACTTGAAATTGCCGTTCTTGACGGAATAAAGCTTCCAGTCGACAAGATCCCGGTCGATCCATGGCGCGGAATCGAGATCGTGATCGAGTTTGAACGCGCCCGTGTTCGCGGCGCCGGATCCGTTCCTGTACCATATGCCGGGTTCGAAACGCGCGGGATCGAATCCGGAAAGCGCCAGATTCTTCAGAAGGAAATCCCAATCCCCTCCGGTCAGAATGAAATCGACCGGAGAGTTTTCCATAGACTCTTCCGGCAGCGCGGTGACATGATCGCCGCAGAGCGCGATTTTAAGTCCGCCGCCGAAAATCTCCTTCAGTCTGGAGACCCACCGCCAGTGGCGTTTGACGACCGGGGTTTTGGTCTCCATCACGACAAGATCGGGGGAGAAATCCGAAAGCGCCGCCTCGAACGCGGCTTCGGACATCTCCCTGGCGATCCCGTCGAGAAACAATACTTCGCACCCGGCCTCTTTCAGCATCGTCGCGGCTGTCGCCGGAACGACGGGGAAAATGTAGGTCGGGCGCGAAAACCACTGGAACTGCCTGTTTTGGGAGAGCAAGGGCACGCCCTTGTCGCTGGGAAGCGGCGGATATGCGATTGCGACTCTCAAAGGGCGGTTCCTTTTTCTTACCACTTGTAGCCGATGCCGAGCATGTAGCGCAGATCGCTGTGCTTCACGCCGGGCGCGGTGCGGCGGGAGTAGTCCCACTCGACCTTGCCGATGAGCTGCCAGCTCGGGAGGAACATGTAGGTGAAGCCGGCGTCGGTGTCGATGAGATAGTTGTCGCCCATATCCTCGAGATCGGGCAGATACTCGAAGTTGTGGAACACGTCGAACTTTTCGGCGTTGCAGGGATTCCAGTTCAAGTGGTGCGCGTAGCGCAGCGTGGCGTAGTCGTCCTTCTTCTTGTGCTCGTACTTCTCGTCGACCCACGAAAAGCCGAATTCCTGGTTGAAGCTCATCTTGCCCGCGCCGAAGTCGACGCCCTCGATCCACTGGTAGCCGAGACCGAGGCCGAGCCTCAGGCGGTACTCGAGATCCATGATCTTGTCGAACTCGTACTTTCCGTTCACGTAGGTGTAGACCTTCTCCACGAGGAATATATCGTCCTGCGCGTTGATTTCGAAGCGGCTGGCGGTCTTCTGCTTGCTCTGCTTCGAATCGCCGCTCTGCGCGAAATAGTATCCGAGCGAGGAGGTCAGACGGTTCGACTCCCAGCGGCGGCTGACGTCCGCGAGAAGCGTCGCCGACTCGGAAATCGTGTTGCCGCGGGCCATGGAAGCGGACAGATTCACGCTGCCGTGCCACGCCTCGGTTTCGGGGTCGATGACTTTGACCTTCGACATGTCGAGCTTGTCTCCGTCGACCATGAGGTCGCCTTCGTCGACGACGAGCTCCTTCTCGGCGACGGTCTTGTCCTTGTAGACGATCGTATGCTTGAGGGAGGACTCGAGAGAGGCGATCTTTTCCAGCTTGATCGTCATGTCCCCGAGGTCGTCGGATTTGAACTTGATCGCATCGCCCGAGATTTCGCCCGCGGTTCCCGTCAGGAACGAACCCGATTTGAGCGTTACCTTGTCGGCCATCGCAAGCGAGGCGAACGCGGCGGCGGCCGCCGCCGCGAGAAGTCTGTGCTTCATTTGTCTCCTTTCGTTTGTTGTATTGTATTGTTGTAGGAAAACGGATTGGGGAAATCGATTGAGACCCTGTTTATCATATTGGTCCTCCTGGGATCGGCGTACTGCTCTTCGAGCGACCTGAGATCCAGGGAATCGATGCCCTCTGCGCGCTGGCGCTTCCTGTCGCCCGGCTCGCGGCGGATGTCCTCGGTGTACTGGCGGCTCAAAACGGCGTTTTTGGGGAGCCCCGCGTTCTTTTCGAGATTGTGGGCGTCGACTATGCCGACGGTGACGAACACGACGATTTCGCGCTGGTCTTTGACGCGCACTTTGGAACCGAAAAGCCTGGGCCCGATCCACCAGATGTCCCTCAGGAATGGTATGCCGTTGTCCTTCTGGTTCTCCACGGTCATGGAAAGGCCGCCGATTACAGCGGTCGTGCCGCTCGCCATGTTGAACTCCGTCACGAGGCGCTGCACGTCGATGACAGGATACCTCGCGGATATCGTGCCCGCTTCGCCGGAATCGGACGCCGTGCCCGAAACGACCCAGTCGGACTGCGACGATATCGTCGGCACGATCTGGACGTTTATCAGTCCGTTCGTCGAAACCCTGGGGGTTACGTCCAGCGATATGCCCCAGCTGAAGAACGCCTCCCTCGCGAACATCATCTTGTCTTCGCCGGGTATCGCGGACATCTGCATGTCGAGATCGAGCGAATCGCTGCCGGAGGTTGTAGTCCGCTTCGCGGAAAGCTTGACGTTCGGATACTTGGTCGTCATGTCGACCGTCGCCTTCCTGCCGGACGAGACGATGATTTTCGGATTCGAGAACGTCCTTGCGTCCTCGCTCGATTCGAGCGCCCTCAGAATCACGTAAAGCTCGCTCATGCCTATCGTGGCGTTGACGAACGAAAGGTTGGCCGTAGAATGCCCTATCGAATCGTCGGAATTCGCGATTACGGTATAGGAGCCGTCGGCGCTGTTGAAGGACGATACGCCGTTCATCTTGCGCTGGTTGATGCCGGCGTTGAGCCCCAAGGACCCCTTCATGCCGTCGAGCATCTGCCAGTCTATGCCGAGCTTGTGCGAGGCGTTGTTTGAAAGTTCGATGAAGCGCGCTTCGATGTACACCTGCGGGACTTCCACGTCCAGGCCCGCTATCACTTTCTCGCACGCCGCGATGACGGACTCCGGCGCTGTTATCATCACGGAGTTCGATTCGATGAAAGGCTGCGCTATCTTGACGACTTTCAACTTGCCGCCGAAATCGCCGCCCCAGGCCTCGTTGAACTTGTCGGCCACGTCCTGCGCCGAAGCGTTGGAAAGTTTGAAAAGACGCGAAGTGACAGGGTCCTCGTCCTTGGCCGGAACCGGCTCTGCGGCAACGGCGCCTGACGCGGCCGGCGCGTCTGAGGCGGCGGCGGACGCCGCGCCGGCGGACTTCTGCGGCAGAGTCGCCGGCACGAGCAGGCCGAACTCCTGCGCGTTCGCGAAAAGCGGAACGGTCGCCAGAAACAAACAGACGGCCGCCTCGCGCAATGTCATGTCACCTCGCATCCTCGAAAGCCTTGCAGATTTTGAGAAGGCGCGCCTCTTCGAACGATCCGCAGACGAACTGGACGCCGACCGGCAGTCCGGACGGCTTCGCGAATCCCGCGGGGACGCTCGCCGCGCAGACGCCCGCCAGCGCGCTCGGTATCGTGAACAGATCGTTCAGGTACATGGTGAGCGGATCCTGCAGTTCGCCGATCTTGAATGCGGGTGTCGGCGCGCAGGGCGTGAGCAGAGCGTCGACTTTCCCGAACGCCTCGTCGAAATCCCGCTTGACAAGGGTCCTGACTTTCTGCGCGCGCCCGTAGTACGCGTCGTAGTAGCCGCTGGAAAGGACGTAGGTGCCCATGATGATGCGACGCTTCACCTCGGGGCCGAACCCCTCGGCGCGCGACTTGGCGTACAGGGAAAGAACGTCGTGAGCCTCCCTGCTGCGGTGTCCGTAGCGCACGCCGTCGAACCTCGCGAGATTGGCGCTTGCCTCTGCAGGGGCGATGATGTAGTACACGGCCATCGCATACGACGTGTGCGGCAGGCTGACCTCCACGAGTTCGGCTCCCGCCGCCTCGCATTTGGATATCGCCTCGTCCGTTATCCTGGACACTTCCGCGTCGACGCCGCCGACATTGAAATATTCCTTCGGCAGACCGATGCGCACGCCCTTCAGGGACGCTCCGCGAATCAGTTCCGCATAATCGGGCACCGGCTCCCTGGGCGTGGTGCCGTCCATTTCGTCGTGCCCGGCGATCGCCTGCAGCAGCACCGCGGCGTCTTCGACGGATTTCGTCATAGGTCCGACCTGGTCGAGGGAACTCGCGAACGCCGTCACGCCGTACCGGCTCACCCTGCCGTAGCTCGGCTTTACGCCGACGCAGTTGCAGAAGCTCGCGGGCTGGCGGATCGAGCCGCCCGTGTCCGTGCCGAGCGCCGCTATGCAGAGGTTTCCTCCGACGGCCGCCGCGCTGCCGCCCGACGAACCGCCCGGAACGCGGTCGCGGTCGAACGGATTGCGCGTGGGCCCGTACGCGGAATTCTCCGTGGACGATCCCATGGCGAATTCATCCATGTTCACGCGCCCCGCCGGGATGAAGCCCGCGGCCTTCATTCTCGATATGACGGTCGCGTCGTAGGGCGACACGTACCCTTCGAGTATCTTCGAGGCGCAGGTGCAAGGCTGGCCTTCGACGTTGATGAGATCCTTTACCGCCACCGGCACCGCACGGGGGTTTTTCCTAGCGAGTTCCAGCGCGCCTTCTTCGTCGAATGTCAGATACGCGTGCAGATCGTCGGATTCGTACCTCGATATTACCGACTCCACCAGATCCACCGCCGTGAAGTCGCCGTTCGCGATCCCTTTGCGCGCCTCGCTTATGCCCAATTCGTAAAGTTCGCTCATGACTCGGCCCCTTCGACGATCTTCGGAAGAAGAAATTCGGCTCCGACGGTGGACGGTGCGTTGGAAAGCGCCTTTTCACGGTCCATGGAAGGACGCACGACGTCTTCCCTGTACGCGTTGACGAGAGGACGCCCGTGCATCATGGGTTCGACGCCTTCCGTGTCGACCCCGGAGATCTTCTCCACGTATTCGACTATCCTTTCCAGCTGCGGCTGGAACACGGCCTTCTCGCCATCGCTGAGTTCAAGCCTTGCGAGTCCGGCGACGTAAGCGGCGTCTATCTTCATTTCCCGCCCCCTCTGGAATACCAGGAAGGCATCGTGCATTTGCCGTCGATGGTAAAGAGGCGAACGGGCTTCGACGCGCCGTCGGCCGTGTCGACGAGGAAAAGCGCTCCGTCGCGCTCGGCGACGAGATGGCGTCTGTCGCGCGACCAGCTCGGATGCTCCCACGAGCCCGGCTCCGTGACGAGGCTTGCGGACTTGTCGCCTTCTGCCGGGGAGACGACTGCGATCTGGCTCTGTCCGCCGCGTTTCGTAGCATAGGCTATGCGTCCGTCCGCGCACCAGTCGGGATCGACATTCTGGCTGCCGGACGCGGTGACGCGCCGCTTCGACTTCGACGCCGCGTCGATGATGTAGAGATGCTGGCGGCGGGATTCGTCGGACACGTACACGATGCTCCTGCCGTCCGGACTCCACGCCGGCTGTCCTTCGTTCGCCGTCTTGGTCGTAGTCAGACGCTTCCACGTTCCCGAGGCCATGTCGATGACGCAAAGTTCGGGGTTGGCGAACGGCTTGGACAGGATCAGCGCGGCTCTGCGCCCGTCGGGCGCGACCGCCGCTCCCGCCGTAAGTCCGCCGAAGCCCCATTTCAGTTTGTTCTTTCCGGCGGAAAAATCGAGCTCGAAAATCTGAGGCGCGTTGTTAAGATAGCCGGTGTAGAGGATCGTGTCGGCGTCCTTCCAGCGCGGACCCACGACGGCCTTGCCTTTCTGCGTCACCTGCCTGATGTCGGAACCGTCCGCGTACCCGACGCAGATTTCGTCGGAGCGGCCGCGCCGGCACACGAACACGATGCGATCGCACGCGAAGCCCTTCTGTCCGGCGAAAGTCTCCGTCATCGCATCGGAAAAACGCCTCGCTTCCATTCTGGCGGACTTGTCGTCGCCGGCCTTGGAGACGAACGATATCCTCTTGCCGCGGCCCGCGGCGGCGATTTCCGCGCCAGCCGAGCCGGTCACTTTGACAGTTGCCGTGGAACCGTTCGCGACGAGCATGAACGCGCCGGAAAGGTAAAGGTTGCGCTCGAGCGTCTTGCGGAATGCGGGATTCCCGTCCACGGCCACTGACACGCGTATCTTCTCCGCGCCGGCGCCTTCCACATCCACCACCGTCTCGGCGTGAAGGGCGGAAAAGAGGGTTGCAACCATTGCCAACAGGGTGATTTTCTTCATCATTCTATCCTTTTTCTGTAGATCATGTTGTGTAATCGGCGTTGATATGCACGTAATCGAGCGACAGATCGCAAGTGTATATCGTGGAGGACGCGTCGCCCAGATGCAGGTCGACCGTAACGGCGAATTCGTCTTTGGCGAGCACCTTGCCAAGCTTGGCGAGCTGCTTTTCGCCGGCGACTTCGCCGAAGCGGAACGCCCAGACGCCGTCGTAGAAGACCTCGCTCCTGACATCGACGACATCGGCCCCGGAGTAGCCGGCGGCCGCGAGGACGCGGCCCCAGTTCGGATCCTTGCCGAACCAGCTCGTCTTGGCGAGCGGCGATCTGGCGATCGCCCTTGCGGCCTTGTCGGCATCCTTCTGGCTCCGGGCCCCTTTCACGGTCACGGTCACGAATTTCGTCGCGCCCTCGCCGTCCATCGCCATCTGCCGCGCAAGCGATACGGCCACGGCGTCCAGAGCGGCGCAAAACGCGTCGAAATCCTCGCCTGGAGCCTTTATCGCCGCGTTGCCCGCCGCGCCGGACGCCAGCAGAAAGAGAGAATCGTTCGTCGATTCGTCCCCGTCTACGACAACCTTGTTGAAGCTTTTTTCGAGAGAGCGCAGAAGCGCCTTCCTGAGCATGGCCTTCGATATCGCGGCGTCGGTCGTTATGAAGCCGAGCATGGTCGCCATGTTCGGTTCTATCATTCCGGATCCCTTGGCCATCCCGCCGACAGTCACCTTGACGCCGCCGATTTCCACGGTGGCGCACGCGCTTTTCGGCTTCGTGTCCGTGGTCATGATCGCGCGCTCGGCGTCGGCCATGTGGGCTGCGGTGCGTCCAAGAGCCGCCTTGGCCTTTCTTGCGCCGTCGAGAAGCTTTTGCATCGGCAGACGGCGTCCGATGACGCCGGTGGAGGCGACGAGAACTTCCTCCGCCTTGAGCCCGAGTTCGCCGGCCGCTGCGAGAGCCGAAAGCTCGGCGTCCTTGAATCCGGCCTCGCCCGTGCAGGCGTTCGCGCAGCCGCTGTTGGCGAGAATCGCGCGGACCATGCCGCCGCCCTTTGCGATTTTGCGGTCGTACACCACGGGGGCCGCGGCGACCTTGTTCGTCGTAAACACCGCAGCCAGAACGCACGGCTCGTCCGCGACGAGAAGCGCGACATCCTTGCGCCCCGCGTACTTTATGCCGGCTTCGACGCCCGAAACGCGAAAGCCCTTCGCGGAAGCTACGCCGCCTTTGATTTTTCTGATTGGTTTCATTCTGCTCTTCTGCGCTTCTTCCGCGCTTGCTTACGGGACTAGTCGCCCATTTCAAGCTCCGCAAGCTTGCGCTCCAGTTTTTCGATCTCTTTCTTGACGTCACTGATCTTGTCGCGGTTCTTCACGATGGCCTTGAGATGCGAGGCGTACTTTTGCGGGGGCAGCCTCTTGTATCCGGTCGTCGCCAGGACCTTTCCGTCCTTGTCAAGCACCAAAGCCGTCGGGAAACCCTTTATCTCGTACTTTTTGACAAGCTTGGGGTTGTGCTCCCTGGCCCAGGGGCTGAGAAGGTTTTCGTTCGACGGGGAATCGATGTAGACGAGCACGAAATCCTTCTCGGCCGCCGACAGGAAAGCGTCTTTGGAAAGTATCTCGGACTCGAGTCTCTTGCACCAGCCGCACCAGTCGCTGCCGGAGAAACAGGCGTAGACTTTCTTCTTTTCCGATGCCGCCTTCGCAAGGGCCTCGTCGAGATTGTCGGTGAAGCGCTTCGGCGTGGACGTTCCGGCCTGGACTTGAACGTGGGCGTTTTTGCCGAGATTCAAAGCGGCCGCCCGCTCCGGGGAAAGACAGAGTGCGGAAGCTATGATCGCGGCTGCGTATGCAATATGTTTCATGGCGGATTTCCTTATGTTTGTTGTTTGATTCAAAGAACGTCCGTAACGAGGCCGCTGGCCACTCTGCCGGCGACCTGGTCGCCGGCGAGATGCCGGAGCACCACGAGAGAGAAGAGCATGGCGGATCCCGGCGCCTGGCCGGTTATCACATTGCCGTCCGCGACGACCGGTACGTTGGCGCACGGGCGGTCGAGCTCGACTCCGCACGAAGGATAGCAGGTGACGTGGACGTCCTTGTCGAGCAGTCCTTCGTTGCACAGGATCGTCGGAGCGGCGCAAATCGCGCCGACGAGCCGGCCGGAGGATATCTGCGAAGAAAGCTTTTCAATCAGAGGCCGGAACTCCCTGAGGTTGGAAGTGCCGGGCATGCCTCCGGGGAGAACGATCGCGTCGAAATCGCGCCCGGCGACATCCTCGAAAAGAGCATCGGCCTTTGCTTTCAGGCCGTGGCTCGCTTCGACGTCGAGCGAACCAGACACGGAAGCCGTGACGACCTCGACGCCGCCTCTTCTCAGCACATCTATGATCGTTACGGCTTCGATGTCTTCAAAGCCGGGAGCCAGAGGCACAAGGGCGCTTGCCATCGCCATTCTCCTTTCAAATCGTGTTTTTCGCCTCGTTGCACTTGAGTTTGCGTCCGAGTATATCCTTGTCGTTCAACGCCTTGACCGCGGCGCGCGCCTCGGCCCTGTCGGGCATGTGCACGAATCCGAATCCTTTGGACTTGTTGGTGAACTTGTTTGTTATGATCCTGGCGGAGTTGACCTTGCCGAACGCCTCGAACTCTTTGCGCAGACGGTCCTCCGTGAGATCGTAGCTGAGGTTTCCGACGTATATCTCGACCGATCCGTCGGCTGGCGCCGGATGGCGCTTTTCGCCGCCGTGCCGCCTCGGCGCAGCGCCGTTTCCGCCGCGGCGCGAACCGAACACCTTGCACAGAACCATTTCGAGAACGAATCCGGCTATGAACGCCGCGACCGCCACGGCAAGCGTCGCGACCGTATGGTCGCGGAACAGCATTGTTATGTCTGACATGATCTTGTTTCCTTTCTTTTGTCTGTTGCCATCACATATTCCTGAAATCCCCGAGAGATTTCATCCTGCTTGGATGGCGCAGTTTCCTCAGCGCCTTCGCCTCGATCTGGCGAATGCGCTCCCGTGTCACGTTGAACAGCCGCCCGACCTCTTCGAGCGTCCTGCTGTAGCCGTCGGAAAGTCCGAAGCGGAAATCGACCACCTGCCGCTCCCTGTCGGTGAGCGTCCGAAGTATTTCGCCCAGACTTTCCTTCAGCAAATGCCCTTCGGTGACTTCGAAGGGGTTTTCGCTTGTCACGTCGGGGATGAAGTCCCCGTAGTGCGCGTCGTCGTTGTCTCCCACTTTCGACTGGAGCGATATGGGCTGCTGGGCCATGCGCTCGACGGTCCTGACCTGATCCTGGGGAATGCCCATTTCGAGCGAAAGCTCGGATTCGGTCGGCTCTCTGCCGAGTTTCTGGACCAGTTTCTTCTGCACGCGTTTCAGTTTGTTGATCGTCTCGATCATGTGCACCGGAATGCGTATGGTTCTCGCCTGGTCCGCTATCGCTCGCGTCGCGGCCTGGCGAATCCACCATGTCGCGTACGTCGAAAATTTGTAGCCGCGCTTGTACTCGAATTTCTCGACGGCTTTCATGAGCCCCGTGTTCCCCTCCTGGATGAGATCCAGGAACGAAAGACCGCGGTTCATGTACTTTTTGACTATCGATATCACGAGCCTCAGGTTCGCTTCAACCATCTTGGTCCTGGCGATCTGGCCGCGTTTGAGCACTTTGCGCAGCTCCGAAAAGGTTTCAAGGAACTCCTGCGGCGGCATGCCGAGTTTGGACTCGATGGACGCCATTTTATCCTGCACGGCCGCAAGCTCCCTGTCGCGTTTCGCCGACTGCTTCTGCTGAAGCAGGCTGGCCCGGCGCGACATAAGACTCTTGTACGGCAGGAAATACTGCTCGTCGGCCTCTGCGCAGAGCGTTTCGAGAACCTTCTGCTTGAAGCTCAGGTCGACGAACGTCTGCTTGAGTTTCGCCCTTGCGTTCTTGAGAGTCTTCTCGGCCCCGCGCAGAGTCGACGGCGAGACGCCTTTGCGCGATGTCACTTCCCGGTATTTCGCGCAGGCGTCCTTCAGCGTTTTCTCGGTCTCGCGTATCTGCTTGCGGAAACCGGGGATGAGCTGCATGTAGGCATCGCGCTTCTCGTCGAACTTGTCGGTCACGATCCTGTCGAAGCGTTCGCACTGCCCTTCGAGCTTGTTCAGCAGCGAATCGTACATCTGGGGAGTGAACAGGAACCTGTTGAACATATCCTTGGTTTTCGACTCCGCCTCTTCTATCGTCTGGCAAATGTCGATCTCCTCGTCCTTGGACAGCAGCTGCACCTGTCCCATCTGGTGGAGGTACATCCGTATCGGATCCTCCATCATGTCCATCAGATGGTCTTTGGAGTTCATGGACTTGTCGTCCTTGCTCTCGATGAACTTGCGGACATCCTCCTCGCGGAGCACCTGGACGCCGAGCGCCTCCAGAATCTTGAGATACCGCTCCGACTGTATGGCATCGACGATATTCTGCGGAAGAATCTGGTTGAGTTCTTCGTACGTTATATATCCGCCGTTGGCCTCGCTGCGGTGCTTCACGTCGTTTATAACGTCGTTGAGCTCCGTTTCGCGGAGAATGGACATTCCCTCCATCGACGGGAAAACCGTTTCGGGATCGACTGCCGCGTCGTCGTCGGGCACAAACCCGGGGACTGGAACGGGACGGAACTGTCCCTCCGCATCTTCGTCGGATTGAGACTCGCCCTCCCCGCGCTCGACCTCGGCCATCAGCTTGTCGGTATCGAGCGCGCCGGCCGATATGTCGTCGTCCAGATGGTCGTCGTCCAAATCGTCGACGGTATCGTCCCCCGGCACGGAATCGAACTCCGGCTCCGGGATTTCGACATCTTCCGGCGTGAAACCGCCCGGCATCGACCTGGAAAATTCATCGCCACCGTCATAGAACGCACCACCGCCGGAATCGGACGCGTCAAGAGGCTGAATCTCCTCTTGTTTGGCCGGTTTCTCCTTGACGGAAACCTTCGACAATGCTTCCTTGCCAGGCTTTTTTGCGGCCTTTTTAGAAACTTTCTTGCTCTTTTCGGCAATCTTAGACGTCTTGGCTGATGCTTTCTTGACCTTTGCCATATAACTCCAGTATACTATTCACCCACTTGCACTTTGTCAAGTATTGTGGATAGTATATCAAAAAATCTTTAAATGTCAATGGGAAATTCCTGCCCACAATTCTTGCGCATGAAACGGGAAATTTTGATATAATATGCATTATATGAGAATAGTTGTAAAAGTGGGGACGCACTCGATCGCGACCAAAACCGGACGCCCGGACTACGGTTCGCTCAAGAGGATCGTCCGTGAAGTGCATTCGCTGACCGCCGCCGGACACGAGGTCGTGTTCGTATCGTCGGGCGCGGTCGCGGCGGGCGTCGAGGCCCTGGGACTGGATTCCAGGCCGACCGCCGTGAACGAAATACAGATGTGCGCCGCCGTGGGGCAGGCGAGATTCATTTTCGAATACGAAAAACTTTTCGCCCGCAAGGGGTTGAAGATCGGACAGATCCTGCTGACGCACTACGACTTCGAGGACTACCGCCGCGCCCAGAACGTCCGCAAGGCCCTCGAACTGCTCGTCTCGCAGGGAATCGTGCCGATCGTCAACGAAAACGACGTTGTGGCGGACGAAGAACTCAAGGGGAGAACTTTCGGCGACAACGACTGGCTCAGCTTCCTCATCGCCAAGTTGACGAAAGCGGACGCGCTGATTCTGCTGACTACGGTCGACGGCCTTCTGGACGCGAACGGACGCCGCATCCCGCGCGTGGATTCGACGAGAAACGTCGGCAAGCTCGTGAGGGCCGGAGAAAAAGGCAAGCTGTCGAAAGGCGGAATGGATTCGAAACTCAAGGCCGTCAAAGCCGCCGTAGCGTCCGGAATCGACACTTTCATAGCCAACGCGGCCAAGGCGTCGCTGCTTCAGCTCGTCGAAAAGAAACAGCAGGGCACTTTCTTCCCGGGAAGCGCCCTTTGATTGCAAATGCCCCTGCTCCGCTGCGATAATCTGTCCGTCGGATATGCCAGGCACGCCGTTGCGTCCGGCATTTCGTTCTCGGTCGGATCCGGAGACTGCGTCGCCGTGGTGGGCGCGAACGGTTCCGGCAAGACCGCGCTCCTGCGCACTCTGGCGAACATAATGAAACCTCTCGGCGGAACGTTCTCCTACGACCCCTCCGTCCGCCCCGGCGACGTAGGGTATCTGCCGCAGCAGAACCCGGTCCAGCGCGACTTCCCGGCGACCGCCCGCGAAGTCGTCCTGTCCGGATGCCAGGCGCGGCGCGGACTTCGCCCCTTTTTCACCAAATCCGAAAAGAGCGCCGCGGACGCCGCGCTCGCGCGCTTCGGCGCGGCATCGTTCGCGGGGCTGTCGTACAAGACGCTCTCCGGCGGACAGCGCCAGCGCGTCCTTCTCGCGCGCGCATTGTGCGCCGGACGCAAAATGCTGATTCTCGACGAGCCCGTCACCGGGCTGGACCCCGATGCCGCGGCGGATCTCTACTCCACGCTCGCGGCGCTGCGCGGCGAAGGGCTCGCGATCGTGTCGGTGACGCACGACCTTCCCGCCGGAGTGGAGGACGCCACGCACATTCTCGAACTTTCCGGCGCCGTTTTCTTCGGCACGAAGGAGAAATGGATGGACGGACGATCCGGCGTGTGTTCCGTGTGCGGAGACTGCGTATCCGGAAGCCACCACCACCACGGAGCCGGATGCCGCCACGCATGCGCGGGAAAAGGGGCGCAGGCATGACCGGAATTCTGGAAACGCTTGCGGAATATCTCTCGCTGGACTTCGTCCGCTACGCCTACGCGTCGGGCATACTCGTCTCGATAGCGACGGCCCTGCTCGGCACGACGCTCGTCCTGCGCCGGCTTTCGTACATGGGCGACGGTCTTTCCCACGTCGCGTTCGGCGCGATGGCCGTCGGAACGGCGCTCGGATTTGCGGATTCTTTCGTCGTGTCGCTTCCCGTCACCGCCGCGTGCGCCATAGTGCTTGTCAGGAGCGGAGAAGGGAAAAAGATCCGCGGGGACGCCGCGCTGGCGATGATTTCCGTCGCGGCGCTCGCGGCCGGCTACATTCTCATGAACATCAAGCCCGGATCGTCGAACGTTTCGGGAGACGTATGCACCACCCTCTTCGGTTCGGTGTCGATAATAACGCTCGATGAAACGGACGTCGCGGTTTCGGCCGCCATTTCGGCCGCCGTCGTCCTGTTCTTCGCTGTTTTCAAGAACAAGGTTTTCGAAGTTACGTTCGACCCCGATTTCGCCGCGGCCTGCGGTTCGCGCAAGCGCGCGTGGGAGGCGGCCGTCGCGATTTTGGCGGCGGTGGTGACGGTAGTGGCCATGAAACTCGTGGGGACTCTTCTCGTTTCCGCCCTTCTCGTATTCCCGGCCGTGTCGGCGATGAGGTTTTGCAGATCGTTCGCGGCGACGCTTGTCGCATCGGCGCTTATAGCCGCAGTCACGTCCGCCGGAGGAATCACCGTCGCGATAATCGCGGAAACCCCCGTCGGGGCCACGATTGTCGCTGCAGGCGCGGTCCTGCTTGGATTGTCTTGCGCGTTCGGACGCAAATAGCGCCGCCCGCGCCGTTCAAGAGGCGTCCACTCCCCGGAACATCCGTCTGAAAAGCCTGAGCGCCACGAGAGCCGCCGCGCCGCAAACGAGCAGGATGTCCATCCTGCGCCCGGCGGGGAACAGAAGCGCGAACGCTATGAGAGCGGACAGCTGCAGATACACGATGGCGGCGATCAGCGCTCCGGCGAAAGACCGCTTTGCCGCGTCGCCGTCCTCGTCCGCCGCGTAGGCCGTCACGAACGACACGTATCCAAGCGACACGGCGGCGAGCGGAACGACGTACGGCAGGGCTCCGCGCAGGGCCGCGGCGGACGCCGGCAGGACGGCAAGCGCGCCGCCGATCACGTTCAAGCACCTGCAAAGACCCATGAGGGGCGCGAGTTTGAACCTGTTGTAAGAAACGATCGACGCCAGAAGGAGCGACTGGGCGAGCCACCACGTCCAAGGGAGGCTTCCGGCGAAACCGGCCGCCGCCGCAAAAAGGAAAAGCGCGGCGGCCACGACCCTGGCGCCGGCGAGAGATATCAGTCCGGCCGGTATCGGGCGGCGCGGCGAATCCGTGCCGGCCCCTGCGATATCGTTGTCCGCCATTCCGAACATGTACATGAAGCATGACGATGCGACAGCCGCGGAAACCCGACGGAATCCCAAATCCGCGCCTGCGGCGAGAGCCGCCGCGCAGCCTGCAAGGATATCGCCGGGGACGGTGGGGAGATTCACGATTCTGACGAGCTTCATCACCGCGTCAAAACGCCCGCCGCATCCGCCCTCGAATATATTTCTCGCTTTTTCCAGGGCGCGCCCCCTGTGCGAAATGGCGTTTTTCTCATCGGGCGGCAGGTCGGCGAAAGAAACGTCCATTCCGTCCGGAATGAAATACGGATCGTATCCGAATCCGCCTTTCCCGGACGGCGCTTCCGCGATCCTGCCGTAAGACTTCCCTTCCACCGTCCATTCGCGTCCGTCCGGACCGGAAACGGCGATGGCGCAGGTGAAGTTCGCCCTTCTGTCCGCGACGCCTTCCATGTTTTTCATCAAAAGCGCGTTGTTCGCGGCGGTGTCGCACGGTTCGCCGGCGTATCTGGCGCTTCTCGTGCCCGGCGCGCCGCCGAGAGCGCGCACCTCGAGCCCGGAATCGTCGGCCATGCACCACTCGCCCGGATGTCTCGCGGCTATCGCGCGCACTTTTATCAGCGCGTTTCCGGCGAAGTCCGGCGCGTTCTCGTCGACGTCGCCCGGATCGTCGGCGACGATTTCGAATTCCGGAAGAATCCTCGAGATCTCTTCGATCTTGTGCGCGTTGTGCGTCGCTGCGAATATTTTCATTTCTTCTTTGCCCGCGAATATCTGAAATACAGAGCAAGATCGGTCGATACGAGCGCCATGTCGGCAAGGTATACGGCGCAGAGCCAGAGTTTCGTCCCCTCGACAAGATGCGCCGCGATTCCGCAGGCGTAGCCGAACAGGACGATGGCCATAAAGTGCGGCGATTTGCCGTCGACGCTTTTGGACGTGTACGTGCGCCATATCGCAAACGGCCACGAAAAGCCGAATGCGAGAAGCATGGCGAACTCGAGCGCCTCGGAAAGTACGCCCGCGAACAGCATCAGCCGAAGAAGGTCTTGTAGAGGGCGCGCACGGCGGTTTCACGGTCCTGGCTGCGTATGGCGAGCATGAAGCTGACCTCGCTGGAGCCCTGGTTGACCATGGAGACGGATATTCCGACCGAAGCGAGCGCCAGACACGCCTTGGCGAGCATGCCAGCCGTGTAGCACATGCCTTCGCCGACGACCATCAATATCGAAATGTCCCTCTCGACCGAAACGAAGTCCGGGTTGAGTTCGCGGCGGATGGCCTGCACGACCTTGTGCTCTTTCCCCTTCGGCAGACACTGCCCCTTCACGACTATGCACTGGGAGTCCACGCCCGAAGGCATGTGTTCGTACGCGATGCCTTCGTTTTCGAGGACCTGCAGCAGCCGGCGTCCGAAGCCGACCTCGCGGTTCATGAGATACTTTTCGACGACTATGTTGCAGAATCCGTCCGCAGCGGCGATGCCGACGATCGTGCCGGGAACGACGCGCCTCGTCTGCTGGATCATCGTGCCGGGCTCGCCGGGATGGTTGGTGTTGCGGATGTTGATCGGGATTCTCGCGCGGACTGCGGGGATGACCGCCTCGTCGGCGAAAACGCCGAACCCGGCGTATGCCAGTTCGCGCATTTCCCTGTACGTCATCGTTTGGATGCCGCCCTTGACTTCGGGCACGATCCTGGGATCGACGGGATAGACGGAATCGACGTCGGTGAAGTTCTCGTAGACGTCCGCGCACACGGCCGCGGCGAGGATGGAACCCGTGATATCGCTGCCGCCGCGCGGGAACGTCGCGACCTTCCCCTCCTTCGTGTAGCCGAAGAAGCCCGGATAGACGACTATTCCGGCGAAACCGGAAAAGGCGCGGGCGAGCGTCGCGTAGCTGCACGGATCGAGCGTTGCATCGCCGAACCTGCCGGTCAGGACCATTCCCGTATCGCGCGGACTGACGTAGCGAGCCTTCTTTCCGCGCGCGCAGAAAGCGGCCGCGACGATCTTCGCCGAGTTGTCCTCGCCGGCCGCCTTCATGAGATCCATGAACTCGTCGCGCTCGAGCGAGGCTACCTTGGCGATCCGGTCCGTGATGTCGAGCTCTATAGTCCTGACTATCGCCTCGCCGAGATTCAGCGTCTGGGCGATTTCCGCGTAGCGCTCGACGACCGCGCCGTACTGTCTGTCGGTATTCTCGCCTTTGAGCGCGGTCTCGGCCAGTTCGATCAGAAGATCGGTGACCTTCGTATCTCCAGGATGGCGTTTCCCGGGCGCAGAAACGACGACAATGCGCCTGGCGGGATCCGCCAGGACGATGTCAAGCACCTTGTTGACCTGCGCGGCGTTCGCAAGCGAACTGCCGCCGAATTTGCATACCTTCATGTATTTTTCTCCGTCCTCAAAGAATTCTCAGAAAAACGGGCTCGCCGGCTATCACTCCGCTCTCCTTGATGAGCGAAAGCGCTTTTTCGAGGTCGGACGCCTTGGCTTCGTGCGTTATCACCACGACGGGCACCGGCTGGTTGCCCACGCTGCCGGCCTTCTGCGACGCGGCGGAGATGGATACGGAATGCTTGCCGAGAATCGACGCGATCGTGCCGAAAGCGCCCGCCCTGTCCTCCACCAGGAAGCGGATGTAGTATTTCGAACGTATCTCTCCGGCGGGGCGGAGTTTCACCTTCCCCTCGGAATAGACGGGGACCGCCCTTTCGTAGCGTGGCCTGCCGGCGGCCAGATTGCGCGCGATATCGCCGATGTCTCCGATGACGGTCGATGCCGTGGGCTGCCGGCCCGCGCCCCTGCCGTAGTACATCGTGTAATCGCTCATGTCGCCCTTGACCATGACTGCGTTGAACGCGTCGTTAACGCCGGAAAGCATGTGGGTGAACGGCACAAGCGTCGGATTCACGCCGATTTCGATCTCGTTGCCGCTTTTCGCGATGCACGCGAGAAGTTTGATCCTGTATCCGAAATCGCCGGCGTACCGGACGTCTTCGCCCGCGAGATTGCGTATGCCCTCCACCCTCACCTGATCCAGACCCGGCTGGAATCCGAAAGCGAGAGAGGCGAGAATGCACGCCTTGTGCGCCGTGTCGAAACCGTCGATGTCGAGCGAAGGGTTGGCCTCGGCGTAGCCGAGTTTCTGCGCATCGCGAAGCACTTCGTCGAACGCAAGCCCCTCGTTTTCCATGCGTGTCAGGATGTAGTTGCACGTTCCGTTCAGGATTCCGTGTATCGACTCGATCTCGTTGCCGGCGAGTCCTTCCCTCAACACGCGTATGATCGGGATCCCCCCGCCGACGGCGGCGCCGAAATAGATGTCCACGCCGTTCGCGGCCGCCGCGTCGAATATCTCCCTGCCGTATTCGGCCAGAAGCTTCTTGTTGGCGGTCACGACGCACTTTTTCGCGGCAAGTGCGTCGAGAACGAATTTCTTCGCGATACCCGTGCCTCCAATCGTCTCCACCACGATAGATATATCCGGATCGGCGATTACTGCTGCGGCGTCCGTGGTGAGAACTCCGCCGGGAACGGAAATCCCGCGGTCCGTGGTTATGTCGAGATCCGCTATCTTCTTGAGGACGATATCTACGCCCAGCCTCAAGGACATGACTTCGCGATGCTTCAGAAGACCGTCGGCGACTCCGGCGCCCACGGTTCCGAAACCGAGTATTCCCACTCCTATCTGTTTCATTTTTACCTGTTTTTCCTTCCGGATATGTCCGAGACACGGCGTCTACAGACTTTTTTATTCCGGTTATAATATCAAAAAAACAGTGAAAATTCAATATTATATGTTTGGATCCGCCAGCCACGGGTGCGATTCTAAACCGTTGAG
>DGHT01000072.1 GCA_002392765.1 Verrucomicrobia bacterium UBA3841 | reverse complement strand
CGCTCATGCGCTACAAAGCGATGGCTATTCGCGTAAGGCAGGCGACAAACACGTTCGACCCCATCCCGACATCCGAACTTCTCGACGAAAAGCCGCGCAACAAGGTCCTTGCGGCGATTCTGTCGGATACGGAGCCTGTGTTTTCGCATATTTTCGTCGAATTGGAGCGCATGCTCTCGCCGGACACGGTATTTTTGGACAAGCCGGGGAATCCGCAATTGCATCCGGTGCAGGCGGATGCATCTCCATAATTCACCGCCTCACCTTCCGGTGATTGGAAACAACAAGGTTGAAACAACTTTTCTCAGGTTGTTTTTACCAGTTGTTCCAGTTGTTTCCAAATCCAAACATGCACGGGAGAAAAATGCAGATGCGCCAACTGTCACAGCGCAATTGACAGGGCGATCGCCTGAGACCATGATGTGTTAATCGTAAAACCCCGCTGCCCGCAGTTTCTAATTTGCCGCGTAAGATTCGCCGCCTGACATACGAGTTGTTTTCGAGTGGGACCACTGGAGGAAGCTTTCCGGTTTCACGAAGGAGGCGCAGGGTGGTGGTTGTCGATTCGGCGGAGGGCAGATTTTCCGCACAAGAGCGGAAAATTATGCTATAATACCGATTAGACAATTCAAAAGCTTTGCGTTCGTCGCATTGTTGGCTCGAGTGAAACCTGGAAAGTTCTACTGAAAGAGCCGCGATACGGTGGATGCGTCCATTCTTGGGCGCATCTCCTTTCGTGATTTCTTTCAGGGCTTTTCCAGGGCCTCACTCGGAATCCGGCAGGAGATCGCGCCCTCTCTTTCTCCCGCCGGAACAATAATCAGGGGGATACATAGAAAGAGACAAACCAAATGAAGAAACTGATTGTTATCGGGATTGCACTCTGCTGTGCGATTCTGACTGGATGCGAGCGATTCAACCGGGAATGGTATGGATCCGAAACAGATCTAGGTCACGCTGTGGCCCGTGCTGTTGCGACGGCGATCGTGGATGGCAATGTAGACGACTGGGAGACAAGGCTCCAGAGCGAGTTCTCAAAAATGTGGGATCGGCGTGAGAAATATGATATTTCAGACTCGATAGCGAAAGAAATATCGGAAGACCTTAACAGTATGATGCTAAATGACATCGAGCGTTTTACGAAAATGTGCAATCAGATTCAGAAAAAGAATGGAAGTTTTCCGGTCATAATCATGCCGGATAGCGACAGGGATCGTGCGGTACGGTATGTCCCGGATTCTGAAACAATGAAGGTCATGCTTAAAATACGTTTGTGCGACAGGTTGGAACTTGCGCTTTTCTGTGGGCCTGTCGGTGGCTCGTGGAGGATTGGCGACTTGTACATAATTGGTATGCAAGGCCCTGAGGAGTATACTGGATCGAAAAATTCGGAAAGTACTACATCAATCACGGGAAAGCATCCGGATTCGGAAGCCGAGAAACGCGCAGATCGCGTCATTGAAGAGATGATTAACGACCAACTTGTGTCTCGGCTTCGATCAAAAGGTGCCACTAAATCCGAGTGCGACGATCTTAAGCGGCAGTTGATTGAGAAATTTCGCTCCTACCCCGTCGATACACGAGTGGATACAGCGCGTATGACGATACACGAAGTCATACGCATGCATAATTTGTAGCGGATTTGCTCGCGTGTTGATGATTTATAGCCAACATCTGGGATTTCACGACAATCAGACTCGGCTCTTTGGCTACGAGATGTGCCAAAGGCAGGATCTTGGAACGGAAGTTTCTGTTGGCTGTCCGGAATCGCGGCAGGAGATCGCGCCCTCTCTTTCTCCCGCCGGCGTCAGAGTAGAGGGCGATATAGAGGAGAAAAGACAAAATGATGGAAAAAATAGAGACGGCAATTTGCCAGGTTGTGGCGATTGTCTGCGGCATAGGCATGATTGCATCGATGAAATGCGGTGGATACAAGATTCCCGTAGATGATGCATTCATGTGGCTGGGTTCGTACCTGCTTGTAACAGGCATCGTGAAAGCGGTATTCACCGTGTGCGCAATGGTTGGCAGCATGCGCAAGAACAATAAATAAACGACATGTTGAAACAAGACAACGCTTACGCGAATATCCAGTGCAGCGGGTGCTGCACTGGATATTCGCCGGCGGGTAATTCAACATGGAGAGAAAAATGAAGATGGCTAAAATTGCAATCTTGACAACGATGGTCGGAGTCTTTCCATTCGTTGGTTCAATTGCGGATATTGCGACAATATCTGCGGTATCGCCATCAAAGAATGTTCCGCAAGACGCGCAAGCCGCCGTTGCGCAAGAAGAGCTCGTGCGCGGCAATAAACTTGTCGAATGGATTCTGTCCTGCGACACCGTAACGGAATTGACGTGGAAAAGGGGTTTTGACGGTTTTAGGGGGAAAATAGCAAGGATCGAGGGTGTTGTCAAGGATGTTCGCGAGGGATATGCCGGTGATGAGAAGCGGACTTTTGTGCTTCTTGAAATTGCAACGCCTAAAACGTCCGGCACGCAAGATTTCTCCGTTTCACCTGTTGTCAGCTTCAATCTAAAAGAAACGGCAAAAGAAGAGGCGGCGAACTGGAGCAAGGGGATGAAGCTCGTCATGCGTGGGAAGGCGTGGCGGTTCTTCAATGCGCATTTCCAAGGCGGCTGTGTGGAATTTAACGAGTCAGAACGGGTACAAAATGCCAATTCCAGAATGGGGAATGGTGAAGTTCCCGCCACAAACACCCCAAAGCAGGAAAACGCGAACGCAGAAGAACGTGCAAATCGCATTGTCGGAGAGTTGATTGATGACGAACTTGTTGTTCGGCTTCGCTTCAAAGGCTATGCGGAATCAGAGTGCAATGAGCTTAAGCGGCAACTTATGGCGAAGTTTAGCGAGTACCCAGTCGAAACGCGTGTGGAAATGGCGCGTTTGTCGATAAACGAAATCGTACGCATGTATTCGCTGTAGATGCTATATGATGTTCACGCGCAAAACTTAAAATCCGGCAGGAGATCGCGCCCTCTCTTTCTCCAGCCGGCGTCAGAGTAGAGGGCATGTGGGGAAGGAGAAACTTGGAATGCGTTGCAAGACGCTTGAAGACGTTGTTGGCGAGGTGCTTCGCATCATCGACGAAGAAAAGGCGGGTCATCCAGAGGTCGGTGCCGAGTTCTTCTTTCGAGGTGAGAAAAAGAACTACGTTTCAGACTACGATGGTGATTCGCTAGGAACATCCTTTCAGTCGTATCTTGATCGTGAAGGTTTGCAGGAGCACGAGCGTCAGTTGTATGAAGAAGCGTTGCGATTGAATGTGGCGTCATTCGAGGAAGATTGCACGATGGTAGAGCGCGTGGCGCGGATGCAGCACTATAGATTGCCGACACGTTTTGCCGATATGTCGACAAACGCGCTTCTTTCTGCGCATTTCGCTTGCGGCGGCGGTGAGACGGATTTATCTAAGCGCGACAACGGGCGCGACGGCTTTATCCGTATCATGAAGGTCGCTGCGCATAAGTTGAAATCGTTTACGAGCGACATAATCATCGCGATTTCGCATTTGCCGCTTGTGGATGCATGGAATGTAAACCCAAATCTTCCAAACGGTCTGGGGTATCTCACATACGAAGTTCGAAACAGTCGCCCTGCGTTTTATGACGAGGAGATGATTCCCGAAATCGGCAAGCAGCTGCGCCGGGAAATACAGCAGGTATGGGCGTTCAAGCCGATGTTGAATTCGCGCAGAATCAGAAAGCAGGGCGGAATGTTCCTTGCATTCGGATGCGGAGACGGGAAGAAGCCGCTTGCGCCAACATTCTCTCCGGCGGATTACGAAAATGAATCTGCACCATCCTATGGCATCAAGCAGATTGGCTATGTGCGCATTGCAGCCGAGTCCAAACGGATCATCCGGGAGCAGTTGAGGCTTTTTGGAATGCCGGGCGAGCTTGTATATCCGGAATTGTCCAACGTCTGCGAAGAACTTTTCAACCGATTCAAGCAAATTATAGAGGAGAACAAGAAATGAGCAAGTATTACTGTGAAGGGACCGTGCGCCAAGTCAAGGTTGTGAACGGGGTTGCCCGGTTCACCATTGAACCATCCGCGCCTTACATTTATGAAAAGGAGCAGGCTGTAGATGGCGGTAAACGAGTTGATCGATGGTTGTTGATGGCGGACAGTCTTGATATTCCGCAAAATGTGCGTCTTTTTAGAGCGGTGGATTTTACAATTCCCAGCCCGGCTGATTTCAATTCGTTGCTCATCGCCAAAGCAAACAAGTTGAAAATACGAGTTGTAGTCGAGCTGTCGGACGATCCGAAGCAAACCGTGCCGGATTGCCTCGATGTAAATCAGTTTGAAGTCCTGTAAAGACAAAAAGTAAAGGAGGTACGGTTATGCGAACTGTTAAAGTTCTTGTTTTGTTTTCTGCGTTGATAATGGCATGTGTGTCTAATGGAGCCGTCATTGATACATCAAGTATTGAATGGACGTACACCATTTCCAGAGGAAAGGTCATACTCGGCGGAGGCAATGCAAGCCATCCGGCGGTGCCGACATCGACTACTGGCGATTTGACGATCCCGGAGAAGATTGACGGACGTGATGTGGTTGAAATTGGCGAATATGCGTTTGCTGGCTGCGACGGCCTTACGAGCGTAATAGTGCCAAATTCTATCTCGCGAATCGGTGCCTCGGCATTTACCGGCTGCAGTTCAATAACGAACATGGTTCTGCCGTTTGTTGGATCGGTAAGAGGTAACAGTGGGGCTGAGGACGCCGTGTTTGGTTATATTTTCGGCGCTGTCGAATATGATAATGGGGTGCTTGAAAAGCAATATTACGGAGACGGTGAAGATTATGCGATTAAGTATTGCTTGCCAATTTCACTGCGGTCAATTTCAATATGCGATGAAACGGTCTTGGGATATGGCGCATTTTATGGATGCAGAAATTTCAGCAGCATTGCCATCAACGAGGGAGTTGTGGAAATTGGCCCTTATGCCTTTCGTGATTGCAAGAGTTTGACAGAAATTTCAATCCCGCTGTCCGTGAGGAGCGTTGGTACGGCGGCTTTCCGAACCAGTTGTGTTCGTGCCATAATCATTCCGGATGGAATATTCGAAATCCCGTCGCGTGCGTTTCAGGACTGCACAAACCTGATGTCCGTCACAATATCATCCAGCGTTACAAACTTGTCGGACTATGCTTTCCAAGGTTGCAACTCTTTGACGGCGATTGATATTCCCTCGTCGGTTGAAACGATTGGAACCCGTGCTTTCTATAAATGCTCCAAACTAACCGGGATTTCTTTCAACGAAGGTCTGAAAACCATCGGAGTATCATCGTTCGAGGGTTGCGGATTGAAGAGCGTCGCACTTCCAGAAGGTTTGGAGACAATAAAAGAGAATGCCTTTCTCCTTTGCCATAGTCTAACCAATGCAGTGATACCACGTAGCGTGACGGATATCGAGCGATGGGTGTTTTCATATTGCAACAATCTGCAAAGCCTTACATTGCCGTTTGTTGGCTCGATGCGCGGAAATACCGGTACGCCTGAATCAATGTTCGGCCACCTGTTTGGAGTTTCATCCTATGACGGTCTTGTGAAGGTTCAACAATACTATACCGAATCAGATTCTATAACTTGCTACATTCCGTCTTCACTTGAGAGCGTGACAATAACGGATGAGACGCTTATCGGCTATCGTGCTTTCTGGAATTGCAGCATGATAAAATCCATCGGAATACCAGAAACAGTCACATACGTAGGAACCCAAGCTTTCAAATATTGTGACGCACTCGAAGAGGTGCACATAAACTCCATTGAGGCGTGGTGCGGGATTCAATGGGCAACAGAGGCGTCGAATCCGCTGTTTAATGCGCGAAAACTGTTTCTCAATGGCGAGCTTGTCACTTGTCTAGAAATCCCGTCCAGTGTTGAAGAGATTCCTGATCGTGCATTTTACTCGGATGCAAATTGTCCGACTGCGGGAAGCGGGGGAAGCGTGATAAAAAAGGTAATCCTCCATGAAGGATTGAAGCGGATCGGTGTGAACGCATTCAATGCTTTTGAGCGGGTGGGCAATATAACTGTTCCTAATAGTGTGACAAATATTGGATATCAAGCGTTTGGATCTTGTAGTTCGTTGACAAACATGGTGTTGCCGTTTATCGGTGCGGCACGGCGGAATACACAGCCAACATATACGACGGAGGCCTCGTTTGGATGGATCTTCGGAAGAGCGAGTTACACGGGAGGGGTTGCGACAGAATACAACGATGGCGCGGGGGTAGCCGTGACCAACTATCTGCCCAGAACGCTGGCGTCGGTGACGATAACTGACGAAACGCTTGAAACGGGCTATTCCGCATTCAGAAACTGCGTCAATCTTAAGCGCATCACATTGAGCGAAGGAATGTACAGAATAAGGGGCGCGACCTTTCAAGCTTGTTCCAGCCTCGAAGAGGTGAACATTCCCCAAAGTGTGAAACAACTTACTGGAGATAATTTCGTTGGATGCAATAGCCTGGCGCGTATTGCAATTCCTAATGGCGTAAATTCCTTTGCTAATAATGTGTTCAAAAACTGCAGCAGATTGAAAGCTGTTATTTTTGAGGGTAATGCACCATCGTCTATGGGAAGCAACATTTTTCAGGGGACGGCATCTGGATGTACGGCGTACGTGATGCCGGGCTCTACTGGGTGGAATGTGACTATACCTGGAAAGTGGCAGGGAATAAATATTGATTATTTGAAGTCTGTGGAATATGATGCGAATGGCGGCGTTGTCGCAGGTGGGACGCAATGGCTTGCCAAAGGCGATGCCGTTGGCGAGCTCCCAACTCCGACGATGGCTGGTTATGGTTTTGATGGATGGTACACGCAGGCAAGCGGAGGTAGCAAGATTAGTGCGGCTACGACTGTCTCAGCGAATACGACATTCTATGCACACTGGACGCCGAACAGCTATTCCATCGCGTATGACGCGAATGGCGGTACGGGGGAGATGGATGCGACGGATTGCACTTATGACCAAGAGGGCGCTGTGGCGACGTCGACATTCGTCCGCCCCGGATATGAGTTTATCGGGTGGACAACGGAAGCCGGTGGAGAAGTTGTTTATTCGGCTGGGCAGCCTGTGTCCAATCTTTCGGAGACGCCCGACGGCGTTGTTACGCTTTATGCCGTATGGAAGCTTCTGCCGCCTTCGTTTACGCCTGAGAGCGGGACGACTTTCGGCGCTTCTGCGCTGACGGTTTCCCTTGCAAGTGAAGCAGAAGGGGCGACGATCTACTATACGATTGACGGGAGCGACCCGACAGTGGAGAGTACGGTATATAGGCGTTTCCGCATCACAGGCAAGACGACCGTAAAGGCAATCGCAGTAAAGGACGGCGAGTCCAGCGAAGTCGCTGTTGCGGAATACGCGCCCGGGCGATGTGTGGATCCTGTGTTCTCGCTTGCGGATGGTGCTGAGTTTGCGCATTCGAACCAAGTGTTGTCGATTCAGTGGAACAACGACGGTGTGCTGCGATATACGCTTGATGGAAGCGAACCCACGGCTGAGAGTCCAGTTTATGAAGTGCCGTTTGCGTTCAACGATTCTGTCGTTGCCAAGGCCAAGGTTTTTGGTGATGACTATTTTGATTCTGCCGTTGTTTCAGTTGCACTGACACGCGTGTGGGAGAATGCCGCGACGCCAGTAATTGACGCGGCCGAGACGTTCACAGGGTCGAAAACAAAAGTCGTGATCTCCTGTACCACGGAAAACGCCGCGGTCTATTATACGCTGGACGGGAGTGAACCAACCCCGGAAAGCCAGATTTACTCCGGGCCGATATATGTTACGGAAAGCTGCACGGTCAAAGCTCGCGCTATATTGGCTGACTACCTTGATTCAGCTGTGGCGGCTCAAGAGATCGTAAAAACATGGGTGATTGGAGACACGATGGGCAAGCCCGACCATGAGTTTACGACGGATGAAACAGGTGGCCTCGGCTGGACGCGTGTCGAGGATCCGTCAGCGCCGAACAAAGAGGCGATGAGGTCGGGCGAGATCGCCAATGGGCAGACATCAACGCTCTCCACGGTCCTTGTGGGTCCTGGTACTTTGACGTTCGCATGGCGAACATCGTGCGAAGATTCCGGTGGATATTTCGACTGGGATCATGTGGAGCTAGTGGTTGATGGCACGGTGATCCGTAAACTTGATGGGGTCAGCGACGGATGGCTGTCTGAAAGTGTGAATATTGTAGGCGACGGAACTCATACGGTAGAATGGCGATATGTGAAAGACAACGCCGAGAGTGCAGGCGAGGATGCTGCATGGGTGGCGGGATACGGCTGGGCTTCTGAATATACCGCAACCCGCACGACTGCCGTTCCTGTACCTTACTCATGGCTCGCGGCGAAAAACAAAGACGTTGTTGATGAATACGGCGCATACGAGGCGGCGGCGAAGCTTACTGGCGCGAATGGGTACAAGGTTTGGGAAAGCTATGTCATAGGGGCTGATCCAAACGAAAAGGATGACAACCTGCGCATCACCGCCTTCCCGATGAAGGCGGATGGGGCGCCTGACCTTGAGAACCTCGGCATAGCGCCAGAACAATCGAAGTGGAATGTCGAAGGGGCGAGACCCGTCGTCAAGGGCAAGGCGTCGCTCGGCGGTTCGGAGGAGTGGCAAACGGTTACAGACGAGAACAAGGCGGAGATGCGGTTCTTCAGGGTTGAGGTTCAGCTGCCGTAGCGGGCTGTCACGCGAATCAACGCTACGGCAGCTGGCTGAGGAAGGTCCGCATGGGAACGGCGCAGGCCGCAATCCGTTGCGGAGGCTTGCCGTCTATATGCCAAGTATGGCGCAGAATTCTGTCGCGGAAACGACTATCGGCGTTTTTGGGGAAATGCGACGCTGTCTGCTCTGCCTTGCCTACAGAAGCTGACTGAGGAATGTCCGGGCGGGGACGACAACGGGCTGCGTATAGGAGAAGCAGTCTCTGTCAACGTAATCTGCGTCCACTACAACCTGAAAGGCGTGCTTTGCGCCGGTCTGCCGCTGAAAATGCTCAAGATTGCCGGAAAGGCTCGTGTCGCCATTCTTGGCTTCCACGATAAACCAGGGTTCGCCGTCTCTCACGACAATGAAATCGACCTCGCGCTTCGCCTTGTCGCGGAGATAGCCGAGTTCGAAGTCTCCATAGCCAAGATCTGTCCAGCCTTCAACAGCCTTGAGCAGATGGCAGGCGATGAGCGTTTCAGCTCGTTTGCCTTTATCCGAGATGTTCGCCCAGTCTCTGAGATACCATTTCGGCATTTTTCGTATCGAGTTCTCGACGTTTCGGAACCAAGGTCTTACTTCAAAGCCAAAATAGAGATGCTTGAGAGCTTTTACCCATGCCTTGGCCGTGTTCCAGTCAATACCAAAACGGAGTACGCTCCGCTTTGGTGTTTCCAAAACGGAGTACGCTCCGTTTTGGAAAGGTTGTTGCCGTCCCGTTTGGATTTGCCTGTGCATTTGGCGGCGAGAACAGCTTATTCACGGTTGTCCTTGGTTTAGTCATTGTTGGATATGGAGTGAAGTCGTTTGTGCGCAAGGCGTTCGTTGCGCCTATGATCGGCAGCCACTTGTATGGTTTGCGCAATTATGTTCAAATATGCCATTCCAAATTTGCAGTTGGAATGATACATCGATTTATGCCATAGATTATTACATAAACGCAAGTTGGATGATGTCGAATTACCATGAACCGACGCATCGTCCTTAGCGTGCGAAGGGGCTAGGGGCCGCTGAATGGACGGGATTGCGGGCGTGGCCCCTGCTTCCGGGCCATCAGGCTGGCAGGTCGGCGAAGTTTTCAGCGAAGTGGATCTCTGGAATCGGATAGAAGCACACAGCCAAATGAAAACTCCATGACCGATTTCGCGCAAAGGAAATTTTTCGCTTGCAAATGACTCTGAAAATTGATATAATATTCGTCAAATGATTGTTCGGGCGTGGCGCAGTGGTAGCGCAGTTGACTGTTAATCAATTGGTCGCTGGTTCGAATCCAGCCGCCCGAGCCATTTACCGGGCTATTAGCTCAGTTGGTTAGAGCGCTTCCTTGACATGGAAGAGGTCAGTGGTTCGAATCCACTATAGCCCACCATTCCCCCGTTGCACATCGATAGTCGCGGATGATTTCATCAGTTGATTCTGCCGTTTCCAAATCCAAATGTGCGCGGGTGGAAACCGCAGATGCGCCCTAAACCCCGAGACTGGATTCTTTTGCAGTTAAAGTCCTGGCGAAATTTTGATATAATAGAGACGTTAACATAAAACCGGGCGAAAACCGGAAAGCGCTGTGAAATCCAGCCGCTGTCGCGCAGCCGTAAGAGCCGGAATGCGGTCCGCCCGCAAAATCGAATACCTTCGCACGAGGGGGAAAGAGGAAAATGACGACACTGCTCTGCGCCGCAATAGCGGCGACAAATGCGGTAGCGGCGCAACCGTCCGTTACCGTGTACGCAACCAGAATCGACGATGCCAGGGATGCGATTCCCGCATCGGTCTCGATCATCGGCGCGGCCGACATCGAATCAAGCGGCGCGCGCGATCTGCCCGACCTGCTGAAGAAGAAAGCGGGCATAGACGTCCACTCCATGAACGGCAACCCGATTCTCGCTTCCATGGCGATGCGCGGCTTCGGCGACAATGCTTTCGGAAGGATGAAAGTCGTCCTTGACGGAGAGGAGTTGAACAACGTAGACATGAATGCACCCAATTTGACGCGCATTCCGCTCGGGCGCGTCACGCGCATAGAAGTGATCAGGGGACCGTCGCCGGTCCTATACGGAGACGGCGCGATAGCGGGGACCGTGAATGTCGTCACCGACTGCGCCGACTACGGACAAAAGACCAAAATCGAGGCCCGCGCCGGATCGCAGAACACCTTCGGGGGAATGCTCCAGACCAAGGGCGGAGTCGAAGACGAAGGCTTGCAGTACGGGGCGTCGTACGACTACCGGCGTTCCGGCGGCTACCGCGACCGGAGCGCCTGGAACATGCATACCGCGAACGCGGCGTTCCGCAAAAATTTCGAAAACGGATCGACGGCCGGATTCAAGGCGAATTACCAGAACGCCTTCTACGAACTGCCCGGATCGCTTACATACCACCAGTGGAAGCACGGACGCAAAAGCGCGAACAACCGCGACGACTGGACGCGGCAGTGGAGCTACGGATTCGGCGCGGATTCGAAACTGAAACTCGGCGAGGACAGGTGGCTGCATCTGGACGGAACTTTCTCGCACCAGCACCGCAGGGCCAGGATGGCGGCATGGGGGACGGACACCGCGTACGACGCGTACGCGTACTCGCTTTCCCCGAGGTACGTGGACGAGAACGATATCTTCGGGTTCGGCAGCAAGTTCACCATCGGCGCCGACTTCCGCTACGATTCCTACACCGACGATCCGTTCGCCGGAAGAGCCAACCGTTTCGGACGTACGCGCGGAGCGCTGTTCGCCATGGAGGAGTTCTATCTGACGGACACCCTGTCCGCGATCGCAGGCGTCCGCGTGGAGGAGATATACAACCGCTGGGTGCGCAGGGACGGTTCCGGGACGGAGGACGGAAACGATGTGATGGCCGATTTCGAACTCGGGCTCGTCTACCGGCCTGTCGAAGGGCTCAAGACGTACGTGAAGGGGACGCGGTTCCACCGTTCCGCATTCTGCGACGAACTGAACTACACCCGCTCCGGGAAATTCCTGGATCCGGAAACGGGAACGTCGTTCGACATCGGCGCGGAATGGACCGGGCCCGGAGGGTTTTCCATGGATGTCAACGGGTACGGAATGGCGATGGAGGATGAAATCTTCTTCGATCCGCTCATGGCGCCGTACGGCTACAACCGCAACAGCCCGGCGAAGACGCGCCGCATCGGTATGGACGCGGGACTGTCGTGGCGACAGGAAGGCCTTGCCGAGGCGTCTTTGCGCTACGGCGTCGTCAAGGCCGATTTCGACGGCGGCAGATACGACGGATGCGAAGTGCCGTACGTCCCGAACCACAGGATACGCCTGGAAACAGGCGTATGGGTGTGGAGCGATCTCGAAGTGAAGGGCGGATATTCGTATACAAGTTCGCAGTACCCGTCCGGGGATTTCGCCAACGACAGCGAAAAACTTCCCGCCTACTCGCTCTTCGACGCCGGCGTATACTACTCTCCATCCTGGGCGTCCGGATGGAAAGCCTCCTTCACGATCGACAACCTTTTCGACCGCAATTACTGCGACTATGCGGGAGTCGGGTACTACTATCCCGCCTGCGGCCGCAGTTTCCTGTTCACCCTGAGTTGCGAATTCTGACGGCATGTTGAAAGCCATCCCTCTCGCCGTTTCGGTCCTGCTGCACGCCGCCGTCATCGGGACGGCGGCCGTATTGCTGTCGCGTTGCGATGGCGGCGGCGAGAAGGAAAGCCGCGAGCTCGCAATGTTCTTCGAAACGGTGGATATGCAGGCTCTTTCCGGCGCGGCGGAGGAGAAGAGCGGGCCGCCGCCGTCCGGAAAAGCCGCGCCGCCGGAAGAGCCGCAGGAAACGGGGAAAAAGCCGATTCGGTCCGATGCCGCGCCGCCGGCGGCGGATATCCCGGGCGGCGATGCCGCCGGTTCTGCGCCGCGAGACGCGGACGGGAGCGGCGAGGCCGACGGCACCCCGGAGCCGCCGGAGACGGATGCCGTCCAAGAGCCGCCGGAAGCCGCCGGAGGTCCCGCCGCCGATACCGCGCCCGCGCACGCTGCGGAGACGTCTCCGGCCGGAGAACATGTTCGGGAAACGCTGCCTGTCGAACGCGCGGCGGTCGTGCAGGCGCCATGCGCTATCGGCAGAATCGAACCCGCCTATCCCCGGTCGGCCCGCAGAAAAGGCCACGAGGGGAGGGTTTCGCTGGATCTGACTATATCCCCGGACGGAACCGTGTCGAGCGCGGACGTCGCCGATTCCAGCGGATTCAAGGAATTGGATTCGGCCGCGCTGTCGGCGGCGCGCAAGGCGAAATTCTCTCCGGCTACCGAGGATGACCGCCCCGTAGAAGGTTCCGTGAGGATTTCATTCGATTTCAAGCTCAAATGAACAACATGTTTCTAAGGCATGCGCTGCTTCTTTTCCTCGCCCTGCGGGTCGGGGATTTCGTCGGGGTCGCGGCGGGAATGTGGTTCGTGCCGAAATACGTGTCTCCGGAAGAGATAGGCGCGGTGCTGCCGGCGACATCGTTCGCGGTTTTCCTGTCGCTTCCCGTATTCGCTTTCGCCATGACTGCAATGAAAGAGTCGGCGTGCCTTGCCGCGGACGGCGAGACGGGCAAAATCAAATCTCTCCTTTGCGGCGTGTTCGCATCGACCGCGATTCTGCTTGCCGCGGTGCTGTCCGTCGCCTCGTTCGCCGTTCCGCGGTTTCTGTCGGCGCTGGGGATTTCGAACGCAACCGCCGGGACGCTGGCGGTGCTGGCCGGTTTTCTCGGTTGCGTGGCGCCCGTATACACCGATGCTCTTCAGTCCCTGAAAAAGTTCGGATCCCTCGCGGCGATCGAGACCGTCGGCGCGCTCGCCAGGTTCGCGGCGATGGCTGCGACAATGCCGTTTTTCGGCCTTGCCGGTTATTTCGCCGGCCAGGCCGTCCTGCCTGCGTTCCGGATGGCCGGAAGCGTGTCGGCGCTGAGGCGCGAACTTTCGGCGAAATCCGCGCCGTTCTGGAACGCGGCGGCGGCAAAACGCATGACCCGCTCGTTCATTGCGATACTTGTCTACCAGGCGGCGCCGATGGCGTGCGCGCTGGCGGAGCAATCAGTGCTGCGCGTCTGCCTGGATCCCGGCGCGTCTGCCGGGTACTATATGGCTACGCGGTTCTCCGATTTTCTGTATTGCCTGACATTCCCTTTGCTGCTGGCGATGTTCCCGTACACCGCCGGCGCGTCGAGAAAGGGCGGCGATACGCGTCCGTTCGTTGTGAAATGTTCGCTGCTCGCGCTTTCGGCGGCGGCTGCGATGTCCGCAGCGTACGCATTTTTCGGGAGGGATCTTTTGTCGCTCATGCCAAACGGACCGCGCTACGCTGATTACGCCCGGTACATGCCGCTTCTAACGGCTGTCGCGGCGCTGACATCGTGTCAGGTTTTCTACACGAATGCGGAGGTCTCGGCCGGACGATTCGGATTTTTGCGCTGGTTCGTTCCTTTGCATGTCGCATACCCCGCCGCCCTGTGTCTGGCGGCGCATTCCGGCATTTGCGGTTCTCTTGACGCGTTTCTCGCGTGGTTTGCCGCCGCAGCCGCGCTCCGCTTTATTTTCAGCGCAGTCGCGTTGGAGAGCACGGCGCGGGAGGGGCGCGCGGAGACACGCGCCCCTCCCGCCTCACGCAAAGTACGCTAAGCCGCCAGGGAAAAACCCGCCCGGCCAGTCAGATGGAATTTACCGGGGGCTTCGCGCAAATGCGCGGGTTCAGATAGACTAGATCAGGTTCATTGCATCCATGTCTATCGCGCACCTCACGCCCTGCGGGAGGGGGCGGGCGCGGGAAATCCATTTCCATGCTTTCACGATCGCGCCGGGCTTTTCGGCTCTCAAGACGATCTGCCAGCGGTACCAGCCGTCCGCTTTTTCAAGCGGATTGGGGGCGGCCCCGGAACTGCGAACCGACTGGAGCCCGCCAAGGGCCTCCGCGTACATTCCCGCCCAGGCCGCTACGCCGTCCGGATCCTTCGATTTGAAATTAAGCGTGGCGAGATGGCAGAAGGGCGGATAGAAGAATTCCCTTCTGCTCTCAAGTTCGTTTTTCGCGAAAGCGGCGTAATCCCCCCTTATGGCGCAGGCTATCGCCGGCGCGTTGCGGTTGTACGTCTGGATTATCGCCTCGCCGGGAAGTTCTGCGCGCCCCGCTCTTCCCGCGACCTGCGATATGAGCTGGAACGTTCTTTCCGACGCCCTGAAATCGGGTATGTTCAGCGAGTTGTCCGCGTTCAGCACGCCCACGAGCGTGACGTTCGGGAAGTCGAGACCTTTCGCGATCATCTGTGTTCCAAGGAGAATGTCAGCCTCGTGGCGCCGGAACTTGCCCAGAAGCTCGTCGTGCGAGTCCTTTCCGCGGGTCGAGTCCGCATCCATCCTCAGGACGCGTGCGCGCGGGAAGAGCCGCCGCACCGTGTCTTCGACCTTCTGCGTGCCTATGCCGCGGTAGGAAAGCGTCTTGCAGCCGCATTGCGGACATTCCGCGGCGGGTTTCGTCCACCCTCCGCAGACGTGGCATCTCAGACAGGAGTCGGCCTTGTGGTATGTGTACGAGACGGAGCAGGAAGGGCATTTCGCGGTCCATCCGCAGTCGGGACACTCCACTGTGCGCGAATAGCCGCGCCTGTTCAGGAAGAGAATCGTCTGTTCGCCGCGCCTCAGGCGCAGCCGCATCGCCTCGACAAGTTCGCGCGAGAACATTTTGCCGCGGTTCTCCTCTCCCGACATTTCGACTGCGAGGACATTCGGCATCATTCCGGATCCGGCGCGTCTGGACATCTGAACCATTGAATATTTGCCGCGCGCGACGTTCGTCCAGCTTTCGAGGGACGGCGTGGCGCTCCCGAGGACGACCTGGGCGCCTTCGAATCTGCCGCGCATCACGGCGACGTCTCTCGCGTTGTAGGACGGCTGCTCGTTCTGTTTGTAGCTGGGCTCGTGCTCCTCGTCGACAATGATAAGCCCCAGATTCGCAACCGGCGCGAAGACGGCGCTTCTCGGTCCGATCGCAACCTGCGCCTCTCCTTTCCTGATCCTGTGCCATTCGTCGTAGCGTTCTCCGTCCGACATGCCCGAATGCAGAACCGCCACCCGCCGGCCGAAGCGCGAAGCGAAGCGCTGGACCGTCTGCGGGGTCAGGGCGATTTCGGGAACGAGCGCTATCGCGCCTTTGCCGCGCGAGAGCGTCTCCGCAATCGCCTGGAGGTACACTTCCGTCTTGCCCGATCCGGTCACCCCGTGCACGAGAACGGGGCGCATCGCGCCGCGCGCGGACGACACGATCGCATCAAGCGCCGCCTTCTGTTCGCTGTTCAGTTCGAGCGGTTTCGAAGGCAGTATCGTCTTGTTCCTCAAGCCGGAACGCATGACGCGCCTTGGAGATATCTTTATAGCGCCTTTCGCAGCCATGCTTTTAAGCGTCGCCGCCGTCGTTTTCAGCTCTTTTACGACGAATGCGACGCGTCCGCCGTCGATCCTGCATATTTCGGCGTACAACTCCTTCTCGCGGGCGGAAAGGGCGTCTGCGGGGAAGTCGGGAGAAGGTTCCACGATTTTCTCTTCCTTCGCGTGGATGCCGGGCTTGAGGACTGCGGCCGGAAGGGCGGATTTGAGCGCGAGTTCTATCGGGCTGGAATAGTATGCCGCGATCGTCTTTACGAGTTCGAGCGTCGTGCGCGAAAAGAAGGGCGTTTCATCCTCGATCCGTTCCACCGGCTTGATTGAGTACGATGCATCCTCCGGGGGCGTGTCCGACACGGCAAGCGCGAATCCCCGCGCCTTGCGGTGTCCGAATGGAACGAGAAGAAGCTGGCCGACGGCCAGCTTCTTCTCCAGTTCGGCGGGGACAGAGTAGGTGAAAAGCCTGTCCAGCGCCAGGTCGATGGCGACCTTTGCGAACACTTTACGGCTCGAGGTACTTGAGCGTGATTCCCTCCGGGATGATCATACTCGAGTTCTGGTAGATGTCGCACAGACGGCAGTCGCGCGCCTGATGCACCCTGGCGTTGCCGCCCTTGGTGATGACGATGCATCCCTTCTTGCCGAATGGAGCGGGGAATTTGGCGCCGAGCGTGACTTCGGTCTTTTTCTGGGACATGTCATTGACGCCGCTGACGGCGAACTGCGAAGTGTCGCAGTTGCGGGTGATGAGCGCGGGAAGGCGTCCGTCCATGTCGGACGTGAAACCGGCCGCGATCGTCCACGCGACGTTCGCCTGCTGCAGGCTGCCCGGCTTCGCGGAGCCCACGCCGTTGCCCCAGAGGAAGTTGATCGGCACGTCGATGTACGGCCTCCAGCTGTCGCCGCTCGTCTGCTTTTCGACGTCGAACAGTTTCTTGAAGTACTCGGTGGAGGTTCCGAACGTCTGGCCTGCGATATCGTCGGTGTCGTCGCTGATTCCGTCGGCCTCGCTGAGGTGGGGCCAGAGAATCGGCTTGTCGGTGCGGGACATCGACTCGGTGTTGATCGCGTTCACGATGTCTGCGCCCTGCTTGGACATCGTCTGCATCTGCGCCTTGACCGACGCATTGGTGATGTTAGGCACGAGAACCGCCATGAGAATGCCGAGAATGCCGATTACGACCAGCAGCTCGACGAGCGTAAAACCTTTGTTTGATTTTTTCATTTTGTTTATCCTTTTTTTGTTTGTTTTCTTCTTGTGTTTATTATCGCAAAATAGTCAGTTTTTTTCAAGGGCTTTTTTCAGGTATGGCATGTACGAGCGCGTATATGTGACGCAGCTGACAAGGTTGAGCAGTATCATCAGGCCCTCGACCGCGTAGCAGCTCCAGAGGGCGCAATCGCGGAAATCTTTCATGAAAGACATGTCGTTGAAAACGATGAAAGCGTACACCCATCCGGCCGCCGGGAAGGAAAGGGCGGTGCGCACCTTCCCGAGCCACATGGCCGAGCCGTCGGCGCCGAACATCGTTCCGACGGATCTCAAGAACGTAACCCACAGATCGCGCAGTATGTACAGAATCGCGAAAATCAGCATCGCGAGCGCGTGTGTGCGGTCCCCCTGTTCGAGCAGCAGCCACGAGAGCGTGGGGAACGTCACGACGTAGAACACCTTGTCCATCAGCGGATCAGCCATTTTCCCAAGCGGACTGACGACATTCCATTTCCTCGCCAGAATGCCGTCGAAGCAATCGGTCAGCCCGGACAGGAACATCGTCGCGCCGGCGAGAAACACCAGAACGGGCGTCGAATCGAACTCTTCGGCGATCGCGAACACGAACCACGCCAGAATGAGCGGGACGCGCATGAACGTCAAAGCGTTTACGAATATCTTTTTCGCGTTCAAGACAGGGACAGCCCTTCCGCAATGACCTGCTGCATCACGCCCAGGGTCTCTTGAAGCTGCACGAGCCTCGCTTTCAGCGACTGGATTTCAAGCTCGGCCTTCTGGAAATTCTTTCTTGTGGCGAACAGCTGTTTGAGTATCTCGCCTGGATCGAGATCGAGATCCGAAAGTTCCATGCCTTCCGGAATCGGAACGAGGACTTTTGCGCCGCACGTCGAACATTCAATCTGCAAGCCCGCGCCGCGATAGTCGATGACGAGGCTTTTGCCGCACTCGGGGCAGTCGAACATTATGTCGGTATCTCTGATTTCCGCACCTTCGGAAGGAGGGAATTGAGCGGCGTTCCTATCGTTGTCGGACATCGTTTTCTCCGTTTTGACGCTGCGCAAGCGGATGCCCGGATGCGCAGCGTCATCAAAAGTTTTCAGAAGAATTATTTCTTGGCCTTCTTGGCGACAGGCTTTTTGGCGGCCGGCTTTTTGGCGGGAGCCTTGGCAACCGGCTTTTTGGCGGGAGCCTTTTTAGCGGGAGCGGGCTTGGCAGGAGCCTTCTTTGCAGGAGCGGGCTTCTTGGCGGGAGCCGCTTTTGCGGGCGCTTTGGGCGCGGGCTTCTTTGCGGGCGCTTTGGGCGCGGGCTTTTTCGCCGGGGCCTTGGCCGCTACAGTTTTCTTGACCGCCTTGGCGGCAGGTTTTGCGTTGGCTTTGCTCATTTTTTTGTTTTCTCCTTTCCTGATGTGTTTTTTTTGTTTCATCAGTAAAGCGTGAAATCAGATCACAGTCGCCTGTTTAGGCAAATTATAGCATTTTTCATACGCTACGCCAATAAAAAAACGCCGAAAACGCGTTGTTTTATCGTTTCAGGCGCTTCCTGCCGTTTCTCGCGCCCTTCAAAAGGGTCTTGCGCGCACGGTGCAGGGCTTGCGCAGCGGAATTGTGGAATTATGGAATTGTGGAATTATGGAATTGTGTAAATGCGGAATTGCGGAACGGTCTACTGGGGGAACGTATCCCCCGAGCGCAGCGAGTCGCCGAAGGCGATGCCCTAGCAGGGGTGGCGTCTCGCCCGTTATTGACTGGGAAAGCCGCCATCTTGGCGGCTGAAAACACCGCCGCCAAGATGGCGGCTTTCCCAGTTAGTGACGGAGCGGGACGCTCCCTCTTCCTTGACCCGGCTATCCGCGCAGGGTCGCGAGCAGTCCGCCCGCGAGAATGATTTTCTTCTGGCGCGGAGAGAGGGCCGTTTTGACGCGCACTTCGCCCTTGGACGTCTTGAACGTCAGGACTCCGTCGCCTTCCACGGCCGACCTGATCCCCTTGAGCGACAGTCTGTCCCCCTGCGCGATCTTGCCGTAGTCGCGCGGATCCTCGAACTCGAACGGCGTTATGCCGAAGTTGATGAGGTTCGCGCGGTGGATGCGCTCGATGCTTTTCGCGATCACGGCCTTGACGCCGAGGTACATCGGACATAGCGCCGCGTGTTCACGGCTGGATCCCTGTCCGTAGCTTTCCCCGGCGACGATCACGTTCGCCAGCCCCGCTTCTTTGTTTTCGAGACATCTTCCCGGGAATGCGCCGTCGCACGGCTCGAATACGTATTTCGCGTATTCAGGTATGTTGGACCTGTATTTGAGCCTTGCGCCGGCGGGCATGATGTGGTCGGTCGTTATCTTGTCGCCCACCTTGATGGCGCACACCGCCTCGATGTCTTCGGCGAGCGGCGTCCCCGCCGGGACTTTCGCGATGTTGGGTCCGCGGACGATTTCCGTTTTCGGCAGACCCTTCCCCGCCGTGTCCCTGTAGAGGAACATGGTGTCGTCGACCGGAAACGCGGCCGGGGCCGGGACTTTCGCGACGGGATTGTCCGTGGGAATGGAAATCCTGCCCGTCAGCGCCGACGCCGCGGCCGTTTCCGGCGAGACAAGGTACACCTGCGCCGATTTCGTCCCGGAGCGTCCTTCGAAATTGCGGTTGTTCGTCCGGAGCGAAACCGCGCCCGTTCTCGGCGACATGTGCGCGCCGATGCAGAATCCGCACGCGTTTTCCAGCATCCGGCAGCCGGCTGAATGGAGAATCGCGAGCGACCCGTCGGCCGCAAGCATGTTCACGACCTGCCTCGAACCGCACGCGATGCCGACTTCCGTGTCGTCGGCCACATGCTTTCCTTTAAGGTACAGCGCGACCGTGCGTATGTCGCGGTAGGAGCTGTTGGTGCAAGACCCTATGAGGATCTGGTTGACCTTCGTCCCTTTCATCGATTTGACCGTCACGACGTTGCCCGGCGAATGCGGAGCGGCCATCATGGGCTCGATTTCCGAAAGGTCGAGTTCGAACACGTCGTCGTACGCGGCGCCCTTGTCGGCCTTCAGCCCGACCCAGTCGCCGCCGCGTCCCTGCGCTTCGAGGAATTGCTTCGTGACGGCGTCTGAGGGGAATACGCTCGTGGTCACGCCAAGCTCCGCGCCCATGTTCGTTATCGTCGCGCGCGACGGAACGTCGAGAGTGCGGACCCCCGGGCCCGTGTATTCGAATATCCAGCCGACGTTCCCTTTCGTGCCGTATTTTTCCAGCACTTTGAGGATTACGTCTTTTGCGCTGACGGCGCGCCGGAGCTTCCCTTTGAGGACGATCGCCCTGACCTTCGGGCGCGGCAGGTAGAATTCGCCTCCGCCCATCGCGACTGCTATGTCTATGCCGCCCGCGCCGATCGCTATCTGTCCGATGCCGCCGCCAGTAGGGGTGTGGGAATCGGAGCCCAGAAGCGTCGTGCCGGGCTTGCCGAAGCGCTCCAGATGGAGCTGGTGGCAGATGCCGTTGCCCGCCTTCGAGTAGATTATGCCGTATTTGCGGGCTATCGACTGCAGAAAGTCGTGGTCGTCGGCGTTTTCAAATCCGATCTGCACGGTGTTGTGGTCTACGTAGGACACCGACAGATCCGTTTTCACGCGCTTTACGCCCATCGATTCAAACTGCAGATACGCCATCGTCCCCGTCGCGTCCTGCGTCAGGGTCTGGTCTATCTTTATGCCGATTTCGGAATCCGCCGCGGGATCTCCGGCTTTCAGGTGGCTGGAAAGTATCTTCCAAGCGACATTCATCGGTTTCATTTTCCGCTCTCCGTCCGCGCGGCTCACACGAGTCCGCGTTTTACGAGGTGTTCGGCGATCTCCACCGCGTTCAGCGCGGCGCCGCGCAGGAGCTGGTCGCCCGAAACGAACATCTCGAGGCCTTTTTTGTCGTCGCGGGAGATGTCCTGGCGGATGCGCCCGGCGAGCACGTCGTACTTCGCCGTCGCGTCGAGGGGCATCGGATAGCCGCCGTTCAGCGGATCGTCCACGACTTTCACGCCTTCCGCCTTGGAAAGGATTTCGCGCGCCTCCGCTGGCGTTATGTCGTTCTCGAACTCGAGGTTGAGCGATTCGGAATGGGCTCTGGCGATCGGCACGCGAACGCACGTGCACGAAAGCTTGAGATCCGGGTGGTGCAGCATTTTGCGCGACTCGTTGAGCATTTTCAGCTCTTCGAGCGTGTACCAGTTCTCCTCGTTGAACTTGTCGATGTGCGGGATGAGGTTGTACATCAACTGGTGCTGGAACGCCTTGACTTCGAGCTTTTCACCTTTCGCGTAGGCGTGGATCTGATCCTCCAGTTCGTTGAGCCCGGGCTGTCCGGCGCCGGATGCGGCCTGGTAGGTGGCGGCGATGACGCGCTTCAGACCCTTTGCCTTGTGGAGCGGCGCCACCGCTTCGAGCATGATGGCGGTAGTGCAGTTGGGATTGGCGATCACGCCTTTGTTCCAGTCGAGGTCTTCGGCGTTTACCTGCGGTACGACGAGCGGGACGTCAGGATCCTGGCGGAACGCGCGCGAGTTGTCGATCATCTTCGCGCCGGCTTTCACGACGGCGTCCTTGAGCTGGATGGCGACATCCGTCTTGCCCGCGAAAAGGACGATGTCCAGACCGGCGAAAGAGTTTTCGTCCGCCTTGAGAACCTTGTACGTTTCGCCAAGGATTTTCTCTTCCCTTTCCCTGGACGCGAACACCTGCACTTTTCCGCAGGGGAAATTGCGTTCCTTGAGAACTTTTATCATCTCTGTGCCGACCGCGCCTACTCCGACGAGTCCCACGTTGTACTGCTTCATTTTGGATCGCTCCTTGTAGTTGATTGCCTTGGTCGCACATTATATCAAAACGCGGCGAATATGAAAAGAAAATTGCGATGTTCACGGTTAGAATGTTCCGCAATGAATTCTCGTTTTGCATTTGCGGCTGGATTTCGAGGGGGCTTTCCCATTCATGGACGCGGGGTGCGGCAACGGGGCGTCGTCGCCATATCGAATGCCCTATATCGCGCGGCCGAGCGTGAGGGCGAACACCCGCCATGCGCCGGCGTCCTTGAGTTCGCCGGCGCATTCGGACAGCGTGGCTCCCGATGTCATCACATCGTCGACGAGGAGAATCGTCCGTCCGCGCACGAGTTCCGGCCGCGCCACCGCAAACGTTCCTTTTACGTTTTCTTCGCGCTCTTCCCCGGCGAGGAGCGACTGCCTTTTGGGGTCGCCGCGGCGTTTGACGATGCCGCATGCGAATCTGCGGTCGATCCTAGACGCGATTCTTTTCGCGAGAATCGCGCACTGGTCGTAGCCGCGGTCGATTCTGTGCTTCAGCGTAGCCGGGATGGACAGCACGAGATCGATCGCGTCGGGATCGGTTCTTGCGGAAAGGGCGGCCGACATCCAGTCGGCGAAATCGTCCGCCATCCAGAGATGTCCGTCGAATTTGTACGAAATCACGGCTCGTCTGAAAACGCCGTCCATCCTTGCCGCCGAAATCGCCGTGTCGAAACGCCGCTTGCGGGATTTTGCGCATTCCTCGCAGACGAACGTCCCGTCGAATCCCTCGACGGGAAGGCCGCAGACGGAGCAGCAGCCCGTCGCCGGCATGAAAGGGATCTTCATCAAACAGGCCGCGCAGACGTGCCGCGACGGCCTGTCGGAGAGCCCGCCGCATATTTCGCAGCGGCGCGGCCAGATGAAGTCGAGTATGCGCTCAAGCGCCAACTTTTTTCACTATGCTCGTGCAGGCCTTGATCACGCCGGCCACGTTCGCGAGGTCGGACGGGATGATCATGGTGTTGTTCGCCTTGGCGAGATAGCCGAATTGCGTCAGGTACTGCTGGGCGAGCTGCATGTTCACGGACTCGATGCCGCCGGTTCCGTTTATCGCCTCGGCGACTTTCTGGATGCCGGCGGCCTGCGCTTCGGCGACGAGCAGGATTTCCTTCGCCTTGCCCTCGGCCTCGTTGATCTTCCTCATCCTTTCGCCCTCGGAAAGGGCGATCGCCTGCTGCCTTTCGCCCTCCGCCCTGTTGATCTTGGCCTGCCTTTCACCCTCGGATTCGGCGATCATCGCGCGTTTTTCGCGCTCCGCGCGCATCTGCTTCTCCATCGCGTCGCGGATCGTCCTGGGCGGGGTGATGTTTTTGATTTCGTAGCGCGTGACCTTTATGCCCCACGGGTCGCTGGCCTTGTCCACGGCCGTGACGATCGCCGCGTTGATGGACGTGCGTTCTTCAAAGGAGCGGTCTAGGTCGAGCTTGCCCATTTCGGAGCGCATCGTGGTCTGCGCGAGCTGCGTCGTCGCGAAAAGGTAGTTGCCTATGCCGTAGGACGCTTTTGCCGGATCCATCACCTGCATGTAGAGGATGCCGTCGACGGATACTGCGATGTTGTCTTTCGTGATGCATTCCTGCGGCGGGACGTCGATCGCCTGCTCCTTGAGCGTGTGGCGGTAGGCGATCCTGTCGAAGAAGGGGACGAGGATGTGGAATCCGGCGTCGAGGGTGCAACGGTACTTGCCGAGGCGTTCGACGATGTACGCCGTCTTCTGCGGTACGATGACCGCGGTCTTGATTATCGTGACGAGCACGATTACCGCAAAAATCGCGAAGAATATGAGCGGGCCTTCGCCCGAAGAGCAGAATAGCATGGTTTCACCTCCGTTTGTTTTTTTTTCTTGACCCCGATTATATCATATTGGTATAATTCTGTCATGGGATTTTTCAAAGCATACGACATGAGGGGGACGTTCGGGACCGATTTCGGTCTCGAAACCGTCTACGGGGTCGGGCGCAGACTGCCGGCGGCAGTCGGCGGGAAGCGCTGGCTTGCGGGACGCGACTGCCGCACGACAAGCGCGGATGTCAAGGATGCGCTCGTGCGCGGACTTTCGGACGCCGGGGCGGATGTCGTCGATATCGGCCTTTGCACCACGCCGATGGTCTACTTTTTCACTGCGGAGGACGGTTTCGACGGAAGCGTCATGGTCACGGCGTCCCACAACCCGCCCGGCGACAACGGACTGAAGGTTTCGCGCTCCGGGGCGCTGCCCGTCGGATACGCCGATGGTCTCGACCGCATCGAGGCGGCGCTCGCCTCCGGCGCGCCCGCCCCGGAGGCCGGATCGCGCGGCGCCGTTTCGGACGGCTCGGCCGGCCGCATCGAACGTTACGTCGCGTGGCAGCGCGCGGCGACGCCCGCCCCGCGCTCTCTCAGATATGCGGTCGACTGCTCGAACGGGATGGCCGCGCTTCTCGCGGACAAGCTTTTCCCCGGCGCGCTTATTCTCAACGGAACGCCCGACGGCCGCTTCCCGGCGCATTCGCCGAATCCGCTTTCGGCGGAGGCGCGCGAACAGATATCCGAAACTGTCAGGCGCGAAGGGTTCGATTGCGGAATCGTGTTCGACGGCGACGCCGACCGGGCGATGTTCGTGGACGAGAACGGCGGCTTCGTCCAGCCGGATCTGCTGATTCCCGCCGTCGCCGCGCAGACCGCAAAGCGCGGCGACAAAGTGATCCACGACGTGCGCACGTCGCGCGGGGCGCTGCGCGAACTCGCGCGGCTGGGCTTCGAGCCGGTCATGGTCCCCGTCGGCCACGCGTTCGCGAAGCCGATCCTGCGCAAGACGGGCGCCTCGTGCGGCGGGGAACTGGCCGGACACTACTATTTTTCGGAATTCCACTGCTGCGATTCGGGAGTCCTCGCGGCTTTGAGGATACTCGCGGCCGTAGCCGCCGCGAAGTCAGAAGGCAAAACGATGTCCGCCATGATGAAGAGCGTCACGGACGGATGGTGGAATTCGGGCGAACTGAATTTCAGGGTCGAGGACAAGGATGCCGCGATCGGGCGCGCGCTAGACGCCGCCGCGCGGAAATTCCCGGAGGAGATTTCGCGCAGCCTCATGGACGGCATCCGCGTCGAATACGCAGAAGGGTGGATCAACATCCGCAAATCGAACACGGAGCCCTATTTGAGGCTGATTGCGGAGTGCGACTCCCCCGCGCGCCTAGAAGAGTGGAAGGGAATCCTCTCCGAAGCGATCGTTCGACCGGGTTTGCGCAGTTGAACCAGATAATGCAGAAATTGCGGAAGCAGCGGGGATTGCGGGATAGCTTTTCAACCTTTCAACTTTTCAACCGCTCTCGCGCGGGGCGCGCGAGAGCAAGGATAAATCTCGCGTTTGCAGGCCCATTTTGATATAATGGTGGTGCCCATTATGAAATTCCTCAATGATGTATTCCTGACGCTTTTGCTGGCTCTTGCAGCCGGGTTGACGGCGGCTGTCGTGATGCGGGGACTTTATGTTGCGTTCAAGCGTTCCGCCGCAAGTTTCTCGAAGAATATCGGAGGCAGGCTGCTTCTCAAATCCGCCCTCGTTTTCCTCTTCTCCGCCATCGCTTTCACCGGCGCGTACATGACACAAGCCGAGAAACGGAAATCGGGGAACGGGGAACAGGGAACGGGGAACGGTGAATGGGGAACGGCCTACTGGGGGAACGGGCGTCCCGCCCGTTTAGAACGGGAAGCGGGCAATGGAATCCAAATCTCCTCTTTTGTCGCGTCCACGAATTCCGTCGACATCGAGGCCACATTGAATCCCGAATGCATTATTCCCGGAGCGCGGATTCTCGCTTACGCAAAATTCGGGGATTTGATTGCGAGCGCATGGACGAACGTCGCATCTTCAATCGTTCTGCCAGGCGAGACGAATCTCTGCTTCAACATACCGCTTCCGGAGCCTCCGCCGTCATCGTCGTTCTTCGTGCTTGCCCGCGAAAACGACTCAGACGGCGAAGGGCTCGACGATTCCTTCGAAAGATACGTCGCGCTAACAGATCCGTTTTCCGCCGATACCGATGGAGACGGATGGGACGATTTCTCTGAAATCGCCGCCGGGACCAGTCCGACAAATTCTTCGCTGTCGCTTTTTGTAAACGCGAATGGATGCCGCGTTCTCAAGATTTCCGATGCGCTTTCATTTTCAACCAACGCCATTTCGGATTTGGCGTCACCGGCAGGGTCGGGATTCTATTCGCTTCAGGTGTCAACGCTGCGCCCGACGGCATGGAAGCAGGTTTTCATTTCCGGCTCGCCGGACGGATCCGCCGGATGGAATCTTTCCGGCGCGCAGATTTCATACGAGGACAGCGACGGCATGTCCGGGACGATACCGTCCGTCTCCGCAGATAGTTACCGGCTCCAGCTTTCGACAAACGAAAATCTTTCTGTCACAATCTCCATCGCCGCCACCGCCGCGCAAGTATCGCTTGATTCGCCGCTTTATCTTCACTTCTACGAGCCGCAAATCATTGTCGCAGATTCGCATGATTACACCGATACAGAAACAGACGTCGGGTACCATGTCGTTGTCGGGGAATTGCAAGACGGATATGCGCCGAGCGCCAGACTGTCTGCGGACAGATCTGCGAGACCCGCCACCGCGCCGCTTTCGGACGAGGAAACGAACGCGAGTCCATTGTCGGAAACCGCGCATTCAACCATTGACCCCGATTCGGGCGATTCGCTCGTATTCGAACCGGGCAAGTATACGCTTGCCGACGGGAGTATGCTCCTCTTCCTGAAACCGTCCGTGACATACGGGGGCGGACATGCGTATGTAGGAGATGCACTTGTTCCTGTTGCATACGAACAGGATGCGGGCGGATATTATCCCGCTGCATTCAAACGCAAAAGCGCGTATCCTCTCGATTCGAAATGCCTTTACGAATCCTGGCACACGGGAACGAACGAAACCGGCTACAGCGTATGCAGCTGCGAACCGGAGTTGGAGTTGGGTACCGACATCGGTGATTTCGATTTCCTTTCCGTCGAGTTGGAAACGACAGGCGGCATGTCGGACGAGGCAAAGGCGAAACTCTACCTCGACGGCGCGCTGATATGGGCGGACACCGCCGTTCATTCTTCATACGGCGGCGATACTTTTCAAACGACCTCCAACCGTCTTTCCGACGGCGACGGGTGCGACGATTCCTGCGGCGGTTGCGCGGATGGCAGTTGCGACGCGATAGACGGACCTTCGGCCGGTTCCGTCCGTTTCAGGATGTCCCTCGGCATCCCGATGTCAAGGCGGATTCCAGGATTTCTATACTTTGACAGAGAGAACGTCTTTACTCCAACGGTCGATTCGCTTTCTCTTCTGGCGAGACGCGACATACCCATAACGGACACGGCGTCGAACG
>DGHT01000029.1 GCA_002392765.1 Verrucomicrobia bacterium UBA3841 | reverse complement strand
ATCCCGGCACGACTGTCGGTCTCGACGGGTACATGGCAAAGTACGGAGCCGACCTGTCGAAACCTGTTTTCTACAGCCAGCACCGCTGGATGAAGGGAACATACTGCACGGACGACGGCATGTGGGGCAACGACAGCCGGAAACAGAAGCCGATTCTCGACAGATATCCCAACTGCGTGGCGTTCACCGCGCACACGCATTACATGCTGACGGACGACCGCACGGTGTGGCAGGGTGGCTTCACATGCATAAATACCGGCGCGCTGCTCGGCCAGGCTCCGGGGCGGCTACGCGAAAACGGCATGGTCCTTTCGTGGGTGGCCGAAGACAAGGACAGGGATCCGCAGATGAAGGAAGTCCAGGGGGCGCAGTGCCACGCGGGTTCGGTCTTCAACCTCTACGGAACGGATGTCGTCCTTGAACGCCGCGACATGGTGCGCGGCGAGCCGCTCGGACCGGATCTTTGTTTTTCAATCGCGGCAGAAGACGTGAAGAAAGGTGCCTTCTCCGATGCCGCCCGGCGTGCAAAGGGCGTCGCGCCCGAGTTCGACGCGAATGCGCGCATTTCCGTCAAAAAGCGTCGCGGCAAGACGCGGAACGGTCGTGAATGCGACCAGATCGCGGTTCTGTTCCCCACTGTAAAGGCGAAAGAAAACCGTCCCCGTGCCTATGAATACCGCGTGAGGGCGCTTGATGCGGACGGAACGAAACTTGCCGAGGCGAAAGTGTATTCTCCTTTCATCAACTGTCCGGAATCGCAGGAGCCGGCAAAATCTGTCTGCGTCTTCGAGGAAACCGATGCATTGGCGGCGACGGACATCCGCTTCACTGTCGAACCGCTCGACTGCTGGGGCAATGCCGGGCGCGCGATTGCCGGAACGCAGGCTTGAGGGATTCAAATGAAAAAGAGTCTGCTGGCATGTGCAGGATTTCTGTCCGCTGTTGCTGCTGGCGCGGCGGCAGCGGGTTTTGAGACCGCCGCGTTCCAGCGCGAGATTGACGAGGCCGCCGCGCGGGGCGGCGGGAGGGTTGTCGTTCCGGCCGGGCGGCATGTCGTCGGACAGCTTGATCTCAGGAGCAATGTCGAGCTGCATCTTGAGAAGGGGGCAGTGCTCGAAGGCGCTGTCGGCCTTGACAACTACCGCGTCACGACGCTGCCGTTTTCGGAAGGGACGTGGAGCGCGGTCGTTTCCGCCGTCGCCGTCACGAATGTCGCGATCACGGGAGAAGGCGAGATATTCGGCAACGGAACCGCCTGGCCGCAGCCGGCGAACTACGGCGGAAACCAGGAAGGGACCCGCCCTCGCGGCATCTTCTTCGCCGACTGCCGCGGCGTGCGGTTGTCGGACTTCACGCTGCGCGATTCCGCCTGCTGGGGCGTCGTGTTCAAGTGCTGCGACGGGGTGGATGTCCGCAGACTCGTGATCGACAGCCACGCGAACGCGAACAACGACGGCATCGACATCGAGGCGCGCAACGTCGTTATTGCCGACTGCGACATAGACACCGGCGACGATGCGATATGCCTCAAGTCGAACAATCCCGGCTTCGCCGTTGAAAACGTGCTTGTCACAAACGTGACGGCGCGTTCGCACTGTGCGGGGCTTAAGCTCGGGACGGCCAGCCACGGCACGATGCGGAACATCGAGTTCGTCGACTGCCGCACTGAGGCGCCGCGTCGCGATTTCCCCGATCTCCGCCCCGGGCGGAACTGCCTCTGGTTCGTGAACGCCGACCATGCGCGCGACTATCCGGGCGTGGGAGCTGACGAACCGTCCGGGCTTTCCTCCATAGCCATTGAGAACGTGGACGGCGGCATAGTGGAAAATGTGACGTTCCGGCGGATTCCCGCCATGGGGAGCTGTGTGCCGATCTTCATCCGCGGCGGGACGCGCACGGGGCGGGTCTGCGGAACGCCCCCGTCCGACAAGCGGATATTCCGCCGTCTGCTCCTTGAGGATATCGAAGGTGAATCGCTTTCGCACATCGCAAGTTCCATCACGGGTGTCGAAGGCTGCCGCGTGAAGGACGTTATGCTGCGCAACGTGAAGATCGTCTGCCGCGGCGGCGGCGATACAGAAGTCGAGCGGACGCGCCCTGTTCCAGAGGCGGCCGGAAAATATCCGAATGCGAATCTGTTCGGCTGCGTCCTTCCCGCCTACGGACTGTACGTGCGCCATGTCGACGGCCTTCAGCTCGATAATGTCTCGTTCCCGCTCGCGCCTGGCACATCCGACCGCCGCGAGCCGATGGTCTTCGACGACGTCTGCAACGAGCGATGACAGAGTTGCATGAAACCTAGCGGTATACGCACTGCGCGGCGAAGCGAAGATTGTAATTGCATTCCGGGTTCTCAATTCATCTCACTCCGTCTCACAGAATCGTGGAATTGCGGGGAGACACCCTGTTGACGGTGCGAATTTCAGCCGCAAAAGCGACGATTATGGCAAGGTAATGGTTATGGCCGATGGATTTTGAGGTTTCTTAAATTCATCGGCCATAACCGATGGATTTAAGAAATCACCGTTGACATACGGTTATAAAAGATGATATTATATGCTTCCGAGGGAGGCAATATGTTAATTCGTGAGCATTATTTGCATCAAATACGACCTTTCATCGGAACAGATGTGATTAAGGTCATAACCGGTATGCGCCGAAGTGGCAAGTCTGTAATTCTAGAGCAGATTCGCGATGCGATTCAAAAAGATCACCCTGACTGCGAGACAATTTATCTGGACTTTGAAAGTCGTGACAATGTGCGGTATCTCAAGAAAGACGTTCTACATGAAGAACTTATTCAGCGAATCAATGATGCAGGGGATAGAAAAGTTGCTTTGTTCCTTGATGAGATTCACGATGTCGAGGAATGGGAGCTTCAGGTCAATTCACTTCGGAAAAGGAAGAATGTTGACATCTACATAACAGGTTCAAACTCAAAGTTGCTGTCTGGAGAGTTGGCAACATACATCACTGGACGATATGTCGAGTTCCATGTGGCGCCATTTTCCTTTGGCGAGTTCAAGGCGGTTGCCGGTTCTGCATTTGGGATCTTGTCCGACTGGGAACTCTTCGACAAATACCGCGAATTCGGCGGCCTCCCGTTTCTGCCGCAGGTAAATTATGCCAGTCAGTCGGTTCAGACCTATTTGGACGACCTTTATTGGGCAATCTTGTCCAAAGACGTCATGCGGCGGCTTCAAATCAGGGATGTTGACCTTCTTGACCGGATTGTCCGTTTCGTCATGACGGAATGCGGACATGTGTTCTCCGCTGCAAGCATAGTCAGATTCCTCAAGCATGAGCGAAGGGCGACGACTGTCGAGACTGTTCTCAACTACCTTCGCGCTTGCGAAGACGCCTTTCTGTTCAGCAAGGTGCAGCGTGAGGATCTGATAGGCAAGCGAATCTTGAGCGTGGACGAGAAATACTATGTGTCGGATCCAGGTCTGCGCCGCGCGGTAGTCGGCGACTTGCGCGGCGAGGACATCGACCAGGTTCTGGAAAACATCGTATATTCAGAGCTGATTCGAAGAGGCTATAGCGTCACAATCGGCCGTGTGCGATCCAAGGAAGTCGATTTTGTCTGCCAGAAGCACTCCGAACGGCTCTATGTGCAGGTTTCCTATCTTATGCCCGACCAGACTACGAGGGATAGGGAATTCTCCTCCCTTGAGTCCGTTCCCGACCAGTATGACAAACTGGTATTGTCGTTGGACATGGTGAACTTCGCAAGAAACGGAGTCAAGCACCGCAATCTTGTCGAATGGCTTCTCGAGCCGTAGGAAATCATGGGGTGACACCCCGTTGACAGTGCTGTTTCAGCGAAATGGAAATCGTCACGGTGTACCTCAACCACGAATACGAGCGCACCATCCAGACGGAGTGGCACAAAGAGGTTCGCCCGGCCACCTCAAATAAAACGCCAGGGGATTTGAACCCGGTTGAACGACCGGGCTGGCCGCGCTTTGCCTGTAAACGACATCTCCGCGCTCTCTCGGCTCTCGCTTCGCTCGGCTTGGTCGCTTCCCCATGGGTCGCGCCCACCCTCAAGGGGCGGTTACGCGCCTCTGCGTGAGACAAAAACCTGCGCGGCGGACGCGCGGGCGCGCGTCCCTCCCCGGATTTTGTAATTTCTGAATTGTAAAAAGTACAGTTGCTTTTCATCTGCGTTTGATGTAGAATGCTATTCGAATATCTGGTATGCCGCATGCCCTGCATTGCCGGATGTTCCGTCCGGAGAATGAAAGGAAAATGAGAACGATGAATAAAATGACAGTTGCGGCGGTCGCGCTTGCGGAAAATCTTGAGCGCTGACGGCGCGGCTTGTCGCGTGAAACATTGCACAGAAGGTCTTTGCAATGTTTGGGCAGGATTTGAAATGGGCGTAGTGATGCTTTGGTTGTCCAAACTGCCGAACAAAAATCGTCCAAACTGCCGAACGAAAATCGTCCAAACTGCCGAACGAAAATCGTCCAAACTGCCGAATGTCCATTGCGCTGCACGTCATGATATGTTATAATATCTGTCGTTATGAGCAATTATAGGCAAAGAATAGTGGATGAAATCCTTTCCGAGCGGATTGGGTCTGCTGGAGCGGTTGTCCTTGAGGGACCAAAGTGGTGCGGGAAAACCACTACCTGCGAACAGATCGCAAAGAGTTGCATTTATCTGACGGATCCAGACAGAAGGGAACAATATCTGCAAATCGCTCAGACAGAAATCAGCAATTTGCTGGCGGGCGATTCACCTCGTCTTATAGACGAGTGGCAGGACATTCCGCAGATTTGGGATGCGGTAAGGCATACTGTTGACCGAAGTGGCGGAGAAAGGCATTTCATTTTGACCGGATCCTCGGTTGTTTCGCCTAAAAAGAGGAAGCAGATACGGCATTCCGGTACGGGAAGGTTCTCGTGGATAAAGATGCGCCCAATGAGTCTATGGGAATCAGGTGAGTCGTCTGGCGAGGTGAGCCTTCGTGATTTATTTGACAGGCCTGACGAATTCACGTCCGCCAAGGCGCAAGAACGCAAGCTGAAGGACATGGCGTTCATAATCTGCAGAGGCGGTTGGCCGTTGTCGGTCGGAAAGAGCGGCAGCGCGGCGCTTCGGCATGCGAAAGACTACTACATCGCCGTGACCGAAAGTGACATTTCGAGATATGATGACGTTCCGCGTGATCCAATGCGGGTTCGTGCCATCATGAAGTCGTATGCACGACTGCAGGGAACGCAATCCAATCTTTCTGCAATCAGGAAGGACATTGTCGCGAACGAATCGCAAAGTACATCAGAAGATACGATTGCCTCGTATCTGAAGGCGTTGAAGGGGATATTCGTCGTCGAGGAGATGCCTGCCTGGTGTCCCGAACTCAGATCTAAGGATTCTGTTCGCACGTCCGATACACGCTTTTTTGTCGATCCGTCCATCGCCGCCGTCGCCCTTGGAACGACGCCCAACGGACTTATGGACGACTTGCGCAGCTACGGCTACTTCTTCGAAGCTCTTGCCGTGCGCGATCTGCGCACTTATATGGACGCGATGGATGGGCGTGTGATGCGCTATCATGACAAGACGGGGCTTGAATGCGATGCTGTGATGCAATCGTGGGATGGATCGTACGCCTTGGCGGAGGTGAAGCTTGGCGGCGAGTCTTTGATTGAGGAAGGTGCGGGGGCGTTGAATAAATTACGTTCTTTGATAGAGAACAGGGGGATTTCGCCTCCAAGGTTTCTGATGGTTGTGACGGCAGTCGGTGAGTTTGCGTACCGAAGGAAGGAAGATGGCGTAATCGTCTGCCCCATAAGTTGTCTAAAGCCGTGATTGCGACGTTGCGGAGGATATGCTTTATGCTCGAAGAAGGTGTTTCCGGGAAACAGG
>DGHT01000004.1 GCA_002392765.1 Verrucomicrobia bacterium UBA3841 | reverse complement strand
GCTCATGCATTACGAACGAAGTCGGCTTCTCCTGGGTCTGCTCTGGAAACTGCTATTGCGGCGGATATTGGCATGATATTTCTGTGATTGCGATATGGGGAGGATATTCCCGTTTGTTCGACTGGTCGGGATGGTGTCCCTGCATTTGGCACGGAGATTTGGGGTATGAACCCGGAAGTCCGCGTCTTGTTCTCGATATGCCGAGAACGCTTTTCACGAACAACGGCGGCAGCGCGGAACCTTCGGACATCGTGCGGTTGACGGCGGGTTTGTTTTCGCCAGTCGCGACGAACGGAACGCTGACACTTGATGCGTTTCCCCGCGAATTTGTGGCAATATGGCAGAACAGCAACAGGTCGGAACAGGTTTCGCTTCCGTTGACATGGGATGTCGAGGAGACTCCTTGCAAGGTATTGTATGTCGAAGGATTGGAAACCATAGGCCGTAATTTTGCGTCGCTTGAGTTGAAATGGCGCGACTCGAACGATGTCCAGCAAATGTCGGATTCGCACGATTTTGCCATCTACAGCCCAAATCTGAATGTGATAAACAATTCGCTCTTCGACAACGGAGACCTCTGCAATCCGTCCGGGATAGTCGTAGGCACCAATGCGTGCTTTGCACTGGAGTTCGACGATGTGACGCCGCCGTCATCGGAGATTGTCTGGTCGATAGTCGAGGGCAATGCGCAGTTTGTTGGAGGTAGCACGGGGCCGCGCGTTCGTGTGGCCTCCGGCGTTCCCGGCCAGCGCGTCACGCTTCAAGCGCAAATCGACGACTGCCGCAGCCGACCGCCTACGGTTTCGGCGTTTGTCGTGGAGCCGCTCGCGGTGAAGCTGACGGTGTGGATTGTCGGGAATGATAATGGGATGTACTATGCGAGCAATGCCAGTTCGGTAAGCAATCTTGTTGAAGGCGTGAACAAAATCTATGAGCAGATAGGGGTGTCGTTCTATGTAGATGAAATTTCATATACAAATATTGCTGCTTGGCTTGACATCCGCAATCAAATAACAAAAAAATGTGACAGGTTTTTACGGCAAGAACTGGTGGATGTTGAGCGAAATACCGGAGGTCTCGAAATCTATTTTGTCGACAAAGTGGGTAAAGGCGTAAGTGCAAATCACGATGCTTACGGAATTGTCATGTCCAAGAGCGCCAATGCATTGACTCTGGCACATGAACTTGGACACGCGTTTGGATGCGCGGATGTCTATCCTTGCATGAAACACCAACCTGAGATAGATATTCCCGATTCTGTCTTGTCCGAATCGCACGCACCGTTGGACTGGAACAACGGAACCGGTTGTCGCTACTATAGGGCGGCAGACGATCAGAAACTGCTGATTAAACGTCTCTTGATGTGCGGAAACGGCGAACCGGACCGACGCGATATTTCATCGGGCTCCATATACGGATTCACGGAAGATGGAGATGACGGTCTAGTGGATGTCGGCTTTTTCAGGAGCGGCGTCCGCAGAGGTATATTATTTCACAGATAAAGACAGAAAGGCGATGCAACATGAAGAAATCGATGGCAACCGTGGCGATAGTTTTGTGTCTGGCGGCATTCGGCGACGTGCGGGAGGAAAGATTGTCCGATCTTGCCAATATCTGCGCGTTCATACCGAGCGACAATCTTGATGCGGCCGTACCGGAACCGACGCCAGACGATGTGATTGTCAAATATCATGTCACCACAAATGTCGTTGTCGAGGATTTGAAGGAGATTGTCCGGCGCAGCAACATCGCGGAAACAAATTTTTATACTCAAGTTTTGAGGCAAAGCGCGGTTTTGTTTATTGGGCAATATGGCGGCACAAACGAATTGCCTTATCTTCGCACGATAATGACGAACAGCATGGACTATGCGCAGGAAGCTGCTGTTGGAGCGGGTATTTCAATTCTCAGGCACTCATCCGTGTTGATTCCTTTTGCTCGAAATATTGTAACAAACAATACCACATATTCTCATGATATTCGGAGATCGGCAAATCTTGCCTTGCTGGGCATGTGCAGCGAAGGCAGGAGCGACAGCTACATTGACGATCCAGCGCAGCAAGCGAGGATTGCGGCGTTCTTCGTTGAAAGAGCTGCAATAGAAACTGATTTGGATTATTTATTCATAGATCGCTGTGCGTATACGCTCAATCCCTGGTACCGCCACAGCCAGCAGCGGCGCGACAACCTTGCAAGGCTGCGACCGCCGGGACTGACCGGCAAACCGGCGGAACTGTATGACGCTGCGCAGGCCGATGCCGCACAAGAGGAGTGAATTATTATGGAATTATGGAATTGTGGAATTATGGGAATGTGGAATTGTGGAATTATGGGGAACGGCCTACTGGGGGAATGGGCGTCCCGCCCGTCACTGGGGGAACATATCCCCCGAGGCCAAAGGCCGAAGTCGACGAAGTCGAGCTCAATGCAGGGGTGGCGTCCCGCCCGTTTTAGAATTGTGAAATAATGAAATTCAAGAGAACCATAAACCAGAATCTAAGAACCGGATTCTTGAAAAATCGCAAAGAATTCCTCGACAAGCGCGGCGGATTTGACGCCGCGCGCGCTTTCGAGCGAACTGTTCACGTCCAGCACCTCCGCTCCGGTTGCGGCCGCCTCCGCCGCATTCGCGGCGGAAATGCCTCCCGCTAGAACAACCTTCCTCCCCGACGCTGAAAGCTCCCGCGCGAGATTCCAGTCGGCAAGCCGCCCCGTTCCACCGCTTTGGCGTCCGTCGCTTCCGTCCAGAAGCACCGCATCCGCTGCGGCGCAACCTTCCGCGCCCCAAAGCGCCCAGACGCCAAACCCCGCCTCTTTCATCCGTCGCACGTCCTCCTCCCCGTAAGACGTAGAATGCAGCTGGACGATGCCGACTCCGGCCTCGCGAGCCGTCCGGATTACATCCCCGGCTCCGCCTTCCGTAAATACGCCCACGCGCCGCGCCCTCCCTTCAAGCGCGCCGCCGATCGCGCGCGCGGCGGCCGGATCGACCCTGCGCGGCGAACCGGCCGCGAAAATGAAGCCTAAATACGACGCGCCGAGCCGCTCGCACAGCGCAGCGATCGACGCATCGTTGATGCCGCATATCTTTATCTGCGCAGCAGTCTTGCTCATACGAGACTCTCCGCCTTTTCCCAGCCTTCTTCGCAAAGCTTCTTCACGATCGCCGACCCGATGACGTACCCGTCTGCATGTCCCTTTACAAGCGCTTCGCCCTGCCCGCGCGAAGATATTCCGAAACCGGCGACGACGCTCATGCCTGTTTCGCGGCGTATCGCATCGAGCCTGCCCGCCACATCATCCGGCAGGCTGCCCCTGACACCGGTCACGCCCTTGACCGTCATCGCGTACAAGAAACCGTCCTCCATCCCCTCCGCGCTTCTGCGTACGCGCTCCATCGGCGTATTCGGGGCGATGAGCGGAATGAATGCGAGACCGTGCTTCTTCAGCACCGGAACGAGTTCGCCGCGCTCCTCCAGCGGCAGATCTACCGCCAGCACGGCATCGATTCCCGCCGCGGCCGCCTTTCCGGCAAACTTTTCGTTGCCGTACGAGAATATCATGTTGTAGTAGCCGAATGCGACGAACGGGGTTTCGGGATGGCGCCTGCGCGCCTCTGCGGCGACGGAAAGGACGGCATCCATATCCACTCCCTGCGCGATTGCCTTATATGCGGCGGATCTGATGACGGCACCGTCGGCGAACGGATCGGAAAACGGGATTCCCAGTTCTATCACATCCGCGCCGCCCTCGACAAGTTTGTCTATCGCCTTCAACGTACCCTCCGGCGTCGGACATCCGACTGTCAGATACGCGACGAATACGCTGCGTCCCTGCTCCTTTGCGGAGGAGAATGTTTTCTGGATTCTGTTCATATCAATGAGCCTTTCTGTAATTTGCAATGTTGTCCATATCCTTGTCACCCCTGCCGGAGAGATTCACGAGCAATATCGCGTCGGCGGGAAGCGACGGCGCCCTCTTAATCGCTTCAGCGAGGGCGTGGCTCGATTCGAGCGCGGGGATGATTCCTTCGAAGCGGCACAGCATGTCGAAAGCGGCGATCGCCTCGTCGTCGCAGATGACTGAATACTCCGCCCTTCCGGTGTCGGCGAGATACGCGTGCTCCGGTCCGACGCCGGGGTAGTCGAGTCCGGCCGAGACGGAATACGTGTCGACGATCTGTCCCTGCGGCGTTTCCAGGAGATAGGTTTTCGCGCCGTGGAGGACGCCCGGGCGTCCGCCGTTTATCGACGCGGCGTGTTCGCCGGAGGCAAGTCCCTTTCCGCCCGCTTCGACTCCTACGAGTTTGACAGGATCGTCCATGAATCCGGCGAACAGTCCGATCGCGTTCGACCCGCCGCCCACGCACGCTATCGCCTGGTCGGGGAGCCGCCCGAATTTTTCAAGCATCTGGCGGCGCGCCTCGCGTCCGATCACGCTCTGGAAATCCCTCACCATCTGCGGATACGGATACGGCCCCGCGACTGTTCCGATCACGTAGAACGTGTCGTCGCAGTTCGCGACCCAATCCCTTATGGCCTCGTTCATCGCATCCTTGAGCGTGGCGCTCCCTTCCGAAACGGGGTTGACCTTAGCGCCCAGCATTCGCATCCGCTGTACGTTCGGCGCCTGGCGTTCGACGTCGATCGCTCCCATGTACACTTCGCACGGAAGGCCCAGCAGCGCCGCGACTGTGGCCGTCGCAACGCCGTGCATTCCCGCGCCGGTCTCGGCTATGAGACGCTTCTTTCCCATACGTCTGGCCAGAAGCGCCTGTCCGACGGTGTTGTTCACCTTGTGCGCGCCAGTATGGTTCAAATCCTCGCGCTTGAGGACGATCTGCGCGCCTCCGAGATGCGCGGAAAGCCGCTTCAAATGCGTCAGCGGAGTCTCCCTCCCCACGTAGTCGTGGAGTATGGACTCCAGCTCCGCCCTGAACGCCGCGTCTTCGCGGCTTTCAAGGTAGGCCTTTTCAAGTTCGGCCAGCGGCCCCATCAATGTTTCGGCGACATACTGACCGCCGTATATTCCGTAATGTGTTTTCATAGTTGTTAGTCGTTAGTTGTTAGTTGTTAAGCGTATTTTCACATTTTACACTTTACATTTTTCATTTTACATTCATCCCTCATCCCAGCTCCTTCAATTTCGCGCCGGGGGAGGGAGCGCGCATGAGCGCGGTCCCGACGAGAAAGCCGTCGGCGCCCGCCGCCTTCGCGCGGCGAATCGCCTCCGCCGTGTGCATCCCCGATTCCGCGATCCTGATGCACGGGCGCGGGATGCGTCCGACGAGCGATTCGAGCAGCGACACGTCCGTCGAGAAGTTCCTGAGGTTCCTGCAGTTCACGCCTACTATGCGAGCCCCGCACGAAACGGCGCGGTCGATCTCGGCCGCGTCGTGCGTTTCCACAAGCGCGGCGAGTCCGACGCCGTGCGCGTACGAAAGAAGTTCCCCGAGCGCCGCGTCATCGAGAACCGCCGCGATCAGGAGCGCGGCGTCGGCCCCCGCCGCGCGCGCCGCCGCAAGCTGGTAGCGCGTTGAAATGAAATCCTTGTACAGGAGCGGAACGGAAACCGCTTTCCGCACGGAAACGAGATACTCCTCGCCGCCCAGGAACCTGTGCGGTTCGCAGAGGACCGACAGCGCCGCCGCGCCGGCCGCCTGGAGCTCCCGCGCAAGTTCGACCGGACGGAAATCCTCGCGTATCATCCCTTCGCTGGGGCTTGCCCGCTTGAGTTCCGCGATCACGCGCGGCAGCCTGGCGCCGGCGCTCCCCTCCGTGCCGAACGCTGCCGCGAAATCGCGCGGCGGCGGCGCGGACGCCGCGCGCCTCTCCATTTCGGCCAGCGGAATTTCCGCTTCGCGCGCGGCGGCGTCGCGCCGGCGCGCCTCCGTCAGCTCCTCAAGTATGTCGCTCATTTCATCGCCTCCAGCATGTCTTTGAGTTTCTGCATGGCGCGGCCCGAATCGACCGACTCCTTCGCCATCTCCAGCGCGCCGGAATAGTCGTCCGCCTTCCCCGCCACGAGTATCGCCGCCGCCGCGTTCTCGACCGCCGCCGCGCGGCATCCGCCGCGATCCTCTCCCGAGAGGACCGACAGCAGGATTTTCGCGTTCGCCGCCGCGTCCCCGCCTTTTATCGCATCGACAGGGAAGCGCTCGCCGTATTTGCGTCCGGCGTCCAGAAGCGTACTCGATACGCTTCCGCCGTCGAGGGTCGATGCGAACGTGAAGCCGTCGGGACTGATCTCGTCAAGCCCTCCCGCGCCGCACACGACCATCGCCCGCGTCGAACCCAGGAGACGCAGCGCCTCGGCAATCGCTATCGTGAGTTTCTCCTGTGGAACGCCGATCACGTGCCTCTTGGCTCCCGCCGGATTCGTGAGAGGCCCCAAAAGGTTGAACACGGTACGGAAGCCGAGCGTCCGCCGGACGGGCGCCGCGAATTTCATCGCCGGATGGAGTCCGCGAGCGAACAGAAACCCCACCCCGCACCGCTTGATGCAGTCCGCCATCCTGTCCGCCCCGGCGTCCATGTTCAAGCCCAGTTCGCGCAGCACATCGGCGGATCCGCACATCGACGTGGAGGCGATATTGCCGTGCTTCGCGACGACCGCCCCCGCCCCGGCCGCGATGAACGCCGCCGTCGTCGAGACGTTGAACGAGTTCGAACCGTCCCCGCCGGTGCCGACTATGTCGACGGGATCGAGCCCGCCGAGGTCGACTTTCACGGCGGCGTCCGACATCGCTCGCGCGGCGCCCGCGAGCTCCCCGGCCGTGACGGGGTTTCTCGCGATCGCAGTCAGAAACGCGGCGAGTTCGGGTTCCCCGACCTCTCCCGCGAGGATCGATGCGAAAAACCGCTCCGCCTCCTCTTCGCTTGGAACGGCCCCGTCGAGAGCGCGCGCGACGACCGCCTTGCGAACCGACTGCGGCATCGTCTTGCGCATCTGGCGTCCCGTCGCCGATTCTATGAAATTCGCGAGCTGCTTCATGCCCTGCGGCGTCCCGATGGATTCGGGATGGTACTGGAGAGACTCTACCGGCAGCGTCTTGTGCCTGAGCCCCATGATTTCCCCGTCCTCGCTTTCCGCCGAGATTTCGAAACAGTCTGGAAGCGTTGCGCGGTCGACAGCCAGGGAATGGTAGCGCATCGCCTCAAACCCCTGGTCCAGCCCCTCGAAAAGGCCTTTCCCGTCGTGGCGTATGCGGCTCGTCTTGCCGTGCATGATCCGTTTCGCGTGGACGATACGCCCGCCGAACGCCTGTGCGATCGACTGGTGTCCGAGGCACACGCCCATAATCGGCATCCTGCCGGCGAACGCCTTCACCGCCGCGAGCGTAACGCCCGCCGAATCGGGGTTGCCCGGCCCCGGAGACAGCACTATCGCAGACGGGTTCAGCGCAGCGATACCCGGAACGTCGATTTCATTGTTGCGCACGACCTTCACTTCCGCGCCCAGCGTCCGCATCGCCTGGACGAGGTTGTACGTGAACGAATCGTAATTGTCTATAACCAGTATCATGACAGCTCCTCCGCGAATTTTACGGCCTCGAACACGGCCTTTGCCTTGTTTATCGTTTCCTCGTATTCCTTTGCAGGGTCGGAATCGGCGACGATTCCGGCGCCGGAGCGCATAGTGAGAAGATTCCCCTCTTTCACAAGCGTCCTTATGACTATGGCGAAGTCCATGTCGCCAGTCAGCGAGAAAAAGCCCGCCGCGCCGCCGTAGATTCCGCGCGGAGATTTCTCGAATCCTGCGATCAGCTCCATCGCGCGCACCTTGGGCGCGCCGGAAAGCGTCCCGGCGGGAAACGCCGCGCGCAGAAGGTCGAATCCGTCCAGTCCTCCGTCCAGTTCGCCTCCTACGTTCGAGACGATGTGCATCACGTGCGAATAGCGTTCGACGTGCGCGTACGACGAAACCTTGACCGATCCAGTGCGGCATACGCGTCCGAGATCGTTTCTGGCGAGATCCACAAGCATCACGTGTTCGGCGCGCTCCTTCGCATCGGCGAGAAGTTCGCGTTCGAGAGCCTCGTCCTCGGCCGGCGTCGCGCCCCTGCGCCGCGTGCCCGCGATCGGAGCGGTGGACGCTTTGCCGCCGGAAAGCCGCACGAGTTCCTCGGGGGACGACCCTATCAGCGTTTTAGATCCCGTCTTCATGAAGAAATTGTACGGCGATGGATTCACGAGGCGGAGCGCCCTGTAGAGCGACAGGGAGGGAATGTCGGCTCTCGCCGTGAATTTCTGCGAGGGGACGATCTGTATGACCTCGCCCTCCCTGATCGCCCGCTTGCACTTTTCAACCATGCCGGCGAATTCGCCGGCCGTCATTTCGCTGGCGAACTCCGTGCAGACCGGCGCCGCCCTGCCGCGCGTTCTCGCCGACACTTCCGCGATCGATTCTGCGGACAGCACCCGCTTGTAAAGCGCCGCGATTTCCATCATCGCGCTCCTGTATGCCTCTTTCGAGCTTTCGAATCCGTCGCGTCCCGCAACCACCGCGATCGTGACCGTCCCGCGCACATTGTCGAAGACGAAAAACTTCTCCACGACGAGAAAAGACATCGCAGGCGTCCCCGCCTCTGCTGCGAGAGGTATTCTCGGCTCGAAGAGTTTGACGGCATCGTACGCGACGTACCCCACCGCCCCGCCCTGGAACGGAGGAAGCTCCGGAGCGGGCGCGAACGGCGACGAAGCAAAGCGCGCCTTTAGCGCGTCCAAGGCGTCCAATCCCTCGATCCTTGTCTCGGGTTCGAGACCGAGATACGAGTACCGTCCGCGGTTCTCGCCTCCGGCGACGCTTTCGAGCAGAAACGCCTCTTCGTCTTCTTCGAGACGCGACAGCGCGGCGACGGGCGTCTCGCGGTCGGCGATAAACTCCTTGAAAACGGGAGTCCTCGCGCCGGAGGCGGTCCGTTTTTCGAACTCCTCCGCAGTCAGTATTTTGAGCATTTGCATTTTTTGTTTCCTTGTCTGTTTCGAGGTTGGGTTGGTTTGCAGGTAAAAAAGAAGGCCGCGTCCCTTCCGGGCGCGGCCTCGCTTTTCTTTCGGGATATCCTTTTTCCCCTATTCGCGTGTGCCAGCATACGCTCCGGAAGAATTGCCGGAGTTGCGCCACCACTTCGCGAATATGTTGATGAATTTCATTTCGGTTTATATGCTATCAAAAAACTTTACGCTGTGCAATAATTTTTTTGGGGGGATGTCAAGGAGCCGTTGCGCCGATGGAAATATCCATCTTGTAGCGCATGACACCGCCAGGGATATTTTCGATCGTTATATCGCCTGCCGTCGAGCCTCCTACTACAGTCGCCGTCTTGCCGGCGACTTCGGAGTAATCCGCGCCATTAGAGCTCTGCTTCAACCGGACGGTGAGCGTGACGCCTTCCGGTACGCTGATTCCGGCGAGCGACATCTTGATGCCGCTCTCTGCGGGCGCGGCGGAAACGACCGGAGCCTCGTCCGAATTGGCAGGATTGATACCGAGCGCATAGCACTCGTAGTAGTTGTAGCCAACGCCGTTGTGCATCGTCTTGACTTCGCTGTCGGTCGCCAGGAGCGCCTCTGCTTCCGCTACCGTGTTCGTGCCGAGATATTCGGCAACCCAGCTGCTGTCAACAGTCGCGGCATTCGCGCCTGCGGGCTTGAACTCGGCGCCCTTGACGTACGAGCCGTTCAGCGAGACGAGGCTACCCGTTCCGTTGAACTTGATAGAACTCATCTTGCGAATGTTGTTTGCAAGGTAGAATTTAAACGTTTGGCCATTGACCAGCTGAGTTCCGTCAATGAAGAACTCGCATGTCCCTTTAATGAAATCGAATTTCGACGTGAGCGTGTAGACACTTTTTGCGCTGGGGGTTACACCGCTACCGCTGACGTTGACCCATGCCGCTGCGGAATCTTCGCTTCCCTTGACCCACACCTGGAATGTCGGCGTTCCGGAGACGTCGCCGAGTCTAAAGGCGGCGTAGGAGTCATCGCCGGGATTGACGCTTGTATCGGCGACATCACCGAAGCAGACCTGGCTTATAACCGTAACGACCGCGTCGCCCACGGAATTCGTAGGCGTGAAAAGATAATCGCTAAGTGCTGCTGCATAAGGCGATTCGCTACTGTAATCAAGCTCCTGAGCAGCCCCGCTGGAATCAGTCCATGTACCAGAACCGGTATGACCGCGAGTTTCAAGAATCCAACCGCCGGACACGTTGCCGACAACTGTCGTCTGCTCGCCGCTCGATCCCGCCGTTGCGCCTGCGGCGCTGATCGTATAGGAAACCGTTTCGCCCAGATTGAGGTTCTTGACGTCGTAGAAAGTCACTTCCCCGTTTGCTGAATTGTACGTGCCGGTATAATTTGCATCCCCGACGGTGAGAGTGAATGTCGTGCCGGAAGCGACCGCGCCGGTCACGGTAGCGACAACCGTGGTCGCCGACTCGTAGTTTGCCATGTACGTAAACACCGGATCGGTGAATGTAAGAGGCTCCGTCAACTCGTCGCCCGAGAAGGTCTTGACAAGTCCGCTTCCCGTAAACGATATCGACTCGATAGTCTCCTTGTTCGCGGTCTCGAACCACGACACGCCCGCGCTGTCAGTCAATACCGCAAGCGTACCGTCATCGGGCTTGACGGAATACCGCACGTAGCGGGTGCTGTTATCTTTCGCGAAATCCATGTACAGCGTGAACCAGACGTTCGTGAGACTTTCGACGCTATATGACGTTGACGCGGCCGTATAGGAGATATCCTTCCATCCTTCAGACGTATATCCCATGGCCTTGAGCGTGCCGTCATCGACCTGGATGCAGAACGCCGCCTGCACGTCCGTAAGGGTTATCAAATCGCCGTCCGTCACTTCCGGCTTGATATTTGCGACAACCGTCTCGTATCCGGACGTAACGGAGAAAGGCGCAGGAGTGAAAGTCAGATTTTCGCTTGGCTCGGTCGCGAGTGTGATATAACCGCTCCCCCCATTCGTCACACCTTCTCCGGGGACATTGGTCCACGAACCCGCTCCGTGCGTAATGCCGACTGCTGACCCTTGTGTTATTTGACTGGCGACACCCTGAAACGAGGCATCAAACCAATCGTTGGTCTTGAGCGTAAGTCCGTCAAAACCTGCCGCACAGAGCGACAAGCCGGACAGTGCTGTCATTGCAGAAAGAATTGTTTTTTTCATGGCATTTCTTTCGATTGTAAAATAATTACTTCTTAATTTACCTGTATTATACCACAAAAAACGATTTATCTCACCCAAACGGGGGAATTTTTTTGATGCTTGATAACATATTTTTCACTCTATAAGTTGAAATATGATATAATAATTGGCATGAAACAGTTAAAATTCGCAAAAAATTCAAAAATCGCAGCGGTTGCCGCCGCTGCGCTGCTTTGCGCGGCTGTCGCGCATTCCGCGACCGCCGCGCGAACCGGTCCGGTTGTATGGAAATTGAAATTCACCGAGGATTTCAAGGGAAATTCGCTGAATAAAAAGCTATGGACGCGCATAGAAAAAGGGACGTCCGATTGGAACAGACACATGTCCGGGCGGGAAGATCTCGTCGCCGTAAAGGACGGACAGCTTGTCGTGTACGGCGTAAAGAACAACGATACCGGAGCAGACCCAAGAAGCGTCCTGACAGGTGGCGTGTCTACAAAAGGCCTTTTCGCGATGAAGTACGGAAAGATAGAAGTGCGCTGCAAACTCGAAGGACAGAAAGGCGCGTGGCCCGCTATATGGATGATGCCCGAAAAACCGTCCGATCCGTGGCCGCGTTGCGGGGAAATCGACATAATCGAGAGATTGAACTACGACAATTTCGTATACCATACCGCCCATTCCGAATGGACGCAAAGCCACCAGAACGATCCGCCCCGCGGCGGAACGGGGAAAATCAAAGCGGACGACTGGAACATATACGCGGTCGAATGGTCGCCCGAGCGGATTGTGTGGAAAGTAAACGGCAAACGCACGCATTCATACGAAAGGAAGAGTCTGGACGTTGCAAAATACCCGTGGACCGAACCTTTCTATCTTATGATAGACATGCAGCTTGGCGGAAGCTGGGTCGGACCCGTGGACGAATCGACCCTCCCCGTCGCCATGTATGTCGATTGGATTAAATTCTATTCCGCCTGGCGCGACGGCAAACAGTTCAGCGAATTCATCCGCCCCAGCGCATTGTGAAAGGGAAAAGGAATTGTGGAATTGTGAAATTATGAAATAGTGAAATTGTGAAATTCGGGGGAGAGCTCACTGGGGGAACATATCCCCCGAGGCCAAAGGCCGAAGTCGACGAAGTCGAGCTCAATGCGGGGTGGCGTCTCGCCCGTCACTGGGGGAATGGGCCTCTCGCCCGTTCATATCGCAAACAGTGTGGCATCTTGCGGTACCGAGATTTTTTAACTACGGACATGCACAGACGGCGCTCACTCCCCCACTCCTCCGCTCCCCCACAGAAGTGGCTACATTTCGCAGATGCGGATCTTAGACGATTTTAAACTGATTAAAGAAATTGAGATTATGGTATAATATATATGAAAATGAAATTCTCACCATCCAGCTTCGTATCTGTTTTCAGCCGCAAAGATCGCAAAGAACATAGAGCCTTTGCGTCCTTTGCCGCTAAAGCTAAAAAGGTGGGCCGCTAGGAGCTTGAGGTGACGGCATGATAGACTCCTACCTCGGCAAAAACTATTTGGAGCTACTTGGCGCGGCTTGCGCCGCAGTGCTGGTTGCCTTGCCGCTTTTGAAATTGTCAGTCTGCGGCGTCAGGAAGCAGATAGGGCGTCTGTCGCTTTACGCAAAAATTTTGCTCGGATTTTGCATAGCGGATTCCATCATAGTCTGCGGAACAAAGACGAACGATCCGCCGTTACTGACTGGGGGAATGGGCGTCTCGCCCGTTCATATTGACGGAGCAAGATGCTCCATCTCCTTGTCGGCTGTCCCTGTTATGGTTGCGCCCGAAGACATCGTACGCGGATATCGCGTGGAGAGCGTTGTGACAAATGAAACTTTCTCTTTCGAGATGCCGTCGAATGCGACAATCGTCGGCAACTGGCACAAGCGCGGCACATTCGGAGAATGGATGCGGCTGGAACCCGGAGACTTTGAATTCCCGCTGGGGAGCAACGATG
>DGHT01000019.1 GCA_002392765.1 Verrucomicrobia bacterium UBA3841 | reverse complement strand
GCAAAAGGCAACATTCTCCAGAGCCGGAGATGCGTGCTGCGCGAAGAGACAATCCAGGCGGCAAAGAGCGGAACGATGGGCAGCAGATAGGCGATCGGGACGCGGCTCGTTAGGCACCAGAACGCCGTGATGGAAAGCATCGAAATGAAGAAGAAGTTTTGCCTGTCAAAAAGACGCCAACTTCTCTTCAGGACGTCGTGGACGGGCAAAATGGCCCACGGCAGGGCAACCACGAACGCCCATACGGCAGCCATTCCCCGGAATGTCTCCCGCCCGGCTCCATACCGATCGCCGTAATCGCGAACAAGAAAGCGAAGCAGATTCTCATTCAGGAAGAAATAACGCAGGAAATCCTGATGTTCACGCTGCATGAGAATGAACCACGGGGCGGCGACCAGCAGGAACACCGGCAGGCTCCACAGCCATACCGTCTTGAACGCAAAGCGCCAGTTGCGGTTGATCGTAGCATCGACAACGACTGGAAGACCGAAAAGGGCGATTGCCACCGGACCCTTGACCAGCATTCCGCAACCCAGCAGAAGACCGATGGCCACAGCATCCCGAAAACATGGATTTTCCCGGCTGCGCACATAGAGAAGCAAAGCGCCGACGGCACAGCATGTCAACGGCACGTCCGTCATGCACATGCCCGCTGCGGCATACATTGCCACGCTCGTCGCGCAGATCCCTGTTGCAAGCCAGGCCGAAGCGATGCCGTCCAACGACTTCACGGATTGGTACAAAATGAACAGAAGAAGCACAAACGAGAGGAAGGGCGCCAAGCGAACGGCAAACTCACAAACGCCCATCAATCGGCAGAACGCTCCACCGCACTGAAACACGAGCGGCGGCTTGCCCTTGAACGGCAGGTATGTCCCCAAATAGGTGAACTTAGGGGTGAGAAAGTCGCCTGTCCGGGCCATATTGGCAGAAATGGCCGCATAACGGGCTTCGCTTGGCTCGAAAACCGGCATCGTCGCCATCAGCGCAATGCGAACCGCAAACACCGACAGCAGGACAATACAGAAAATTCTGAATCTTTTTTTCATGCCGCATATTGTAGCATCCCAACATGGGCAGAAGATTGCCGCCACATTACCATTTGGCAATGTTTGCGATAGCAACTACTTAAACACGATCCGGAACGTCGTCATATGATTAGGGACGGACGTGCAGGATACGCTGCCGCCGTACGATTCCGCAATCGCCTTCACTAGAGCGAGACCGAGTCCGTTCCCCTGAAGGGAGCGGCTGGAATCGGCACGCCAGAACCTCTTGAACACGTGCGGAATGTCCTTCGCCTTGATGCCTGGTCCCGAATTCTCCACTTCAATCACTATTGGTGCCGCCGTCAGTCGCACGACAACATGTCCTCCGCCGGGTGTGAACTTGACGGCGTTGTCTAAAAGATTTCCCACCATCTGCTGCAACCTGCCCTTGTGTCCGCGGAACAGCACCGGACCGGTCGGCAGCTGCGCGGAGAGGGTTATCCCCCTATCATCGGCGAGCGCAGAGTAGAGCTCGAGCATTTCACCGAAGAACGGGACGAGGTCGAGTTCCTCCGTTGGCACCCTGGTTGCTCCGTATTCCGTCTGGGATATCTCCAGCATCATGTTGACCATGGCGAGGAGGGCGTCGGTCTCTTCCATCACGTTCTCGGCGAGATTGCCGACGGTATCGACACCCATGGCATGCAGCTCCGCCGCGGCCTTCAGCCGCGTCAGAGGAGTCCGCAGGTCGTGCGCCATGTTCTCGGTGAGGGTCCTCAGTTCCGTCAGCGTCTTTTCGATCTCTCCGGCCATCGTGTTGAACGCGCCTTCGAGTTCGGCGATCTCGAAGCTTTCAGGCGTGTCTGGTATCCGCACGGAATAGTCTCCGCGCTCTATACACCGCGCCGCTTTCGCCATGAGGCCGAGAGGCGCTGCAAAACGCCGCGCCAGCATGACGCCAACGATTCCGCCGACGACAAGAATGAGAACGCTCGTCGCAAGAAGAACGGCCAACACCCATCGAGCATGCCGTTCATCGTTCGTCACGTTGTCGCCGACGGAGAGGATGTTTCCGTCCGGCAGGACTGTCTTGCGGACACGCACCGCTATCGAATCCCCACCGCCGCTGCCGCTCGTCGCGGCGATCCTGTACGTCCTGCCGGAGGAGAGCACGCCCTGACGCATCTTCTCCACGACGTCTGGATTGGTCGATTCAACCAGGACAACGCCGCCTTTCGAATCGGTGAGAAGGAGGAAGACTTTGCCGCGGCCGTGGTGCTCGACCGTTTCGCGAAAGTGCTTTGCCGTCTTTTTGACGTCGTATCCCGCTTCGCCGTACTCCGCCGCCAGATCGTCCGAGATAAGCTTGAGATTCTCGTGGTATGCGAGCACGTGGTGTCGGAGTATCGCGATGAGCACGAATGTAGCCGAGACAATGAATATCGCGCCGAACGACAGCCAGTATCCCAACGCGATGCGCAGCCACATCGGCTTAAGGCGCGCGGATTCAGTCGAGCGCATAGCCGAACCCCCGCACGGTTTTGATCAGCTGGTGTCCATCGGGCCTGTTTATCTTTTCGCGCAGCCGCGATATGCGGGACTCCACGACGTTCGTGCGCGGATCGAAACTGTAACCCCACACGCGCTCGAGAATCATGTTCCGGGAGACGATACGCCCTCTGTTCCTGAGCAGGTATTCGAGAAGCTTGTACTCGAGCGGCTGAAGATCCACGATCTCTCCTCCGCGCGTCACCCTGTGCGTGGCAAGATCCATCACGAGGTCTTCGTGCCGCAGCTCGAGAGTCTGCTCCTGGTCTCGCGTGCGCCTCAACAGCGCTTGTATTCGCGCAATCAGCTCCACGACCGAAAAGGGTTTTGCGAGATAGTCGTCCGCGCCGACTTCAAGTCCCTGGACCTTTGCGTCGACGGACCCTCGCGCCGACAATATTAGAATCGGCATCTTGCGTCCCGCGGTGCGCGCCTCGCGAATGACGGACAACCCGTCGCGCTTCGGCAACATCACATCCACGACGGCGATGTCGCAGCCTCCGTGAAGCAGAGCGGCCAACCCCTCCTCTCCATCCCGGCAGTGTGTTGCTGCATACCCCGCCTGCTGCAACGCCCCAATCACGAACGTCGCTGTCCGTGCATCGTCCTCTATGACCAATACTTGTTCCATGTGACAATCCTATCTGCTACGATGATTTTTTTTCTCTTCATTTTGTGGTGAGCTTCAACCCGATGATCCCTGCGAAGCTATTTGACGCTGAAATCCTTGATCCTTGCGACTGCGGGAGCCAACGACTCACGCCCCTTTGGCCTGTTGCATCTGCAGCCATTTCTTGAAGATACCGTCCGCATGGTCGGGATCGAGCGGTTGCATGGGTACGAGCTTCAGCGACTTGATCATGTGCGGCGTGCCCTCCTTGTATGCACGGAAGTGCGGCGTCGCGAGATGCGCCTTGTATGCCTCTTCGCTGCGATAAATCTCGACGATGCGGATGGACGTTGGCGATTCCTTCTTCTGCATCGGGAAGATGCACACGACACCCGGCTCCTTCGCGACGGACTCCGCGCCGACATCTCCCGCCGCCGCAAGATACGCCTCCAGCCATTCGGGATGGACTTCGATTTCCGCGATTCGCACCACGAGCTTATTCTCTTCGCCTGCCTCATTTCCCTGCTGGGTTGCCATGCCAAAGGAAACACATCCCGTGAGCATCGCTGCGCCTGCGACCGTACAGACGTACTTGATGAATTTTCGTCTTGTCATATCAATGCCTCTCTTGAAATCATGGAAGCGCCCCGATGCCTTTTAAAATGTCGGTGATACCCGTCGCCGCAACGTCCTTGGTTTATGTTCATTTTTCGTCCTATTCCATCATGTTTTCGCCTGGATTAGAATGCGCCGGTCTTGATGTGCGGGACGTAGGGCGCAGTGTTGTTGATTACGTCTCCGCCGTCACGTCGATCAGCTCGTAGCGCGGATTGCCCATCTTCAGCTCGCGCATAGCCGAAAGCTGGCGAAGGCCATGGCGCGATTCCATGCGCTCGACAAGGTCCTTGTTCGACGCCGACGAATAGACGAGATCCACGCTCGCCTGATCGATGGCCAGAATGTCCGTGGAGGCGAGGATGCCGATGTCGGGGATCGTCGGCTCCAACGCCGCCACGCCTTCGCAGTCGCAGCTCACGGACATCCTCCGCATCACGTTCAGGAACACGATTCGTTTCCCGAAATGGTCGCAGATCGCCTTGCCGCTGTCCGCCATCAGCTCCATGAACGTGTCCTTGCTCGGCATCTTCGCCCATTCCGACCCTCCCGGCGGCATGTCGCCCACAGGATAGCCGTGCACCTGCCGCTTGCCGACCTGTCCCGAGGCGCAGCCGATGGCGATGTTCTTCAACGACCCGCCGAAACCGCCCATCGTGTGTCCCTTGAAGTGCGTGAGCACCACGAGCGAGTCGTAGTTCGCGAGGTGCCCCCCGACGGCGATGTCCTTCAGGTGGAAGCCGTTGCGGACGGGGAAGCGCACGTCGGCCTCCTCGTCGAGGATGTCCACGGGGCAGAACGTCCAGCCGTTTACCTCCAGCGTCTTGCGGTGCGCCGCCGTCGTGTAGCGGTCGCCGCCGTACATCGTGTTCGTCTCGACGATGGCGCTCTCCGGAATGTGCGCCATCAGCGGCTTCGCCATCGCGGGCGGGATGATGTTCGGCCCATGCCGTTCGCCCGTGTGGAGCTTGACCGCCACCTTGCCGTAGATCGGCTCCGACACGCGGTCGTAGAGCGCAATCAGGCTCTCCTCGGAGATCGTGCGCGTGAAATAAACCTTGGCGCGCGTGCCGCGCACCGTGCGTCCCGTCACGTTCTCGCACCCGACAACCGGCGCCTGCCGCGTTATGGGCGAAGCCTTCTTTGCCTCTGCGCCGCTCGCGCTCAACGCCGCCGCGGTCAATGTCGCGGCAGACGTCGCCTTGATGAAGTCGCGTCTGTTCATTTGCTGCTTCTCCTCTGCGTGCTTCACTTCACCGCAAGGCGGTCCGTCACGAACGCCTCGAGCGCCTTGGTGGCGGACTTGATGGACGATCCGGAAAACGCCTTGGGCGGCAGGATCTTCGCCGCGTCGCCCACGACTTCTGCAAACTCCTTGCCGACGCGCTGCATTCCGCCGCCGCCGTGCGTCTGGAAGAGGCACACCGTCTTGCCCTTGAGCGCGTCCTTGCTCTGCGTCACCCATGTGCGCACGGGCGGCGCCATCGTGCCCCACCAGTTAGGCGAGCCGACGAAGACGAGGTCGTACTTCGCGAGATCGAGTCCCTCGATCGGCTTGATCGGACGCAGTGTCTTTCCGCAGCACTCCGGCTGCGCCTCGTCGCAGCACTTGCCGTAGTTTGAGTTGTAGGGTGTCTCGGCCTTGATCTCGAAGAGATCGGCACCGGCCTTCTTGGCGATCGTCTCGGCGGCGAAGCGCGTGTTTCCGCTCCACGAGAAATATACGACTGCGCATTTCATTTTCTTTTCTCCCTCTTTTGCGAATGCAAAACCGTGAATGGCTGCAACGCCTGCGACCGCGCCCATTATCTTGATGAATTCTTTCCTGTTCATATTCGTTTCTCTTTCTTGTTGGATTTCAATCTTTCTGAAACTCATGTTTCTCGACTTCGGACATCTGCCTTCAGACTTCAGTTTCAGATGTCCGGCGTCTGAAGTCAGAAGTCCTGACCATCCCTTTCTGGTGAGATTCATTTTCGTCACGATCCGTCATCTTTTCTCCTTTAATTCTTTGCGATCTTTGCGTTCTTTGCGGCTAAATCATTTGTCCAAATATGATGCGGGCCGGGACGCCAGCGACGACGGTGCGGGGCGGAACGTCCTTCGTCACGACCGCCCCCGCGCCGACGATCGCGCCTTCGCCGATCGTCACGCCCGGACATATCGTCACGCGTGCGCCGAGCCACACCTTGTCGCAGATTTTGACCGGCTTGGGAATCATCCCGCCGCGCTTGTCGGGGTCGGGGTCGTGGTTCAAGGTCGCAATGATCGTCTGCGGGCCGACAAGAACGTCGTCGCCAATGGTGATGCCGCCCTGGTCCTGGAACTGACAGCCGGCATTGATGAACACTCGCTTGCCGATCTTCGTGTTCTTCCCGCAGTCCGTGTGGAAGGGCGGGAACATGGCGAACGATTCGTCGATCTCGCTTGCCGTCAGCTGCGACATGAGCGCACGCACTTCCTCCGGCGTATGGTACGCGCCGTTCAGCTCCGCCGTGATCTTCAGCGCCTCCTGCGAGAATGCATGAAACGCCTGGTGGAGTGCGCTCCCTGCGGGAATGTACTCCGTCTCGGCCATCGTCTTTCTGAATTCTTCGACTGTCATATCTCATTCCTCAAGTTTGAATATTTCACGCAGAGGCGCGGAGAGGCAGAGTATGCAGCGGTTTTTTATCACACAAATCTTAATCATTACTCTGCGCTCTCTGTACCTCTGCGTGAGAAACACTCACTTCAGGTACTTTCTGTAGAACGCCTCGATGCGGTCGAAGGGGATCGCGTTCTTTCCTCCGCCGTCGTAGAGGTCGCAGTGCGACGCGCCGGGAACGATGACAAGTTCCTTGTTGTCGCCCTTTAGCATCTTGAAGGCATCCTCTCCGAAATAACGGCTGTGCGCCTTCTCTCCGTGCAGTACCATCACCGCGTTCTCGATCTCGTCCGCGTAGGCGAGCAGCTTCGCGTTGATGAACGAGAGGGCGGACGTCTTGTTCCAGCCGCCGTTCGAGTTAAGCGAACGCTTGTGGTAGCCGCGTGGCGTCTTATAGTAGGAATGGTAATCCTTGACGAACTGCGGCGCGTCGTCCGGCAGCTTGTCAGGAACGCCGCCGCCAAGTTCATACGTTCCGGACTTGAAGTCCGCGATTCGCTGCGCGTTCATCGCCTCCTTCTTCGCCTTGCGCGCCGCCGCGCTGTCCTCCTTGTCGAAGTAGCCGTTCGCCGTCACGCGCGTCATGTCGTACATCGTCGAGGCGACCGTCGCCTTGACGCGCGTATCGACCGCCGCCGCGTTGATGGCGAGGCCGCCCCATCCGCAGATGCCGAGGATGCCGATCTTGTCGGCGTC
>DGHT01000044.1 GCA_002392765.1 Verrucomicrobia bacterium UBA3841 | reverse complement strand
TTGCGTGCGGCGAGCCTCCTGAGAGAGGTGTTCCAGGCGGTTACGGCGATGAGCATTGCGAGAAGGGCGCCGATGACGGTGGCGAGCTTTGCCGGCGTCCACCATGCCGGCCGCCTGACGACGGTGATGTCGGACGGCGTCCTCAATATTATTGTGAAGCCCCTGAGCCTCGGTATCGCCAATGTGCGTTCCGGCGCGTCCACGTCAAGTGCGCACGTCCCCGACACTTCGACCACGGTGTTCTCCTCCAGGCCGTCCAGCACGCCCGGCAGTGCGCTCGCGTCCACGTAGACGGGGCAGCCGTCGCAATCCAGCAGCATGCGTCCCTCGGGATCATCCTCAGGCATGGACCGGATCGTCCCGTTCACGCGGATCGGGCGCCCGTAGTATTCGCAGTTGACCTTCCGCCGGCCCTGTGCGTCCTGCGTGAGCTCGCGCGGGGACACGGTCACCGGGTCCTCGTCCCTGTATGCCGGGCCGTCCAGTTTCGTCCATTGCGCATTGAACAGCGTGCGCCTGAAGAGGTCCGTCTCCTCCAGCCCGCTCGCCTCGACGCACTCCCCGTAAGATGGCAGGCGCGGGTCCGCCATGTTCACGGATATGAATTCGCTCCTGTCCGTCTTGAGGATCACACACCCCGCGCGTTTGCGCACGGCGACGACATGTCCCCGGACGCGCGTCCTTGCGTCGGGTGCGTCTTCAAGCGGACGGATGCACTCGACGCCGGCGACCTTGAATATGCGACCGGTGTAGAGGCGCGGGCTGTGGTCGAATGGAACCACTACGCCGGTGACTTCGACCGGACTCCCGATGAGCGCGTTCATCCTGTCGAACGCCCCCGCGTCGAATACCGGGGCCGTGGTGAAGATGCCTCGTCCATTTGGCGCCTCCACCATGAAGAGCATGTAGTTGGGGTCGGTTTCGTTGAAGATGACATCTTTCAGCACGCCCTTGAAGCGCGCCAGCTTGTAGTTGTAGGAGCCGCTGAGCATCGCATCGTGCGTGAGCTCCATCGGAGTCGGCGCCTTGCCGCGCGATGCGAGCTCGTATGTGTCGAGGACGGCGAAGTTGTGTTCGTAGACGTTCTCCCTGACCTCCCCGGTGAAGCGCGCCGTATCGCCGGGCATCGGCAGGACGGAGGGCCGGACCTCGTCGGACGTGCACACGAGGGCGGCTCCCGAGGCGTCCTCCGCCGCGATGTTGATGCTCCTGCCGAAGCTGTTGGTGCAAACGTATGTGACGACGGCGGAGAAGTCGAACTTCACCCCTGCGCCGCCCTGTGCAGTCAGCGCCCGCGCGAGCGAGGCGGCGTCGTGCGCGAGTTCCCCGGCGTCCGCGCGGAACGCCAGCGCGGCGACGACGACCGAAAGGGTGAGTGTCCCGGAAAATTTCACCATATGGAAATTATACCACAGCGTGCGAAGGAAGGTCAAGGCCTCGACATACCCCCAATTCTATGGGGTGTTGCGTGGGACTGGAAAGTGGTATAATTAAGGGTGCTGCGCGGCAAAAAAAGGAAAGGAGAAATGAAAGGAACAGACAAAATGAAAAGACTGCTCATGATGATAGGCGTGGCGGCTTCGTTTGCTGCATTGCCGTTGGCGTCGCAGGCAGAAAGTTGGCCGAAGCCCATTTTCCCCGGTGAATATCCCGATCCGTCGATAATACGCGACGGTAGGGATTTCTACTTGACGTACTCGAGTTTGTATTCGCGCCCCGGCCTCATTATATGGCATTCGCGTGACTTGATCAACTGGAATCCTGTCGCTTCTGCGGCGAAGAACATGCCTGGCGCGATATGGGCACCGGAGATTGCGAAGATCGGCGACGGGTATTCAATCTACTTTCCTCAGAACGACAACATCCGCAACGGCAAGGGCTGGTCGATTTACAGGGTGACCGCCCCGTCCATGACAGGGCCGTGGAGCGAGCCAGCAGTCATCGCAGAGAACGTGGGCATCGATCCGGGCATTGCCGTGGATGACGACGGGACGCCGATTCTTTGGCTGCACCATGGCAAGGCGGCGCGGCTTTCGCCCGATGGCGCAACGACCGTAGAGCCGGTAAAAGGCGGTCATTACCAAGGCTGGAAATATCCAGAGTGCTGGCGCCCCGGCACAAAGAACACGTCCATGGAAAGCCCCAAACTGTTCAAGCGCGGCGGATGGTGGTATCTCGTCTCGGCGCAGGGCGGCACGGGCGGCCCTTGGTCGGCGCACCACGCCTGCGTCGCACGTTCCAAGACACCACTCGGTCCGTGGGAGAATTCGCCCTACAATCCGCTCATACACACGTGGTCGGAAAAGGAAGAATGGCACTGCACGGGACACGCTACGCTTTTCGACGATGCGCAGGGCGGATGGTGGGCGGTCTACCATGGCTACCGCAACGGATTTCGCACACTCGGACGCTCCATCCTTCTTGCGCCCATCGCATGGACGGACGACGGGTGGCCTGTTCTCGACAGGAGCGGACGTGAACCTTTGCCGCCAGACGGAACGGCCGTTGTCGGCGGCAATTACGATGACGATTTCAAAGGCGACACGCTGTCGCTACATTGGCTGACGTTCGACGAAAGAAGCTGCGGCAAGGCGTCGGTTGGCGGAGGTGCGCTTCGCATTTCCGCCACTGGCGGCGATGCGTTCTCTGGCACGGTTCTCCTCTTCAAGCCATCCGCAAAGAGCTACGCGGCGGCGGTCGTGGCGGAGCCGGGCGCGGGGACTCAGGCGGGGCTGGTGCTTTTCTACGACCGCAAGAATCTTGTCGGCGCTACGACGGACGGGCGAGACTTCTTCGTCTGCTATCCGGACGGTTTTGTCCGGAGCGAGCCAAATCCGCTTGGCAAAAGCGTCTGTTTGCGCATCGTGAACGAATCCAACAGCCTCTCGCTCTACGCCTCTGGCAAGAATGGCAAGATAATCAAGCTGATGGACAATGTGGACGTATCCGCGATGTATCCGGGCGGCGGACGCTGCAAGGACTTCCTCTCGCTCCAGATCGGTCTCATCGCCGCCGGACGCGGGAATGCCTCGTTCCGCTCGTTCCGCTACCGCGTGCGGAAAGAAACCGAATTTGAAGCCGAGTAAACTCACAAAGAAAGGACCAAAAAATGAACATGCTTCATGAAAAATCGCGCCACATCATTGCGGTCATCTTCGCGGCCACATTCGCCGGCACGTCGATGGCCGCCAACTACTGGTGGACGGGGGCCGAAGATCGATTGTTCGGAAATGTCAACAATTGGAGAAAAGACAATGCCACGACGGGCAGTGTCCCCACGGCAATTCCTGCCAGCGATGCCGTCCGCTTTATGGCAAAGAGCGGCTCCACATCGGTGTTCGATGACCGCTTCAAGAACGATGACTACATCGTCGAATTCGACAAGGCTTACACCAACACTTGGCAGCTCTATGTCAATACCGACGGTGCGAAACTAACATGGCAGGGAACTGGAAGCAACCCTTCGTATACGTTCACAAGGTCCGCGTATAATACAAGCGTCGTGATGGGAATCGGCGACGGGACGGACTCTACACTTCGCATCGAGGACATGACATACACGCATTCCTACACGAACCTCGTGCTCGGCTGGACTGCTGCGCACAAAGGCGGGCTTGAAATCGCCAGCGGTGCAAAAGTCATTGTGCCGACGACCGCGAACTTCCACGACGGCATCCGCATCAAGCGCGGATATATCACAGTGGACGGAGGCGAAATCGATGCTCCGAACAGCAATATTCAAGTCGCCAGGTACGATGCGAATGACAAGACAGCCAACTCCTCCGTTGTTGGTGCGTTCACGAATCTGAACGGCACGGTGACATGCAAACAGTTTATCGTGGGCGCAGCAGACACTACGAACGACCGGGACAACTATGCGGAGTTCTACCAGAATGGCGGGACGCTCGCGGTGTCGGGCAACATCGTGGTTGCGCAAGGCAACAGAACGAGGACTTCCGGCAAATTCATCATGGACGGGGGCAAGGTGACGACAGCTGCAACGCTTTATGTGGGTGACACTGGGTTGAACTGCGCGACCGGTACGGCGCACCTTGTCGTCAACAACGGCGAAATCGGTTGCAAAGCGATGCATATCGGCAAGCAGTCGCAGGGTGTCGTGGATATCTACGGCGGGACTGTCATCTGCACGAACGAGTGCATGCTTTCCAACAAAACAACATACAATGGAACCCAGGCAGTCTACATCGAGAGCGATGCGGAGATGACGCCGACCCTGAATCTGCTCGGCGGCGTTCTACAGTCGCCCAAGATGTACAGCGCATCCACCAACTCGTATGCGACAGTGTTCTTTAACGGTGGGACGCTGCGCGAAGGTGCGAATAATGCGAATCTTATCGAAAACTCCGCGCGCCTGCATGTGAAGGTCGGAGCGAAGGGCGGCACCATTGACACAAACGGCTACACGGCAAAATTGCACAAGACGCTTGAAACTGGCGTTGACGCAGGAACGGACGGCGGCATGACATTCATGGGCGGCGGAACGCTCGCTCTCCAATCCACGGCGTCACTCGCCTACACAGGCGACACGAAAGTCTCTTCCGACACTACGCTCAGCGTAACCGACAAGAGCAAGGTGGATCTCGACAAGTTCATCTGTCTGGTCAATTCCAAGCCAGAGGAAAACGGCCACGCAATCCTGACGACGACGGGAAACGACGTGTTCACGGCAGCCGATCTCGCGAAGATTCGCCTTGTCGATGGCATGCATTCGGCAGCGTCTGTCCGGCTCAAGCTTTCAGCCGACAACAAGTCCATACTGTGCAAAAGATGCATGGGAATGATAATCAGTTTCCATTGATGAACGTAAGGCTTGTATCGATTTCCGCCGCGATTGCACTCGCAGCGGTATGCGTTTATGCGGACACCACGGCATTGATTCCAGTTCCGCAGGAAATGTCGTTGACGGGCGGGACATGTCCGAAAAACGCATTGGTGAGGTACGAACGCAATTCCTCGCTTCCCGAAGAGGGTTATGAACTTGTCGTCGGCGAGGATTGCGTGATAATTCGAGCTTCCGGCAAGGCAGGGGAGTTCTACGGACGCGTTACTCTTGACCAGATAAAGGCTGGAGCGAAAAACGGATTAATCCCGTGTCTTTCAATCAAGGATGCCCCGCGATTCCGCTGGCGCGGGATACTCCTTGACGAGAGCCGCCACTTTTTCGGCAAGGAGGCCGTCAAGCGGCTTCTTGGACAAATGGCGAAATATAAGTTCAACCGGTTCCACTGGCACCTTACCGATGATCAAGGCTGGCGTATTGACGTGCCTGGCTATCCCGAGCTCATCAAATACGGTGCTGTGCGCAGCCAGAGCGTCAAGCGCAACGAAAAGGCGACAAAGGGAGGCCAGGAGGACGCCGGCAAACTCAACGGCGAGAAATACGGACCGTACTTCTACACGGAGGAGGACTTGAAGGAGATAATCGCGTATGCCGCCGCCAGACACATACAGGTCGTGCCGGAAATAGATTTGCCAGGACACCTCTACGCCGCTCTTGCGGCCTATCCGGAATATGCATGCTTCCCGGAGAATCTCGCAAGGCGAGATCCCAGGCTTGTGTGGGGAGTCGAGAGAGATGTCCTGTGCGCAGGCAATGATGATGCAATCAAATTCGTCGATGGCGTACTTGATTATGTTTGTCGCGTCTTTCCCGGTGACGTGGTGCACATTGGAGGTGACGAAGTCAGGCGCGACCGATGGAAGGAATGCCCGAAGTGCCAGTCGAGGATAAAGAAGGAACGGCTTGGCGGCGAAGACGGACTCCAGGCGTGGATCACGAGCCATTGCTACGGGTTTCTCGCTTCGCGCGGCAAGAGAACGATCGGTTGGGACGGTTATATCGCCGGCAAAGTCCCAGCGGCTGCAATCGGAATGAGTTCCCATGCTGTCAAGGACGATGCCGGTCTCAAGCAGTTTGCACCGGCCGAGTACGCGAAGCGGGGGCACGACCTTGTAATGTGTCCGTCCTCCCTTTGCTATCTTGACCACGGACAGGGGTTGCGCGAGGATCCATGCTTCTACATCGGGCACACGATGCCGCTGTCAAAATGCTACTCGTTCGACCCGTGTGCCGGAATCCCGGAAAACCTGCGTCAACACATTCTCGGAGGGCAAGGAAACAACTGGACTGAATACACATGGAGCGTAAGCGAACTCGAATGGAAGATGTGGCCGCGCTCGTTCGCGCTCGCCGAGGTGCTGTGGACGTACCCTGACCCCGCAAGGCGAGACTTCGCGGAGTTCTCTGCAAGGGCAGCGGAACATCGCCGCCGAATGATTGCAAATCACATCAACTGTGCGCCATTGAAATGAAAACGAGCGGCATTACGAGGCGAGAATTTCTGATCGGCGGCGCGGCGGCGTTTGCGGCTGCGGGCATGCCGCGTTTCGTCACGGCGTCGGATGCGACAGGCGCGTCCCTTCCGCTCATCGGTTCAGCGCCGGTGCTGATGAATCCGGCGGAGCGGACGATGGATGTGGTGTTCGCCTTGAACGGAGAGGCGAGCGGATGGGTGGATATCGCAAAGTCACCGGACATGAAAGGCGCTGTGCGCGTCTATTCAGGCGAAGGACCGGTGATGCGAGTATGCGACAAGTTCGCAGTCGTTCGCATCGCTGGACTTCGCCCGGCGACGCGCTACTGGTATCGCATCGGGGCGGACAGGATAGAGCTCGAGAATGGCTACAAGCCGTGGAATCGCGGCGCGGAGACGGACGAGCGCATTTATTCGCTCATGACGTTGGGCGCGGAGAGAGATGGTTCGTTTTGCGTCATGCAAGATACGCATTCCGTGCCGGAAGTAGTAGACACAGTTTTCGGCGGAATAGCGGCGTGCAAGCCGTCCGTCGTAGTATGGAACGGCGATGCGCGGAACTTCTACAGGACGGCGGACGATGCGGTAGGCACGTTCCTGAAGCCACATCCCAACTATCCGGCATACGCAGCCGAGACGCCGATCTTGTTCCTGAACGGCAACCACGATTATCGCGGACGCTTCGCGCTGCATCTCAATGATCTCGTGCCGTTCCGCTGTCCTATTGAGCGCAAACGGGAATATTCCACGCTGGGACGGAACTTCGTGCAGAGGATAGGCGACATTGCGCTCATCGGCCTTGACACAGGGGAGGACAAGCAGGATACGAATCCGAGGATGGGCGGTATCTTCCGCATGACGAAGTACCGCGAACTCCAGACGCGGTGGCTGGCGGAGGAAATCGAAAAGCCGGCTGTGAAGACGGCGAAGTTCAAGGTGGCGTTCTGCCACATACCGCTTTTCGATCCGAGGACGAACGAAAATCCGGGCGACGTCTTGCCGGACGACGACGATCCGCGCTACAAGCATCCGTGGGCTGCATGGCAGAGAACGTGCGCAAACATGTGGGGGCCGTTATTCGCGAAAGCGGGAGTGCAGCTTGTTTGCACGGGCCACCAGCACCGCTACCGCTACGACGCGCCCTCGGCGGAACGCCCATGGACGCATATTGTCGGAGGCCAGCGGGATGTCATAGAAGGGCGTGTCGCGGACGGACGGCTCGTTGTGAAAGTCCACGACTGCGAAAACGGGCGGATTGTGTTTGACAAGGAGTTTGAATGAGCATGAAACTGTCGATGTGTAGAAGCGTGGCACTTGTCGCCATGTTGTCGAATTGCGCCGTTGCCGCGCCGTTTGAGACTGTCGTGCACGGCACCTGCGCGGGCGACGTGAGGATTGTCTGCAATGATGCCGACGGCTGGAAGTTCGACGTGAAGGACGCGGCGGAGGACTGCGTGGACGAGATTGCGATACGTCTTGAGGCGAACGAGGACACGCCGCCTCCCATGTTTGAGGTGTCGTTTTCGCTGCCGCAGGTTCGCATGAACCACGTGTGGACGGATTTCGCCACGGACGGTGGACGGCTGAAGCCTGACTGGAGGGGTTGGGAGTCGAGCGACATTGCGCACGGACAGCCGCTTGCCTGTCTGCACGACGGCAACAACCGCAACCGGTTGACAATGGCATGTTCCGAAGCGTTGCGCAAGGTGGAATGGCGCATGGCGCTCAGGGAAGAGAACTGCGTGGTCGTCGGTGGTTTTCGCTTCTTCACCGCGCCGGAGGCACCTCTCAGTGAATACGAAGTGCGCATCCGCCTTGACGGGCGCGATGCTTTCTGGAGCGACGCTGTGCAGAACGCCGCCGCATGGATTGCGAGGACGGCGAACCTGAAACCATGCCGTACGCCGGACGCGGCGTTTGATCCGCTCTATTCGTCGTGGTATTCGTTCCATCAGGATGTTTTCGCGAAGGACATAGAAGACGAATGCGCCATTGCCGCGAAGATGGGCATGAAGACAATCATCCTCGACGACGGATGGCAGACGGACGACACGAACAGGGGCTATGCGTTCTGCGGCGACTGGAAAGTTTCGCCGAGAAGGTTTCCCGACATGGCCGCGCACGTGAGGCGTGTCCACGAACTCGGGATGAAGTATATGGTCTGGTATTCCGTGCCGTTCGTCGGCAGGAAGAGCGAGAATTGGGAACGCTTCAAAGGGAAGTATCTTTTCGAAGACAGGCATCATGGTGCATGGGTACTCGATCCGCGCTTCCCAGAAGTACGCAAATTCCTTGTCGATACGTATATCGCCGCAATGAAGGAGTGGGGGCTTGACGGGTTCAAGCTTGATTTCATCGACAGTTTCAGGTTCAACGGGAAAGATCCTGCCGTCGCGGAGGACTACGCTGGGCGCGACATTCGCTCCCTGCCGGATGCGGTGAATCGTCTGATGATGGACGTTTACGCCGCGCTGTCGGCGGAGAATCCTGATGTTCTCATCGAGTTCAGGCAGAAGTACATTGGCCCTGCGATACGTCAGTTCGGAAACATGATGAGGGCTACGGATTGCCCGGGCGACATGCAGCTCAACCGCCAGAGGATTGCGAATCTACGGCTGACTTCGGGTGGCGCGGCGGTTCACGCGGATATGCTCGAATGGCATCCGTCTGACACGCCGGAAGGAGCGGCATTGCCGATACTGTCATCCATGTTTGGCGTCATCCAGTATTCGATGATGCTCAGGGATCTGCCTGAATCGCACCGGGAGGTGATAAACCATTGGCTCGCGTTTTCGCAAAAGCACAGGGGCACGCTGCAGAAGGGACGTTTCCGCGCATACCACCCGGAGGCGCAGTATCCGCTTCTTGAGGCGGAGGGCGCGAACGAGAGAATTGTAGGCGTCTATACTTCCGGCACGGTAGTTCCGTGCGGCAAGTTGGATAGACCTGTCTATGTCCTCAACGGCGTCAGCGGCGATTCGGCTGTGTTGGACTTTGCGGATGGGACTGCTACGGCAGAAGTGTTCGATGCCGCCGGAAAGGCTGCCGGTACGGTGACGCTTTGTCGCGGCGTTCAGAGGGTTGCAGTGCCGAGAAGCGGATATCTGCGAATCGTCCCACCTGCCGACTATTGTTTGTGCAAGAGGTTTGGCGATGGGGAAGTCAAACCATAAACCGCAACATGGAAACGACTAGGCGGGAGTTTCTGAAAGAGTCGCTGGCTGCGCTGGGCTTCCTGGCGCTGCCGGGCGGCTGGCTCTTCGCCGCGCCGCCAGGGTGGAAACCGAAGGGGATGCCAAATCTCGTCTTTGGCGTCATCAGCGATACGCACTTGAGAACTGCCGTCAAGGGCAACGGGCATGGTGCGCATTGGCCGGATAAGTATTTTGAGGCTGCGTTGCGATATTTCAAGGAGCAGGAAGTCGATGCCGTCGTACACTGCGGCGATATGGCGCATCGCGGTCAGACGCGGGAGATGGAGTTCCATGCCGAGGCGTGGAAACGGGTTTTCGGCGGAGTGGAGAACGGTCCCGTAAAACTCTTCGTCACAGGCAACCACGATGTCGATGGCTCCGGCTATGGCGACTTTGTGAAAAATCGCTATCCCGACCCCGCAGAGAGAGCGAAATATGTCCTGGCAACCGACATGGCTGCGAACTGGGGGCGCATCTGGGGCGAGAAGTACGAGCCTGTCTGGCACAAGGAGGTCAAGGGCTACCATTTCATCGGTCGCAACTGGGGGACTTCGCTTCAGGACATTGCGGAAGGCTTGAAGACGTTGCCGGGAGAGTCGCGTGCGCCGGTTTTCTACCTTCAGCACCGGAGGCCGCTGGCCGCCTCGCGCAAGATGCTCCTTCCCCTCCGTAATGTCCTTGCGTTCTTCGGACACAACCACTGGAGCGCATCGAACTGGAACGTGATTTCGCTCTACAAGGGCAATCTGCCCGTCGTGCAAGTCCCTTCCTGCGAACCCCGGGGATGCGCGGCACTTGCCGACTGCAAAGAAATCGCGCAAATGAAGCCGATAAAGACAGAGCGGACCGGCAAGGGGCGGCAAGGGTATGTCGTGCGGGTCTATGACGATATGCTCGTCATCGAGCGGCGCGAATTTGGCGCGGGCGGGTCGCTCGGCGCGGACTGGGTGATGCCGCTTGGCAAATTCAATCCGCATCCGTTTTCAAAGGAAGAGTTGAAGAAGGTAATCGGCGATCCGCAGTTTCGCACAGGCGCTAAGCTGACGGTTGAGATTTCCAACGCAGAGACGCAGAGTCGCAGAGAGGGAGAAAACGAAAACTCTGCGTCTCCGCGCCTCTGCGTTAAAATCCCCCTCGCTGACGGCAATCCCGATTCGCGAGTGTATGCCTATGAGGTTGTGGCCGTTGGCGATGAGGGGGCGCAAAGACTCTTCAAGGCTGTGTATGCAGCGGGTGTGAATCTGGGTATGGGCCACGAGCCGAACGGAGGCGTGACAACGCTTGATATCCCCAAATCCGAGCTGCCGCCCGGCAAGACGCTGACTATTGCGGCGCGTCCGCTCTCGTCGCTCGGCACGTCCGGCAAGGCGATAGTGGCAGAATGGAAAATCGGAAAGGACGCATCAGAATGAAAACGAGAATAACCGCGTGGGCGGCGGTAGCGGTCGCGGCAGGCGCAGCCTTGCCGCTTTGCGCGGCGGAGCTGACGCACCGCTGGAGCTTCAACGGCGACTACTCCGACTCGGCTGGCGGGGCGTATGCTGTGAAGTGCGGTACGTACGTGTCGCTCTACGGCGGCAGGGTCCACATGGGCTATGGGGACTGCACACATGGCACGGGCTATGTCGATCTCGGAACGAACATGCTCGACACCACGGCCGCGACTATTGAGATATGGGCGCGGCACGACGGAGTGGAAAACTGGTCGCGCGTTTTCGACTACGGCGCGGACGACGCGCACTACTTCCAGATGCCCTGGACGAACGGAACCAACCTCAACAAGGACAGCATCGGCGCGAAGAACGGCGGCGGGGAAACCCAGGCTGTCGATACAATGGCGCCCTACGAGATCGGGGTGGACTACCATATCGCCGTCACTTTCCGGCGGCAGGACGACGGCTCGACGTTCATCCGGTGGCAACGGCGCGACGCGGCGACGGGCGAACTCCAGAAGACCGGCACGATGACCATGCCGGACGGCATACAGAAAATCGTAGATCCTGTCCTGTATCTCGGGCATTCCCAATATGAGCCGGACAGGGACGCGCTCGCGGCATACGACGAAGTGCGCGTGTGGCGCGGCGTTTTGACTGACGCGCAGCTGGAGGCGAGCGCGGCGGCGGGGCCGGACGCGGCGATTGCGGTTTCGGACGGCGCGCCGTCGTTCACGGCGGCCGAGCCGCCCGAACCGCCCGCGCAGAAAGCGGCCGTGCCGAACGGCGGCTTCCGCCTGATGACCTACAACATCAACTACGCCTACGACGCCGCGACGCAAACCATCATCGAAGACCGCATCGCCGACCGCATCATCGCGGAGAATCCAGATTTCTGCTGTCTCAACGAAATCCGCGACACCGTCGACCATCCCGAGGCCACCATGCTCGCCAAACTTACCGGTATGCACAAGACATTCTATGGAGAAGGCTCGCAGGGCAACTGTGTCCTCTCGAAAAAGGAGCCGGTTTCTTGGAAAAGGGCGGCGCTCTCGCATGCGGGATACAAACGCTTTCTAGTGGTAGCCGAGTTCGACAATGTCGTCGTCGCGGCAACGCACCTTGAGCAGGCCGGAACGGAAACGATCTCTGCGCATGATGCGCGCATGGCCAGCATCCCCGAAATCAGGGAAAGTCTTGCGCAGTACGCCGAAAGCGGCAAACCCATTTTCCTTTGCGGCGACTGGAACGCCAGGCCGGGCAGCGACGAAATCGCTCTGATGAAGGAGTTCATGACGATAATCTCGCCGACCAACGGCGTGCGTACCTACCACGGCCGCAAGGCGACTGGCGGGTCGATAATCGACTACATCGCCGTCGATACCGCACACGCGGACGACATCTATACGGCTTCCGCATACGTGATAGACGACATCGCCGCCTCCGACCACAATCCCGTCTTTGCCGAAATATACCTTCGCCCGGCGGCTTCGACGCTTGGCTGGGTGGACGAGCGTTTCCTTACGACAGGCCGTACGGGAACATGGTCTCCGTCCGTCGCATGGAACGGCGGCACATGGACGGCCGAGCTTGGCGGAGGATATGCGTTTGAACCGGCTACGCCGTCCGGCGGAAATGTCGTCGCCATGACAACCACTGTGACATTTGATTGCGTGCCGCAGGAAGATGTTCAGCCGAAAGAAGGTGCGCAAGGGGGATTTTGCCTCGGCACTAACGGATGCTTCCAGGTGTGGACCCGCCTACGCCAAGGCTCCGGCGGGCAAGCGAGTTGGGTGGATGTCGAGGCGGGCGGTGTAACGCCAGAGGTTGGCGTCGAGTACACGTTCCGCTTCACCTTCGACTACACATCAAAGACGTATGGTGTCGAGGTTCAGACAGCAACAGGATTTACAAGGTTGAGGGAGAAAAATCCTGTCAATCCTGTAAATCCTGTCCAAAACTTCCCGTTGGCGACGCCCGGCTCGAAAATCTCGCGCATAAGGTTCAACGGCAGCGGCGCGTTCCGCTCGCTTGTCGGCGAATGGGCGGAAAAGGTCCGCGCCTTCATGATCCATATCCTATAGTCACACCCATTCAACACACAATAGGGAGAAGACGATACTCTATATGATTGCCTGTGCGTCCAGCGAAGCGGCTGCTTCCGGGCGAACGCTGAAACAGGCGCGGCGGTGGTAAGTGTGACGCTCCCATTTCGCGTCGTTGGGTTATGGTTGGGGCGTGGTTGTTGAATGGGTGAAGAAATGGTTGGTGGGATGGTTGTTTGGTGAAGGCGGGATTCCTGCGTGTTGCGGCGGGAAGTGAGGCGGGGGAGCGAAGGTCCGAGCGAGGGGATACGGCGTATTCGCCGAGGGTTCCCCGAGGAGGAGCCTTCGGCCACCGCCGAACGAATCGCAAGCCGAGAAATCGGGCGTGTCGCGAAAAAGCATGTAACCTTTCGCCGCGCGGCAAAAGGTTGCATGCTTTTTCTCGGCCGTCGCGTCGCTTCCTGCACCATCCGCGGCGCGAAGGGGATCGCCAAGCTGCCGGCAATGGTGCCATGAGCGCCGCCGACGGCGAGAAACGCAAACCCTTGTAAAATGGGCCTTTCGCGGGGTCTGTCCCTCAAGTTTTCATTTCTTGTCGTTAAGCATATACAGTAAAACATATACGGAAGTGTCAGACCCTTTTTACCACGTCGGCTACAACTGGTTCGACCTGCCGTGAACAGGTTGAAAAGTTGAAAGGTTTACAAGGAAGTCTGGGCCTCGCGCCAGGCGCGCATGGACATTCCGTAGCGCTTTAGGAACGCGGCGCGCAGCGCGTTCTCGGTTCCCCATCCGCAGATGTTCGCGATTGCGCCAAGGCGCTGCGAGGGGGAGCGGAGCAGCATCTCCACGTGCTCGAAGCGGACGTTGTTCAGTTCGTCCATGATCGTGTGCCCGGTGGCGCGGAGGAAGTCCATCTCCGCGAGACGGTGGGTGCCTGGAATCTGTTTCGCGACGTCCTTAGCGGAGATTCCTTCGCAGGCGTGTTCCCTTATGTACGCGAGCATCTTCGTCACGCGGGGCGACGTTCCGCTGCCGATGGGCGTCGAACCGCGGCGCATGAGCCCGAGTGCGTCGTAAGTCTCCCGAATGGGTCCGGCCGAAGGGTCGCCGATGAGAATCGAGAGTATTTCGCACGCGCGGTATCCGGCCTGCTCGAAGTCGAGGTGGATGCTGGACAGGGCGGGACGTGCGTTCTCGCAGAGGTGCGGGTCGTTGTCCACGCCGATGACCGACAGCCTGGACGGAACTGGAATCCTCAGCTTTCTCGCGATGTCCAACACGAATACCGCCGCGTAGTCGTTCTCGGCCATTACGCCGCACGGCTTCGGGAGCGACAACAGAAACTCCGAGCACGCCTTTGCCCGCGACTTCTCCGTGCGGAACGCCTCTTTTCTGCCGAACACTGTGCAGCTCATTCCGTGGAGGCGCAGAATGCGGCGGAATTCGGCCTCGCGGTCGCGGCTCCAGAAGTGGTTCCCTTCGGTGGCTACGAAGGCGAAAGACGTTATGCCGACTTTGAGAAGCTCCATTGCGGCCTTTTCGCCTGGTCCGGTCGAGGATGGGTTGATGAATGACGCCCACCTCGGGAGTGTGCGCGGGTCGCGTCCGAGAAAGACGGTTGGCATGCAGGCGAAGTCGTCGGGGTTGAAGTAGTCGGACCTTTCGCCTGAGCATTCGACGATGCATCCGATAGGGTTCCAGAGGTCGACGAGCTCCTTGACGTGCGGCTTCGACCGGGTTGGCTCAACGACCTGGATCCGCCAGCAGCGGGCCCGTGCGAAGCGGAAGGCGCCGTCCTGCTCCTTCAGCCAGGCCTGGCGCCTCGATGTGTGGAAGAAGAGAATTGTGTCCATACGGGATATTATACCATAATTCCTCTGCGTATTTCGTAAAATTGGTGCTTATTTGATTCGCATAAATGTCTGTATCCGATAGTGGTTTGTGGCATAATATGCGGCAAAGGAAAGGATTGGACAATGGACAGACAGGAACTCACCCAATACATCGAAAAATACCGCAAGCTGCTCGTCGAGTCGGTCGAGTGGTGGCAGAAGTACACGCCGGACACGAAGCACGGCGGATTCTACAACTACCTCGGACGCAACGGCAAGGTTCTCTTCACCGACAAGAACGTGCGCCAGCAGGGCCGGCTCGTCCTTCTCTTCGCCCGTGCCTACAACGAAATCGAGAAGCGCAAGGAATGGCTTGACCTCGCCTTGCAGGGCATCAAGTTCATCGAGGAGAAGTGCTTCGACGACCGCGACGGGCGCACGTACTACGACGTGACCGAAGACGGCAGGCCCGTCCGCAAGCGCCGCTACGTCGTCACGGAGCACTACACCGTCATGGCGTTCATCGAGCTCTACAAGGCGACGGGCGACGCGCAGTGGAAGGAGAAGGCCGAGAAGCTGTACAAGACCATCATGATGTACTACTACAACCCCGAGCTGCTGCCGCCGAAGTTCTATCCGGCGCGCAAGGTACGGGCGCACAACATCCCGATGATCATCTCCTGCACGTCGATCATGATGCGCCAGCTCGGCGGCGACACATCGCTCTACGACAAGACGATCGCGACGTGCTTCAAGGAGGTCTACACCACGTTCCTCGACTACGACAAGAAGGCGCTCCGCGAGATCGTCAACGCCGACGGAACGCCGTGCGAGACGCCGGAAGGTCGCACGATCAATCCCGGGCACTCCATCGAAACTTCGTGGTTCACGATGGAGGAGGCGAAGTTTCAGAATGACGGCGAACTCCTCAAGAAGGCGCTCACGGTTCTCGACTGGTCGCTCGACTGGGGCTGGGACGAGGTGCAGGGCGGAGGCGGCATCATCTATTTCCGCAACGTCGACGAGGCGGAAGGCCACGAACCCGACCAGTACGAACACGAACTCAAGCTCTGGTGGCCGCAGAACGAGGCGATCTACGCGACCTTCCTCGCCTACACGCTGACGAAGGACGAGAAGTACCTTGATTGGTTCAAGAAGATAGAGAAATGGTTCTTCGACCACTTCCCCGACCCGGAATACGGCGAAATCATCAAGTATCTCCGCCGCGACGGGACGCCCTCCTGTACGATGAAGGGCACGCGCTGGGCCGGTGCGTTCCACTACCCGCGCATGCTGTTCAACCTGATCAAGCTCATGGAGGCGGAAAAGTCGAAGATTTGAAAGGTTGAACGGCGGCCGGCACAATGAAACTCGAAGCGAAAATACTCCTTGCCATCGTCTCTGCCGCGATGCTTTTTGCGGCTCGCGGTGCCGACGCCCTCCCGGGCAATGGGAATTTCAATGCCGTGAATGCCAGTTTCTCCGAAAACGGCATCCTCCAGTCGATCAGCATCGGAGAGGCCGTCTTCGCGACTGGCGGAGGCAATCTCTGGGAGGCGGAGTTTCTGGCAGATCCAGGCGCTTCCACGCCGGAGATGCTTTCCGTCTCCGCCTCGAATGCCACCTCTTTCGCAAAACGCGAGTCAGATTCGGAGATCGTGCTTTCATGGCGCGGCATTCCGCTGGGCGGCGAGGCCGACGCCCTCGACGCCACCGTCACCATCGCGAAGAACGCAGACGGTTCGCAGACGTGGAGCCTCCGCTTTGCGAACCATTCGCCGCGCTGCAAACTCAAGCGCACCTGCTTCCCGATGCTGCGACGCGTGACGCGCGACGGGGAGGGCGATGCCCTCCTGCCGTGGAAGGACTACGGCGCGAGGCTCTTCCGCCGCCGCACGGCGCAGCCGAATGCGCTCCATGCCCACTATCTCGGCTATGCGCCGCCAGTCGCGGCCTTCTTCCTGGGCGAGACGGGGCTCTACATCGCGGCAGAGGATCCACAGGCGCGGCAGAAGTGTCTCGTGGAGAGCGGCGAACAGAACGTCCATTTCGACACGCTCGTCGAACTCGGCGCGGACGGCCCCGGCTACAATGTGACGCTTGCGCCGCTCAAAGGCGATTGGTGGGAAGCCGCGCGGCGATACCGCAAATTCGCCCTTGCCCAGAAGTGGGCGCGCTCGGGGCCGATCAAGGACGACCAATCGCGTTTGCGCCGCATCTGCGAAATCCCGCTCTGGATCAACATCCACGGCCATTCGGACATGGCCTCGAACGTGCTCGCGAGGGCGAAGTCGCTTTTCCCCGGTTTCGCGACGGGCATCCACTGGCACCTCTGGCAGCAGTCCGGGCACGACGTCAACTATCCAGAGTATTTTCCCGCCCAGCCGCATGTGAAGGAAACGATAGACTTCTGCCATTCCATTGGACAGGAGCCTATGCCATACACCAACGGCCGCCTCTGGACGGCGACGACGATGGGTTATCTTCTTGCCGAGCCTTGGGCCGTGATGAAGGCGGACGGCTCGCGCGTCGTCGAGGTGTACAACCCTGCGAATCCTCCGCTCGCGGTGATGTGCCCGTGGACGGCGACGTGGCAGCGTGTGGTGCAGACATTCACAGGACGCATCCTCGACGAACTCGGGGCGAAGTCTCTTTTTATAGACCAGGTAGGCGCTGCGCGCGCATACCCGTGCTACGATCCTTCGCACGGCCATCCGGTCGGCGGCGGCGCCTGGTGGCGCGAAGGCTATGTGCGCATGTTGGAGCCGATCCGCCGCGCCTACAACGAGCGTGGCGCGTTCCTCACCACGGAGGGCGCGGGAGAAGCGTATCTCGATCTCTTCGACGGCTTTCTGCAGGTCGTGGAGCGAAAACCCGAGGACGTGCCGTTCTGGAGCGCCGTCTATTCGGGCTACACGACCTACTTCTGCTCGCCGCAGAACGCCGACGACGATCCGCAGTCTTTCCGCGTCCAGCAGAGCCGCGAAATGCTCTGGGGGCATCCGCTCGGCTGGTTCGATCCCTCCGTTCTTGACAAGCCGCAGAAAGTCGAAATCCTCCGTCGGCTTTGCACGTTCCGCCAGAACAACCTCGACGCGCTCGCCTACGGCAGCCTCCTTGACGAACTCCGCCCCGTCGCGCCGCTGCCGGAGATTGAATACACGTGGAAGCCGCGCGCCAACTGGAGCAAGAGCGTGAATCGCGGCACATGTCCCGCCGTCGTCGGCAACTGGTGGCGAACAGCCGACGGTGAAACCGTCCTTCTGGCCGCCAACCTGACAGACCATCCGCAGACGCTGGAATGCAAAGTCTGGGATGACGGGAGGCATGCCGGCAAGACCGCCGCAGTCTCCCTCGAAGCGCATGAACTCAAACGAATCGGAATACGGCAAATCAACAACCAAACCTTTCAACTTCCCAAGTCAACCCAAAGGAGACTGCCATGAAAACAAAGCACATGCTGAATGAAATAGTCTGCGCCGCACTTGCGGCTTTCCCGCTGTTTGCGATCTTCGGCTTCACGCTCGAAGGCACTTTCACGGGTACGACGCGCTATGTATCAAAATCCGGCAGCGATTCCAACGGCGGAACATCCTGGGACGACGCCAAGCAGACAATCCAGGCGGCGGTCGATCTCTGCGCCTCCGGCGACACCGTGGTCGTCGATGACGGCGAATATTCCGATACGACGCAGTGGACTTCCCCGAGCGACAAGGCGAAGACGCTGCCGACCGTCGTGCAAATCACGAAACGCATCCACCTCGTCTCGCGCAACGGCAAGCACAAGACGCACATCGTAGGCAGATGGGCCGATACAGAGACTGGCACGGGCGCCGGCGCGGCGCGCTGCATCTACATCAACGGAACGGCTTCGGCGGACGACGCGGCAAACGGCACGCTCATCGAAGGCTTCACGATTCGCGACGGCGCGACGGAATACGCCACGGCGGGCAATACCGACTACGACAGCGCAGGCGGCATCTGCGGCGGCACCGGCGTCAACGGCAAGGGCCTCGCCTATGTCGTGGATTGCGACATCGTAAACTGCCGCGCAGGGACGGGCGCCGCGATTTCCCGCGGCATCGTCCCGATTCGCTGCGCGTTCGTCGGCAACCGTGGCGTACAAGGCACCGGCACCCAGCATGTCTTCTATCGCACGCTCTACGCCTACAACTGCGTTTTCGCCATGAACGGCCCCGCTGCGCGGGCCGTCGGCACAAACGGAGGCTCCATCTTCGCCCAGATGCAAGCCGCCACGATCGTAAACTGCACGTTCATCGACAACACCTGCTACACGCTCCAGCCAAACGGCAACTATGTGTCTCCCATTTACAACTGCGCGTTTCTCGGCGACGGCGAGGCGCTTTCGTACGGCAAGGGAGGCGGCAAGGCCTATATCTACCCGACGAACTGCGTTCAGACCGCATCAGGCACCGACATTGGCGGCCGCATAGCTGCAGAAGGGGAAAAGGCCGGTTGCAAGGTCGGCGTCGATGCCTTCCAGACATGGTACGCCGCCGACGCGCGCGAGTGGAAGTCCGCCGTGAACGGCGATCTCAAGGACGCCGGCTTCAACGCCCGTTCCGTCGCCGAGACGTTCGTCCCGGAAGAATACCTCGACACCGACTTCTTCGGCAAAGCGCGCAACTGGACGTCCGTCGATATAGGCGCCATTGAGGCGCAAGGCGAGGCGGCCGATCCGGCGCTCGGCACGATCCAGCTCGGCACCAACGTCGCCGTCATGGCGGGGACGGATGTCGTTTCGCTCCCGAGAGGTTTCGTTTCGTGCAAGGCGGCTACCGCCCAGGTGCGCCTCGTCCCGACGATCGGCGACGCAACGCCGCTCTTCGGCTACTCCTGCACGGGCGACTGGGGCGCCTTCTACCGCTATCCCGATCTCGGCGCCGACCGCGGCGCGTGGATGACGCCGCCCGCCTCCGGCGAAACCGTCACGGTGACAGCGAAGGCGGCGACGGACGAGAAATGGGTCGATGGTTCGTATGCAGGCGGCGACTCCGACGGCTCGGAGGCGAAGCCCTACACCACCATCCAGGACGCCGTGGACAACACCGCCACATACGGGCTCGTCCATGTCGCGCCGGGCATATACTCCACGGGCGGCAAGACGCTCTCCGAACACAAAGTCGTTTCCCGCGTCGGCATCGAGAACCAAGTCGCCATCCGCGCGACCGGCAGCGCCGAAGACACGATCATTCGCGGCGATGCGGACACCCGGTGCGTGGCGGTCCGGCGCCAGGCCGTGACAGCCCACGTGCAGGGCTTCACTCTTGAAAACGGCACTGCGGACAAGGGCACGTCAGATGCGAACGGTCTCGGCGGCGGCTTCTACGCGACGCCGCAGTCCTGGACGGACGGCGCCGGCCTTGACATCGGATACCAGCGCAATGCGCAGGTGACGGACTGCATTTTCTCCGGAAACTCCGCGCGGCAGGGCGCCGCGATGTGCGGCGGCTGGGCGCAGCGCTGCGTCTTCGTCGACAATGCCGCAACCGCCAACAACCGCGTTACAGGCACTCAGACGAACAACGACTACGACTACGAGCGCGGCGCGGTGGCATTCAAGTCCGTCCTGTCGGCGTGCGTCGTCCGCGACAATCTCCAGACCCGCACCGACACCGTGAGCTCGCTCTACAAGTGCCACCCGTACAACGTGACCTTCGCGGAGACGAACTACACTGCCGGCGTGACATCCGGGAACCCTAACTACCGCCCGGTGGACCGCAACACGCCCGCCTACAACTGCGCCTTCATGGGCGGCTATCTCGACGAACACAACGCCGACGTCAAAATCGTTCCCGTCGGCAACGTCGGCGACACGACGCTTACAAGCCGGTCCTGGCTCGCGCGCTACGACAAGTACGAATTGTTCGCCGATCCTGACGGTGGCGACCTCCACCTCAAGACCGCGACCGACGCTTCGACGAAGGGCGACGCCACGGCCTACCGCGCGGCGATGTTCGCCGTCGGCGACTTCGAGGGCAACGCCCTCGCCTACGTGGACGGCAACCCCGTCCCCGGCGCGTATTCGACGTTGCTCGAAGGCGTGGGCCTCTACGTGGACGCCACGAGCGGCAATGACGCGAACGACGGCCGCTCCGCCGCCGCCGCGAAGAAGACGCTCGCCGCCGCGCTCGCCCTCGCCCACACGGGCGACACCGTCCACGCCGCGCCCGGCGACTACGCCGACGGCACCATGACGTACTCTGGCGGCACGGTCCTTATCGCGCCACAGGACGGCATCCATTCTGCATCGCGCGGAGTCGTGCCTGAAGGCGTGGCGCTCGTCGCCGACGAAGGCCCGGCGGTCACGTTCATCACTGGCGCGACCGACGATGCCGACGGCAACGGACTCGGCGCGCACGCTGTGCGCTGCCTCACTGCGCTTGCGGGCTCGACCGTTTCCGGCTTCACCCTGCGCAACGGCGGCACGTTCAACACCACCGGCGACATGCGCGACGAAAACATGGGCGGTCTCGCGCTCGCTCTGTCCTGCCGTCACGGAGAAACGGGATCGGCGGTCTTCGAAAACTGCGTGTTCACGAATGGTTTCGCCCGCACGGCCGGCGCCGTCGCAGGCGGCATTCTGCGCCGCTGCCGTCTCTACGGAGGCAACGTTTCCTCCGGCGCGGCGATTTCGATGTACTCGCGTTTCGAACACTGCCTGCTCGTGAACGAATCGGACGACGACACCGGCGTGCGCTTCTGCGGCGGCATGCGCTCTTGCACGTACGTGAACAAGCAGGGCAAGGCTTCCGGCCAGAATGTCGAACTCGGGGACAGCCTCTTCGACTATGGCGCGACCTACGAGAACTCGGTCATCGCCACGGCCAACATCGAGGGCGGCTACGCCGTCACGATGAAGAATATGACGAACTGCCTTTGGGTGGTTGGCGGCGGCAACGCCACGGTCGACTCCGCCACGTGCGCGAACGTTATAACGGTCTCCACGGTGGAAGATGCGCTCGCAATGCTTGACAAAGCCTATGCGCCAATCGCCGGCTCCGCGCTCGTCGATGCCGGCGACCGCGCGCTTCTTGCAAAACTCTCAGGCGACGTCTCGACCGACCTCGCGGGAGGACAGCGCATCTATGGCGGTGCGCTGGATATCGGCGCGTTTGAATACGACCTCCGGCCCGCGCTCGCCAAGGCGTTGCACCGTCGCGTCACTGCTGTCGCGTCCGCCGGCGAGGAGATCGCGCTTGCCGACGGCAAGATTCGCATCCCGGCCGGTGCGATCGACGCGGGTGTTTCCGTCAATCGCAAGAGCGGCTTTGCCTTCTCCGCGGAGGTGACCGGCTCGGGGACGCTGTCGATTTACATCGGCGATATGGAGACGCCGTGGCGCACTCTGACTGCGGCGGATGGCGAGACGGAGCTGCGATTCCGCGTCGCGGCCGGAACGACGGCTCTTCGCTTCGCCTACGCACCCGGGGCTTCGGATGCCGGCGGCGCGTCGATCGGCGCTTTCGCCGGCACCAACGGATTCATGTTGATCATCCGATAGCGGCGCGCCGGCGATGACATTGGCGGGAATCGGCAAAGTCCGGCATATGCAAAGCAGGAACGAGGATATGCGATACGCGCTGCGAATGGAGCGGCTGACCGCGCGGAAGATCGAGCAGACGCGCGTGAAGCAGGACCGGCTCGGCGCGCGCGACGAGGACGACTACGGGCTCGTCCTGCCGCCCGCGTCCTTCAAGGTCGAACTCCCGGTGCGCGACGCGACAGGGCAGTGGTCGGGTCCGCGTGCGTGGGCCGCGAACTTCCGCTGGCTGATGGAGAACCATCCATGCTACATCGACCCCGACGATGCCATCGCCGGACGCTGGATGTTCATGCTTTCGCGCATGCGCCTCGGCTATCAGCTGTCGCGCTCAAACTTCGCGTTCGACTACTCGCATCTCGAGCCGCTCCAGAAGAAATACGACATCACCACCGGCATCGGCAAGGACGCCCACTTCGCGCCCGACTACCAGATCGGTCTCGATCTCGGCTGGGGCGGGCTGCTGGAGAAAGTACGTGCTGTGCGGCTGAAGTTTTCCGCCGGCGGCGAAGACGCCGCCTATTCCGTCGAGCTGATGGATGCCGAAGAGCAGGCGATTCTCGGCGTTCAGGCCTGGATGCGCCGGCTGGGCGCGGCCGCGGCCGACCGCACGATGACCGAAGAGGATCCCGAGCGCCGCGCGAATCTTGAAGAGATGGCGCGTATCTGCCTGAAGCTCGTTGACCGTCCGCCCGAAACTCTCCGCGAAGCGGTGCAGTGGATCGCCGTGTTCAACATGGCTTCGCGGACATACAACCGCGACGGCGCGGGCGGACAGCTCGACGAGCTGCTGCGTCCCTACTACGTGCGCGACATCGCCGCCGGGCTCATAACGGACGAAGACGCGGAGTTCTATTGCTTCTGCCTGCTTCTCAACGATCCGCACTATTACCAGATCGGGGGACCTGCGGCCGACGGAACCGACCAGACTTCGCGAATGAGCTATATCATTCTCGAAGCGGCGAGCAAGCTCAAGAGTTCGTGCAACCTCACGATTCGCGTCTGGGACGGCATGGACCGCGCGCTCTACCGTCGTGGTGTGGAGATTCTCCTCGCCAACCGTCTTGGCTATCCGCGCTTCTCAGGCGACAAGGCGCTCGTCGAAGGATTCATGAAAAATGGCTATTCCGCCGAACTTGCCCGCCAGCGCATCGCGGTGGGCTGCAACTGGATGAGCCTGCCGGGCCTCGAATACACTCTGAACGACGTCGTCAAGATCAACATCGCCAAGGTGTTCGAGGTGGCGTTTGCCGAATCCGCGTCGTGGGAGGAGCTGGAGGCGAACTATCGCAAACATTTCGCCGCCGCCGTGAAGGTGACGGCGGAGGGCATCGACTTCCACCTCGACCACCAGTATCTCAACGAGCCGGAGCTGATGCTCAATCTTCTCTCGCACGGGCCGATAGAGAAGGGCTTGGACGTCAGCCACGGCGGAGCGACATACTACAACATGGCCATAGACGGCGCGGGCCTTGCGGTTGTCGCCGACTCGTTCGGCGCGATCGAGCAGCGCGTAGTGGACGAGAAAGCGCTTTCGTTCGCCGAAGTCAAGGATGCCGTCGCATCGAACTTCGAGGGCGATGCTGGCGAGCGCACACGCAAAATGCTCGACTCCGCCGGGCGCTACGGCGCGGGGGGCACGCGAGCGGACGCATGGGCCGTCAAGCTCACCGAGATCCTTGACGGCGAGATCGCGGGCCACACCACTCCGCACGGCTTCAAGCTCATCCCCGGATGGTTCACATGGGCGGACACTTTGCGCTTCGGACGCGCCGTCGGCGCCACGCCGAACGGGCGCAGGGCGGGAGAGCCGATCTCGCATGGCGCAAACCCGCTCCCCGGTTTCCGCAAGGACGGCGCGCTCACTGCGATGGCGGCGGCGATTGCCTCTGTGCAGCCGGGATACGGCAACACCGCGCCATGGCAGCTGGAGGTGGATATAGGGCTCGCTGACGACGAGAGAGCCGTCGAGAAGCTCATGGCGCTCATGGACGGGCACTTCGCGCTCGGCGGCACGCTCATCAACATCAACGTGGTCGATGCGGAGAAGATACTCGAGGCGGACAGGGATCCGTCTAAATATCCCGACCTCGTCGTGCGCGTCACTGGCTTTACCGCATATTTCAATTCGCTCTCGCCCGCTTTCAGGCAGCTTGTGGTGAAGCGACTCATAAGGGAGGCGGTGTAAAGTGCTTTTGAACGGACTCGACTGGGCTGTCATAATAGCGTTCTTCGTCGTGCTTGCGCTCATTCCGGCCCTCGCGTCGCTCAAAAGCCGCGGGACGGCGGGGGACTTCTTCAACTCCGGGCACTCCATGCCTTGGTGGCTGATCGGCTTCTCGATGGTGGCCGCGACGACGGCGACAGACTCCGCGAATTTCTTCGCCGAGGTGATCCGTCGCGACGGCATGAGCGGCAACTGGATAATGTGGGCGTTCATTCTGACGGGGCTTCTCACCGTTTTCGTGTATGCGAAGCTGTGGGTGCGTTCCGGGGTGTCGACCGACATAGAGTTCTACGAGCTCAGGTATTCCGGGAAGCCGGCGGCGTTCCTCCGCGCCGTGCGCACGATCTACCTCGGCGTCGTATTCAACGTGCTCGTCCTCGGCAATGTCATACTCGCCGCAATCAAGATCGGCGTCGTCCTCTTCGGCATTGATGCGAATACGATACTCCTCGTCACGGTCGTCGCCTCGATCGTATATACGTTCTTCGGCGGAATACGCGGCGTCATCTGGACGGACTTCTTCCTCTTTCTCGTCGTGATGGCAGGCGCAGTCGCGGCGATGGTGTACGGCCTCGCACTTCCCGAAGTAGGCGGGCTTGCCGGAATCGCGGCGAATCCGGAAACCGCAAAGCGGCTATCGATATTTCCCGACTTCGGTTCGCGGGACACGCTCTTCACGATGTTCGTCATTCCGCTCGCGGTGCAGTGGTGGAACGTGTGGAAGGCTGGTTCCGAGCCGGGCGGCGGCGGGTACATAGTCCAGCGCATGCTGACTGCGAAGTCCGGCAACCATGCGCTCGCCGGGACGCTCTTCTTCAACGTGCTCAACTGGGTGATACGTCCGTGGCCGTGGTATATCGTCGGCCTCTGCTCCGTTATCGTCTATCCCGATCTCGCCTCGATAAAAGCCGCATTCCCGAATGTGGATCCGTCGCTCGTGCAAGGCGACATGGCGTATCCCGCGATGCTCACCAAGGTCCCGCACCTGTGGCTCGGCGTCGTCGCCGCGTCGATGATGGGCGCGCTCTTCTCGACCGTCGCGGCACATCTCAATCTCGGCAGCGCCTACATTGTCAACGACCTCTGGAAACGTTTCGCGCGTCCGGGCGCGAGCGACCGCGAGCTTATCTGGGTGGGCCGCGCGTCGATGCTGCTCCTGCTGCTTCTCGGATGCTGGATAGCGCCTCATCTCAAGAGCGCGAAGGCGGCCTTCGACCTCATGCTGCTCATCGGCGCCGGGTCGGGATCGATCTTCCTCTTGCGCTGGTTCTGGATGAGGATAAACGCCTGGACGGAGATAACGGGGATGGGCGTGTCGTTCGCCGTCGCTCTCGCAATGCAGTTTGGCTTCCCCGAGATGCCGCCGTGGAAGAAGATGATGATCACGATTGGCATAACCACCGCAAGCTGGCTCGCCGTCACTCTCCTGACGAAGCCGACGGACTCGGCCGTCGCGGAAAAGTTCAAGTCAACCGTCAGGGCGGAAGGACGCGATGTCGGCAAAGGGCTCCTCCTCACGACTCTTTCCGCAATGGTGATATTCTCGATGATATGGGCTGTCGGCAAGGTGCTTTTCTAATGAATGGGGTGGTCTTCGACATAAAGCGCGGATGCGTGAAGGACGGGCCGGGGCTTCGCACGAGCGTGTTCATGAAGGGCTGCCCCCTCAAGTGCGTCTGGTGCCACAATCCAGAGTCTCAGTCGCCTGCCATCCAGCGGGCGGTCGCCACGGACGAGGTGTGCGGACGCGAAATGTCTGTCGAGGAAGTGATGGGCGAAGTCCGCCGCGACAAGGTTTTCTACTCCGCTTCCGGCGGCGGCGCCACTTTCACGGGCGGCGAGCCGACGATGCAGTTCGACTTTCTGATGGCGCTCTGCGGGGCGGCGAAGGCGGAGGGAATACACGTCGCCGTCGATACGTGCGGCTTCGCTCCGCGCGAGTGTTTCGCGGCGCTTCTGCCGTGCGTCGATTTGTTTCTCTACGATCTGAAGTGCATGGATGCGGCGCGGCATCTCGAATTCACGGGAGTGCCGAACGGGCGGATAATCGGGAATCTCGAATTTTTGGATTCCGCCGGTGCGAAGTTCTGGATTAGGTGCCCTCTCGTGCCGGGGCTGAACGATTCGGACGCCGACCTCGCCGCGCTTCGCGATTTCACACGCGGACTGCGCAACATGGAGAAGCTGGAGATATGTCCTTACCATCCCCTGGGTCTCGAGAAGTGCGCGAAGTTCGGGCTTTCGCCGCGCTATGCCGGGATGTCCCAGCCAACCGCCGCCGATCTTGCTAGATACAATGCGTTCTTGCGCCCGCGGGAGGGTTGCGCTCCTGCGCGACCGCAGGCGATGAATGCGCCCGCGGGGAGGACGGCAACTGGAAAGGAGTGCTACGCGATATGAAGTTCATTCTGCCCGCAGCCATGATCGCTTGTTCCGTCTGCGCGTTTGCGGACGCGCTCGAGTGGGAGAATCTCGCGGTGAATTCGGAAAACAGGCTTCCGCCGCGGACGTATTCCATGCCGCTTGGGGCGGAAGAGGACGCTTTCGGCGATGCGCTGGAGCCTGCGTCGCCCTACAAACTGTCCCTGAACGGGATATGGAAGATATCGTGGGCGGGGAATCCGGATCTGCGGGTCAGAGACTTTTACCGCGTCGATTTCGACGATTCCGGCTGGTTCGATATAGATGTCCCCAGCTGCGTCGAGATGCGCGGCTTCGGTTCGCCGGGGTACACGAATGTGCGGTATCCGCACAAGCTCGAATGGCCGTTTATCCGCGATCGTCAGAGCGGAAAGGCAGACTACAATCCCGTATCGTCATACCGTCGCGAGTTCATGATTCCAGAGGGCTGGAAGGGCCGCCGCGTCATTCTCAGGTTCGACGGCGTGTACTCCGCGTACTACGTGTGGATCAACGGACGCAAGGTCGGCTACGCCGAGGATTCCAAGCTTCCGTCCGAGTTCGACATAACGCCATATCTCAACTTGCCGGACTCCGGGGCCTCCAACCTCATCGCAGTCGAAGTCTACCGCTGGTGCGACGGAAGCTATCTGGAGGATCAGGACATGACACGCTTCTCCGGGATATTCAGAGACGTCACGCTGTGGTCGTTGCCCGTGGACGGCATATGGGACTTCGCAGTCAGGACGGATGTTCTCACGCGGAGAGGCGAAGGCGCGGAACCTGAGGACTGGAAGCTGTCGGTCGAAGGAATCGAAGGCGAATGGTCCGCGACTCTTTACGACGCCGCTCGCAATCCCGTCTCCCGTCTCTCGTCTCGTAGCCCTTCGTCGGTGCGGATTTCGAGTCCGCGCCTCTGGAGCGCCGAAAAACCGTATCTATACACGCTCGTTGTAAAGAAGGGCTCCGATATACGTGCGCGCAAGGTCGGTTTCAAGGATGTCATGATATCGGGGCATACTTTGCTGGTAAACGGGAAACCAATCAAACTCAAGGGCGTCAACAGACACGAGACGAATCCTGAGAACGGGCGCACTGTCACCATTGAAGACATGCTCTCGGATATCTGTCTCATGAAGCGCTATAATATCGATACCGTCCGCACCTCGCATTATCCAAACGACCACAGGTGGTACGACCTCTGCGACAGGTACGGACTCTATGTCGTGGCGGAGGCCAATGTCGAGGGGCATGAGCCAAGCTGGGGCGAGCAGGCGCTGGGACGCTTCCCGGAGTTCGACCACTCGATAGTCGAGAGGAATGCAAGGCACGTGCTTTTCTACCGCAACCATCCGTCCGTGCTGATATGGTCCGCAGGCAACGAGACGGGACATGGCGATTGCTTCCGCCATGCGATAGCGGAGGTGAAGAAGATCGACCCGTCGCGACCCGTCCATTGGGAGCGTGGCAACAAGGACGCCGACATAGACGGGCGCATGTATCCTTCCGTGGAATGGCTTGAGATGCGCGGAAAACTCGGCGACGGGCCGGCCGGACTCCCCGTCCCGGGGCGCAGCGAGAACGACTCGTCCCCGAAGGACAATTCGTCCGGCAAGGTGTTTTTCCTGACCGAATACGCGCATGCCATGGGCAACTCGATGGGCAACTTCGCCGAGTACTGGGACGTGATATATTCCTACGAGTCGCTATGCGGAGGGTGCATCTGGGACTGGGTTGACCAGGCCGTATGGAAATCTACCGGAGAAGTTGGAGCCGACGGAAAGCCAGAGCGCTATCTCGCATACGGCGGGGACTGGGACGAGCAGCCGAACGACGGCCCCTTCAACTGCAATGGCGTCGTCGATCCCTTCCGCCGCGTCACCGCCAAGCTCGTCGAGGTCGGGCACGTCCACCGCAATCTCGTCGTTCACGACGACATGACGCTCGAAAACCGCTTCGGCTTTACGTGGGCGGATGAATTCGACGGCGAGTGGGAGCTTGTCGAAAACGGTGTCGTCGCCCAACGCGGCAAATTCGCCGTTCCGCACGTCGCCCCACTGTCGTCCGGGAAGCTCGATCTGCCGCGCTTCAAGCTGAAGGCCGGCGCGGAGTGCTTCCTGAATGTGGACTTCGCGCTCAAGGAAGATACGCTCTGGGCGGAGAAGGGCTGGCGAGTCGCACGGAACCAGATTAGACTCTCGCCGCGTGTGGAGCGGGAGCCGCATGTCGCCGGCGCGGCGATTGAAGTCTCCGATGCCGGCGGCGGAGCGGATATAGAGGTTGTGTCTGGAGGCACGAAAGCCGTCTTCTCGCGCGAGACGGGGACTCTGTCGGAACTTGTGATGGATGGAAAGACGATTCTGAAGGACGCCGCGCGAGGGATTGTCTCCGGACCAAGGCTGACATGCGAGCGCGCGTTTACGGACAACGACATTTGGCTTTCGGGCGGAAGCAGGCTCGACAAGCCCGGGTCGTTCGTCATGTCAGGGCTCTCGCAGCTCGCGTATCATGCAAGGCCGATCGAGGTCGATGCGCAGAAGGGCGTCGTGCGGACTTGCGTGGAAGTGACAGGTTCGAAGTCCGCGGGATTCACGCATGAGTGCGCATGGACTTTCGCGGCGGACGGCGCGGTGAGCGTCGAGAATGTCGTCACTCCGCACGGGACGATGCCTATGGCGCTGCCGAGGCTCGGGCTTTCGTTCAGGCTTGACAAGTCGCTCGAGAACGTCAAGTGGTATGGAAGGGGCCCGCGAGAGAACTACATCGATAGATGCACAGGCTCGTTCTTTGGCGAGTGGGAGTCGACGGTGGATGGCATGTTCGAGCCGTATGTGCGACCGCAGGACAACGGCTGCAGGTCGGACGTCAGATGGGTGTCGCTGACCGACGGCGAGGGCAGAGGCGTCAGATTCGCCGCGTCGGAGCCGATGTTCGTGCAGGCAATGCACTACAGCGTGGAGGACCTTGTGTTTTCGCGGCACCTGAACGGACAAAGGCGCTCGGCGCATCCTCTCGTCCGCCGCGACGACGTGAGGCTGAATCTTGACGTTCGCCAGCTGGGGCTGGGCGGCGCTTCGTGCGGTCCGAAGCCCATGGACAAGTATATATTCCAGGTGAAGCCCGAGCGCTGGACGCTGTTCATGACATCCGAGAGGTAGAGGCGGCATTTATGCAGATCGGGCCACGGAAGGACCCGTTCCCGAATGGGAGATTGCGGGTCCGCGAGGCCCCATAGCAGCACTCTAAACGGCCGAGACGGCCGTTCCCCCAGTAAGGATTGCTATGGGGTCCCTTGTGATACGGTCGATGAGATACGGTCAGTGAACGGGTGGGGACGGACCCCGCGAAACGCGTGTTTTACAGGGCTTTCCGCGATCTCAACCCTTTGACTGACCTCGGAAGCGGGTAGAAACCACGCGAAGCGGCTGTTTCCTGGCGGGCGCTATGCGGGGTGCGAATCTGCCGCGATGGAGTCGCGAGAAAGGCGTAGCAAATGGTTTTAAAACGTTGCAAAGTAGGTCCTACTTTGCAATGTTTGGAATCCTATTGAAGAGATATTTTAGGTAAGTCAGGTTTCTGTAGCCGCACGATGCCCGTAGGGAAGTATGATATGGTCTAAATCTAGATTTTAAAAGTAGATTTAGACTGATTTCCGCGTTTTCGTTGTTTTTTTATCGTGTCACTTGTCTAAATCTGACATTTATGGTACGATATAGACAACTTCCCCTTCATGGGTGTGGAGGTGTGTCAACAGGGTCTGCCCCCGCCGAATCTGCCGCGATTGGTGCGGCGGCAGTGAGGCGGTGGAGCGAAGACCTGGGCGAATGGATACGGCGTATTCGCCGAGGCTCCATGAGGAGGAGCTTTCGGCCGCCGCCTCACGAATCCTTTTGCGAGTGGTTGAGTGGCGGTTGATTCCGTCCATATCGGGGTTGGGAAATGGTTGAACCTAATTTCGTCAGTTGAATGTCTCACGCAGAGATGCAGAGAGGCTGAGAACGCAGAGAAAACTCAAAATAATTGAAGAAAGATAAAACTATGACAAAAAGCACAACGGTAATTTCATTCACTCAATTGGTGAAATCATACGCCTTCCAATATAGTGCTGTAATCTCTTAAAACTCTGCCTCTCTGCACCTCTGCGTGAGATATAACCATTTACCGAGAAATTGAACTGAGGAATTTAGGTTGAATCGGCGTCGGCCTTCCTAATGCGGGCGAGTCCGTCCGATTTGCTTCGCGTGATTCGCGGATGATCCAACGGATCGGGCGAGATGCGGCTGAAGCCGCGTCTCCAAAGACTGTCAACGCTTTGCGATCTCGCGTGGCGTGCGGAAGAGGCCGCGCCCGGCGCGCGTCAGCAGCATCAGATGGTCGTCCGTGCCGCCCGGGCGCACGATGCAGTAGCCGCCGCGCATACGGTATTCGTCCGCGATCAGCGTCGCGTACGGATGCGCGTAGATGTAGTTCGGATCTTTCTCTGGTGTCACAGACATGAAAACAGTATATCAGAAATGTGTGTCTTGAATGGTACCCGACTGGGTATGCAATGACGAAGTAGGGTTTGGTATAATGGAGCCATGAATAAGATTCTTTCATGCGCATACTTTGTCATAATTGCCGCTGCGGCACTCGCGGCGGATGAGCCGCGTGCAGACCATATTCCCGACGAGTGCCGGCCGAAGGCGTGGTGGTTCTTCGGACAGACCGAGACGACGCACGAGGGGATTACGGCGGACGCAGAGGCGATGAAGCGCGTCGGTTTCGGAGGGGTGGTGTACTACGACCAGTATCACGGAGAGAACACGAACGCGGAAAAGCTTTGGAGCGACGCATGGTGGGACGGGCTCGAATTCGCGGCGTCCGAGGCGGCGCGTCTCGGACTGACATTCGAGACTGCCGTGGGCAATGGATATGTCGCGGGCGGCCCGTGGATCGATCCAGCGCACGCCATGAAAACGCTCGCCGTAATCGACCGCGACACGAATGGCGGCAAGGTGACGCTCTCGCTTCCTGTTGCGAAAGATCGCGGCTGGCAGAAGACAGTCGCCGTTCTTGCGATTCCACTGCCGGATACGGACGCGAAGTTTGTCGACATGGAATATGCCGGGCGCGAAAAGGGGCTTGCCAGCACGATGCAGCATCCGGGCGGAATGTACGGCTACCGAGAAAAGACATTCAAGGCCGTCACGAATTCACTTCCGAAGATTCCGCGCTGGCAGGCGAAGACGGCGGCGGTCGTCGATTTCGTCCCGCGCGGCGACACGCCGGTCTGCATCGATCCAAAGACAATTCGCGACGTCACGGAGAAATTCGACGAGTCTGACCGCAGACTCAAATGCGAACTGCCTGCGGGACGCTGGAAGGTGCTGCGTTTTGTCGCTGTGCCGACGGGCGGACGCACCAAGCATGGACGCCCCGAGGCGATGGGGCTTGAATGCGACAAGATGAGCGTCGCGGCGGCGGAGCTGCACTGGAATGCGTACACGAAAAAGATCGTCGACAGGCTGAAATCGAAAGGGATTCCGCTCGCCGGCATAATCTTAGACAGTCACGAGGCCGGTGCGCAGAACTGGACGGACGACATGCTCAAGGAATTCGCGCGGCGGCGCGGGTACGACTTCCGCCCGTATCTGCCGCTGATGGCGGGCTATTGCGTTGCGCCGAATGCGGAGGATGTTCTTGCCGACTTCCGCAGGACGTGCGTCGAATTGATTGCGGAGCGCTATTACGGAACCTTCGACCGGCTCTGCCGCGAAGAAGTCCTTTCCTTCACGGGGCAGGCCGGAGGCGGAATGTTCATGATTGCCGATTCCGTGTTCTCGAAGAAATACATCTCAATACCTGAAGGCGAGTTCTGGGGCTACCAGAAGCATGGCGCGTACGATGTGAAGGATACGTCGAGCGCCGCGCATCTCTATGGAAAGAAGATCGCGAGCGCGGAGGCGATGACGGACGCTCCGTACAAGATGACTATTCCCGAGCTGCGCCGCCGCTGCGACCTTGCATTCGCCTTCGGCGTGAATGCAATGACGGCCTGCGCCGTTACGCATCTGCCGAAGAAGGGCTGCGGCGTGAAGGCGCCGACGGGTCCGCGCGAATACGGTCTGAACAGAAGCAATCCGTGGTGGGAGGGGTCGCGTCCGTTCTGGGACTATATCGCCTTCTGCTCGTGGATGCTGCGCCAGGGCGAGCCTGCGCCCGAGGCGCTCTGGTTTGCGGGCGACGATGTTCCGGTCAAGATCATCGCGTCCAAAGTGCCGAAGGCGCTCGGCGGACTGGACTGGGATTTTGCGACGGGCGATGCCGCCGCGCGGATGACGAAGACGGCGGAAGCCTGGACGACGCCGGAAGGCGTGCGGTACGGCTATGTCGTCGACAGCGAAGGACGCACACTTGCAGGAACGCCGCCCGCGCGTCGGCTTAATCTGCCGCACATCTCGCGCATCCTCCCGAGCGGAGAGAAACTTGCATTTATCGCGAATGATACCGAGCATGAGGTCAAAGTCGATCTCGGCGGAGAGTCAGCTGTCGTTATCGATCCCTGGACGCGCTGCCAGACTACAGAATCGTCCGTCGTCATCCCTCCCGGCGAAAGCCGCTTTGTGAAAGGCTCGCTGTGAGCAGGTGATGCTCAAATCAGATCTGGCAGGAAAGAAATCCGTTTAGGAGTATAGACAGAATGAACAATCCAATGAAAAGAATGGTGTCCGTCTCCGTTGCGCTGGCGGTATCTGTAGCAGCGCTTCCGATTGCAACCTTCTCCGAAGAGCAGCTTTTGCTTGACGGCGAGTGGCGGTTTAGTTTCGATGGCGGCGAGGAACGCGATATGCCGGTTCCTTCGTGCTGGGAACTGCGGGGCGTCGGGACGCTGCGCTACGGCGAAGCGGATGCGAAGGAGTCCGGACGTTACTCGCGCACGTTCGCGATTCCGTCCGGCTGGCCGTCGGACGATCTCGTCATTTTGCGCTTCGACGGCGTGATGTTCGGCGCACATGTGACGGTGAACGGCAAAGACGCCGGCTCGTTCCGCTCGTCGTTCAACCGCAACGAACTGGACATCACCGCGCTCGTCAAGCGCGATGCGGAGAACGACCTTGTCGTGGAGACGCTGAAGAATCCGAAAGGCTGGGGTTTCGACTGCAACGACGACTGGGTGCTTCACGGCATTTTCCGCAGCGTCACGCTCATTTCGCGTCCGCGCCTCAACGTCGCCGATCTTTCGCTTGCCTGCAAGGTCGATGCTGAGAGAGGTCCTGCCGCCGTCGAGATTTCGGCTGCGGCGTCGGACGGCACGAGCGCGGTGCATCTGAAGCTTCTCGACACAGACGGCAAGACGGTCCTCGAAGGCGACGCGCCGCTGAAGGGCGTCGTCGAAAATGCGCGGCTATGGACCTGCGAGACGCCGAACATCTACACACTTGTTGCGGAAGTCGGGCGCGACCGCGTCGAAAAGCGCGTGGGACTTCGCGAAATAACGCGCGACGGCGCGGTGCTGAAGCTGAACGGACGCCCCATAAAGCTTCACGGCGTCAACCACCACGATCTCTGTCCGTGCCACGGCCGCGCCATTCCCGTCGACGAGCTGCGGCGCGACGCCCAGCTCATCAAGGACGGAAACTTCAACTGCGTCCGTCTCGCGCACTATCCGCCGAACGAAGCGTTCCTTGATCTATGCGACGAACTGGGGCTTTACGCAATAGACGAGGTGCCGTTCGGAATGGGCACGAAGAACCTGCGCAATGCGGACTATCTTGAAGTTCTGGAAGAGCGCGCACGTCTCACAGTCGCACGCGACAAGCTGCATCCGAGCGTGATTGCTTGGACGATCGGCAACGAGAATCCGCTCACGGACATCTGTGTAAAATGCGGCGATCTTGTCGCGCAGCTCGATCCGACACGCCCGACGTGCTATCCGCAGTATTCGAGCGTCTATCAGAAGATGCTGGACGACGGCGCGCCGCCGAGCGCGATGCTCTACGACTTCCACTACGTTGACGCAGCGAAGATTCGCGAACTTGCGCCGCGCCTTGACCGTCCGCTTTTCGCGGGCGAGTTCGCGCACGCGCTCGGACTCGACTTCGGCTCGCTCTCCGAGACGTGGGAGGAGATGTGGAAGCGACCCGAATGCGCGGGGGGTTGCATCTGGATGTTCCAGGACCAGGGCATTGCGCGTCCGGCGTCGGCGGTGAAGGAGAAGGATCGCAAGTGGCTCGCATGGAAAGATGAAAAGACCGTCTGGGATACGCACGGCATCGACGGATGCGACGGCATCGTATATGCGGACCGCACGCCGCAGGTCGATTACTACGCGGCGCGCGCCGTCTTCGCGTCGGTCAAGATGTCGTTCGACGGGAAGAAAACGCTGACGATTGAAAACCGCTACGATTTTACGGACCTTTCGGAGCTGAAAATAACGTGGCTGGTTTCCTGCATGAATACAGGGGAAAGCGGCGTGCAGGATTGCTGCGACTTTTTGGATGGCCATGAGATTGCGAAGGGAGAGATTTTCTGTTCTGTGCCGCCGCATGCCAGCTCATCCTTCTTTATAGATCTTCCGGAGATTGCCGAAGATGTTGCAGCGCTTTGCGTTTTCGTCGAAGAGACGGTCGGGAATCGGATTGCATGCGCCAAGGCGTGGCCGCTCAAGGTTGACGTAAAGACTACGCCGAATGGGACGCTGCCGCCTCTCGTTTTCGAGCCGCGCTGGGACAGGCGCGAGATGATGTCGAAGTCTGCTGCGCATCTTCCGAAGAAAAACAAGAAGAAATATTCGATTCTCGAAAAGCCCGCAGGATTCGCGGCGGATGTGAGGGAAGAGCCGCGTGACGCTGGCTCTCTCCATGTTTCATACGCCGTTTCCGCGACGCAGGAATGGCACACGGTCGAGGCCGGTCTATCGTTCACGCTGCCGAAAGATTTCACGACTGTCCGCTGGGTTGGACTTGGCCAGTTCGAGGCGTACACTTTCAGCAACGCGCAGAGCATATTCGGATGGTGGGAACTTTCCAAGGAAGACCTCTATTTCGCCGGCAACCGCCGCGATGTCCGCTGGCTCGCAGCTTTGCGGGAGGATGGCACAGGTGTTGTTCTCATCCCCGACGGCGGCACGGGCGATGTGGCGTTTGAGAACATCGTCGGGAGAATCCGCATCGGCCACAACGCCGCGCTTGCCGACAAGTTCAACAAGTACGAATGGCCGCGCGATGTCAAGGTGTTTGCGGCAGGAGAGAAACTTCGCGGCGGTTTCACGCTCGTGCCGGTAAAGTTCCGTCCGGGCGTCGAACCGCCGTTCCGCCAGTTCCTCAAATCCTACGACGACAGTGGGGCGAAAATCCCCATAAAGCAGGCTTCCGCGGCATGCGAGGCGGCGCTTAGGGAGGGGTTTGCGAATCCGCCGCCGGACGTGAAGATCGGTTGCTACTACTACTGGGTGAACGAGCGCGTCGATGAGGAAGGCGTGAGGAAAGACCTTCAATGGATGAAGGAGAACGGCATCACGCGCGCATTTCTCGCGACGGACATCCGCAACCGCACGCGGTTCGGGAATCCGTGGGAAGGGCAGCAGTTCGGCGACTGCACGTTCAGAAGCGAGAAATGGTGGCGCTGCCTTCGCACGGCGTTCAAGACCGCCGGCGAACTCGGCATCGAGATGGGCGTCTTCAACTGTCCCGGCTGGTCGCAGTCAGGCGGACCGTGGGTCGCGAAGGAAGACGCGCAGATCGCGCCCGACGGAACGTATCCCGAAAACGGACCTTGTTCTCCGGCCGCTACAGGCTATGAGATCGACAAGACGCGCCGCGCGGCGGTGCGGCGTCACTTCGACGCCTTTGTCGGCGACATACTCCGCCGCATACCGCCTGCAGAACGTCCGACGCTCACGACTCTCGTCGTCGACAGCTGGGAGCGCGGACGCGTCGTTAAGCCTGCGGGCGACCCGCGAAAGCTATCCGACATCATTGCCGAGGAGTACATGGGCGAGCTCACGCGGTGCGCGCATGAAAACGGACTCATCACATGGTGCGAGCCGTATTCGCATTCTCGCGGTGGATGGGACGGCGATTCCGCGACCTACGGCGCGGCGGCGGACGAGGTGGCGGCGGAGTTCTGGGCGGGAGAGCCGAAGAACGAGCGCGCGAAGGAGATCAAGGCGGTGCTTGGCGCGGCGCGCCTTGGCGGGAAGAACAAAATCTACGCCGAGAGCTTCACTGCGGGAAGCTGGACGAAATTCGCTAAGGACGACTGGTCGTTCGAGTCGCTTAAGCCATACGCCGACAAGTTCTTCAGGAAGGGCGTCAACGCGACTATTCTGCACGTGGTCATCTCTCAACCGGGCGATGAGACCGAGCCGCCGGTCAGGCCCTGGTTCGGCACGTTCTTCGACAGGCGCAGCAAAAATGCCGCCGAGATGAAGAAGCTTGTCCCGTATCTGCGGCGCTGCAACTTCATGCTGCAGCAGGGGCGTGCGGCGGACGGCCGAACCGACACGCGCATCCTTCCCGACGGCACGTGCATCCGCTTTACGGAGCAATCGCTTTTCGAAGTCGTTTTCCCCGACGGCCGAACCGAAACGTGGAATCCCGTTTCCGGTAAAATTGGGATATAAATTCCAAGCGCGGATTCCGAATTTATGGTATAATATCTACAACTTATATGTGCATGCTTGACGGGATACGGGCGAAGCGGGACGAGATATACGCTATCGCGAGGAAACACAAGGCCGAAAAGCTTTGGGTCTTCGGCTCTTGCGCCCGCAGGGAGGAGCGTTCTGACTGTGACATTGAGGAGAATTGCCATGCCTAAACTGATGGAAAGAGAGGACTGGACGACTGTGCTGGAAAGTGCGAGGCGTTCCAACCGTGTTTGGTGTCAACGCGTGGTCGGATCTGGCGGTGAAGCGATTCTTGCTTTACCCGAAGCCGGATCATTTGATGTGGTTTTCGTGGAAATCCCTACACCTGCAGAAAGACGGCGCAAGACATCGGCAAAGGCCATGATAGGTTTCGGAAAGAGGTTCCATGCACCCAGGCCGACAGATGAGTGGATGAAGGAACTCCGCGAGGGCGAAGACTGATGGATTGGGTCGTCGATACTTGTGTCCTTCTGGACATCCTGGACGAAATATCGCCTTTTGCAGAGGCGGCTGCTGAGGCGTTGGACGCTAAAGCCGATGAGGGGGAGTTGACCGTTGCCCCTATAACTTATGTGGAGTTGGCGCCAGCGTTCAACGGCGACCGGGCGATGCAGGACTTGTTCCTTCGTAATGTCGGCGTGAACATTGATTTCGGGGGGAACGCCGCCGCAGTCTTTGCCGCGCATAAAGCTTGGCACGAGCATATTCTGCGCAAACGTTCCGGCACGGAGAAGAAACGTCCAATCGCCGATGTAATGATAGGCGCTTTTGCGATGCGGAAAGGCGGCCTCATCACCCGCAACGAGGCGGACTTCAAGACTCTTTATCCGACACTGATGATCTTCAATCCTGTTTCGTCAGCGTCATGACAAACCAATCTCAAACCGTAAACTGCAAATGAAAGGAACGGCAATCAGTCACTAAACGGTACATAGGCGGGCATCCTCCTTCGCCCTGTAGGGCTACGGAGGACGAGTCCGCCGCATAGACAATTTGCGCTGCAAGGCGGTTGTCGAAGGGGAAAATTTGATATAATATTTGTATCTGATATGTGCATGCTTGACGGGATACGGGCGAAGCGGGACGAGATATACGCTATCGCGAGGAAACACAAGGCCGAAAAGCTTTGGGTCTTCGGCTCATGCGCCCGAAAGGAGGCGGCGATATGAGAGTCTACCTCGACAACTGCTGCTACAACCGCCCGTTCGATGATCAGCACAATCTCGCAACTGCGTTGGAGTCCTTTGCCAAGTTGCAGATACAGTCTCTGATGAGGTCTGGCGAACTGGAATATGTGTGGTCGGACAGCCTGTGCCACGAGGTTGTCAAGAATCCATTCCCAAGGAGATTCAAGTCTATTGTCGTATGGTTAGGCGGCGCGGCAGAATACGTAGAAACGACGGATGAAATCATTCAGCGGGCGAAGGATTTTGAAGCGATGGGTGTGAAGAAAATGGATGCACTCCACCTCGCTTCGGCTGAAGCTGCGTCGTGCGACTGGTTTTTCACTACCGACAGGGGCATTCTCAAGAAAGTCAGAGAGGTTGGCGGGATGCATGTGGCCAATCCAGTTGAATTTATTACATGGAGGGCAGACAATGACTAACTTCCGATTTGAAAGCGACCAGGCACTTGGAGCGCGCTGCATGGATGTTCTCATGCGGAATGTGGGAGTGCTTGAGACAGAACGATTCATCGCGTATCTAAGCCGCGAAAGCGCAGACTACACGGAGTGGCGGCAGAATCAGTTTGACGACTTGACTATAGAGGAGCTTGGGCGTGCCACGCGGGAATCGGGTGAGCATATAAAATCGGTTCTGCGGGCCGATGCCGCACTCACCCGTCTTCGCCGTAAGAAGTGACATCTTGCGATTTAAACCGTGAAACTGAAAATGAAAGGAACACGCCCATAGGCAGTTAAAACGATCCTTCTTCGCCCTGACGGGCTACGGAGGATATATAAGGCGGGGAGAAATCATGTCTGGCAAAGAAGAAAATGACCTGTTCTACGTCTGCTCGCTGATAGAGCATGTTGGGCGCAAGACGAAGAATCGTCGCGGCGACGTGGTCGCCGCGATGGATGACGATTGCCTCGGGCATCAGCTTGATTACGCCGACATGAACCACAGTCTGCCTTTCGACAGGGTCTCGGATGAACTGATTGCCGAATGTGGAATACGGGAGGGGGCGTTCGACACCATCTCCTCCTGCAAGTATTCCATTCCGACGGCTACTTCCATAGGCAAGGTTTATTCGACATTGATTGAAGAAACGGACGAAGGAGATACCGCGCAATCGCTGCGCAAGGTGTTCTCATCCTTCATAATCGATGAGATTTCCGATTTTGCGAATGGGGTCTATTACCAGAATCCAAGCTATTTGCTGGAATCTTACAAGGCGGGGAGACTGCTGCAATGATTCTCTATCACGCGAGCAACATGGCGGTCGAGAGCCCCGAAATCCGCAGAACGGTTTATGCCAAGGACTTCGGCTGTGGTTTCTACTGTACCGCAAACCATTCGCAAGCTGAACGATGGGCGCGACGGGACCGTAACCTTGTTTCAATCGTGAATCACTATTCATACGAGATTGTCCCGGGCCTTGCCATGAAGAAGTTTCCGGTCATGACCGACGAATGGCTTGACTTCATAGCCGCTTGCCGTGGCGGAAAGGATCACGACTGGGATATTGTGGAAGGCCCTATGGCTAACGATACGATATGGAACTATGTCAACGATTTCGTCAGCGGGGCGATATCGCGCGAGGCGTTCTGGGCATTGGCCAAGTTCAGACATCCGACGCATCAGATATGCTTCCACACGCCAGCAGCACTTCGGAGCATCAAGTTCCTCAAAGCGGAGGAGCTGCCTAGGCAATCTTAACTCTTCAAACCGTAAACTGCAAATGAAAGGAACGACAATCAGTCACTAACCGGTACATAGGCGGGCATCCTCCTTCGCCCAGTGGGGCTACGGAGGACGGGTCTGCCGCATAGACAATTTGCGCTGCAAAGCGTACCCGCCGCGCAAGCGGGACTCGCGAATCGAGCGAGCCAAGCCGGGCGCAAGCGAGTGCCGAGTCGTCGAAGGAAATATGGTATAATACGAACCAAAAGAAGAGGTATCCAACACATGGCAATGAAATCAAAAGACAGAATCGAATACTGCGTCGCATGTGTGGCGGAGTTTGCGAAGGCGTTCGGCCTTGGCGACGATGCGTCTTTTGACTATCTTGACAAGCACAAGGGGATTGATTTCCTCATTAAGTGCTACGAGGCGGAACATACCGTCTCCTTTGCCGATGCCGTGGCTGATCTACAACGGGTCTGCCGTCGAAACGGAGGGCGTCTGTAGTGAAACTCTACCA
>DGHT01000015.1:16530-67843 GCA_002392765.1 Verrucomicrobia bacterium UBA3841 | reverse complement strand
TTTAGCGCTCCAGCGATGTCGCCAGGCGCCACATCCGGTATTAGCCGTCGTTTCCAACGGTTTTCCCCAACTCAAAGACAGGTTGCTCACGTGTTCCTCGCCAATCCGCCACTCTCACCGCTCATTATTGCTAACTCGCGGATCCCGTTCGACTTGCATGCCTAATCCACGCTACCAGCGTTCGTTCTGAGCCAGAATCAAACTCTCAGAAATAAAACTTCGAGTATTTTTTATTCTTCTCCTCACACAAACATGTCTTTCCATGTCTCTTCCGAAGGTTCGCAAGGCGGCTGGCCTGCGAACTTTGTCGAGACATTCTCCAAACGGTCGCTTGTCAAAGATCGATGTCGTCCTTTCGGGCGAACGAGACAATAGTTTATCAAAAAATCGAAACGAATGCAAGAGGAAAATTTATTTTTTTTATTTTTTTATCCGGCAAAAAGGAAAAGGCCTCTCCGCAACGCGGAAAGGCCTTTCGTATTTTCTACGGACTGAAAATTCAATCAGCCAAGAATCGCGTCCTTGAGAGCCTTGCAAGCGATGAGCTTGACAACCTTCTTCGCCTTGATCTTGATAGGCTCCTTGGTCATCGGGTTGATGCCATTGCGGGCGGGGCGGCTGACTTTCTTAACCTTGCCGATTCCGGGAAGCATATAACCCTTCTCTTCCTGGAGGGCGCCCTTGACGGCGAGGTCAATAAGCCTCTCGTAGATTGCCACGGCCTGCGCCTTGGTGACACCGCCGGCTTCGGCGAGGGCTGCGATTATTCCGCTCTTGGTTGTAGGAACGACTTCTTTTTTCTTAGCCATTTTTTTGATCCTTAATTTCAAGCGCGAAACCGTCTTCGCACCTGTTTGAGTATAATATACCAATGTTTTTGTGATTTTGCAAGCAAATAATGCCTTTTTTCGGGGGTTTTTTCGATTTTTTCCGGAAATCGGGCGCAATTTTTGATATAATATGGGGCATGACACCAAAGCAACAAGCAGAAACCATAGCAGCCGCGCTCGAGGCGCGCAAGGGAATCGACGTAAAAATCTACGACATGACAGGCAAAAACGCGCTTGCCGATTTCTTCGTCGTCGCCACAGGCGCGGCCGCTCCGCACTTGAAAGCGCTCGCCGCCGAATCGCAGAACGCGATGAGAAACGCGGGCGTGCAGAAATACCGCATGTCCGGCGATCCGGACTCCGGATGGATCGCTGTCGACTATGTCGATGTGGTCGTACACGTATTCTCGCCCGAGGCGCGCAGATACTACGCACTCGAGAAACTTTGGACAAAATAACCAGACCTGAAAAACCAAGGAGACAAAAGCCATGCTGTCGTTCATCCAGAATATGAGTCCTCTTTCCCTCTTGATCTGCCTTGCCGTCATTGTTCTTCTCGTAGGCGGGAAGAAGATACCAGACATCGCAAGATCGCTCGGACGCGCCAAGGGCGAATTCAAGAAAGGCATCGAAGAGGGCAACAGGCCAGACGACGAGCCGAAGCGTCTGCAATGACGGACCTGATACGCGCACGCCTCAAGGAAGTGCCGCAATCCCCCGGCTGCTACATAATGCGCGACCGGGCCGGGAAGATAATATACGTGGGAAAAGCCAAAAACCTCCGCAGGCGGGTGCTTTCGTATTTCCGCCCGGGTGCCAAGCACGCGCCGAAGGTGAAAAGCATGGTAGACACCGTCTGGGATTTCGAATTCATGACGGTGCGGAACGAGGCCGAAAGCCTGCTGACTGAAGCTTCGCTGATCAAGAAGCACAAACCCCATTTCAACATCCTGATGCGCGACGACAAAAGATACCTCGCGCTCAAGGCCGACGCCGGCGGCGAATGGCCGCGCTTCGAATGCGTCCGCATCGTTCGCGACGACGGCGCGAGATATTTCGGCCCGTTCCCGTCCAGCCCCGTAGTGAGGGCGGCAAAGGATTTCGCAGAGCGGCGCTTCGGGATCCGATCGTGCCGCGCACTGCGCCCCGACGCCTCGACGCACGAGCACTGCATCGACGATGTGATAAGGACCTGCTCCGCGCCGTGCATCGGCAGGATCTCCGCCGCCGGATACAAGGAAAGATTTCTCGAGGCGTGCGAGTTTCTCGAAGGGAAACGTCCGGCCGTCGTCGAAGAACTTAAAACGGCGATGAAGACGGCTGCGGCCGAAATGGATTTCGAAAAAGCGTCCGCATTGCGCGACACGATCTCGGCGCTCAGGGAAATCGCCAAATCCCATTTCACGAGAAAGCCTCCTTCCATGCGCCGCGACGAAGCGATCGCCGGCATAGCGGAACTGGCTGCGGCGATCGGTCTCGAGAAACCGCCGCGGACGATCGAATGCGTAGACATTTCAAACCTGTTCGGCACGCACAACGTCGCATCGCTCGTAGTGGCGAGGGACGGCCTCCCTGACAGACGCTTCTACAGAAGATTCAAAATCGAAAGCTTCGAAGGCGCCGACGATCCAAGGGCGATGGCGGAAGTCGTACGCCGCCGCTACGGACCGGAATCGACGATCGCCGCGAAATCCCCGCGCGCGGATCTTTACGTGTGCGATGGCGGAATAACGCAGCTGAGGGCCGCCCGTGCCGTGTTCGCAGAACTGGGAATCACCGACATCCCCACCGTAGGTCTCGCCAAACAGCAGGAGCTGATCGTAGTCGACGACGGACGCGACGACATCGCACTGCCGCGCGACTCGCAGGCTTTGATGGTGATAACGCGCCTGAGAGACGAAGCGCACCGTTTCGCAATCACCTACCACAGGAATCTGCGAGAGAAGACTATTCGCGAATCGGTCCTGGACGGCGTTGTCGGGATAGGCGAAGCGAAGAAAGCCAAACTGCTCAGGACGTTCAGATCGATTTCGGGCGTGGCCAAAGCAGGCGCGGACGAAATCATGAAAACGGCAGGCGTTTCAATCGAGATCGCGAACGAGATACTGAGAGTCTGCGGCGCGAAAAAAGATTAGCCGACGGACGGAAAATCAGCCTCGCGGCGTCTGCGGGAAAAGACGTTCCGCAAGGCGGACCAGTTCCATCGCGTCTTTGCAGTAGTAGTCGGATCCAATTTTGCGCGCGTAATCCGCCGTCATAACCGCGCCGCCGACCGTCGTCTCGCAACCGGGTACTTTTTCATGCACGAGTTTCACCGTCTCTTCCATGAAGCGGACCGTCGTTGTCATAAGAGCGGAAAGTCCGACGAGCCGCGCCTTTTCGCGGCGCGCTGCCTCTGCAATCGTCTCCGGCGGGACGTCGCGTCCGAGATCGACCACCTTGAATCCGTAGTTCTCCAGAAGCGCGCGGCAGATATTCTTGCCGATGTCGTGGATGTCGCCTTTGACGGTCGCCATGATTATCGGCCCTCTCGCCGTTTCCCCCTCGCGCGCGGGGAACGCGGCGCGGACGGCGTCGAACGCCGCCCCGGCCGCCTCGGCGGCCATCAGCAGCTGCGGGAGAAACACGCTCCCGGATTCGAACCCCCTGCCGACCTCTTCCAGCGCGGGGACTATTCCGCCGGATATGATGTCGAGCGGACCGGCGCCGCGCGAAAGCTCTTCGTTCGCGAACGCCGCGGCATCGGCCTTGAGGCCGTGCCTGATCGCCGACGCGAGCGGCGAACCGTCCGCGGCCCCGGCGCTTTCCGCCGCGCGCGCGGAGGTCCGCGCAGCGGCCGGCGAGGCTGGAGTCCATTCTTTGTATGCTTCTATCCACGAGGAAAACGCATTATCCCTGCCCGTAAGCGCCCGGTATGCGCGGTACGATGCCATCATGTCCGCCGCGAACGGATTTACGATTCCTGCCGACAATCCGTTCGCGAGCGCCATCGTGTAGAACGCGGCGTTGAGAAGCGGACGCGCCGGGAGCCCGAACGAGATGTTCGACACGCCAAGACACGTGCGGCAGCCGAGTCCGGCGCGCACCAGTCGGAGCGATTCGAGCGTTACGTTCGCTCCGTCCTGTCCGGAACTTACCGCGAGGCAGAGAACGTCGATCAGGAAGTCTGAAGGTTTCAGTCCGTACGCCGCGCCGCGCTCCACGATGCGCTTTGCGATCGCGAGACGCCCTTCCGCAGTCGGCGGTATGCCGTTTTCGTCGAGAGTCAGCGCGACTACCGCACCGCCGTACTTCGCTACGAGCGGGAAAACCGCGGACATCGACTCTTCCTTTCCGTTCACCGAATTGACGAGCGCCTTGCCGTTGTAGTGGCGCAGGGCGCGGTCTAGCGCGGCAGTGTCGGACGTGTCGATCTGCAAAGGAAGATCCGTGACGCTCTGAACCGCCTGAACCGTCGCATCAAGAACGGACGGCTCGTCGAGTCCGGGGACGCCGGTGTTGACGTCCAGGATGTGCGCCCCGGCGTCCGCCTGCGACACCGCCTCGCGCAGCACGTAGGCGACATCCCCTTCCGACAGCGCGGCACGAAGTTTCTTCTTGCCCGTCGGATTTATGCGCTCACCTATGACGACTGTATCGCCGAACCCTATTGCGACTGCGCGCGATCCGGAAGTTACGACCAGTTCCGGCGCCGGATCGGCGCGGCGCGGCGACATCCCGGACAGAGCCTTGCGCAGCGCCGCGATATGCGATGGCGTCGTGCCGCAGCATCCGCCGACAATGGACGCGCCGGCGCGAGCCAGCGCCGCCGTGTCTTCCGCGAACGCCTCCGGACCCACGGTAAAGACCGTGCGCCCGTCCGCGACTTCAGGAAGGCCGGCGTTCGGTTTGACGGCGATTGGCAAAGACGTCGCCCGCGCGAGTCTTTGCACGAACGGAAGCATTCTGTCGGGACCGAATCCGCAATTCAATCCGATCGCATCGACGCGCAGGCCCGCAAGAATCGCCGCGACGCATTCCACGTCGGCTCCGGTAAGAAGCTTTCCGTCTTCGCCAAGCGCGACGGTGGCGAGAATTGGAAGATGGGAATTCTCTTTCGCGGCCAGAACGGCCGCTTTGAGTTCGTATGCGTCGCCCATCGTCTCAATCGCGATGAAGTCGGCACCCGCCTTGACGCCGCAGGCTATCTGCGCGGCGAAGGCGTCGTACGCCAGGTCGAATTCGAAATCTCCCGAAGGCTTCAAAAGCCGTCCGGTGGGGCCGATGTCGAGAGCCACGAGCTTCCCCGCTCCGGCAGCCCGGGCCGCGCCGCGCGCCAATCCGATTCCCGCCGCGATCACATCGTCCAGCGGGGCGTCGCCATGGTATTTCGCGGCGTTCGCGCCGAAAGTGTTGGCGTAAACGGCATCCGCGCCGGCGGCAAAATAGGCGGCGTGGACGGCGGATATGACGTCAGGGCGTGTCAGATTCCAGAGCTCCGGGACATCCCCCGGCTGAAGCCCCTTCTCCTGCAGCTGCGTGCCCATGCCGCCGTCGAGGAAGAAAAATCCATTCCCGAAAATACCGTTCATTGCGGCATATCTCCTTTCTTTACGCCGATGACTGCGCTGACGGATTTGGACGGCACCATCACAAGATCCGCAGTCAGCGAAACGCCTGCCGTGCGAGGCGCGTCGAGAAGTCTGAAAATATCGCGCTGCGCGGCGAGAGGATAGTCGCCGTAGCCCGGAGAATAGCGCCGGACGAGAATTTCGCCGGGGGGGAGTCCGCGGCGTATTTCGCATTCCGTATCGTCCGTCCATTCCTCGATCGCGGCCGCGCCTATGGCCTGGAGGATGAACGCGTCGGCCGGGGATGTAGCGGCGGTCCGGCGCTGAAGCGCGTCGAACGAAGCGCCGATCGTAGCGCAGACAAGATAGACGGCATGGCATCCCGACAGATGCTTCGCAAGGGAGGCGGAACCGTTCGCGTTCGCCGCGTCCAGACCCTCGAACCGCCTCCACGCGCGTGTTGGCCGGATTGCGCCGAGAGCCGCCTCGCGCATCACAGCGATGCGCCTTTCGAGCGCTTCGCCGGGAGGACGTCCGAAAAGCTTGAGGTAGCGGCGGATCTGGACGTCGTCGATCTTCATGCCACCGGGGAGTGGAGTATGCCTTTCAAGTTGCGCATGATGCGTTCGGCCACGTCCGGCTTGTTCATCGTGTAGACGTGGACGGCATTGATTCCGTTCGCGAAAAGATCAACGATCTGCTCCGTCGCGTACGCCACACCCGCGTCGAGCATTGCATCGGGACGGTCTCCGAATCGGTCGACTATCGCCTTGAAACGGCTTGGAAGATACGTGCCGGAAAGGCGGCAGATGCGTTCTATCTGCTTTCCGTTGGCGACAGGCATTATACCCGCCACTATGGGGACGGTGACGCCCCTGTCGCGCAGCTTCGATAGATACCGGTAGAAAATGTTGTTGTCGAAGAACATTTGCGTCGTCAGGAAATCGAGGCCTGCATCGACTTTTTCGCGAAGATGGCGTATGTCGCTTTCAATGTGCGGACATTCCGGATGGCATTCCGGATAGCAGGCGCCGCCGAGACAGAAACCGAGCGGACGCAGCGCGCGCACGAGATCGACCGCGTGCGAAAAATCCCCCGGACCGGCCGGCTGCCGGTCTTTCGGCATGTCGCCTCTAAGACAGAGAACGTTTTCAATTCCCGCGCGTCCGAGCGCTTCCGCCTCGGACGCTATGCTTTCCCTCGTCGCGGCGACGCACGTCAAGTGCGCCAGCGCGCTCACGCCGCAAGACTGCACGAGCGAGGCGATCGCCACGGTGTTTGCCTGCGCGTTGCCGGATGCGCCGTACGTCACGGACATGAACGACGGCTTCTGCACGGCAAGCCTCGCTATCGCATCCCTCACCGGAGCAAAGGAAGCATCCTTGCGCGGCGGGAATATCTCGAACGAAACAGACGGCTTGTCTGCGGCCAGTATGTCTTTGATTTTCATGCGCAGGATATTATACAAAAAATCATTGCGCAGTTCAACTGCCATTGCGGGATTTCACCCTTTGAAAAAAGCTTCGAACGACGCTGCCGTATTACCGCCCGGCTTCGATGCTGACTTTTCTTTCAGCTCGGAAAGAAGCCGGTCGCACTTGCCGCAACGCTTGCAGTCATGGGCATCGGGGCAGTCGCGGACTTCCGGCCACAGCGGTGACGAACCAAGCGCGGCGTTGTCGACGGAAAACGGGAAATCGAAGAACGGATCCGTGATCTTGGCGATGTCTCCGTCGTAGGAATACGTCGCGTACGCGCGGATCACCGCCTCCGGATCTGGATGCCTGCGGGTGGCGAGTTTGACTACAGCTGCGTATTTCTCGTATTCCGGAAGCTCCTCGGGGCGGAGCCAGTCGGCGCGCAGGAAATCGGTGAAATTGCCGCGCTCGTAATTCTTGCGGCACAGAAACGTCGAAAAACCGAAATCGCGTCCGGCTGCGCTCATTCCCATGCGGTTGTGTCCGTGCTGGTTGTTGTGAAACTGGCGGAAAGTACAGTCCTTGAGACATCCGGAATTGGCGTACAGACAGAGTGTTTTGCCGTGCTCAAGCGCCCACCCGTGCATCATTCCGACGTAATCCATCCGCCTGTGGCGGTCGATGCCGGCATAGAACGAATCGAACAGATCGTCGATATACGAGAGGGAAATGGTGTTTTCGGCGTATACGTTCACGCTTATGCGCAACTTGACCGAGGGGAAACGCTTGCGCACTACTGTAGCTATGAAAGGCGAAGTCGTGGTCAAATGCTCCGGCACAAGGCCGTGCTCGTCCATTTCCCGGAGCTTGTCCGTCACAAGATCGGCCAACTCTGGCGAAACGGCGATATCACCGTAGCAGCTGGAATTGAAAATCGCGTCAAGCTCGATACCGTTTTCGCGGCACCACGACAAATCGGAATATATCAAATCCTTCCGCTCCTGCGTCCACGGAGCCATGGGTCTGCTGGCGGTGACGCCGGGCCACGCGAAAAACACCTCCTTGATCCTGCCGGTGAATTTCGAGCAAATCTCGCGGAAAGGCGCATTGTCGAACCATCCTACGGCGAGTGTGCGCCGGACATCTTTAGAAGTATCTCTTGTATTCATTGTTTTATTAAACGCGGCAGATGCCGCGGCGGTTCAATATCGACAACGGTTACGCCGGACGCGTGACGATTCTAATATGTCCGAGGCCAGAAGAGGATGAAATCGTCGGCGCGGAACGCATCGCATCCTTCCGGAACGGCGATATCCGGATCGGTCGAAATCGCCGGAAATTCCGTGTCCGCATCTTTTACGGACGGTTTACGTCCGGGAAACCGCACATTCAGCATCGGATCGCCGTAGAATATCGTCGCGTCGCGATCCCATTCGAGACCGGCCTTTTCTTTTTCGTCCTTCCAGTCTCCCGCCGCAAGTTTGCGCAGGAGGAGCTGGTTCGCCGCATAATAGCTTTCCGCGAGAGAATATCCGCGGGATCCGAAATACCGCCAAGACGTCCATCCGACGAAGCCAAACCAAGTCGGTTTGAAATATCCGGCGAACTGGTTGACCTTGCCGAACGACAGCGCTGTCATGACCATATCGTCGGGCGCGTTGTGGTTGGCGATGAGACAGTTCCCTGCGGCAAGCCAGGCTTTTTCCCTTTGCGGAGCGGCGAGCGGCGCATCTTCCCCGGTACCGAAAGGCCAGGTGACGGCGACAAAGCGTCCGTCCTTCACTACAACCGCACCGCGCGAAAACGGCATTTCGAGGTTGCGCTCCGTCGCATGGCTGCTGGTCAAAAGGACATCTGGGTCGAGACGCGCCCACGCATCTGCGAAAACGCGGCTCGTGACGCCGGTCGTGGAATTGCGCGTCACCGCGCCGGAAGAATCCTTTTCCCAATACTCCCCTTTCGGGAACGCGTCCGATATAACTGCGACAGGCCCCTGAACGACATCTTCTCCGACTCCCGTGGTCGCAAGCATGCGTTCAAGCGTCTGCGGCTCGCTGGAACTTGCGATGCGCATGGCGGTCGCGGCGTCCGGACCTGTGACGATTCCGTACACCGCATCGTCGAAAGGATCGTCGTCCAGACTGCGCATCATGGACTTGATCGAGAGATACGCCGCTTCGCGCACTTCATCCGGCTTCATGACGAATGCCGCGTATCTGGGCTTGACGGCGCGGAGAGATTCCGCAGCATCCCCCAGAGGCGTCTCGAACACCGCGCACCAGGCATCTGCCGAATGCTTTTCCTTCAAGGCGCCGGCGACGGCTTTCCATTCCTTGTCGGCTGCGGCCTCCGGAGAGATGACGATTGCATAAACCGGACGCGTCCTGTATTTCGCGGTCACATCGTCCGCCGGCACGTCGGAAACGCATCCCGGACGGTCCCACGTCTGCCAGAAACGCGTCTCGCCGGGCGACCAGCGGCTTGCGTAGATGCGGCGGTCGGGCCTCGAGGCGTCGGCGAGCGCCGCGTATTCGAGAAACCAGATATTGTCCTCGCGCTCTTTTTCGCCGGACGCGACAACGTGCCATGCCCCTTCCGACCACACCTCCACCCAGGAATGGTTGCCGGGTATCGTCGTCCAGCAGCATCCGACGAGACGGGCTGGAATTCCGAGCGCGCGGCAGACGTCGATCAGAATTATGGAGATGCCGGTGCACGAGGCCATGCCGATGCGCATCGAATGGCGCGGGGACTGCCGCGCCTTGTCCCTTTTGACGTTGTAATGCACGCCAATCTCGTCCCATATCCTCCTGTCGAGAAGCACCGCCGCCTCATACGCATTGGTGCATCCCGAAATCAGAGGGAGGAAACGGTCGCGGAATTCCCGGCGCCAGTCGTCGCGCTCTTCCCTGATCACGCTGTAGGGGAGAACGTATTCGCGGTATATTTCATCGGGATATTTCTCAATCGCGGTTTCTCTTGCCGCCGCAGCAAGACGGCAATTCTCCGTCACGTACTCTTCCGGAAGAGGAAGATCGCGCTCAGGTGCGTACTTTAACAGGAACTCCGCGTCGCTCTCCGGTCCGGCAAAGGCCGGGAACCGAAGAAGCGCGGCGAAAACGGCAATCGTTATCCAAAAAGATTTCATTCCGATTTCTTTTGCATATTTCACTCTGGCTTGAAAGGAAGGACTTTAACGCGGAAGAACGCCTTCTGGGCGCTTTTCGTCGCCTCGCCCTTCGACTCGATCTTCACGGACGAAGATGCGGCGCGCTTAAACGATTCCACATCGTTTTCAAACGGCTTGATGCCAAGCGAGTCGGTCCATGTGAAGCCGTACCAAAGCCCGACCGTCGCGTTGCTTACGCCAACCGTCACCTTGCTGCCCTCTTCGTCGGACTCGACCGTCAGCGGATCAATCGTGGTCTCGCCGTCTTCTATCTGCGCCATCACCGGCACCTCAACCGTATCGGGATTTACCACGACTACGGCCTTGTATTTGCCAGTCTCGCCCTCGACCGGTTGCGCGACGATTTTGAGGTACTGCGGTTCAAGTCCGGCATCGACGTCATCGTCGCTCAGTGCGGGCTTTGCGTTCGCGACAAGTTCGTTCGCAGCCTCCTGGCTGTCGGCGGCAAAGGACTCGCTCAACTCTCCGTTGTTCGGAAGCTCATAAAGCGCCTCGTGCCACTGCGAATCTTTGGTAACGCTTGCATTGATGGAATCGCACACAAGATATCCGCCATTGCCGTACGCAAGCGGGAATTTCTTCTGCGTAACCATCAGCGACTGGCAGACCGAGCCGTACTTATCGTAGATTGTGATCTGCTGCTTGTTGTTCTGAATCTTCGACCAGCCCTTTTCGGAGTAGTCCGCCTGCTGCGCAGTCCATGACTTAAGCGACGCTATGCTGCCCTTGCCCTTCTTGTTCGTAAGCGTAACGTGGCAATGTTCCGTAGCATCATGGTTGTCGCCTTGCTTAAGGAAGCAAACCGTAACATCGGTGAGGTCAAGCGTGACGGTATCGGAAATGTTCGTGAGCGTGAACCATTCGCCGGTATCGCCGCCGTCAAGTGTGTTCCCGTAGAAGGAGTGGAGCCGCAGATACTTGAGCTCGTCAGTCTGCGGAATCGCCGAATATACAAGCGCACCGTCCGCATCATAAAGCGCAACCGGTCCCGCGCCGGTGAACTTGGCGTTGCCGACAATGACCTGATCCGTCAACTCCGCGTCGTGCGCGTCGATGTATGCGCGGCGGTCGGCAACGATGTAGATAGAGTCGTTTGCATCGCACACGGTGCCGGCGGGGAACGTGAAGTCGACCGAGAATGCAAGCCGCCATCCGCTCATATCGACAACTTCGGCGTTGTCGTTGCGGATGACGACAACCTCCGTATCGTAAAGCTGCCCCGCAACACCAAGCGCTTCGGCCTGAGCCGCGTCAAGCGCCGTGAGGTTGGATATTGAGATATTCGGGGCAAGCGTCTCAATCGGACTCTGCGCCTCGGGAATTCCGGCGTTGAGGTTCGAACCGTAGCCGATCTCCTTCGCCGTGTTGGTGACGGAGTGCGTCACATACAGATGCTCGCGGCGCGGCACTACGTAGTTGTCCCAGATGTCTTGAATGCCCGCGTCCATGTTCGCCGGACGAGAACCATTCTCCCAGACATCAATATTGCCATCCGTCCAGTCGTTTCCCCACTTTTCTGTGTCCAGAGTGGCATCCGCTCGCATCAGGCCTGCCATCTTGCGCATCTCGAGCATAAATGGCGTTCCCCCTTCTGGCGTGCCAGGGGCCTTAAGCTCTTGATCCATAAGCGTCCTTAGGCGGCGCAGGTAGAGGCGTCGGAACTTTGCAGACTGCAATACTGCCTCAAAGCCGTCGTTACCGTTGTTTATCGTCGAGGCCATCGCGGACGACGTATAGCATCTGACGCGGTTGCCGCCGTAGAATGGATGCGACTTGTACCAGTCGTTGGTCGCAACCAACCCCGCAGGCGAAATACCGCCGTCGATGTAATACTGCCCGAACGAGAGGTTGAAGTCGTAGCCAAGCGGCATCCAAGTCCCCTTTCCGCGAACGCCGTCCTTCATCTCCGGATTGTCGTAGTAAGCGCATACGTTAGCCCACACGTCGTCCATCTCCTGCGTGATGCGCGCCGAGGCGAGGTAGTTGAGCCACGCGGGAAGATCAAACTTCTCGACGACGAACCTCGTCAAATTTTCAATGTCCTCTCCGACAGACTGTGCACCATATTGTTTGAGATAGTAGCGCAATTCATCTTCCAGCACATCGACATTTTTCTCGTCCTCGTCGTCCGGCGTCTTCTTTTCTGCGCCACCGGCAGATGTGCCGTAAGTGTTGTCATTCTTCGGTCCACTCTTCATCGTGCCGACGTTCTTCCAGCTGTAGCCGAACTTGTCGAGTCCGTACACGTCCTCGATCAATTCGTCCGTGAAGCGCTCTGAGTTGAACGCCAGCTGGTAGAACTCGCCGTTGAGATTGCATCGCACGGGGAAGTCAAACGGCACGAGGTTGCCCATCTTGCGCCACAGCCAGAAAGCGATCATCTGACGCATGTAACTCGGGTCGGCGAACTCGCTGATGAGCGATGTCTTGCGGATTTCCTCTATCGTCTCGCCGGTCACGATGTCAGTCATCGTAAGCGGATGCGCCTTGGCGAAGCGAAGCCCGTGTCCCTTCTTCGTGAACCCAGCGGAGGTGTGTCCGCGAAGGTCGATTCGAACATAGTCATAGTAGTTCGAGGTCGAGCTGTCGTAGATCGCTACGCGGGCCTGGTTCGGGACCTTGGAACGATCCTGCTTGTCGGCATCGACATCCATCTGCGTCAGGTGGTCGCCGCTCGCGAACATGTGCCAGGTCGGCAGCGTCGCGCTCATCTGCGTCGCCGGGTCAGGCTCCACGATGGTGCCGTACCACTCGTATCCGTCGTCGGGGTTGTTGAAGCTGGGCGAAGTCCATTCGTTGCCGCTCGCATCCGCCGCGATAAACTTCCACTGGATGAGATGGCCTGCGCCGATAGTGTCAAATACGGCGTGCGGAATAGTCGCAGTATATGTGTGCCCCCAATCCTTTGCATCGAAATTATCTGTCGTCATATCGACGGATGCTATCGTTATCGCGTTGGTGAGGTCGGTGCGGTAGACAAGTCTGATGTCTGTTATGGCATCTTCGTCGCGGAAACCGCCTGCGACAGTCGGATGCATGACGGGGTTGAACGAGAAAGTTATCTCATAGTCCTCGCCAGGCACGGCAGGCGGCGCGAGGCGGGCGAATTCATTCGCGCTGTCGTGCTTCTTGCCACCGGCGATTTCATATAGCGGCCCAGCGTTCGGGCCGATGCGCACGAGGCCTTCTGTCGCCGTGTTCGTCCTTCCGCGAGTCGGCGTGGGACAGAGCCAGCGCTTTGTCGCCTCCCCATCGCCGGCGTCGCCGACGATGATCGAACACCCTTCAGGCACATCGCTCGGCACGACAACCGTATCGACGATTGCGTCCGTCGGCGTATAGACGAGGCGCACAAACGGCGACTTCTTCGGGTTCACCTTGTCCGGCCACACGAGGATGTCTTTCAGATCCGCGCCGTACAGCTTCGGCTTTACGCCGTCCTCGTCGGCCTCCGCCCATGCGCTCACGGTCATGTCCGCGCTGTTGGAGTAGCGCTCGGACATGTAGAACACATAACGAGACCCCGGCGCGATCATCACGGACGGGAAGTTGCCGTAGTCGGCCTGGCCGGTCTTCTTGCCGCGGTTGGAGCGGATGAACTTGTAGTCGCCGAGGTCGGCCCACTTGTCGGGCGACGTGTTCTCGACCTCGACCCAGCCGGACTCGAGTCCGTTCACGTCCATGCCCTCAAGCTTGCCGCGATTTAGCGCGTCCGTCGGCTTCGGCATGATCTCGCTGATGCGAAGGACGCATGTTTCCGCGACTTCGTCGTTTTCAGGATCGAATACCGGCGGCGGCTCGTATGCGACGCCCGTCTCGGTGTAACGCACAAACGCCTCTACCTTTTCGTCGATCGTCGCGCCTTCCGGCAGTTCCTCCATAAAATCGAACGAATCGAAAACGGCTGCTGCATTATCCTCCGCCGTATCGAATATCTCGCTCGACGCACCGAAATCGGTATGGACGGCATATACCTTCATTCCGGCCAGCGGATGTCCGCTGTTTGTCGCATTCCCGAACATGATGGATGTTCCCGCCTTGTAGCCGAAAAACTTCAAAGCTGCGTCTTCAAGCACAAATTCGCCGTCGCGGTAGAGCTTGCATCCATCGGTTTCATGGGAAACAAGGGTCCACACATGGGCATCATCCCACCCGTCAAGAATGCCGGAGGTCTTATCCTTCGCGTCGTTCTCCCATCCAAGAGACACGGTACCGTCTCCATTCGAACGAGCAAAAACGCAATGCGTGGAATTGCCGTTGACAACCGTGATATTGGCGATGACTCCTGCCGCCGTCCCTGGAATCTGCGCAAGGACGCTCGCCGCCGCCGCATTTGTGGAAACGCCGGGTAGGTTCTGAACGACCGGATTGAACACAGTCGTCAATCCATCCATATACTCGCCACTGGCGGGATGCGCGTCGAGCGGACAATGCCAACCGCCGTTCTCGTATGTGCTAGTGCGATGCGGCATGAGCGCAAGAAGCCCTTCCGTGTCGCCGTAGCCGACGAGATGCGTGAACACCTCCGCCTTCTTCGCCATGGAGGCGTCTGCGTCGCGAAACACGGAGTGGTCGTAAGTACTGAAAAGATTGCTGGCGTTGTTCACGTCGGTCGTCCAGTAGTGAGTGTAGGCGGCGTAGACAATCATACCGGAAAGAACTTCGCCGCCACTATTGCGCATTCCGATATCGAGAGAGCCCAAGAGAAGCCAGAATGATGTTGCGTTTATATCTCTCGTCGCCGCTATCTCTGTTCCATCCTGATAGAGAGTGGCGTCAATGTAAGTGTATTTGAGCGTGTATGCATGGACTCCCGATACGTCCACGACGCGCGAGACGACGGCACCTCCCACACCAGCGGCGTTGCCGTCGTGCGTCAGCAGGAACGTGCCGTCGCCGCGGTATGCGACCTGGATATCATTTCCATACCCCGTTTTGAAGCCAAACAGCGTGCCGGCAGCTTTTTCGGGGATCGAGGCCAACACGGAGACAGTCGAATTTCTATATCCCTCGGACGTGTTCAGAATCTGGCTGATTCCATTCGTGCCGACCATAACGCCGCCGAATCCGGACGGGTCCGCCACAACTCCATCATCAGGAAACTGCCAATTGCCCTGATCGGGTCCCAGAATCGTCCCGAAGTGATTCGCAACACTTTCCATATCAATGTCCGTGTCGTCCGTCGCATCGAATATCTGGATCGCGGCAATGCAGCCGCGAGCACCGGTGCCTGACACCCGGTGGCCTGTGACCGTAAGCGTTTTCCCCGCGTTGTTCGGCAGTATCGGCGTGACGAGCACGTTCACGCCTTCCATAATGCTGTATGCGGAATTGTCAGGTCCCGAGTCGCCCCAGTTCGCCGTTCCGACAGAAGTATGTCCGCTGACACCTGTGAACGGAATACCATTGACGAGATCGTAGCCGAAAGGAACGTTTGCCGTATCCGTCGAATGATAGACAACGACGCGGTACTTGTCGTAAGGAATTCCTGTCACCGTCACGGTTGGAGTCGGGTAATAGTCATTGTCATCGATGTAGCCGCAAAGCGGATCGGTCACGGCGTTTAAACTGCCGCACGACCACGATCCCCGAGTGCCGGAAACAGTGACGGACATGCTATGGCTCGTCACCGTATCGCCGTTTGATTCGAGACGTTTTACTGTAGACAATGTCGAGTTGTTGTTGCCGCTGACATTGTTCCATGCGTCAAGATATACCTTGCATCCTGCAAGACCGGCCTTGCCATCCGCAGTAGTGTCAAGCCCAGTGCCGGCATGGAAGTTGACGCTTATGGAGCCGGACGCAGAAAACGGCGAGACTGAAAGCGTTCCGTCCGCGAACGACACCGACGGGGAGGAAATGTGATTTCCGTCGGCATCCAGCACCACTAGAGACGAAGGTTTGCCGGTCGCGGAAAGGGAGACCTTCTGTTCGCCTTCCTGCATCCTCACGACAAGCGCCGCGCCGTCGGCAATGTCCAGCGTCGCCGCAGGACGGTTTGTTGCAAGGTTGAGCGTCACGCCGTCGCCGACGAAAATCGTCCCTGAAGACGCCGTAAGCGTTCCTGACAACGTAACATCAAGGTCATCAACCAAAAATGAATCTTTGAAGAAAAACACGTCTCCGTCAAGTGTCATTGCAGACGACACTTCAAGGTCGCCGGTCAATGCGACAAATACATCCGGCCCGAAATCCAACTTTGCCGTTGATCCCGATCCAATTAAATAGCCATTGACTTTTAAAGGTTTGCCGTCTGATATCAGCGCTCCTCCTTCTAAACTAAGCGCATAAATGCTGATAGCGCGATCTGTATTATTCTGCAGGCTTGCACCTGATTCGACAATCACGGTAGTATTGCCGCCGTTGTTGTTTAGGTTGTTAAACAGATTCACGCTCATAGTTCCGCCCTGCAGATCTATCGTTCCGGCTCCAGGCGTGTTCATATTCGTCCCCTTGAATCCACCGGCACCCGTCTTTGTTAGAGTGAAGCCTTGAAGATAGCAGTAGTAGCCGCTGCTACTCCACTCGCCAACCTTTAGTTCATTGGCGCCACCAATTGTCGCGTTCGCCGAGAGGTACAGACCGCCGAGAATCGCACCGCCTGCACCGCCCGACGAGGTGAGCGCCCAAGGCCAGTCGCCTGCACCCGCACCCGAAATCACAACCGCATTGGCCGCGTTGACAGCCTTGCCGTTCAAGTCAAATGTCGCGCCGTCTTTAACAACAACAGTAGGCGTCGCGCCGAGCACGGCGGGCGAACCCTGCTGAAGGACGCCGCTTTCGACCGTCGCTTTGAGTGCGTAAAGCGAACCCGCCCCGTTCGTCGAGACATTGACGACGATATCAGTGCCGCCGCGCACCTTCAAATCGGCAAGGTTGACCGCCTGATCAACCGTCAAAGCGGTAGATGCCGTCGCCTCTATCTCGACAAAGCCAGACGTCGGCGCATCAGCGGATTCGCCGTCCAGTGTCCACGTGCCTTCACTCCAGGTCGTCGCCGTACCGTCAAGCGATAGCTTATAAGTAGGAATATTGTCCGGCGTATTAGGCGGCATGATTTGGATAGCCGCGATGCCGCCGCGGTTGCTACCGCTGCGAGCGCCGCCGTAGATGGTGAGCGGACCGGAAAGATTCTTGATGCGCATGGCGTTCACGCCATAAATAGGTGTCGAAAGAGCAGCCTTACCCCATACAGCACTACCCTCCACGACCGCGCCGGACGCCAAATCGCAAGTATACGTCGTGCCGTTCACGGTCTTTGCAAGGAACTGTCCGGGATTGCTGTCTGACGAGCAGTAGATGATGACATCGTAAGTTTCGTAAGGAACGTTGGAAAGTGTCACCGTAGCGCCGTTCCCGCCGTTGGCGCCGTCATCGAGATAACCGCTGATGATCGTGCTGCCGGAGCAAGCCCACGTATTGGCCGATGACCACTTCAAAGTCGAAAGTCCGTCGGCAAACATTGCAGTGGAAGTGCCGCTCGCGGAATTGTTGTCGTGAATCCAATTATCAGCTGCGGCAAGAGCGCCGGAAACATCCGTTCCACTTGTGCTCCTGAAGTTGAATCCCACCACGCCCGGCGTAAGCCACGAACGTAGAAGACCGCCTTTCACGCCGGAGAAATCGACATTCGCGAACCAGGAGGCGACGGGCTGCGATTCGGCGGAGAGCGTGACATTGCCTTTACTCTTGACGGTTACAGACACGGTATTCGAGAAAGCCTGGTCAACATCAATGACAACACCGGGGGCGACATTCAAACGGATAGATTTCACTGCTGCATCTATATTCGCATTAATTGCAGACACAGAAGTGTCGGAATCAATGTCCATCACTTGTTCGCTCGGCCATTTGCAGGCATTCATCTCCTCTGGGGAGAGAACTTTGTCGAACACGGCAATACCGGAGATCGTCATACCCTTCGCCGCCTCGTAACCGATGCGTGACGCGCCGGCGCACATACCGCCGATCGCCGCGCCGTAGATTGAACTGTTGTTGCTGTCGCTGCTCGATTTCAAATCGCTGGCGCCCCATGCGGCTGTAGAGGATATCGACGCGGTGTCGCTACCGTAGTAAAGATAGGTGCCGCCGATTCCGTACGTAAAGGCCATCACCCCCGAGGAAGCTATAGATCCTGATGCCGTGCCGTTGTCGGTGTCACTGCTTGCCGAGGTGCTGGAGTTCCAAAGTCCGACAAGCTTGCCGTCCGACTTGAGTGTTATGCCTGTCCTGTCGTATTTGTGCGCAGCCGTGACGCAGCTCGCGGCAAGGACGCGGTGGGCGCTTGCGGAATTTGAAAGACCCGAATACTTGACGAGAACGGTCATGCCGCCCTTGCCGGACTCGGAATTTATCATCAACCCCTGGTTATCGCGGTCTAACGTCACCGACGACCAGTCTTCCGCGTGAGCGTCGTTCCAGTTTTCAATCCACCACCCGTTCTGGGACGCGTTGTCCCGGCTGAAGTCCCCGTCCCAGACTGCGGCGGGAACTGGCGGATCGATATCGATTTCATCCCGCTTAAGTATATCGCTGACGTCTTCTTTTATAACATATATATGCCCGTCGATCTCTATAAGGATGGCAAGAGTAGAACTGTCGAGCATGACAAGAGAGTTGTAGCTCATTCCGCCCGTGGGGCCGGGATAGACGACCTGCTTTTCGATATCCCACTCTACACCACGTGCTGCATCGGCATCGCAGGACGTGTCCCGTCCAAAGTGAAGCGTGACATTGTTGCGAGATGAGGCGGTGGTAAAGCAGGCCGCGTAACGGCTCTTCCCATCCCATCCGGTACCGATTCTCAGACAGCTTCCCTGCACCCACTCGGATGGTGTGATGCTGCCGCAGTACGTCCAATTCGCAAAGTCTGTCGTGCGGAACAGTTGCCGCTGCTTCTGGCTCTGGGTCTTTCCCTTGCATATCATATACCACGAGCCGTCGTCCAGTTCCATCACGCAATTCTCCTGCGCATTATCGTTCGCCGGAGTAAGTTTGGTCGCGTTCCAGTGTGCGCCGCCGTCGGTGGAGTAGACGGCAAAAGTCCGTGTGTTGCTGAAGTTGCCGTCTATGAAATACTGCATAGGGAACACAATCGCGCCGGCTGGCATGAGGACGGTCTCGCCGTCTGCTGCATACACGGTTTGCCTCTGGACGATACCGTGGCCGGGGCCTTGCAGTATGCCGCGAATCTGGTTCTCGTCCGCCAGCGTTTCGTCTCCCTCCGCCGCGGCGAGCGAGTCGAGAATCATCTGCTTGACGCTGCGCCTGTTGCCTTCAGGTCCGCCGGTCCATTCCTGCCATGTATCGTTCTCGCCAGTGCCGCGCGTGTAGAGAACGACGTCGGCGATGGAATTGCCGCTGCCGTCATGCGAAGAGGCAAGCCCGCCGCCAGTGATGCCCATAAGCCAGAATTTGTCCCCGTCAGGATCGTACACGATGCACGGATCGCCTATGTTGCATACCTTCTGATAGTTGTTCGTATTTGGAACATCGACGGCGACTCGCGGCTTCGACCACGTCGCGCCGTTGTCGCCCGACCAGTTCTCCGCGAGGTCGATGACGTTCGGCAGATCGTAGGCATTATTGTATCGGCAGTCGTACACCGCGACGATTACGCCGTTCGTGGATTTCGCCATCGCCGGAATGCGGTATGCACTGCCTGACGCACCGCCGAGCCCGTCGTCGTACGGATTGTTCGCTATCCGGGTTTGACTGCCGCCGTATGCCGCGCAGGCGGCGGCAAGGGCAAAAAGCGCTGCGAAACGTTTAATCATGTGCATAACTCCTTATTGAGGATTGAACATCTATACTCTCGGCATCCGGCTCTACGCCGCATACTTTGTCGCTGATTCCGGCGCGCACGAAAGCGTAGCGGCGGGCGCCGTCCCTGTCGAGAAGAATCGCCGCCGCGTCGAGAAAACACGGCCAGTTTTCCTTGCGGAAATCGGTCTTGACGCCCTTCCCGTGCAGAAACGCCGCTACAAAAACGTCGTGCGTCGCGAAAATCCCGACCTGCGCCGTAAAACGCGAAAGGACGTATTTCTCGTAATTCTCCGTCGCCTCGGAGATCGGATTGAAGCCTCGCTGGATTCCGGCGCGGAAATACTCCTGCATGTGATCGAAGAAACGCGTGTCCCGGAAACACTCCCACAACTCCAACTCGTCGGAGATGAAAGCGCTCGAATTGCCGATGGCGGCGTCGGTCTCGATGTCGCCGGGATCAATCCCCATTCCCTCGGCGATAAGTTCCGCAGTCATCACAGTTCGCTTGAGGGGGCTGGCCAAAAACTGCACCGACGCCGTGCGGACCGCGTCGCGCAGCATTCGGCCGAATTCGCGGCTCTGACGCTCGCCTTCCGGCGTAAGCGGCAGCGATGCGCCGAATGTTTTGTCCTCGTTGGCGATGCGGGGGCGCTCGGCGTGGCGAACGAGAAGAAGCGCGCGTGTTCCGCGCGCGATTTCCCCGGCAATCCGGTCGATCGGCTGTTCCAGTGGATTTGTCGATGTCATTCAATGGCATTATATCAAATTCCACGACTACATTCAAGAAAACGAATGAACTGCTTCACGCAGAGGCGCGAAACACGCAGAGTTTTCCAGGTTTGGTTTAGCCGTGCAGAACGGGTGGATCGTGTAGAAATTGTATTTGCGGGCGGCCCACCTGATTGTATCCCGGAATTACCTGCGGTTCAGTCGTCGAATATATCGTAGACGCGTTTGCAGGAATCCCACTCGTCGCGGGCCTTGCCGTAGGACGGACGGGTGTCGCGGTCGGGCGAGAATTCGCTCCCGGTCTTGCGCAGATATTCCTGACGCGCGCCTTGACGCGCCATGCGAGCCTGCCGCTCGCCATCCATTTGATAGGTGCGGGTCATTGATTCCGCCCAGGAAATCATCAGGTTGGATCTCGAAATGCTGGCGTTAGTGCATTTCCAGAACCTCGCCTCTACAGGAGCCATGATGTTTTTGCAGACGCCGCAATCTGAAAGAATATCCGTCGGAGTAAATGTGGACGGCAAATCGCCGGAACGCAATTTAGCGAGGAATTTCTCGGCGAGCTTTTCGCAACCGTTTCCAAGACTTTCCCCGTACTTCATCAGCCTTACCGCCTCCTCCATCGAACTGCGCGCCGAACCTGCCTCGTCGTAGTTCCACTGCAGCATCGCCAACCACACGTAGTATCCGGCAAGATTGCAGTCGCACCGGAGAATCCCGGCATTCTTTTCAAGTTCGACGCATCGTTTCATGTATCTTACGGCATCCCCCCAATTCCCGGCTTCCGTGGCATCCCAGCATTTTTGTAAGTACTCGACGGGATTCTCCCTGCTTGACGGCGCTGGAGCGTTCATCTGACTGAGCTGGCCCCTTATCATGTCGTCCCACGCATCAGCATGAGCCGCGACAGCGCCTGCGGCGGCAATTACAGCAATCAACCTCTTTTTCATCTCCACACCTCCATTTTCGGGTCTTTAGGGTTTTTGAACCTGATTTGAGGTTCGCAAGGATTATATCATAAGCCCGCGTCGAATGGCAACAGAAAAAAGAAACTTAAATCGGCTTGTTCAGATGGACTGGACAACCAGGCTGTCCTTGCGCGAGCAGCTTGCAAAAATGTCGTACTTCATTGGTTGTCGTCAGTTGACAGATACGGTTTCATGGAATATGGCTCGGTCAGCACAAACGCCCCGTCATCTCCGCGTGTCATGACGGCGATGTGGCAGTTTGGCAAGAGCGGCAGAGAGTCGAACTTCTCCACCGTCCAGTGATACCAGCGGAAGAGGAAGCAGCACATGGCGACGCTGTGCGTGACGATTATGATGTTCCGGGGATAGTCCGGATTGCCAAACTGCCGGTGGAGATTGTCGAGGAATCCGCACATGCGGTCATAGATGTCCGCGCACGACTCGCCGTCCGGGAATCGATAGAAGAACGTCCCGTACTTCTTTCGTGCCGCCCAGTTCAACTCATTATCGATGATTGCCGGCATATTGCCCATCTCCTGCTCGCGAAGGTATGGTTCCTGATAATCAAATGCAGGCGCAAAACCTATCCGTTCAACAATGCATTCCTTGGTCTGCAAGGTACGGCGATACGGCGAAACATACACACCGTAGGATTCGGATCCAATCAGATCGCGAATATGCTCTCCAGCCCGGCGAGCCTCTTCCAGCCCCTGCTCCACAAGCTCGATCTTGTAGTCGGGCACACGACTGTACACGGTCGGATCCTCATTCGCCGCCGACCGTCCGTGCCGCACTAGGATTATTCGCTTAGGTTTCATTGCATTTGTCTTAATCTCGCCTGCCTACTTGCGGTCGCCCTTCTCCGCCAAATCCACCAGAGCCACACGCGGCTGGCCTTCAGGCATGGTTGCCGTCAGCTTGTCAAACTGGCCCTTCGCGTTTCGACGGTATATCGTGTAGGTGTTGCCGGCCTTGCTGCTGTAATCCTCGAAGTACAGACATGGTTTCTCGTTCACTTCCGTGACGACGTCTCCGATTTTGAATATCGCATGAGACGTAGCCGGCGGTTCGTATGAACAAACCAAGACACCACCCACAAACGGCAACGCGCCTTTAGACAGGATGATCGCCTCCGCGGTGTCTATCGCCGATGGCGGGAAATCCGGCGTATTGCGCCGACGCAAAACATCTGCACACCGCTTCGCCTCCTCCGGCATATTGACTGACATGAACCGCAACGCCTTGCCCCAGAGTATTCCAATGTCGTCATCATCCTTCGGCGCGAACTTCTTGCGGAGCCGCTCTCGTGCATCCGCTATCGCTTTTTGCGTCTCTTTCCTCTGCGCCTTCAAATTCTCAAGCTCCTCCTCCTTCTTGCCGATTCTCTCGGCTTGTTCCGGCGACATTCCCGCGTCCATTCTCATTTGCCTGGTGTTGCGCTTAGCCTGCTCCAGGGCCTGTGCCGTATTTCCTATTATCTGCGCACGCTCCTCGACCACTTCTTGAAGCTGGTTCAGCGAAGCCTCGCCATTCTGTTCAATCTGCTTTTGATCTGACAGCCATTCACCTCTGAACCGCTTCAACATCGTCCACTGTTTTGCCGCGACTTCCCTAAAGTCAGCGAGCGCTTCCGGCGAAATCATGTCGAAAAGGAACATGACGCCATAGGCAAACACGTCGGCATATATCTCAATCTCCTTGCGATTGAGCATGACAATCCTAATCCTGTTTGCCTTTGAGCATACGTAATCAGGATCACACGGGAGGCTGAAAAGAGCAGCCCACTCATCCGCATCGCCGAATTCCTGTCGTACCCCCTCCAGGAAATTCGGTATGTATGCGCGATCCACACGCAATCCGGGGTTCTCCTTGACAACTCTTTCCAACGCCTCAGCAGCGGCGTCGAGATTTTTTCTCGCCATTCCGCGTCGATGCAAGAACTCTGGTACGGCGGCTTGATATGGCGCCTTGTCTTCAGCTTCTATACTCAAACTGACCTTGTCAAGAAGTTCCATCTTTGCGGACAGAAATTCATTGTAGGCGGCCCCAATCCGCAACACAGTTCCATAGTATGCATCAACCTCCTGTCTTGCCTCTCTGGTAAAAGGATACGGGAAAATCTTGTCTGCCTTCAACCAGACTCCAATCCCCGCGCCGACAAGAAGAGCTGCGGCAATGGCGGCGACTACCGGCCATTTGCGCCGATGGGGCTTCGCCTTGAAGTTCCTGCATATCCGATTCAGCACACTGTCGAAATGTTCCTGCGACGCCGTGACGCCCTGATAGTCCACCAGGTCGGCTATATCGTCTGGCAACTCCCCTTTCTGAGGGAACTTGAAGTCACGCAGGAACACGGGGACGATGTTCTTCTTGTGCTTCAGCGCGTGGGCGATCTCCAGCCGGAACCAGTCGTCCTCGTGATTCTCGCGAAGGTTAAGAGAATCCCTGCTCATGATGACAAGCATGTCGGAGCATTGCTCGATGCGCCGGTAGAGCTGCGTGTTGAACTTCCCGCCGCGCAGCGTCTCCAGGTCGAACGACACGCGATAGCCCATCTGCGTCAACCGGTCGTACAGCAGCTGCGCCGTGTCATATCCGCCCTCGCGGCGGTATGAAATGAAGATATCGTATTGTTGTGACTTGTTCATTTCGCAACTCCAATAGATGGTACAGTTTTATCGCCACATTTATCTTGCAATTTCCAACTTAAATTTCACAAAATTCTTAAACTACATCGCCAATACCGTAGACTATACACGATCGCAACGCCATTCGCCGCCGACCGCCCGTGCCGCACAGGGCGGAGACATAGTCCTCAACAGAAGAAGCATCAATTGAAACGCCTTCAGACTTCAGGACTGTCGCGATATTCCGCATGCTCGTGAGATTCCCGATGTTGTCGAAGATGTATCGTACCACGGCATCAAGCGCAACAGGACATCAACGCCAGGCAGCACAAAAGTCCGTCAACCACCTTTTCAAAGTCTCTTACACGCTGAATTTCATCAAGGAAAACGTATGCATTTCGTCCCTGGGCAATTTTCGGCTTCAAGTATTTCCATACGGCGGCGGAATTGTCAAGTTCCATGAAATCCGGATGCTCAAAGTTGATTGCGACAATCTGATCGGCGTTGATGCCGTCTTCGCGCAATTGCTCCTGAAACATTGAAAGCAATGTCGATTTGCCGCACCGTCGTATGCCGGTGACGACTTTTATCGGCTCATGGTCTTTCCATTGCCAAAGCCACTTAAGCCCATAAGGACGATCTATCATGTTCAAATCCTCATTTTGCACACAAGTATACCATAATTCATATCAAAACACAATAATAATGCGGAGCATGCTCCGCATCTGTCGCAAAACAACCTAATATGCCGGATATAATCCGCGGAAACCCGTAAGCGTTCGCTTAGATGTCATTACTTCATCCCGCTTTCTTTTTCGCAATACGCCTGATACGCCTTATAGTCGTGTTCAAGTTCTTTATAATACTCCTCGCTAATCGGCACATCAACCAGATTAAAATTAAGTACACCGGGAGGCAATATATATGGGATTATGTCGTATTGGCCATTCTTATTTCTTCTGCCGATGACAATCCGTTTATTATCGTTCATCCCGGTTGAAACGACTTGTTCCATGACATCCAAGGAGGAACGCAATATATCATAATCGTTGTAGTGACAGATTATATCGCCAACCTTGATTCCATTCTTGTCAGCCATACCGAGCGGTCTAACCCTGCTGGGTGTCACAATCCTGCCTACGGCAACTTTCATTTCATTACTTGAAACATCAAAGTACAAGGTATTCCCAATTTTGCCGGATGAGTAATCCGTATCCTTGCGCCATCCCGCGATACCAAAACGATTGACGACCGGATTCCCCGATGAATCAAGATACATTTCGCGCACACAAATGTCCTTATGCTTGACTCCCCCACCGAATATACGCTCAAACAAAGTGGCAGGTTTTATACCATAACACCGATTGATTTTAGCCACTCCGTGCAGACTGAAATCGGCAATTCCACCATCTTTCGCACCCGCAAACTCCTCGGAGGTGACATTACCGTCAGTATTCTTTTCCTCAATATGGCGATTACCGCTGAAATCTACTTCTTCAGTCCTTCTTTCTCCTCCGTCTTTACGGTAGAATCGCGTCACCCTGCATCTTCTTCCGTCATTGCCAAAGCCAACCGTCGGCATTGAGAAACCATCAAGCATGGATATGACGGGCGGATTATCGCCTGAACCGGGAAAGTAAGACATACGACCAACAACCATCCCAGTGCCGTCAGATGCGACATATCGCCCATCCCTGTCAAAACACTGCTGCGTCTCGGTGTTTCCCCTTTCATCACGCGTCTCAAGTACATGGCATAGATTTGTGCACCCCCAGATTCCTCCGGCGGCATCCGCCGAATACATATCTCGGCGTCTTTCAACGCCGGCTGTGTCATACGTATATTCCACTCTCGCTACGCCGTAATTGTTCGCGACCGGGCTTTCGTCGCAACCATAATACTTCTCGCACACGCAAAGATTCGCACCATTGACTGTCTTGTAGATTTTCACCATGTGATGCACGTTTGTGCCGCCCCCAACCCCGCCTTTGCCATTCGGCGCAAGGTAGTCATCTCTAACCTTATAGCCACCCTGCCACAAGTACTTACACTCAAATACACCGTTGTTATCCGCAGTAGGATTCCCATCCGCATCAAAATACCTTTCTCCGGTCTGGTTTCCGAACCCATCAAAACTCGTACATGAATGATGGACATTGGTGTATCCTAGCGCTCCACCTTGTCCTGGCAGGGCGTAAAGGTTATTCGTGTCGAGCATGCCTGTTGATGTGTCATATATACTCACATCCCTGGCAACGCCATATTCATTTGTGATCGCCTCATTATTCACATCTAAATACCACTCGACCGAAGCCCTGTCCTTGCCTGCATACTCTCGGCAGATCATGTGTACTTCAGTTCCCGGCTTACAGCTAGGTCTTTTGTCATTTGCATTGCGCCACACTACGTTTGTCGCATTGCCCTCGACATCAAAAAGAACATATTGTTCCAAATCTTCTCCATTGGACATCTGCCCCCTCAATGTCACTGATTGTTTGAGACCATAGGAATCCCTTTCAACGATGGCACTCGGCCATCCATCGGAAAGAGCCAGCCGATTTGTCGCATCGTAGAAACTTTGCTCCGCAAGATTTCCCCATTCGTCATATCGCTGCACACATTTTACCCATCCATCGTTTAAAGCCTTTGCCTCTTCGTTTGTACCAAATGATGTGACGCGCATTTCCCGATTGTCATCTGAATACTCATACCGCAGGCCTGTATTCCCAGCCAGGTCAATGATGTAATTCCCTGCTACATCCAAAGAGGCGTGCTTCTTAAGTCGCCCCGAAGAATAATACTCTCGAGATCGCGCATACACACCATCCGGTCCTATGGTTTCATTACCATACCTATCGAGGAACTCGTATTTTGTTTCATAACCGCTTTTATCGTCGTATGTTATTCTTACATATTCTGCATCGTCCAGCCGCTGTCTCACCGAATAACTGTCTTTCATTGTAAAATGCACAATCGCAGACTCTGGCTTCCCGCTATTTGCAGTGGCTTCCACGGCATACGGCATCATCCATACTATTTCGCCCTTTTCGTCATAGCCGATTTCGCGTTCCGGCAAACCATCTTTGTCACACATGAATTCCCATGTGCAAACTGTTCCCAGTTTCGTTGACGTCAAATAGCCACTTTTGCGGTTGTCATTTGCGTTGTCTTTACCAACGCTTTTTGCGTCCCCTTTATAATTTGAATTCCGCTTATCCAATTCTTTCTGCATCTGTTTTGCTGTATTTTCCCCTCCCCACAAATACGTCACCATCCCATGTGCGGTCGTCGGTTGCAGACGACCGTTGACAGCCTCGACGCGATATGCATAGGTGGGTTCAAAATGGAAGCCGCGCCGCGAATACAGACCCTTTCGCTTCATTCTAAAACTGCATTCCCTGTGGCGCACCTGTTCCATCGTAAGCGGCGCACCGACCCCAACTGGACATCCCCATTTCTTGGTAAATTCCCTATAGTACGCAACATGTTCCTTGTAGAACAGAAACCACGTTGCAAACGATGCGATGCATATAAAGCCGACAAAGCCGACAAATGCATAGAAGAGCCTTCTGGTGCGACGACGTGAACGAGCCAACTTCTCCTGCATCACATGCCGTTCCCTGTCCGCTTTTCGCCTTTCAAGTGCGCTTTTCGCAACCGGCGCCAAGGTGTCATGACTAAATTCCAACCACTGTACATTGTCACGTGAAATCACATGTAACAGGCGAACTCTTTCAAGTGTTTTCCATTCTTCGGGCCGGACACCGTTCCGTTCCGCCTCATCGAGTTGTACCGGCGTCCGGTAGCCCCCCTCGTTCAGAAGATTCGCCTCAAGATAGTCGCGGGATGACGCCGAAACAAGCCCCATCGATTCATCGTAGAAACTGTTCAGTATCTTACCCTTGTTTCCTTCGACGAGTTCCTGCGAGATCTTCGGCAACCCAGCCCTTTGCCGAAGGATGTCAAGACGCGAACAAAACAACGAAAGCAATGGGGTCTCAATTTTCCCGGCCGAACCTCCTACATACCTTACGATACATTCGGCGACTGTCAGATCGACAATTCCATCTCCGCCTTTCAGTACCGCCTCTATTGCGTTTTCGGCACTCAACGGCCCTATTGATATGCGGTTCCGCTTGAATATCGGGTACTCAACAGTTCGCTCTTCTAGACGCGAGAGAAAATCTTCTCTCAAACAGATTACCGTGCGCCAGGTCTGGTTCTCTGTTTGGAAAGCCAAATCATTTTCAGAATTAGACATGAAATCTGCAACAGATTCCGGAACGCTGTTGGAACACAGGTCGGTCAATTCATCAAACCAAGACTCTTTTTCAGCCTTGTCACTCCCCTGTGTGAACACTTCCTCGAACTGGTCGATGACAAGAACCGGGCGCACGACTTTCTTGACGGCGTTCAAAAATTCATGCCTGTGAAACCATTCCCATAGCGTCTCATGTTCGGACGCCCCCAGCGCCTGACATGTCTCTACCACCTCAAGTCTTGACTTCCGCGCCGCCGCGAGGCATCCTTCAATGATTTGGGCTGCATACGGCCTGTCAATTTTGTCATGTCCCAGACGCAAATACACTGGCAGGAAACAACGCGCCCGCAACTCTGGGAAAACACCAGCCTGCAACAGGGATGTCTTCCCGACGCCGGAAACACCGTAAATCGTACATAACGATTCAGTGCCGATGACATCCTTCAAAAGATCAATCTCCCTGTCCCTTCCGAAGAAACGGGATTGATCTTCCTCTTCGTAGGAATTCAGACCTGGCCACGCGGACTTGAAAACATTATTAGACATATACACGCCTCCTACAGTTGTGCGATCAGATCAATAAGCCGGTCAATGTCGCATTCATTCAGTTCGCCTCCTGGCGCGTGTATCCAATGAACCTTATTTATCGCACCGGGAATGTTGTCGCAAGGTTCGACGCCATCAAGTGCGATGGGGTGAATAAAAGGAATTTTCGGGGAGCTCCTAAGCGACTGGTCTACGGCAATATTCCATTCCTTGCGGAAGTAGCGTGGTTCAGCCGTCTGCGCAGTCGTTTGAGAAAGGATTGGGATAAAGAGCGCGCTGTTCCTTATGTTGTTCTCTATGCGCGCATCGTAGTCAGAACCGCTTTCCAATCTAAACTTGTCAAGCCAAACAGGAAGACTAAACGACTCCAAGCGCCGCTTGATCTTGAGCGCGGCTTCTTTGTCCTCGCTGGCATAGCTGATAAAGATGCTGCCCTTCTCAAACGTATCACCCTCCCTCTCTGACGGTACGGCAGGAGTATTCTCCAATCGTTTGCAAAGTTCGTCCACGAACTTGATCGCCCCGCCTTCGTAATAGATATTCCCTCTGCACCTTGAGAGGAATCGGTCAAGCTGGGCATCATTTCGGGTGTGCGAATCCGCCAACAGGCTGCTTGCATCCCAAATGTTGGAGAACAACTCCGCCCCCTTAAGTCCAAACAGGAAAAAGCGCGCTTGCCAATTTTCATACCCGCATCCGAGAATCAATAGATACTTGTCCGCCAAATAAGACAGCAGATTCCTCGGCTTAACCTGCGAATCCATCCATTCGCACGAAAACAAGAGGCGATCGTCCTCTGAAATGGCATACTCAAAACATGGCGCAGCTTTCCCATAGAGGTGATAAATGTAACGTTGGCGACCTAGCAGTTTTTTGTCCGGCAAGTCGCTCCGGCGCTTGTAATTGGTACTAAAGAAGTACACATCAGGATCTGTCCCGCAAGCGGTCAATGCCTTTGCAAGCAGATTATCCGGCGTTGTCGTCAGGTAGAGTTTGAAGGCATTTATCGATGCCAGTTTCCGAAGAGACGGTTGCGGTTGATCTTCGAGTTCCTTCAACACCTTAATTAAGCCGGTTCGAGCCATCTTTACCGTATTGTTCCCCTTCAAAAAACGGGACATGAAATCATTAACCGTCTCAGATTCAATTTCAGGCATGTCGAAGTGATGTGCAAGTCGTCTAGAGACCTCCTGATAGAACGGAACACTTCGCCCCGCCTCATTTGCGACCAAAAGTTCCGGACCTAATACAGGCACTACACGCCCCTGCCCGATGTAATCAAGCAGCATGTCCCAATGATGTTCCTTGAACTCCGTCAGGCATCTATGTTCTTCATTAGCTGTCATTTGATAGAATACCCCTTCTTGCAGATGAACTTCAGCGTCGAAATTGCCGTGGCGCGGTCGTATGCCTTTTCGGATTCGGGGAGATCGGCGTACGGGACTAGGCCGGGGTGCTGTTTCTTCGCGTCGTCGCGGACCGGACCGTATGTCCAGCCCCCGTCCATTCGCCCTTTGGCCCATGTGTCATGCACATTCTCCGCCAACGCCTCGATTAGCGCAACGAGCGATTCGGGCAGGGATATGTCCGATGTGTCGAGAGGACGGGGGATATAGCCATCGTTCATCACGTGTCACACGCCTTTTTGAACACGCGAAAGCCGGTCGCGTAAATGGCTTCGATGCCATATATGATGTTTATGTCCTTGTCCTTCGAATTAACAGACTCCCTGCCATTCTTCCTGTTAATCATGTTGAACTTCTCGTCAACCTCGTCCAGCCTGGCAAAATCCTCAAGGTTCGCGTGTATGCGAGCACGACTCTTCATGCTGTTAGGCTCGACTCTGTTCTTGCCGCCGTTGGAGAGCTTCTCAAGCTCGTCCTCGGTCGGGCTCCACTTCTCCCAGCCCCGGACAAAATGGAAGGCCATCCATCGCAAATGTTCCGACTCGGCAAGCTTCTCCCGGCGCTTTGCGTCCCCGGCCGCGCATTTCAACTCCTCCTTCTGGTTTTCCGGTATCTCCAGCTGTTTTATCCCTGCATTCTCATCCGTTGGCATGTCACGCCTGCACTCATATCCCATCAGACGCAAAATGTTTCTCATGTGCAAGAACGACGCACGGGAAGATTCCTTGTCGAGCATTGGCCTTGCCGCCCAGTATTTCTCGCCGCGATCCATATTGTCGAGGTACCATCTGATCACGTCCGCCCCGTCGGGAAGCTTCCTGAAATCTTCATCGTACACGGCGCTCCAGACACCGTTGATGAATTTTGCTCCATCGTCCCACGAGTCGTTCAGCAGCCATTTCGGAGAATACGTGTCCAGTACATCGCCGAACAGCTGATATCTGTCCGCCATGCCGCCGCAAAGCACCTTGGACAGCGAAGGTCTGCGAACGCGCGCGAAGATTGTATTGCGCAGTACCGCATAATCCATCCTATACCGTTTAGCATAGTAATTGGCAATGTCGTTCGCCAACCGGAGATTCAAGATGTCGTCATGAGTGCTGATCACAATCCGGTTGTACACACAACGGCTTTCAATAAACCTCCAAAAGCGGTCGCTTTCGGCGGCACAGTTCTCGAAATGGATTCCATACCGCGCACACGCCTCTTTGCAGTTCGCCTTCCACCATCCAAACGACGCATCGTCCCTGTCAACCACATCGACGGAAACCGGAATCGCGCCGCCTTTCCCGTCCGGGAATTGCGCATCGCAGATCATGTCGCCCATAAGCCGCTCTCCCTGAACGCCAAAGCCGACAACAAGCAACTTGAATTCGCCTGCGACAGAAGCCGTATGGCAATCGGAAACTCTCACTCCGGGACAATCCAGCATTGGATGGTCTACAAGGAATCTCCTGGAGACGATGGACTCTTCGCGCAGAACGTTTATCTGCGTCAGGAATCCTTCTTTCGAAAACCTGCCGTTCCATTTGTCCGCCCATGCGTAGACGGCGTCATCATCGGCATCCGACCACACGCGAACATACACATCGACCTTATGCCGAATGTTTTCGTCATACAAAAACTGAACATATTTCTGCGCCTTCACAACGTTTTCATGGCAGTCCGGACCGATGAAGAAATGGCGTCTTGCGATTGTCAGCAGTCTGCGATTGGTTTTGGAATCGGAAGAAATCCACAACACACCCTTGCGAACAAGTCTGCATATCGCATCGTCGTCCTGAAGTTTACGCCACGACCGTCCGCCGGCTGCGATTGCGAAAACGACGCTTTTCGACGGCATCTGTCCGGCCAATGCTTCCGATTCCTGCCCCGCATCCCAGAACACATTCAATTCCGATTGCCGCACGAATGCGCCGAGTCGCCATTTTTTCGCCTGTTTGCGCATCCACAGCGACGCCGCGTTGATCAGCTCAATACCGAAGTAGGAAACCGCAAGTGTCAAGATATAAAGAATCGCGGCGAGATGGAACAGCCAGTATTTCAGCCCGCCCCAGCCTGGTGGAGGCGTGTCGTCGTACTCCCCTCTTGACGGATAAAAAGCCGAGAGAGTCCTGTTCACCGACGACAGTGATTTTGCACCGTTTTTAATGAAAACGCATCCGCCTGCGGAGATGTCGTCCGCAGTGTTTTGCGTCGAATCCGCCATACATGCGTTTGCGCGCAAACATTCATTCGTATTTGCAGACACAGGACGGGCGCAGTCATTCGCACTGCCGGGAATCCCGTGCGAGCCGCCTGCTTTGCCGCAAGACTCAACCGGAGAGAAATATGTAACAAACCCTGCGATGAAGAGAAATACGCCAATCAATATCATCGCATACTTATTCCGAGCCGCCCGCACCATAACAAGCAGCATTGCAGCGGTCGTCAAAGCCCCGAACGCAAGGTACACGGCCGTCTTGAACGCAAACACCATTCCGTTCATCAACCCCTCCTTACACCTTCGCGCCGCAGTTGGAGCAGAAATTGCCGTGGACAGGCTTGCCGCACTCGGAACAAAAGCGGGCAGAGGAAACGTCCTCTGATGGAACGTCTATTGCGTCCATCCCGCCGGACACCGCCCTGGACAGGATATCCATCACGTGCGCGTCAAGACGGCTTTGCTGCACAAGACCCCATATCTGCGTAATGAGTACAGGCCAGAACCAGAGGAGCATGATTACGGTTGGCACTATCTGATGGCCCCAGATGCCGACGCCCGTCTTGGCAAGGACGCTTCCGCAGTCGGCGCGAAGCTCCACTTTGAGCGCGGTTTTCATTCCGACAACAGCCTTGAACATTCCTCCTTTTGTCAGCGAAACGACAACGTCGCCGTTCAACAATGTGTCGCACTTCGTATCATATCCCTCTTCCCTGAGCGCATTCTCCAATGCCTTTGCCATGTGCGGAATGCAGCTCGGCGAAACGTTGAATTTCATTTGCGAAGCGAAAGCCATGTCACCGTCCTCCAATCTGATTGTAGCGCAGGATCACCTGCAGCACCGAAAGTTCTGCCATAAACTCAGCGACCCGCTCGAAATCACCGGGCGAAAGACTCCGCTCCAGCTCCGCAAGCAGCGTCTCAACCCGCTTTGCCTGCTCTTCAACTTCGCTGTCTTCAACCACGCCGTCCTCCATTATTTTCCGGAACGACGCCGACTTCTGGACAAGTTCGTCCAGTTTCTCCACAATACCCATCACTTCTCTCCTTTCAAATTATTGCCGCAGTACCTGCAGAATTTCGCATCGGCAGCAATGCGCCGTCCGCACTTCCGACACATTGGCAAGACTTCCGCCGCAGACATCGCCTGCTTTAGTTTCGCAAACTGTTCGCTACCCGCCCAGGACAACAATTCTCGTACGCGAACAGCGGCAAAAGGATGGTCTGCATCCATTATCGCCATGTTTTGAAGAAGTTTGTTCCACTTGCTCTTTGCAACCAATGCATCGTACGCCTTTGCCTGTTCGGCATATTCCGGAAGGTTGATGTTTTTCGTCAAGTTGTCAGGTCCGCCGCATATCCTCAACAGGGCACGGCACGGAACTTCGTGACCGCCGGTGTACACCGCGCTCGCCCTGTCTGCGGAAAGCTCGCTGCGCCGCTGCCAATATTTTATGGCCAGGAGAATAGGTGCGATGACAATCCGGCCAAAGCCCAGGCTCTCGCCAAATTTCACCAGCAGCATTGCAATGGTGTTGTACAGCACGTGCCGGCATACAATGTGTCCGCATTCATGCGCGATTATGGACTGCAATTCATCCTTGTCGGCGATGTGGTCAAGAAGTCCGCTCGTCAATACGATGAACTTGCGCTTGTCGCCAATCGTCCAGGCGTTGGGTCTAGGATCCATCGTGAGGTAAAATTCCGGCAATTCAATTTCGAATTTTCCGCATATCGGCGGCAACAGATTGAATATTTCCGGAAGTTGCGACGGCGACAGGCGTACATTCTGCGCCATATAGAGACCATGCATCATGTCTTCCGTGAAATGTTCCAGGATGAAGCGCGCGACAGTATCGAAACCAGGAACGGCCTCAAGATTGCGCAATGCCGCCTCGTCCTCCGGGTGTATGAATTCTCTGTAGTTCATTTCCTCGATCCGTTTCGACGGCCGGGGACGGCCGCCCTCCCGTTCTTCTGGACTTGATCATTTTATTTCGGGTTTTTGAACCTGATTTGAGGTTCGCAAGGATTATATCATAAGCCCGCGTCGAATGGCAACAGAAAAAAGAAACGGCGAGGGAGAAAATGGTTGTCCCGTCTGGAATCGAACCAGAACCAAGAGAATCAAAATCTCCTGTGCAGCCTCTACACCACGGGACAGCTGTGAACGCACCAAACCTTCAAATCGCGTCCTTCAAGCGCCGATGCAATCTCTTTCGCATGGGCCTCGTCTCTCGCAAGACCGAACACCGTCGAACCGCTGCCGCTCATCGCGGCGCCGACAGCGCCCGCCCTTCTAACTTCGCCGAGCACCTCGCCTATACGCGGCTCAAGCGCGACCGCAGGAGCTTCCAGATCGTTCGCGAACGAACCAGCGACGCCTTCCAGATCGCCCTTTTTCAATGCGTTCAATATATTATACAATATCGGAGGCCTGTTTGTCACGCAAAAGTTGCATTTTGCGAAAACTTTCGCGGTGGACGAAAAAACTCCGGGATTCACCAAGACGAAGTGCAGACGGGGAAACCCCTCGACGGGCGTTACGATTTCGCCGCGCCCTTCCATAAGCACCGCGCCGCAGCGGCGCGACAGAACCAGCGCCGGCACGTCAGAACCGACATCCGCGGCGATTTCCGCGAGCCGCTCGCGCGAAAGCCCTAGACCGTACATCGAATCAAGCGCGTCGAGCACGGCCGCGGCGTCGGAACTGCCGCCGCCCAGCCCGCCTCCGGCCGGGATGCGTTTGATTCCCGATATGTCCGCTCCGAGTTCTCTGCCGACGGCTCCGGAAAGGACGCGCGCCGCCTTCAGGCAAAGATCGTCGGCGAAGCCGAAGGAGGAGCGCATCGTATCTGATTTCCGGATCGCCAAAGTGTCCGACAGGGACACGGGGACGACTAAAGAACGAAGCGCGTGGTATCCATCCGCGCGCTTCCCGAGAACCTCAAGAAAGAGGTTGATTTTTGCGTATGCCTCGAATTTATTATTCGTTGTCGTCATCATCATCGTCGTCATCGTCGTCATCATCATCGTCGTCGTCATCGTCACCGTCGTCGATGGAGACTTCAGCCGAGACCGATCCGCCGATTGAGCTTGCAAACATGCATATCGAGACGATTCCCTTGAGTTCCTGCGGCGTGATCCTGCACTTTCCGAAGACTCTCCCGGCTTCATACCATCCCGCGTACGCTATGCAGGCGGCGTCGTCCGGAGGAAGTGTCGCAAGTCCGCTCTTGAGAGTCGCTCCGTACTCGAAATCCGGGATTTCGGCAAGATTGGAGACTATCGCCTTGATGAGAGAATTAAGCGATATCACGCCGACGCCGCAAAGGGGTTTGCCGGAAACGTCGGGCATGGCGAGAGCGAAACGCTCCGAAGCCGTGCGCGGGGCGAGTGAGCCTTTGACGCCAAAAGCGACGCCCTGTTCGGGATATGTTTTGGACAAGTCCAATTCGCAAAGTTTGCCGAGTTCCTGGAAAAATTCGGCGGGGTCGGAAATTGTGGAAGCGTCGGCTTCAAGTCCGTTAGTCGCGTATTGGTAAAGACGCTTCACGTCGACCATGATTTTCGTGCGGTTGGACTCGGTGGCCACTTCCACGCAATCGGTCTTTATCCCCTTTTCGGATATGAAGGAGAGAATTTTCGAGTAGCAGCCGGCGTAGTCGTTAAACGCAGCACCCTCGGCATACGCGGCGGCGATGAGAGCGTCGCGACCCGCGAACGCCAGAGGATCGCCCGCGGAGAAAGGCTTTCCTACCTGCGATGCAAGCAAAGACCCTTCTTTGACGCCGCCGGAAACCGACATGTCTACGCCGTAGGCGGTAACGGAGAACGCAAGATCGACGTCCGAGATCGAGTCCAGTATGCTACAGATCACGTTGACGTTCAGCGAGCACTGAGACGGCTGTTTGGCAAGCTCTTCCTTGAGATGTTTAACGAACCATTCGACTGCGGGCTGCGTGACATGGATCGTCGCAACGGTCTCGCCGTCCGGAAACTTGCAGGAATCCATTCCGGCCAGAGTCTGTTCTACGCTGCCCGCAAGATTCTCGGTTATGTCGCAAACCCACCTGCCGTCCGCGGAAAACACGAAGCGGTCGCTGTAGCCGTTCTTTACGAAGCTGCCTTGATCCTCCGCCGTGGGATTTGCCTGCATGAAAGCATCCTTGGTCTTGTTGACCGGCATGAAGAACGCGACCGCCACATCGTCGAAATCGCCGTCCTTCTCTTCGGCGTAGACTTCGACAAGAAATCCGCCGTCGGCCCGGAACGCGCCGAGCGACTTCGCATACGGGTTGTTGGCAATGCCCATGAACGTCATCGTGCCGAGCGCAGGGAAGCCGGCGTATTCACCGGTCTTCGTAGCGTTTTTGACAATGTCGTTCTGGTTGCAGACTTTGATTTCAACGAGTTTCTGCCTTGCGATGACGGGAAGAGTCAAAGCGAGGAGTGCGAGCGTTATTGATTTTTTCATGTTGGCTCCTTGTTTTGTTTTGTTGCTTCGCGCACGTCATCGACAGCCGATGCTACGTTCGCGAAAAGAGTTTCAAGTTTGTCCAGCGGAATTGTGGAAAAAGCAAGACGAATGAGGCCCGAAAGGACGATCGTGCCGGTGGAATACGCCTCGATCAGCCGCCTGCGCACGGCTTCGGGATCGGCGCCAACCGGTTTTACGCACATAAAATACCCCGAATTGAAAGGCATCGGAGAAAATCTCGCCGCGTATTCGGGATGCGCGGCAAGGATTTCCCTGATCTTGCGGTAGCGTTTCAGCAGGACTTCGTATTTTTCCTTCTTTTCTTTTTCGTAGTCCGGATCCGAGAAAGCCTTGACCGCGAGTTTCTGTCCGATGGAGGATATGTTGGAAACGCCGCTTCGCACGTTGCCGGCCGCCTTCGCCTCCAGCGCCTTGAGTTGCGCGTCCGTCGCCCCGGCGAACGCGAAAGTGATGAAACCGACCCGAAGGCCCCATACGTAATCCTCCTTCGTCGTGCCGTCGAGTTTGACGGCCATCACGTTCGGCGAAAGATCGGCGAATTCGGCGAAAAGCGACTCTCCGTGCACACCCTCTTCGTAAACGAGCCCGAAATAGGCGTCGTCGAGAATCACAACGATCTTCTTTCCCGCGTCCGCCGCTTTTTTCACGGCGGCGACGATTTTGGCGGCATCGGAGAACGTAGCGGTATATCCGGTCGGATTGTTCGGAAAGTTCAAAACGAGAATCTTTTTGGCGCCTGGTGAAAGGAGAGCCTTTTCGAGCGCCTCCGTATCGAACGATCCGTCCTTGAACGTGTTGAAGGTTGCAATTTTCGAACCGGCGGCAGTGTCGAATATGAGTGAATAGTTGTCCCAGTACAAATCGGGCACGACGACTTCGTCGCCGGGGGCGGCGAAGAGTTCGGCCGCGATTCTGAGACCGTGGGTGAGGGCGTTCGTGACGACGGGAGACGATATCTTCTTCCCCGCCAGAGAGGGATTTTTGCGGAATTCCATCTCGCGCCACGTCTTCCTCAGTTCCGGATTGCCGAAACTCCCCTCGTAGAGAAACACTTTCTTGTCGGCGTTCAGGTTTTTGCTGAAGCAGTCCATGACGAGCGCCGTTCCGTCCTCCTCGAACGCCATGCCGATCGTGGCGTTTATCGAGCATCCCTTCGCCTCGGCTCCCTGTCCGAGGATGCCCCCGTACGGAAAATACATTTCAAGGCCTTCGGGCGAAAGGAATTCCGCCGCGCCGCCCAAAGTTTCGTTCAGTTGTTTTGCGAGTTCGTTCATCTTTGTTCCCGGCTTCCTGAATGGCGGGCCGGGTCTGCCGTTATTTGACCAGTCCGGGCCACCTGTTCTTCTCTTCCATGGTTTTCCTCCTCTCCATGAGGCGGGGATAGTCCAACCTGTTTCTGAACAGCTCCGTGATGGCGGAGTTTGGAAGATAGGTGAAACCGGCCCCGCGGATCGCCTGCTCGAAACCTGCGCGGGCGGGGTTGTTTTTCATGATTTCGGGGATCTTCGACAAAAACGATTTCGCCAGCGACATCTGTATGTAGCACTGACCGTATTTGGGCCCGAAAAAGAAGCATCCGCCCGATCTGAGACGCTTGTCCACGGACGTTCTGGCGGTGTTGATTTTATCGACATACACCTTTGTTTTGTCGTTGTGGACGAATTCCCCGTCGAACGTGTACGATACGGAAACGGCCGGCTTGCGCGGTTTCGGTCGCGCGCCGGATTTCCTTTTTTTCGGCGGCTGCTTTTTCTTGGGTTTCGGATCGTCGTCGAAAAGATCGTCGAGACTGCTGTCGGCGTCGAAATCGTCCTCTTCCTCCTCGACTTCCGGTTCCGGGGGCGGAGGAACATTGGAGGAACCCCCGCCGGGGACTTCGGAAACGGTTTTGGTAGCGACTACGCCTTGCTGGGTCTTGATGAATTCGGTCCACGGAATGATCTCTTTCGTCGCCTGGATGCCATTGATTTTGATTACCGTCCCGTGACGCTCGACAGTATAGGGCGGCTTGATGTATTTGCCGGCGATGAAAACCATGCCTGCGTCGATGGGCCTGCCTACGGTGCGTTTCAACACCTTGGCCGCTTCGGGCGGCGGTTTCGGAAAAACTCCGGTCGAAGCCTGCTGCGCGCCGGCGCAGACGGCGAGCGACGCGATCGCCGCAGACAAAATAAACGCTCTCAAATTCATATCCGGCTCCCTTCCCGCATAACGGTTGAAAAGATCCCGCATTGCCGTAACACAGACTCCCCATAACCCTCGGTTTCAAAGAGGATTCCGCGAGGAACCCCATCGTAATATGACGGTCGAAGAAACATCTGCTCAATCCGCGTGCAACACAGGACCCACGTTCGTTGTCTCAGCCCTCTCTCACCTCGACGCCGGGCGCCGATTTGAGGGCTTCGACGATCCGGCGGAACACGTTCCCGACCTCGTCGTCGGTAAGCGTCCGCTCGCCGGAACGGAATTCGAGCGTATACGCCAGAGACTTCCGCTCCGATCCTTTCATCTTGAATATATCAAAGAGATCGACGTTAGTCAACAATCCTCCGCCGTTTCGGCGGATCGTCTCGACAATTGAATCGTTCGTCACTCCCGCCCCGGCGATTACAGCGATGTCGCGCCTCACGGGCGGGAATTGCGGCACCGGCGAGACTTTACCCGCTGCGGCGCAGTTCTTCATGAGCGGTTTCATGTCTAGCTCGCAAAGAACCATCTGCGATGTGAGACGGTAGGGATGGCGCATCTTCTGCGAAAGCGCGCCCATCACCCCGATGTCGCGCCCGTTGAGCCTGACCGTCGCAGCGGCGCCTTGCGCAAAGGCCGGATGGTCCGCGAGCGGCGCGAATTCGAGTTTGCCCGCGTGCAACCTGAACAGCAGCTCAGTCACGGCGCCCTTCATCCACAGAAAAGCCTCCTCTTCCGCAAGCGGCGCTCTTTTCGAGACGGCGTCGCGTCCGGCCGGTCCGTAGAATCCGAGCGACAGCACGTCCTTTTCGATGCACTTGCCCTGGATTTCGCCGTAGATCTTGCCGATTTCGAAAAGCATGGCGCTTTCGATCTGGCGCGATGCGTTTCTGCCGAGCGAACCCATCATCTGCGGAAGGAGCGAATTCCTCATGACGGCGAATTCGGCCGATACGGGATCGGGGATCTTGAGCGCGGAGGACGCCTTGCCTGGATCGAAATCGGAAGTCTCTTTCGCAGAGAGGAACGAGTAGTGCATCGCTTCGGTGAAACCGAGCGCGAGACACGTGCTGCGGATTTTGGAAATCGCGTCGAAACGCGTCTGGGCGAGCGGCGAGATCGACGGCGCCGACGGCATCTTGTCAGGAATGTTGTCGAGCCCGTAGATTCTCGCAATCTCTTCGACGAGATCGGCCTCGAGTTCGAGATCCCACCGCCAGGACGGTATTGCGAAATCGACCGATTCGAGTCCCGCGAACAGTTTTTCTGACGCACGCGGCTCGAGACCGAGCGATTTGAGGATGAACACCATCGCGTCGTTTCCAACCGGTATTCCGATAAGCCTTCTGGCCCGTTCGAAATTGAGGGTTATGTCGGCGTTGAGCGGCTTCTTGCGGAAGTCGGCGTCGACGATTCCGCGCGCAATCTCCGCCTTGCCGTACTTCTGGAAAAGATGCGCGGCGCGGCGGCTGGCGAAATCCGCCAGATCCTTGTCCACGCCCCTTATGTACCTGTACGCCGCCTCGGAAGCGATGCCGAGTTTCGTAGACGTCTTCTTCACCGACGCGGGATCGAACAGCGCGCTTTCAAGCATCACGGATCTTGTGCCGGAGGCGATCTCGCTTTCCTCGCCGCCCATCACGCCGGCCACGGCGTTCGGACGGACGCTGTCGCAGATGAGAAGCATGTCGGGATCGAGCTTGCGCTCGACGCCGTCGAGCGTCTTCATCGTTTCGCCTTCCTTCGCCGTCCTTACGACGATCGTCCTGCCGGCGAGCTTCGTGTAGTCGAAAGCGTGGAGCGGCTGGCCGAGTTCGAGCATTACGTAGTTCGTGACGTCGACCACAAGGCCGAGCGAACGCATTCCGCAAAGTTCGAGCCTCTTCGCGATGATTTCCGGCGAGGGACCGTCCTCTACTTTCGTCACGACCCTGGCCGTGTAGCGCGGACACTTGACCGTATCTTCGACGACTACCTTTATTTCCGATTCGACTGGCGTGGACGTCTCCGTGAAATCAGTTTCGGGAAGCTTCACATCCCTGTGGAGAATCGCGGCGAACTCCCTGGCTATGCCGACGACGGAAAGCGCGTCCGGCCTGTTCCAGGTGACTTCGATGTCGAACACCGTTTCGGGTTTCTCCTGCTTGACTACATCGCGGACGAACGCGCCGGTTGGAGTCTCCGAGGGGAATTCCATGATGCCGGAATGGTCTCCGCCGGGAAGATCAAGCTCCGCCGAACTGCAGCACATGCCGAAAGATTCGACGCCGCGCAGTTTGCCTTTTTTGATCTTGAAGCCGCCGTTCGGGATGACCGCGCCGATTTTCGAGAAGGCCGTCTTGATGCCTGCGCGCATGTTGGGCGCGCCGCAGACGACCTGGAAAGTCTCCTTGCCGTCCGTGACCTTGCATACGTGCAGATGGTCGGAATCGGGATGGTCTACGCATTCCAAAACTTCAACGACGACGAAAAGATCGCCCAGCGCGGCCTTGCCGACCGTTTCCACGGTTTCTACCTGAAGGCCGGCCCGCGTCAGCTTCTCGGCCAACTCGTGCGGATCGATGTCGTCTACCTTGACATACTCATTCAACCAACTTAGCGGAATCTTCATTCCTCGTCTCCTCTTGCATCTCGGTGGGTTCGGCGGTCGCCGGCGTCTCCGGAGTTTCCGGCTGTTCCTGATTCTCCGGGCTTTCCGTAGTTTCCGGAGTTTCCGGCTTATCGGGATTTTCCTCCTTTGCGGCTTTCTTCTTTTGCCACTGCGGACCGTATTTCGGGTACTTCTCCACGGCGGAGAATACGCCGTTCGTGAATGCTACGACATGGCCTGTCGAAGCGAGCCAGAAAAGCTGCCTTTCGTCGTCCGGCGTTTTCGCGATCTCCGCCTTGGGCAGGCACGGATTCGCTGCGATGAAATCGGCGATTCTCGCAAGTTCAGGTATCGCGTGCGCCGAATCGAACGTCTTGAGTTCGTGTCCGCACACGAATTCCTGCCCTTTGGAATCGTTTGTCCGGAAGAAATTCATCTTCCTGTGGTGGAACGCTCCGCGCAGCGCGAAGCACATCTTGTACGGCGCGCGGCGTTCCGCTTCGAGGGCGGCGGAAGCGGCCGACGCGAGCGGACGGTACGGACTTTTCAGCGCCGCGTCCGCCGTTATCATGAGCGTCTTGGGCGTGTCGATCATGGAAGGAAGCATGGAACGCCTGAACTGGCCTTCGGCTTGCTCGCGCGTCATGCCCGGCTCCCCTTCCGCCGCGCCTTTTCTGAAATAAAGGGTTTTCTTTACCGCCTGGCCGCGCCACGCCTCGATCGATTCGCTGTCGCGGAGCATGACAATATGGGAGCGGTATTCGCTTTCGGACATTCCCGGATAGCGCGTGCGAATCATCTCGCGGACGATCGAGTTGAACTCGTGGATGTTCGGCGGACCGAGAAGCACGCCGGAAAGGCCGCATTTTGCGACGCAGTTGAAATTACCCTTGGGCGGTTCGGCGTCGATCTCTTTCGTGTCGAAATATTCCGACAGGTGGGACGCGAGAATGTGCGCGATCACGTCTTGTTCGGAAACAGATGCGAACGAACAGCTTCTGCACTGGAAGAACGGCTGCGCCTTCTGCCGCTGCGCATCGCCTTCTTCCTTTTTAGGCACGATCTTGAGGAGAACCGAAGACGGGTTGTCGAGGAAGAAATACGCCAGATCCTTCAGCTTGTACGCGTGGTAGTCCTGCTGGAGCTTGCGCATCACGGTTCCCAGAGCCTTCGTCTCGGGCAGAACCGTCACGTCGAACTCGGGCGGACGCGCGCGCTCCGCCTCCGGACGGAATTTCGCGAAAGGCTTGCGGCCTCTGTCGCGGTCCCGGTCGCGGTCTGGCGAAAAAGGTCCCTTCCGCGGCGGCTTGTCGCCCCGCCTTTCCGCCTCTTGCGTTTCCCGCACGGGGCGCGTTCTACCGACAGTGACACCGGCGTCCTTCTTCGCCCAGTCGGGGGTGAAGTCCAGAGAGCCGAATCCCAATATATTGTTTTCGTTGTCCATTGCGTAAGATTATATCAAATTTCGCGGATTTTAACAAATAAGCGATGCGCCCGTCGAAGCGTTCCCGACAAGACGCGCGTAGCGCGACAGCCATCCCTGCCGGATTCTGGGCTTCCATTCCGGAGCGGCCTTGCGGCGTTTTGCGATCTCTTTCGCCGCAACGTGCGCTTCGATCTTCCTCGAAGGTATGTCGATTTCTATCTCGTCGCCGTCGCGCAGAAGACCGATCATACCGCCTTCCGCCGCTTCCGGCGAGACGTGTCCGACGCACGCTCCGTGGGTCGCGCCCGAGAATCTTCCGTCCGTTATCAGCGCAACCGATTCGCCGAGTCCCTGTCCGATGATGTAGGAAGTCGGAGCGAGCATCTCCTGCATGCCGGGTCCGCCGCGCGGACCTTCGTAGCGGATCACAACTACGTGGCCAGGTTTCACTTTCCCCGCAAGGATTCCGGCGCACGCCTCCTCCTGGGAATCGAAACAGATCGCCTTGCCCGTGAATTTCATCATGGACGGCGCGACGCCGCCCTTCTTGACGACGGCTCCGTCCTTGGCGAGATTGCCCCAGAGGACCGCAAGACCGCCGTCCTTGGAATAGGCGCTGTCCAGTTTGCGGATTACGTCGTCGTCGCGTATCTTCGCCGCCTTTATCTGCGCGCCAAGCGTCTTCCCGGACACCGTCGGCGCGTCGAGATGGAGAAGCGACGGATCCAGGCGCTTCAGTATCGCCATCACGCCGCCCGCCTTGTCGAGATCGCCGATGTGGTAGTGTCCGGACGGCGCCAGCTTGCAGATGTACGGCGTTCTCGCCGAAAGTTCGTTCATCCTCTCGAGCGAAAAATCGACGCCCGCCTGGCGCGCGATCGCGAGAGTGTGGAGGACGGTGTTCGTGGAGCCGCCCATCGCCATGTCGAGAGTGATGGCGTTGTCGAGGGATTCCTTCGTGACGAGATCGCGCGGGAGAGGTCCGCCCGCTTTCGCCATCCGCACGATCGCTTTCGCCGAACGCCTGAAATGCTCGATGCGTCCGGGATCGACCGCGAGGATGGTGCCGTTGCCCGGAAGCGCCAGTCCCAGCGCCTCGTAGAGGCAGTTCATCGAATTCGCGGTGAACATCCCCGAGCAGCTTCCGCAGCCGGGGCAGCTCGTGCGTTCGATCTTTGCGAGATCGGCTTCGGTGATCTTGCCGACGGATTCCGCGCCGACCGCCTCGAAAACGGAATTGAGATCGCTGTCCGCACCGGTCTTCGGATGCTTTCCCGCGGCCATCGGGCCGCCTGACGCGAAGATGACCGGGATCCCGGTCCTCAATGCGCCCAGAAGCATTCCGGGGACGATCTTGTCGCAGTTCGGGACGCATATCATCGCGTCGAAGCAATGCGCCTTGGCGATCGTCTCCACGGAATCGGCGATGAGTTCGCGCGAGGGAAGAGAGTATTTCATTCCGTCGTGCCCCATCGCGATGCCGTCGCACACGGCAATCGTGTTGAACTCCATCGGCACGCCGCCGGCTTCTGTTATGAATTTCTTGAGCAGCTGCCCTACGCCGGAAAGATGGCAGTGTCCGGGAACGAAACTTTCATAGCTGTTGCAGATGCCTATGAACGGCTTTTTCATATCGGCGCTCTTCATGCCGGTCGCGTAAAGGAGACTCCTGTGCGGAGCCCTTTCCTTGCCGGATTTTATCTTGTCGGACACCATGGTGTCAACCATTCCTTTCTTTCCAGTATTTTTTCCACTCGGCCGTGAACAGCCGGAAATTGTCGGGGGACCCGAACGCCTCGAATGTCGCGAGCTGCATGTCCTGGGTCTTGAGAAGCGTTTCGACGTATTTGCGCTTTACTTCGGCGAACGGGCGGAACCTTACGTCGTCCGCGCCGTTTTCCAGGAACCACGCGATCGACCATGCCATGCGGTACTTGAGACGCCTGTCCGCATCCGTCCCCGCGTAGAACTCTCCGTAGTCCATCGCCATGACCGCAGGGAGCATCTCCGCCGCCGCGTCGATATCGACGTCAATACCCCATTCGCCGTCGCTTGCGTCCTCGAAGTACTGGGCGTAGCCTTCGTTTATCCACGGCGCGGCGGTCATCATCGAGCAGGCGTAGGAAAGATACTGGTGGAACGCCTCGTGTCTGAACGTCTTGAGAAGCTCCTTCTCGCCGTCCTGCGGAAGATGTGCGACAAGTTCGCGGCGGGACTTGTCCCAGTACGCGGCGCTCCATTCGAGCCCCTCCGTGCCGTCGATTTCAAGAGCCGCGAGATATTCGTCGCGGTTTTTGTATATCCGCGCCACGGAAAGCGTGTTCGATCCAGACAGCGGCGAGGGAACCGTGGCTGCATACCGCGCGTACGCGTTCCCGAGTTCGTTGGTGAGGGTCCTTACGAAATCGCCGCCGCGCGGGAGATCGTCGACGATCGCGAATCCGCCGGCAGGCGTGAAATGCCACCCAGCGTAATTCGTGACGCTCGCGGAGAGATCCGCCGCGAACAGTTCCCTTTCCCTTGCGAGCGCCGCGTCTTTACGCCGCCCGCCGTCCCGGGGTTTTCCGCGTTCCCGCCTGCGGTATTTTTCTTCGATATTCTTTTCCGACGGCAAGTCGAGTTCGTCCCACTCCGCAAGCACGCCAGCTTCGAAATTCTCTACGGCGACGTCCATCTCATCCTCGGGAGCGAGTTCCCAAGTCGCAAGATACCAGAGCGGCGAATTCTCCGGGAGAAATGCGCATACGAGACACGTATCGTTCGTGCCGTGCAGATACAGGACGGACTTCATGCCCCGGATTTCGTGTCTGGGAGGCTCGGGCTTTTCCGCCAGAGGGACGGGCGAGAGCATCGCGGCGGCCTCCATGCGCAGGCCGGAGTCCTTGTCCGAAACGGAAAGGCGCACTTCTCCGTCGGCGTATTTCGCGCGGGTGAGAGTGGGGCCGGCGAACCTCGGCGCTGCGGTATCGAGCCTGGAAAGCGAAAACACCCGTCCGTCTCCGTCTTCCCAGCGCCCCGCGACGGCGTGCGACGTCCAGAGATCGAGTTCGTCGTATCTGTCCTCGAGATGCGGAACGTCGCCGTAGACGTAATAAGCCTCGGCGCGCGGCATTTCGAGAGGCCGCGGGAAAGCGAAGAACAGACTTGACAGGGCCGCTAAAAGCATTACAGACCGCCTGTGATGAGCGACCCGAACGTCGAGACCGGCGTCGTATCGCGGAAATTGTCGAGAACCTGCCTCACGTCCTTCGCGAGGGAGTTGATCTCGTTGTAGAGTTCGTCTTCGTTTACAAGCTTTCCGATGGTCCCTTCGCCGCGTTCGATTTTTGACGCGACGCTGTTGAGGCTGTCCAGAAGCTTCTCCGCGCCTTCCATCGCCTCTTTCGCGTCGAACGATTCGCTTGCCTTGCGGAATGATTTGACGGCCGCGTCGATTTCGCCGTATATCGGATCGTCTTTCGCGAGGAGGCGTCCGAGAAACCCTTCTCCATCCTTGAGGCGCGCGGCGACTTCGCTCGCGGAAGCGAGGGTGCTCTTGAGATCGTTGTACACCGTGTCGTCGTCTGAAAGGAGTTTTCCTACCGTTCCGCGCCCCTCCTTGATGTTCGTCGTGACGGCGGCCAGGTTCGTCATGACGGTCTTGAGATCATTGTAGACCGTGTCGTCGTTCGACAGAAGCCTGCCGACCGTCCCTTCGCCGCGCTCGATGCGCCCGGTAGTCGAACGCAGGTTCTTCGCCGTGGCGCTGAAATCTTCGACTATCGATTTAAGCTCTTCGCCGGACGTAAGCTCGTTGATGTTCTTTGCGATGGACGAAAGATCGCGCATCCAGTCGGTGGGCGTCTCGCCTTTGAAAACGGTCGTTTCGAGGGGAAGCTCCGCCCCCTCGCCCTCTTCAAGAAGAAGATAGTTGCCGCCCAGCATCGACAGACTGCACACGGATATGCGGCATGTTTCGCGAAGAACGACGTTCTTGTCTATCTCCATCGTAACCTTAAGCTCGTCCGGACCGAGGTCGATCTTGTCGATCGTGCCCACTTTGGTTCCGCGGTACATCACGTTGTCGTGGTCCTTGAGTCCGCCGACATCCTTGAACACGACGGTGGCGTCGACTTTCTTGCGCCCCTGCAGCACGTCCACGCCGGAGATGATTATCGTGAAATAGACCAGCAGGGAGAGCACGGCGATCATGAACACGCCGACTATCGCTTCGGAAAAAGCATCTTTGTTTTTAGAGGCCATTACATCTCACCTTTCATTGCCGCGATGAATTCGCGTACGTCCCTGTTTTGCGAGTTCAAGAACTCCGCCGGAGTCGAACATTCGGCGACCTTGCCGTTGCGCAGCAGCAGAATCCTGTGCGCGAACTGGAGCGCGCCCTGAAGGTCGTGCGTAACCACGATCGACGTCATTCCCAGCGTCTGGTTGAGCTTCTTTATCAGACGGTGGATCGTTATCGACGTGACCGGGTCGAGTCCGCTCGTAGGCTCGTCGTAGAGTATGATGTCGGATTCCCTCACGATAGCGCGCGCGAGCCCCGCGCGCTTCTGCATTCCGCCGGAAATCTCGGACGGGAATTTATCCGCCGCCGCGAGCAGATCGACGGACTCGAGGGCGGCGTCGACGCGTTTCGATATCTCGTCTTCATCGATATCGGTCGTTTCCCTCAGCGGAAGCGCGACATTGTCCCTGACCGTCATCCACGCGAGGAGCGCTCCGCTCTGGAAAAGATAACCGACCCTGCGCCTTATGGAGACGAGCGTGCGTTCGTCGCAGGCGGCCACGTCGCTGCCGTCGACGAACACCTGCCCCGAAGTCGGAGTGAGCAGCCTCACGATATGCTTGAGCGTAACCGACTTTCCGGTTCCCGACGGGCCCACAATGCAGAGTATCTCGCCCTTTTCGACGGAAAAATCCACTCCGTCCAGCACGGGCGCGCCGCCGAACTTCTTCACTACGTTTCTGAATTCGACTATCGCCATGGCCTCACCTCACCTGTAGCATATCCTTGTCACCATGTAGCCGAACATCAATATCAGCAGGAAACTGACGATAACGCTCCGTTGGGTTGACTTGCCGACGCCCGTCGCGCCGAGTTCCGCGGCGAATCCCTGGCAGACGGAAACCGTCCCGATCACCACGCCGAATACGAGCGATTTAAGAAGACCGACGTAAAGATCTTTGAGGTCGCACACGCCAATGGCGCTCGACATGTACTGGCTGAAATCGACGCCAAGCTGCGTGACGCCCACGACTCCGCCTCCCATCGCGCCGATTATGCAGCAGTAGAAGGAAAGCAGCGGCGCCATCAGCATGAGAGCGAGAATCCTCGGTGCGGCGAGATAGCGCACGGGCGGGATGGACATTATTTCGAGCGCGGCGATTTCGTCGTTCACTTTCATCGTCCCCAGTTCCGCCGCGATCGCCGAACCTACGCATGCGGCCAGACACATTCCGCAGCTGAACGGCCCCATTTCCCTGATCAGCGATATCATGACCGCCGCGCCAAGATAAATCTCCTGGTTGAAGCGGCGAAGCTCAAGTCCGACCTGGAGCGCGAGAATCATTCCCATGAACAGAGAAACGATCGTGACTACCGGGAGCGTTCTGATTCCCGTGGAATAAAGCTGGCGGAACAGATCCGCTCGTCCCCCGCTGCGGCATACGACCGCAGGGAAGAATCCGAAGGACGAAACCAGAATCTTGGAGGACCAGCCCAGTGACGACAAAAAAGCGCATACACGGCGCGCGGCGCCGTGCAAACGCGATCTGGGCGCGTCATCCCAGGCTGGTTCTCTGGATACGGTCATAAACCATCAGTTCTCGGCAGGCGTCGACGCCGGTTCCGCGGCAGGCGCCGGAGCCGGGGCGGACTCCGCCGCCGGAGCGGGCTCGGCAACCGGAGCGGGAGCGGGCTCGGCGACAGGAGCTGATTCCGCAACAGGTGCGGGAGCGGGCTCGGCCGCCGGGGCGGGTTCCGCTACAGGAGCGGGGACGGGTTCGGCCGCCGGGGCGGGCTCAACGACAGGAGCCGGAGTTGCGACAGGCGAAAGGTCGATTTTCACTTTTTCATCCGAAGGAGTCACGGCGGCAGGAGCGGTTTCAGCAGTCGCGGACGCCGTTTCGTCGAACATGGCGAGCGGAGTATCGCGCTTCACCCAGCGCTTGGCGATATCGATCGTCGCATCTATCCTCTCGGAATCGTCCTTGCGCGTTTTCTTGAGTTCCTCGAGATACGCGACGGCTTCATCGCGCTTGCCGGTCTGGGCCAGACATCTCGCGTATCCAAGATTGGCTTCGAGCACGAGCGATCCTTCGCTCTTTGACGAAAGATATCCCGAATACGCTGCGACAGCCTCGTCGTACCTTCCGAGGGCTTCCAGACATTCCGCCCTGCCGATGACGGGGATGTCGTCGTACCCTCCGGCGACTCCGCCTTCGGAGATCAGCTTCTCGTAGATTTCGAGCGCGCTCTCGCAGTCGCCGTCGGCTCCTCTGTCAAAAAGCGCCGCTGCGAGTTTGAGATTCAGCATCTTGGCGCTTTCCGTGCTTGCGTAGCTCCCGACCGCGTTCTGCAGTTCCTCGACCGAAGACGCCGAGACGAAAGCGGCCGCTCCGGCCTCGCGCTGGGATTCGCGGTGCACCTTCCACGACCACCAAGCCAACGCCGCCACACCGGCGACTGCTGCTATCGCGAGTGTTTTCTTGCCGTCTTTTTCCCACCACTCGATAACGGGAAGAAGTTCTTCTGGTATTTTCATGTTTATATGTTTCCTTTCTCTTCGTAAAAATCGGCCCATTTGTCCAGAACGTCCTCGTTCTGCCCCTCGCTGCGCATGATTATCCTGTTGTAGTCGAGCGCATCGAGAAAATCGCGGTTGTGTATGAAGCGCGCCTTGTTCCTGGCGGGCGGCGTCGAAAGCCTCTTGGCGCTTTCCAGCAGCAGCGCCGCCGTGAAATACACGGCTTTCGGGATTTTGAGATGCGAGAGCATCGTCTGCGCTACTTTTCTGCCCGCTCCGTCCCTGCCCGACTCCCTGTAGAGACACGTCAGCAAGACGGCGGTTCTGAGTCCGTTCGAAGGTTCGAATCCCTTGGAAGCCATCATTCTGTCGTAATCGTCGAGTCCGGCGAGATGTTTCCAGACCGGACTGCGTTTGCCGCCCGTGGCGTCGATCGACGCGGAGAGTTCCGGCATGAGATCGCGCAAAAGCGAACATTCCCACATCTGGAAGAAAGCGTCTTTCGAATGTCCGTAGGTGAAAAGCCTGTACACCTCCTCGCACACGCGCGGTATCGACGCGGTCAGTATGCAGGAATGGTATTTTTTCATCGCCGAGAGCGTGCCGCGCTCTATCTTGAAGCCAAGTCTTGATGAAAACTTTATCGCGCGCATCATGCGCACGGGATCTTCCTGGAATCTTATGGCGGGATCTCCGATGGAACGGATTATTCCGCGCTGCAAATCCTTCATCCCGCCGACATAGTCGATTACGCTGAAGTCCTTGATGTCGTAGAAAAGTCCGTTGACGGTGAAATCGCGGCGGTAGGCGTCCGTCTCGGGCGTTCCGAACGTATTGTCTTCCAAAGGCCCTTCACCGGCGCGCTCGATGATTTCCCCGACCGACTGCGAACTGCGGCGGAAGGTGGCGGTCTCTATGACCTTTCCCGGAAATCTCACTTGCGCCAGGCGGAAGCGGCGTCCGATGAGAAAACAGTTCCTGAATGCATTGCGCACTTCGTTGGGGCGCGCGGACGTCCCGACGTCGAAATCCTTCGGCGTGCGCCCAAGAAGCAGGTCGCGAACGCCGCCGCCTACAAGATATGCCGTGTAGCCAAGCGACGAAAGCCGGTAGAGAACCTTCAAAGCGTCGGGATCGATGTTCTTGCGGGAAATGCAATGATCCTGTCGTTTGTAGACAACAGGTTCAGCGGTCTTTTTCTTGAAAAACGAAAACATTTTGTCTATTATACTATTTACACCCCTGCAAAATCAAGAAAAGATTGCAGAGGATGCCGGAAAAATTCCGGCATCCTGCCGCTGTACGTTTCTTTCACTCGACCGCCGCAGGCGCGGGCTCTGCCGCAGGCGCGGGTTCGGCGGCCGGCGCGG
>DGHT01000015.1:9899-16459 GCA_002392765.1 Verrucomicrobia bacterium UBA3841 | reverse complement strand
CGGGTTCGGCGGCCGGCGCGGGTTCTTCCGCAGGTTTTTCCGGCGGAGGAAGAATTGACGTGAATTCTTCTGCCACGGTCGCATTCGCTTCGCGAATCGCCTTCATGACAAAATCGTTCATTTTGCCGCGGTTCTTGTAGGACTTGATTTCCTTGACGAGCTCTTCGAGTTCCGGGAGTTTCTGCTTCTCGCCGATCTTGAGCAGGATGTGGCTCGCGGTCACCTTGTCCTTCTCGGTGTTCTTGGCCGTAGTCATGATCAAATGGTAGCCGAACTGTGTTTTCACGGGTTCGGAGATGGCGCCTTCTTCGAGTTCGTAGGCGGCCTTTTCGAATTCTGGAACCATCTGTCCCCTTCCGAATTCTCCGAGGCTTCCGCCCTGAAGTCCGGACGGGCATCCCGAGTTGGCCATTGCGAGTTCAGCGAACTTGGCGGCCTTGTCCTCGGCTGGCGTTTCGTCGAGAGTCTTCTTCAATTCGGCGATCTTAGCGGAAGCGGAAGCGTCGTCGTACACCTTCGCGTTTTCAGCCTCGACGCGGTCGATGACGTTCTGCGCCTCGCCCGTGTAGTCGGTGGTGTCCTTGTCGACTACTTCGCCCTTCAGCATCTTTTCTATCAGGACTCCGTTCTTGAATTCGGCCTCGGCGCGTTCCTTGCCGAAGGGATGCTTGTTCAGCATCTCGTCAAGACTTTCGCCGCGGTTTTCTTCGATTTTCTTCCGCGCCTCGGCGACTTCCCCGTCGGTCACGGAATAGCCGAGCGCACGCGCCTTTGCGAGAAGAGCGTTCTGCACCAGCAATTCCTTGAGAACACCCTGCGTTATCTGCTTCCTCGCGTTCTCCATCTGATCCGGCGGAATGTTGCCGTAAGTCGACAAGACCGTGAAGACGTCCCTTTCCAAGTCTCCGCGTTTGAGCTTGAAGCCTTCGAGAGAAAGAACCGTTTCCTCGGGGTCGGTCTGTGGCGCGGAAACGGCGGGAGCGATCTCCACCGGAGCCTGCTGCTCCGTAGCGGCGGGTTTCGCTTCCTTCTCCCCGGTGCACGCACCGTTGCCGCATTTGCCCTTGTCGCAGCATCCGGCCGCAATTGCGATCGCCATGACAGGCGAACCGATGATTGTCGATATGTTCATCTTGTGTTACCTTTGTTTTGTTTGTTTGTTTTGGAAAAGCGCTGTTACCGTCCTGCGCGACTCCGGGACTCCGTCGAGATGGAACGCGTAGAAAACCCCGACCGCCCTTGCAGCATCTGAAAGGACTTCGCAATCGGACTCCGCCGACGGATTTTCGATGCATTCCGCGACCCGCGGCGAAACCGGAAGACGTCTTTCGCCCTTGAGCGCGAACGAGCCCGACTGCGCCTCGACGGACGGAGACAGTCCGGCGAGCGCGAGAGCGGAGATTTCAAATTCAAGAAGCTGTTTCATTCCCGCCGACCCGTCCGAAAGCCTGTCGAGTGATGTATCCAGCAATTCGTACCATTCCGCCGCGTCGGGACCGGACGGACAGAGATCGGACGCAACCGCCCTGAAGTGTTCGGCCATCAGGAGCGCCTTGTAGTCGCTGCGGAGATTCTCGCGCAATTCAAGCGGGAAACATTCGCGCAAAGCGTGCAGATCGCCCTGCGCGCGCCGGTAGTAGACTATCTCGCACGTGTAGTTGAGATCGTACTGTCCCAGGAAAAAGCTTTTCGGACGCACCGCCCCCTTTACGGATGTCGCGACCTTTCCGGACGGGGTGAGCCATTTGACCACATGGCTCGTTCGCGACCACGGGGCTATCCCCAGACATACCGCGCCGGTCTTGAGAGTCTCGCCCGCCATTACTTCGCCCTCCCGACGAGACGCTCGCCGTCGGCTTCGGTGACGGTCACTCGGACCTTCTCGCGGCGCTTGTACGAATTTTCGCGCCCTTCGACGCACAGCCTGAAATATTCCCCCGTCCAGCCCGACGCATGCTCCGGGTTCTCGATGACGACTTCCGCCTCGCGGCCTTTGAACTTCATGGCGAAGGCGGTTCTCATTTCGATGACTATATCGGAAAGTTCGTGCGCCCTTCTCTTGCGGGTCTCTCTGTCGACCATCCCGTGCATCGACGCCGCCTGCGTGCCGGGGCGCATGGAGTACGGGAATGCGTGTATGTTCGAAAAACTGTTTCGCTTGAGGAATGCGATCGACGCTTCATGGTGGAGTTCCGTCTCGCCCGGAAAGCCGCTGATCATGTCGCACCCGATTCCCGCCATCGGCATGAGACGGTTCGCCTTGTGCAGAAGTTCGTCTACGGACTTTACCGTGTAGGGTCTGCACATCGCGGCGAGTATCTGCTCCGAACCCGTCTGTACGGGAATGTGGATGAATCTGCAGATGTTGGGCCTCGACGCCATGGCGTCGAGCGTCTCCGACGCGCAATCGGACGGCTCGAGCGATCCGAGGCGGATGCGCGCGCCGTCCGGCGCTATGTCCGCAAGCGCCGCGAGAAGGTCCGGCAGGCGCTTCCCCTCCGAGGCGTACAGCGAAAGGTTGCACCCCGTGACGACGATTTCCGTGTACCCTTTCGAGATGAATGTTTTGGCCCGCGCCAGAACGTCGCCATACGGCACGCTCGAGCTTTTGCCGCGGAAACGCGGCACGGTGCAGAACGTGCATTTCCCCGAACAGCCGTCCTGGACTTTGAGATAGGCCCTCGCCGTGGACGCCGGAACGACGTCGAGCGAATACGGCGGAAGGTCTTTGATCCAGTGTTCGTTGCGGCGCTCGCGGACGCATCCGGTGACGACGATCCTCTTCACCGGGTATTTTTCGCGGATGTGCGCCACCAGCGCCGCGGTTTCGCGCTCCGCCTTCGATGTTACGCTGCATCCGCGCACGATAATCATGTCGGCGTCGGCATGGCTTTTGACGCGAAGCCATCCGCGTTTGGCGAATTCGGCCTCCATGTCCAGCGATTCGGCCTTGTTCAGCCGGCAGCCGAATGTTTCGATGCAGACGTTCATGACACTACGAATTCTTTCGGAAGCGCAAGCAGCAGAACGAGATTCGTCGCGTTGAAAAGCGCGTGGTTCAGCACCGCGTGCCAGATGCATTTCGTCTTTCCGTACAGCCAGCACTGCGCCATGCCGAAAAAGAAAAGCGCGGCGAACGCATTGTCCGGCCACGGCATCGTCAGGTAGTGCGCGGCGCTGAAAAGGAGCGACGACTCGACGGCCATCACAGTGCGGCGCCCGGGCGACGGGAGTTCCCACAGAAGGAACCTGAAAAGGAACTCCTCGAGGACGGGCGCCAGTATCAGGACCTGGCCGAGGACAATGAGGAACCTGAGGTTCCATCCGGCAATGTCGAGTATGTTTACGACGGACGTCTGGGAATGGAGCTTCCACCCTGCAGCGTCCGCGAGATTCGTCGTCACGCAGCACAGCGCGATCGTCGCGAGAGCGATGATCGGCCATGCCTTGAGGGTGAGTTTCATTCTGTCGTCCATCGCGGGCGCTCCTGCTTACGCTGTCTTTTCGCCGGGGTTCTCGTTCGTCCCCCTGACCTTGATGTGCAGCTCGCGCAGCTGCTGCTCCGTCACGTAGTTCGGAGCGCCCATCAGGAGATCCTGCGCCTTCTGGTTCATCGGGAAGGCGATGACCTCGCGGATGTTGGGCGTATCGGTGAGCAGCATGACCATGCGGTCGACGCCGGGCGCGATGCCGCCGTGCGGAGGTGCGCCGAACTGGAAGGCCCTGTGGAGGGCGCCGAACTTCTTGACCACGTCGTCCTTGCTGTACCCGGCGATTTCGAACGCCTTGTACATCACTTCCACCTGGTGGTTGCGGATGGCGCCGGAGGAAAGTTCGATGCCGTTGCAGACGACGTCGTACTGGTACGCTTCGATCGTCAGCGGATCTTTCGTTTCGAGAGCCTCGAGTCCGCCCTGCGGCATGGAGAACGGGTTGTGCGAAAAGATTGTCTTGCCCGTTTCGGGATCCTTCTCGAAGAACGGGAAGTCGACGATCCAGCAGAAGCGGTACACCCCGTGTTCGCGGATGTCGTTCGTCAGATGGTCGGCGATGTCGGTTCTGACAAGTCCGGAAAGACGGTGGCACTCGTCAACCGGCGCGGCCATGAAGAAGAGCGCGTCGCCCGGTTCCATGCCGGCGAGTTTCTTCATCTCTTCGAGCTGTTCCGCGGAAAGGAATTTCGCGATGGGCCCCTTCAATTCGTTTTCCTTCGTCCAGCTGATGTAGCCGAGCCCCTTGCCTCCGTTCTCCTTGACGAATGCCTCGCGCTTGTCGAACCAGGTCCGCGTCTCGACTCCGACGATGCCCTTGACGAGCAGGCCCTTGACGAGACCGCCCCCCGCGACGCACGCCGCGAACGCCTTGAAGTCCGCCTTCGCGAAGAAGCCGGACATGTCGATCCACTTGAGCGGATTGCGCAGATCGGGCTTGTCGGTTCCGTAGACCATCATCGCGTCGCGGTATTTGATTCTGGGCCACGGCGCGGGGGTGGCCTTCCACGACGAGAACTTCTCGAACGTCCCGCCGACGACGTCTTCGACGACGGCGAAGATCTCGTCCTGCGTGGCGTAGCTCATTTCGATGTCGAGCTGGTAGAACTCGCCCGGACTGCGGTCTGCGCGCGCGGCCTCGTCGCGGAAGCACGGCGCGATCTGGAAGTAGCGGTCGAATCCGGAAACCATCAAAAGCTGCTTGAACATCTGCGGAGCCTGCGGAAGAGCGTAGAACATTCCGCGGTGGATGCGGCTGGGGACGAGATAGTCTCTCGCTCCCTCTGGCGAGGACGCCGTCAGGATCGGAGTCTGGAACTCGTTGAAGCCCTTCTCCCACATCTTTTCGCGCAGATGGCGTATGACCTGCGATCTGAGCACGATGTTGCGATGGAGCTTTTCGCGTCTCAAATCGAGGAACCTGTACTGGAGGCGCATTTCCTCCGATTCGTCGGCCTTCTCGTCCGGAACGTAGATCGGCGGAACTTCGCTGGCGGATTCCATGACGAGTTCGTTCGCCTCGATCTCGACTTCGCCGGTCGGCAGATCGGGATTGATCGTGTCGGGCGTCCTGAGTTTCACCTCGCCCGTCACGGTGATTACGGATTCGAGGTGGGCCTTCTCCACCAGACCGAAAAAGCTTCTGGACGGATGGACTACTATCTGCGTGAGACCATAATGGTCGCGCAGATCGACGAACAGGATCCCGCCGTGGTCTCTCAGGCGGAACATCCAGCCGGACAGACGCACGGTCTTGCCGGCGTCGGACGCGCGCAGTTCGTTGCAGGTATGAGTACGATATGGATGCATCTTGATTTCCCTCTCGATTGTCTTTTAGACAGGCGTCATTCCCATTCGATAGTGGCGGGCGGTTTCGGAGTCACGTCCCAGACGACCCTGTTTACTCCTTTGACCTTCGTCGCGATCTTTTCGGCGACGGACGTCACGAACTTGAACGGAAGTTCGACGATTCCGGCCTTGACGAACTGCGAAGTCGCCACGGCCCTCAGGGCGATGACGTATCCGAAGGTCCTTGCTCCGTTCTTCACGCCCGTCGACTTCGCGTCTGTCATGATCGCGAAGAACTGCTGGGCTTTCTTGTCTAGTTTCGCCTTCGCCATCTCGTCGCGGAAAATGAAATCCGCCTCGCGCAGAATGTCGAGCTTCTCCTTGGTGAGTTCGCCGAGGCACCTGACGGCGAGACCGGGACCCGGGAACGGCTGGCGGTCGACCATCGCGTCCGGAATGCCGAGCGCGCGCCCGACTTTGCGGACTTCGTCCTTGTAGAGATATTTGACCGGCTCGACGAGCCCTTCGAAACCGATGTCTTTGGGAAGTCCGCCGACATTGTGGTGCGCCTTGACGGCTTTGTGCCCGCCGACGCCGGATTCGACGATGTCGGGGTAGATCGTCCCCTGCGCGAGGAATTCGATCTTGCCGAGCTTGGCCGCCTCTTCCTCGAACACGCGGATGAATTCGCCGCCGATCGCCTTGCGCTTGGCTTCGGGATCCACGATGCCTTTGGCCTTCTCAAGGAAACGCTTTTCGGCGTCGATCTGGATGAGGTTGATGCCGAACTTGCCCTTGAAAACCTTTTTGACTTCTTTGGCTTCGTTCTTGCGCATGCAGCCGTGGTCTACGAAAACGCACGTCAGCTGCTTGCCTATTGCCTTGTGGAGAAGGACTGCGCAAACGGACGAATCGACACCGCCGGACATGGCAAGAAGAACCTTCTTGTCGCCTACCTGCGCCCTTATGGCTTCTATTTCGGACTTGATGTAGCCCTTGGGCGTCCACTTCTTTCCGAGCCTGGCCGCTCTCTCCATCTCTGCCTGTTTCATGATATATTTCCTTCTTGTTGGATAATTATTGATCGTGTATTATATCAAATAAACGATCAAAATACAATTTATTCGCAGTGGCCAGGGCGATTGGGCTTCCAGCTCCGTCACCCAAGGGAATGTGTATCCCCCGGGCCGAAGGCCGAAGTCGAGCCTACCGGGGGAACATATCCCCCGGGCCGGATGCGAGCCGCGAGGCGATGCTCACTGGGGGAATGGGCGTCCCGCC
>DGHT01000015.1:4959-9735 GCA_002392765.1 Verrucomicrobia bacterium UBA3841 | reverse complement strand
GTCCCGCCCGTTTGCACTGGGGGAACATATCCCCCGGGCCGGAGGCGAGTCGCGTTCGCGATGCCCTAGCAGGGGTGCCGTCTCGGCCGTTTTAAAATCATGAAACTAGCGGAATTGCATAGATGCGCCCGACGCTGATCACTTCTCGAAAAGCGGCGTGGAAAAGTATCGCTCGGCCGTGTCGGGAAGGATTGTCACGACGGTTTTGCCAGGGCCCAGCCGCTTCGCGAGCTTGAGCGCGGCGAAAACGTTGGTACCAGCCGATATGCCCGCCATCAGCCCTTCCTTGCGGGCGAGGTCGCGCGAGCAATCAAGAGCCTCCTCGTCGGAGACGACGCAGATGTGCGAGTATATCTGCGTGTTGAGGTTGTCAGGGATGAGGCCGTCGCCGATGCCCATCTGCAAATGCGTGCCGACCGTCCCCCCGGCGAGAATTGCCGCGTTCTTGGGCTCGACGGCCCATATCTCTATGGACGGATTCTGCGCCTTGAGGACTTCGCCTATGCCGCTCAGCGTCCCGCCCGTGCCGACGCCCGAACAGAAGCCATGTATCGGCTTGGCCGCCTGCTCCATTATCTCGAGCGCCGTGCCGTGCCGGTGGGCCGCAGGGTTCGCCGGATTCGAAAACTGCTCTGGCACGAACACATTGGGATCCTCCTTGGCCATCCGCTGCGCTATCGAGGCGCACTCGGCTATCGCATCGCCGATATTGCCGTCGTCGTGGACAAGCACGACTTCCGCGCCGTAGTGCCGAACAAGCTTGCGGCGCTCCTCGCTGACGCTGTCTGGCATGACGATGACCGTCCTGTAGCCCTTCACCGCGCCGATGAGCGCGAGGCCTATGCCCTGATTGCCGCTGGTAGGCTCGACTATCACGGATTCGGGCTTCAGCAATCCGCGCGCCTCCGCGTCCCGGATCATGTTGAACGCCGTGCGGGTCTTTATGGAGCCGCCGACGTTCAGAGCCTCAAACTTCACGAGAACCTCGGCCATATCCGGCGTCACCATCCGGCGCAACCTTACCAGCGGCGTATGTCCGAGAGCGTCAAGTATGCTGTCGCAGATCATCTTCCGTCCTTCCCCTTTTGCGGATCAGGGAAGCGCCGCGCCGACGAGTCTGGATACGAGTTTGCCGTCCGCCTGGCCTTTGACGCGCGCCATGACCTCTTTCATGACGCGCCCCATGTCTTTCTTAGAGGCGGCTCCCGTCTCCGCGATAACAGCCTTGACGATTGCGGCGACCTCGTCCTCTCCGAGCTGCGCCGGGAGATATTTCTTCAGCAGATCAAGCTCCTTCTTCTCCGACTCGGCGAGTTCTGTACGCCCTGCGGCGGCGAACTGCGCTATCGACTCCTCGCGCTGCTTCGCGCCCTTGGAGATGACGGACGACACTGCCTCGTCCGTCATTTCCTTGCCTGCGTTCACCGTGAGATCCTTCGCTTTCGCGATAACCCCGCGGATTGCGTTCACCGCCACCATATCGTGTTCTTTCATGGCGGCCTTCATGTCCGCCATCAGTCTATCGTATATTTCAGACATTTACCTTCTCCTTGTTGTTGCGCATTATTATATCAAATCGCACGCCTTGCGGCAATAGCGCGTCGCCGTTTCAGCATCTCCGCCGATCTTCCGGTTTTCACCCGTCCCGCACAGCGTACGCAATTAGAGAGCGTCAACGCCATCGGTGGATTGCTCCGATGGCGTTGGACGTTGCGGCAAGAAACTTTGAATGCCTCTGTCTACGATGTTTATCGAAAAAATCCAACCTTTTTCTTGACGTGCGTCAGGCGCACAGTAAAGCGTGTTTGCCTTGTCAATATCAGCCTTGTACGCCCTGATTTCCAAAGTTTGAAAGGCATGAATATTCAGTCCAGCACGGCAAGTCTTAATTGTTGAACAGTTGGTCTCAGACCAACAGGATATCTTCCCGTCGAACTTTGCCTTGACCGCAGATGCCATGTTTTTGACCTCTGTCCAGACTGCATCGTCGTCAATCTTCTTGTCTGGCGGAGAGAAAATGCGAATACTGAAGAGCGCATGGTTATCCTTGCAATATGTCAGTTCGTACCGTGTACACTTGCGGAACGCCTTGGCGAGTTTCCCTGTCATTACGATGTTCCCGTTCTCATTGAACTTCGGATGCTTCGTGAGCTTGACAATCTCGCCAAACTCGAATCCGCAAAGGGACTCGATGCGAGCATCGCTATTTATTTTCATACCACAATAAGTCGCACCTTCCGGAAGTACGAGCTTTTTGGCGGAAATTTCCTTCGCCTTCAGATGCGCCCGCCTTTCTGCCGCGCTCTTTGCTTTTACATCTGAAGCTGCGCTCGCGTCGAGCGGCTTCACGTACAGACTGCTGGGCTTGTAGATATGGTGTCGACCGTTCGGATTCGCTCCGGCTGCGAGCGCAGGCATCGCAAATGCCGCTATCACGATATAATTGAACATCAGCTTGATTCTTTTCATGGCAATATTATATCAAATCAATTTTCCCTGCACAACCTGAGTTTGCCACTTTAGGAACTCTACTTTTCAATAAATTCATATTGGAATGGCTGCTAAGTATAAGATGACATCATCTCCATAAAGAATGTATGCGTCGCCTCAGGGGTGATTTTCCGCACGCGCCTGTCGAGATGGTCGTAGCGGTTCGTTAGTATGGTGACGCTGTTTGCCGATACTGTCTTGAGGCGGTTGGCGGCATCGTATGTGTAAGTCCATTCGCCGTGCCGCGTCATGTTTCCGTCCAGGTCGTACTGGGGGTATGTATCCGAAGTCCGATGTCCGAAGTCCGAAGTCGAAATAGAAGTGTACTGGTTCAAACTGTTGGCGGTGTAAGCGGTCGCAACAAGCTGCGACCCTCCCGGCGATGATTGAGTAGCGATGACGCCCTCGTCATCGTTCACATCAAAAGCGTTGCAGACTTGAAGCAGCCGGTTGTTGGCGTCGTAGTTGTATATTGACCTCTTCACGACACCATTATATCCTATGACAGCGATTTTGTCATCAAGAATCGGTGAAGAATCTCCGTCATGAGAAACTCGGATTGTGGACGATGAAGATTTCATGATGCCATTTCCTCTTTCAAAAGATTGAAAATGGAATTTGACCGGCAATCACAAGAACGCCGAGGAGGGCAAACAGAATGCCGAGCGCGATTTTGGATGGGATCACGTTTCGCGACGACCATTTCGCCATCTGGAAAGCATCGGTCGTCTTCGAGGCCAGAACGAACACTCCGACAAGAGGTGCGATGAATGCGAGGTTGTAGAGCGTTAGGAATCCGAACGAACGCCATGCTCCGGGCTCGTTGGAAATGAGCGCAAGGACGGGGACATATATTTGCCCCGTGCAAATCGCGTCGAGAAGCGTCACGAGAAACCCGCAACCGAATCCGGCGAACGCAACCGCCGGACCGCTCCAGCTCGACATGGCGATCGTACGGATGAGGTTCTTGATACCGTCCGGCAGCTTCAGCGTCACGACCGAGAATACGGGAATCTTGCGGAAGCGCGCCGCATCGCGGAAGCTCAGGAACGAAAGGATGAAGAGCGAGAGCGCGAGAACCGTCATGACAATTCCGTGAACGATGTGCAGGCCTTCCAGCGCCTTCAACGCCTGCATAAGACCAAGCCCCATGAGCATGTAGGTGACGAACGTGCTGGCGCAGAAAGCGAGTCCGCCGATGATCCGCGCGCGGCGTTTGCGTCCGCCTATGGCGAGAATCCCCGCGAGCGAAATCATTATGGCGAAGGAGCACGGGTTGAAGCCGTCGACGAAGCCCGCGACAATCACCGTCGGCAGCGTCCAGCGGGACGCGGCATCGGCGGTATTCGACACGACGGCGGTGCCGGCAACCGGGATGTTGATTACCGGGCTTTCGGGATCGTCGCAGAGGATCTGGACATGCTTCGAGAACTCGCCCGGCAGCATCGGCCTGAGCGCAACCGAGAGCGTCGCGGCGGACGACGGCGCAATGGTCATGGACGAGAGTTCCGCATCCGCGCCGCAGCAGCCCTTCACCTGCGACACGGCGACGGGCGCGGACGAGACGTTGCGCAGTTCGACCGATTTCGATGCGCCTTCCCCGGCGGGAATCTCGCCGAATGCGACACCTTCAGGCGGCACGGCGAGCCGGGGCGCGGCAAAAGCCGGACAAATCACCAATGCGGCGACGATCAGTGAATATTCCAGGCGTTTCGGTTTGTGTCTTGAATATGTCATCGGGCGGCCTCGCGTTCGTTTATTCGCTTGATTGCGGCTTCGGCTGCGGCCGAACGTCGAGAATCTCTCGTGAAGCGCTCAATAAGCGCGATGTCGCCCTTGTCGCCGAGAAGTCCGATGGAGCCGATGCAGACCGTGTCGAGAACCGCGTCGCGCTTTTCACCAGAAAGCACCTCGCGCAAATCGGGCAACGCCTCGGAGTAGCCGCGCTGCCCCGCAAGCTGGATCGCCGCAATGCGCGCGACGTTGTTGACGCCAGGCTTGCACAGCGCGAGCGTCAGCCGCTTCAGCTCCCCTTCCTGCTCGTGCGTCGCGCGCTTGTCCTCCGCGAGCGAATAAAGCGCAGTCCCTGCGTATGGCTGCTTTACCTGCCGCGCCGCCCTGACCAACACCCCGCGGACGCCGCCATCCGGTAGGGCGTGATCACCGAGCGCGCCGACTCGCGTTGCGTCGCCCAACTTGTCCATCATTGCGCCGAGATGCTGTATGCAATAGTCGATAACAGCCGGCGGATGTATGGTGTTACCCGGTAGGGACGGCGTTCCATCG
>DGHT01000015.1:0-4916 GCA_002392765.1 Verrucomicrobia bacterium UBA3841 | reverse complement strand
CGGCGTTCCATCGCCGTCCGCGGCTGGCGGTGGAACGCCAGCCCTACCTGACCGACCAAACCCTGCAACGGGTCTTCCGTCTATCATCGCAATCAACGTCTCAGCCAATCCTTCCACCGGCATCGGATCCTGGTTCCGCAAAAGGTTCATCACGTCATTCTTCAGGGCTGCGATGCGCTCCGCCCTCATCGCTTTGTCGGGGGAACGCAAATATCCCGTCAGCGCCTCGACATCCTCCTTTGGCAAGTCGCGTCTACGCGCAATCGATCTGAGCGCGTCGTTTCTTGCCTCGTACCGGTCAGCGGTCGCGGGGTCCATCCCGCAAACGATGGCGACGGCGCGTGTTGAAGGCATATCCGGCCCGGCAGCGGCGGTTGACTTGCACACAACCGCCTTGACGCGCACTTCCGCAGGCGCTTCCGCAACCGGCACATCCGGCTGCGGCAGCGCCTCTCTCCGGTTGCGCAAAGCAGCCGCAACGCCAACCGCCGCCGCAATCAGCAGCGCCGTCCCGGAGGCAATTGCTATTATCCGTCTATTCATATTGCAATTCGCATTTATCACATAAAGCACAAAAGAACCTTCCCATTTTTGTCATAATTCCAACATTCAATCCATTGTAGAGATTTCCACTTACAACCCATCGCAACGTTTGAAAGATTCTATTTCAATCGTGTTGCGCCGATTCTTACCAGAGTGAGTTCCTCCCTCTTGCCGGTTCCTGTCACGCATTGGCAGATGCACCATGCTTATATTGCCTCGTTTGATTAGACATGAAAGTTTAAAGGCACATGCAACGATGGATTTAATGATTGAAGCAACGTTGGCAGATGCAGTTGCGTCTTCTAAAGCATATCCGGAAACAGGTATCCTAAGGACGGGCCTTTCCGGATCGTCGCAAAAGACATTGACTTCATGGGTAAAGGCTCCGGTGCGAAATGGCTTTACATGCACCGTTAAAACTGCGCATCCATAGCGCGGGATTGTCCTTGACGGTAGTTCCACATCAACTGCGTTGTGTTTAATGCCAAAAACCGCAACATCGAATGGTGAACGGTTTTGTATTTCTATCGAACTCGATTTTGGCTCCCCTACTTTAATTGCGCCAAACAAAATCCCATCTTGGGGCAAGATGATTCTTGCATTCGTAGGAGATGTAAAACCGAATGATTGGTTGCTTTTGTCTCTGGCGTAATCCGGCGGCAGAAAGAGGCCCATTTGGAATTCCAATTCTAAAATCACCTCGTCGCTGCCATAACGCACAAGCAGCCGCGATTTGTTCACCAGGGATGAATTGATATCAAAATCCACATGGAAACAATCTACGGTATCTTCGATATGGATGCCTTGCTGGACATCTCCACAATACAATCTGGCACCCGAGAACTCCATAAGCCAAGCATATGTCAACTTGCATGCTTCGTCATTTCGCAGAATGCTAGGGCATGAAATCTTGATGTGGAAGTTATTGCCATCCACGGGAGTAATACGCAATGACATATTCCATTCCGAAAGATTATTTGGAGAGATAAACCTTTTAGCATAGACAACATCAAGGCAGCATGCATTGTCGCAATCCAACATCTGTCCATCAACGGCAAACAAATGGGAATTGATGGAATTTTGAATTAGTATTGCCAGCAATGCTGCTGGAAATCTGTGCCATGACATCGGCCACCCACTTTCTGTTTCAAGCAACAGGTGCTACGGGAATTTGCAAAAACCTCCATCCCCATCCCCCTTGGACTGTTTTTTATAATACCATCTTTGGATATGATCCAAAAGTCTTTGTGAAATCTTCGAACTGCTATTGCAATGTCGGCCGCAACTGCTTGTGAGCGCTTTTTTGAAGCAATCGTCAAATCCGCTGCATTGTTTTGAGCAAATACGTGCCTCAATCTCTCTTTTTATACTCGGAATGCACCCGTCACTGTCTGTTTTACAATGCTGCAATGCGTGTGTCAACTCATGAATTAGCACCGAGCGTAATTTAGAATCCATACTATCCCCGGTATAGAATTGCGAAAGATTATTCCAGCAAATTTTGATAGATTTGTTCTTACGAGAATATTCACCAATCTTTCCGCTGTATTTATCTATTGCTCTATTGTACCGTTTATCGCAACAGCCGCACGATATGGGGGGCAAACCACACCAATCACCAAATTGAGACAATATGGGCTTTAAGTCGAAACCGCTCTTTAAAGATTCAATTTTATTAATACAGCGTGCTTCGTCTTCACTGCCTAGTTTAGCAGTATCTGATTGCACAGGCTCCCAACCATGATTGTTTTGAATGCTATTGATTTTATTTTGACAAATTTGTTTAGCGTCTTCAGCGGAGATTAAACCGAATATATCACTTTCATGAATGCAATTATTACAAAGGAACAAATATTCCCATGCATCAAAATCGTCTGAAAACGGATCTCGATTCCCCCATCTGCCGGAAAACGGATTATAATGGCGGTAATTATAATATACCATGAAGGTTTCATCCTCGGCATATTCGCTTGAGAATCGCCAGGGATTGGCTGCGGCTGATTCGCCTTGTTGGACAGCGACCGCGCCGAAGGGAGTGTACTCATAATGGGCAGAGACACTTCCATCGACCGCTACCACTTCGCTTATGTTTTTGTTGCCGTCGTGAGTGTAGTAAGAAGTTGAACGGTTGAATGGTTGAGAAGTTGAAGAGTTCCAAACCAGCGGGCGGGTGGCGACGGGTTCGGTGGGATCCCAGATGAAAGTATGAAGTTTGATGTTTGAAGTTTGATGTTCAAAATTGGCAATCTGCAAATATCCATCATAGACAAAACGCCGATCATTCTTCGTCACGCGTCTTCCCATGCGGTCATAGGACATGGAGATAAGTGTGGAAGTGGGGGAGTTGGGAGTGGAGGAGTTGGGAGTGGGGAAGTTTGCGAGTTCCCATTGGATGGGTCGGTTTTCGCCGTTATAGGTGACTTGCCAAATGCCGGTCGCAGTTTGTATGAGCGTCTGGTTGCCGTCATCGTCAAACTGAGGGGCGAATTCATTAGCCACAAAGGACACAGAGGACACAAAGTTGGAGATTGTGATGTACTGGTTGAGGTTGTTCGCCGCGTAAACGGAATTTGTGCCGCGCTCGGAGGAGGTTTCGCGGTTGCCAATGTCATCATACTGGTAGACGTATTCAACGGTCGCAGGCACGGGTTGCGGCGCGCTGGGGTCATCGCGCCCTACCGTTTTGGAGGCGGAAACAAGTTCGCCGCGGGCGTTGTAGCCGTAGATGTCTGTGCGGGTTTCCGACATCGCCGAACCGGAACGGGATATCTGGACGCGGCGGCCTGCGGCGTCGTATGCATAGTCGTACTGCGAGATTAGGTTGGTTCGCGATGGCGGAGGCTCCGTCTCTGCATCAAAAGCGTTGCATACTTGCAGCAGCCGGTTGTTGGCGTCGTATTGCCATGAAGCGGTGAGGCTGTTAGGGTAGGAGAGGGAGAATTTGAGGTCGGAGCCGGGCAAATACAACCATACGAAGAAGTCTTCCCACTGGTCGGGCGGGACGCTCGGTCCCCCGGTCTTCATAGTTGCGAGGCGCGCGGTTTCAGGATCGTAAAAGAGGATGGTTTGCCGGGCACCGTTGAGTCCGTAGCCGACGGTTCTGCCATATTCATCCCAATATCTTTCAATTGTGTTTGTTCCGGCAACGCCGACTACAGTTTCGTTGGTGACGGCACCGAAGGAATCGTAAAGGAATGTCGTAATGCCTGCGGCATCGCGGGCTTCGGTCTGACGGCCCATGGCATCGTAGAAGAGGGCAACGGATGGTGTTTCGTCCGAATAGACAGTGTTAGTCAGATTGTTCCAGCCGTCGTATGTGTAGTCGGTTACGATGCCGCGAGCCCAAGTGCGCTGAGAGAGATTACCATCAGGCGTATAGCTGTATGTTGGGCCTTTACCATCGGCGTAGACTTTATTTGTCATTGTATTGGAAGCTTCGTCGTAGAGCCAAGTAGTTGTGTCGCCTTGAACGGGCGGGACGCCACCCCGCATTGAGCCGCCTTCGGCGCTCGCTTCGCTCGGGGGATACGTTCCCCCAGTTGTATCGCGATAGGTCGTCATAGTTGTCCTGTTGTCGAAAACGTCGTAGGTGTAGCGGACGGGGTAGGTCGCACCGCCTTCGTAGGTCTTGCGGCCGCGAAGATCGTATTCGTAAATTGTCGCGTTGCCAAGCGGATCGGTAATGGACGACAGGTTGCCGAACTGGTCGTATGCGTATGTCGTACGATTGCCGAGTGCATCAATGGATGCAGATCGCTGGCCGAGGGCATTGTACTCTGTGCGGGTTGTGTTGCCGCGACCGTCGGTGTTGGCGATTTGGCGACCGAGTGAATCGTATTCGTACGTGCTTGTCACTGCGGAAACGGAAATGTTCTTTACGTTGACACCGTAGCGGGAATAAACAAGCGGCTTGTTGGTCGCGTATGGCACGGTCTGCCGCGAAATCGCGCGCGAGCCTGAAATTGCAAGTTCGTCCTCTGTCATGTTGCCGCGTATGTCGAAGGTGCGCGAACGAGACGGTATGTCTGGCGTGAGGCCGGTGAGTTGGCGCGCAGATGACGAAACGAGCGGCGCGATGGAAGAATCGGAACAGGAGACGATGTTGGTTTGGACGAGCCAGACGGAGCCGTTGTCAAGCGCAAAACAGGATTCCGCGGATGTGCGGCGCCATTGAACGGGAGAGTCGTCCGTTCTCCTGGTTTCAGCAATACGATCGCCGAGGGTGTCGTAGGTGTATTCGATGGTCGGCTCGTAGTCGGTGGCTGTCGAAACGAGGCGGCCGCAGGTGTCGTAGGAGTGGGTTGTTGCGATAACCGCGCCTTGGAAGCCGCTGCGCTCTTCGCGGACTGTCTGGCCGAGCATGTTTTCGTAGT
>DGHT01000039.1:5941-52271 GCA_002392765.1 Verrucomicrobia bacterium UBA3841 | reverse complement strand
GCCATCGCTTTGTAGCGCATGAGCGTCTTGTATTTGCACGACAGCTCCGGGACGTTGCCTTTCAGCCACTGTCTGATGCCGCCGTTGCGTCCGGCGACATTCCCGTTCTCGTCGAATTTGAGGCAGTTGTCCACGTAGCATTCGAGATCGTGCATGATTCCGCCAAGGCGGATCATCGCCTCTCGCGACGACTTGCGCGCTTCCCACGCTACGCGGATGTCGTCGGCGGCAGGCATCGGGGCACTCGTCCTGCGCCGCGTTATCTTGCGCCTTGCGGCGGCGAGTTCGCGGCGACGCTCCGTCTCGCGTGCGTAATAGAAGGGACGTCTCAGTCGTCTCAATTTCTGCATTAGCTCGCGCCTCATCACGTCGCGCTCGTCAGGATTGGCGAGTTTCGCCACTTTGTTGCGCATGGCGATCCCGACATCGGCCATCGCGAACGCGCAATGAATGAGAGGGTTGTATTTCGAGTCGAGTACTTTTGGAGTATTGCGCCATTCCAGCCAATCCTTCTCGTGGAATTCGCCGTCGGGACGTCTCTTCATGCGCGGCCGGTATGTGTGGAAATCGAGATATTGTCCAGCGAGGGTTTTCGCCTCGCTGGACGTCCAGCCATAGTGGTACGCATACCAATACGCAGAATGTTTATATTCTGTCTTTGCCATGATTCGCCTTCCTCCTAATGTTAATCCGGAACCGATTTGATTTCTTCCTTCAATATTAACTGTACGAACAACGCCGAACTTCTCCAATTCATTAAAACCTTTCGTAATATTCTTTTACTCAGTCCAGACGCTGCACCGACGCCGCGCTCCTCCTATCCCTGAAAATCCGCCATGATCATTCTTCTCATATAAAGACGCTACAGACGATGCCACGCAACTGATAATCATCAGCAATCACTACAATTTCCACTTTCATCACATATTATATCATAAAATGAGAATTTAGTGCGGAAAATCTTATAGGCAGATTGCATTTATGATTATGACGGGGTGGATTGTGATTCCATCCTTTTGCCTGGTGAGGAGATTTCTCTATTAATGAGAATTATATGCGGAAAATCTTGGATGGGGGGATGGGGAACGGCGTATCTCCGCGAGCTGTCGAGGAGATGGTGTCCCGCAAGACCGAAGTTTCACCTTCCGCCCGTCGCTAAAACGATCAGATTGTCCGGCGGACAAGGAGACGAGTCTTGCGAAGAGGCTTTCCAGATTGTTGACGCGCCAGGGTGGCGCATTTCTCCTCGTTTGCCCCCGCATGGACTCAGACCAAGACGTTGATGGAGTCGAGTTTCATGTCCTCGGTGCCGGTCATGAAACAGTCCTTCTCCTTCGCGAAGAGGATGTGTTCAAGCACGTTTGGCGTGATGCCCCCCCCCCCGGCGCGACGATCGAGATGCCGGGCGGATAGCTCATCACAATTCGCCGGCGACGAGCCCCGTCGACTCGCACATCGGCACTCTGCGCTTCTTCGCGTAGATCGCCTCCTGCGGCGGCTTTACAATCTCGGGTGTGATATATTCGTGGTCGAAGAGGCCGATCGGACTCTTCTCGCGCTGGCGCTCTCGATATCCAGCCGGAAACTCACGCACGGATTCCGCGGCCAGCGCCCTCGCCAAAACCCGCTGCGACGGAGGGAGTCGCTTGAGCTGCTCGAAATACCAGTCTGCATTCTCCGCAAGCAAATCCTTGATCGCCGCATTTGAAATCCCAGATGGACACCCTAAATGTCCATCTGACTTTTCAATTCACATCAATAGCGCCGCGAAAGGCATTGCCCCGGGCGATGCGAAGATTGCCGCACCATTTGCTCGGCTACGCCCTGGCTATCGCGCCATTAGCCTCGCAAAGACGGCGGACGGCGGCGAAGTCAAGCCGTCTCACATCCTCTTCCGGCATGAACGCGGCAACGACGCCAGCGGCCTGTCCCGTCGCCATGCACTGAGCCTGCACGCGCATTGACGCGAACGGGGCGGCCTCCGCCGCGACAAGCCCGCCGGCCGCAAGCAGATTCGGGCACTTCGCCGACACGAGCGCGGAAAGCGGTATCACGCCCGGGCGCTCCAGGAACGTGAGGCTCTGACCGATCGAGCCGGCAATGTGACGATCCATGGGGTGCGCGGCAAGAGCAATGGCGTCCGGCACGTCCTCCCCCGACGCGAACTCTGCCGCAGTCACGCGATGAAGCGCCTTTATCTCGCGACACTCCCGGAACCCGCTGACTGTCGCCGTCTCGGCCAGCCATGCATTGCGGAACGCGGAATCCGCCGCTCGCATCACGTCGATTATCACGGGTATCTCGCGGCGCATTCGCGCTGTCGCCTCCGCGATTTCAATCGGATCGGTCACGTCCGTCGCCTCGGCGCGCGTGGCGTTCACGCTAACGAAACCTGGCCGTGTCGTGCTGCCCCAGACAGCCCACGGGCCGCCGAACGACTTGATGCGCCCTGCTTTCATCGCCTTTTCCAGCGCATCGCGCAGGACGGGGTTTCGCGACCTCTCGTTGTCGTTTCGCACCAGGACCCGCGCCTTGTCGGTGTCCACCCCGCCAAGGATGAAGCAGAGCGAAAGCGGCTGCGCCGCGCCCTTCTCGGAGCGGAAGCCGCCGAAACCGCAATGCCCCACTATCGCACCCGAAGCAGTGCAATCGACGAACCTGTTCGCCTCAAGGCGCGTCATAAACCCGCCAGTCGAAAGCGACACGGCGCGTATTGCGCCGTCCGACGCAAGCTCCGGCTCGCCGCACACCTGCGTCTGCCAGAGGCATCTGACACCAGCCTCTTCAAGCATCTCGCGCGCGACACGTCGATAAACCTCTGCCTCAAACGGGACGTTGCCCTTTGGAAGATCGGTGATTGCGCCGCCGAGCGCGGCCATGCGTTCGACGAACTCCCACACGATTCCGCCCACGACGCGCCGTCCGCCGAAATTGAACTTCGAAATCGGCCCTACGAGCCCTGCGGTCGCCATGCCGCCCGGAAAGCCCAGCGACTCGGCAAGCGTCACCTTCGCACCATTCCGCGCCGCAGCAATCGCCGCGACGAATCCGGCCGGGCCCGCCCCTGCGACGAACACGTCGGCGCGAAGCGTGCGCCGAGGCATGTCAGGGCGAGCCGTTCCCGGCAAGCCGCAGGTTGCGAGAAGCCCATTTAGAAATCCTCTGCGCCCAAGTGTCATTTCCACTCCAATTCATCCAGCGGAAAGAAGTCAAACGAGCAAGACGCGATCTTCTTATTGCCATCGAGATGAGTCTTGCCGCGAATGAACATGACGCGGCCTTCGCCCGCCACTGCCGCTGGCAGCACATCCAAGCCCTGGTTCGCCGGTAGCCTGTGCGTTGCCAGTACATGCAGATCCCTGTCGAAGGCCACTATCTGCGGAGCGCCGACGACGGCGTAGAACGAGCCATAGAGCAACTTGCCGTCCGTAGTTATGTTCTGAAAGCCATATTTGGTTTCGTATCCATAGTCGAACTCCGCCCGAGGCGCGATTTCCTCCAGCGTCTCGGCGTCAAACCTTCCGAGGATGTTCACGCGATGCGGGTTCTTTGACGGCTGGGTTTTCGAGCCCATGCCAAGATATACCACGCCGTCAAGAACCGCAATGCCGTCAATGCCGCGCTCGACTTCGCGCTCACGTTTGAGGTTAAGCTCCGCATCGTATATCCGGATGAAGCCCTTTCCGCCCCTGGCGAGGGCGGCGTAAAGCCGGCCATTGCACCAGAAGATGTCGCCTGTGTGCACTGGCGCTACGCACGTTTTGAGGACGCGACCTGTCCAGTCTAGCTTGACAAGCCGAGACTGCTGAGAGACGTACAACGCATCAGGGGCGGCTGCAATGCCCTGCACATGGCCGCCATTCTGGTCAAGCGCCTCCAGCCCCACAGCAAACGGACGCAGCTCTTCCGCCGCAGGACCATGCACCGCCTCGCATCCAAGCAAGGCAGCGGCAAGAGCAAGTAACGATCGCCTGTCACAGTTCATTGTCGTGAGCATTTTCTATCTCGGGAAATCGCTGCTTGTCTCCCTGGTTGTCTTTCATTGAAGTTGTTCAAAGCGCGTCGAACGCGAAGACGTGGGCCTTCTCCTTTTCGCCGCCCCAGGTCTCGGTTACGACGAGCCGCAGAGCATCGGCGCCCACCGGATCGAACGCGACTTTCCTGAAGCGCAGAATATTCAGCCGGTCTGCATAGACCGTCTTCCACTCGCCGCCGACCTTCGCGTCGATGCGGAACCCCTTCGCCATCATCTTCGGCATCTTTGCCGGCGTAACCGTCATCTCCAGCTTGCGCATCCGCTTGCCGGTGAACGTCATGTCGGAGTCGAATACGAGCCGCGCGCCCGAAATGCGCTTCGGCGCGTCCCACTCGTACACGATCTTCTCCTCGCCCGCGTCGAGCCACACGCCATTGTCCTTTCCGCCGTAGTTGCGGTCTATGCCGTTCTTGAGAACCGCCACGTCGTCCGCGCACTTCGCCTCCGCCGTGAGCGGCGACACCTTCCGCCACCTGAACGGCAGCATGCAGTCGTCGTCCTCAAGCTTCGCCTGAAGCTCGGCGATTCTCTCACGCCGCAGCTGCGCGGGGTCGATGCCGTACTTGACGAGCATTGACGCGGCGATGCCGACGGCCTGGCCGAGCATCGCGCACGTCTCCATCACGCGCGTCGCCGAAAGGCTCATGTGCGTGGCCGATATGTCGCGCCCCGCGAACATCAGGTTCGGCACGTTCACCGAATAAAGGCAGTCGAACGGAATCCCGAACGGCGACGGGCACTCGTACTCAACCGAAGAATGCGTCTTGCTCTCGAAGGCGTCCGGATGATGGTCGTCGAGCTTCCAGCCGCCGTAGGCCACGACGTCCTCGAAATGCCCGCCGGACAGGACGTCTCCCTGCGTGAGGATGTGAGGGCCGACGAAGCGCGTGGACTCGCGCTTGCCGGGAAGCGAGCCGATCCAGTCGAGGTCGTACTCCTTCGCTCGCCCGTCCGGATGGTTCTTCATGTAGGCCCACACGCCGTATGCGATCTTCTTCAGTTCGAGCTGGATGTCGTTCGCGTCGTGGATGGTGTGCAGGTTGCCGCCGATCTCGACCCACCAGAAGTTGTTGCCCTTCGGGAACGGACGCTTGTAGTTGAGGCGCATCGCGCCAGGAGGCAGCGGCTCGTCGGGATGCGCGAAGTCCGCGTCGGTGTACTTGTGCGCCCACGGCGGCGGCACGAACGGGCGGTGCTCCTTCGTCCGGCGCAGCTGGAGAAGAATCGAGTTGCCCATCGTCTTCGCGTCGCCGCCGGCCTCGAGATACGTCTCGTTGAACTCGGACGGCAGCTCGCGCCCGTGCCTGAACTTCGCGCCCGAGAGCCGGAGGATGCCGTCGCCCGTGCAGTCGGCGAAGTGGCGGCCCCTGATGACGTAGCGCGTGTAGGCGTCGCCGTTCCAGGCCTTCACCGCCGCGATGCGCCCGCCGTCCATGACGACGCCGTCCACGCACGTGTTCAGAAGGAGCGTGATGTTCGGCTCCTGCACGACGGTCGAGAGCATCACGTCATCCCAGAGCGTGTAGCGCATGAGCGGGTTGTAGTAGATGTTCTTTAGCTGAAGCTCCTCCATTATCCCGGCTTCCTTGTTCTCGTCGCCGTACGCGCCCATCACGCCCATGCGCATTTCGCTGGACATGTTGCCGCCGAGCACCGGGCGCGCCTGCACGAGAACGACCTTCGTGCCGTGCCGCGCCGCCGCGACCGCCGCGCACAGCCCGGCAGGGCCGCCCCCGCACACCACGAACTCCGTTTCAAGCGAGACTTCCTTTATCACCTGCGAATTCGCCTCGGTGAGCATCCCCTCCGCGCACGCGCCCATCGCCGCGGCCGCGACCATGCCCAAGACTGTCGTTCTCTTCATGGCTGCACCCTCTCCTGCTTGTCTGCGCGGAAGCGGCGACTGCGCGCCCTTACCGCCGGGATTCATCATGAAACGCCCACCCGACACCGTCTCGCCAGGCACGGGAATCTTGTTCCCTGCCATGACCATGTCGGTGTTGGTCGAACCGATTACCGCTATCCCTCTTCTTCTCATTATGATGTATTATATCATACCAACCACGCACAACGCAAGCGAGTGCACCGAGAAATCCAGGGTTTACGCATTTGACCGGCATGCGGCGCCGCCGGAGTCCGCGCCCTAGCGCAGTTCCACGTCGATTTTCCGGCGGATGTCCGCGGACGACGCACCGACGGAAAGGCGGTACGCGCCCGGATCGGCGCGCCAGTCGTGACCGAAATCGTCCCAGTACGCGAAATCCCTGCGTTTGAGGTGCAGCTCGACCGTCTTCGTCTCGCCGGGGGCGAGCGACACTTTCGCAAAGTCCTTGAGCTCCTTGAGCGGACGCGGCACGGCCGGCGCGAGACTGGAGACGTAAAGCTGGACGATCTCCTTGCCCGCGACCTTTCCGGTATTGGTGACAGGCACGCGCACCGTCCATTCCCCGTCCTTCCCGGTCGCAACGGCCTCTCCGTAGTCGAACGCAGTATAGCTCAGACCGTACCCGAACGGGAAGAGGACGGGCAGGCGCTTCGCCTCGTACCAGCGGTAGCCGACGAATATGTCCTCGAAGTAGACGGAGCGTTCCGCCTCGTACGCTCCGGCCGCCGCGGTCGGCGTATCCTCGAGGCCGACCGGCCACGTGCAAGGCAGTTTTCCCGACGGACATACGTCGCCGAAAAGCACCCGCGCAAACGCCCTTCCCGCCTCCTGTCCGAGGTACGGCTCGTGGAGGATCGTCGCGGCGTCCGCGACCCACGGCAGTTCGAGCGGCGCGCCGGAATGCGTGACGATCACGAGATTGGGCAGATTCCAAGAAAGGATGGTTGCAATCGCCGCATCGTGCCCTTCCGGGAGTTTCAGATCCGGTCTGTCCGCGCCTTCGCATTCGAGCGCGCGGCCGTGTCCGACTTCCGTCCCGGTGAACACGAGAACGGCGTCCGCGCCGGCGGCGGCCTCCCTGACGTCTTCTATCGAGCCGGATTCGCTCGGCAGCCTCCAGCCGAATTTCATGAAGTGTTCGCCCGTATCTCCAATGTACTCCACCGAGAAATCATACTCCATGCCCGCTTCGAGCGAGGCCTGTGCGGCGATGCTGCCGCATTCCTGCGCGTACGCAAGAGTCTTGCCGTCGAGCGTGAACTTCACTCCGCCGCGATCGTCCATGGACGCGGCGAACGTGTAGTCGCCGGTCTCGGGCGCGATCAGGCGCGTCGAGTACGCGATGCGGAAATCGTTGCTTTCGACGCCTTCGCACGGAGCGTCCGTGCCGATATCGAAGCCTACCGTTCTCGCGAAGGCGTTCGTCACCAGTCCGGCCTCGGAGGACCTTCCCGCGTAATACGCGACGTTCCACGCCCTGACGCTCATGCCCGCGTCGAGTGCGGACGTGTCGAACGTTCCGATCGAACTTTCGATTACGTCGTGCACGCGTCCGGAATCGTCCGCCGCGACGAGCGGCAGCGTCACGATCGACACGTCCTGCCCGCGTTTCGCGAAATACTCCTCAAGCCCCGCGAGCGGCGTTATCTCGTAGAGCGGCTTTCCGGTGGCGCTCCAGCCCTTTCGCGTCATATCGGTGTCGGCCAGCTTGCCGACGACGACGATTTTGCGCATCTTCGCCGGATCGAGCGGCAGCAGCGAAGCGTCGTTTTTCAGCAGCACCATCGCGTCTTCGGCGATTTCGCGCGCGGTGGCGAAATGTTCGGGAGTGTTGCGCGAACCCGCCTCGCGCGTCTCCGGCGAGAAGAACCCGGCCTTCTCCATCGTCCACAGCGTGTGGAGAGCCATTTCGTCCAGCACGCTCTCCGGGATCTCCCCGTTGCGCACGGCGTCCGCAAGCGGGAACGTCCCCTCCGAGGGATTGGCAAAATACCTTATGTCTTTGCCGCGGTTCATTTCCACGCCGCCGCCGTTTAGCGCGGATTTCGCCGTCGAGTGCGCGCCGCCCCAGTCGGTGACGACAAGCCCCTTGAAATGCCAGCGGTCGCGCAGGATGCCGCGCTGGAGATACGCGTTCTCGCTCAGCCAGTCGCCGTTGTACTTGTTGTAGGATGTCATGACGGTCAGGACGTCCGCCTCTTTCACCGCCGCCTCGAACGCGGGCAGGTATATTTCGTTCAGCGCGCGCTCGCCGCAGACGGCGTCGTTCGCGTTGCGGTTGAGCTCCTGGCTGTTCAGCGCGAAATGCTTTACGCACGCCGCGACGCCGTGGCTCTGGATCGCCTTGATCTCGGGCACGACCAGTTTCGACACGAGACACGGATCTTCGCTCATGTACTCCCAGTTGCGTCCGCAGAGCGGGGTGCGCATGATGTTGACGCCGGGTCCGAGCATCTGGTCCTTCCCGCGCGCGCGGGCCTCCTCGCCGATCACATGTCCGTACCTTTCGGCAAGATTCCTGTCCCACGTCGCGGCGAGCGCGGAAAGAGTCGGCAGAACCGTCGACTCGTCGTTCGTCGATATGCAGTCCCACGTCCAGCGCTCCATGTTCGCGCGCACCGTGTGCGAACTGTCGCTCATCTGCCATTCCCGGCCGGTTCCGGGCACCGCCATCGACATCGTGCCGCTGCCGGCCGTAAGCGCCGCCTTTTCGTCGAGCGTAAGTGTCGCAAGCCTGGCCCTCGCCCTGTCAAGCGCCGCGTCTCCCGAAGCCGCGCCAGCCACTGCCGCCGCCACCGACACCATAGCCGCTATCGCCATTCTCATATCCGTCCTTTCCATTGCAGACCTTTTGTTATTAAAAAAATATCAAAAATGTCATTTGATTTCAACCTCGAAGATCGAAATGCCGTAGGATGTGTTGCGCTTGAGGCCGGTTATGCGCAGCTTGCGCGCCTTGACCGGACGCCACGAATCCAGAGTCTCGCTCTTTTCGTTTCGCGGAACCGAACACACCTCCTGCCATCTGACGCCGTCGGCCGTAGTTTCGATCTTGTACGCCTCCGCCCTCGCGTTCTCCCATGATATCGCTGCGGACGAAACCATCCGCTCGCGGCCGAAGTCGAACGAAATCCACTCGCCGTCCCTGTGTCTGCTGCCCCAGCGCGTCTTCGCATCACCGTCCGCGGCAAAGCGCGCGGCAAGGCCGCCGTTCTCCTCGCCGGACGCCGTGACCGTCGCAAGCCTCGCGAGGTTGGCTTCCTTCAGCGGCACCGCCTCGATGCGGCATTCGGCCACAAGAGAGCCGAGCTTCGCGCGGAGCGTGTACGTTCCTGGCGCGTTGAACGTGAAATATCCGCCCTTGCGAGCGGAAAACAGCTTCGCGCCAGCCCTGCGTCCGTCCTCTGCAAGGAGCTCCAGCTTCACGCCCTTCAGCGACATCGCGCCGCCGAACTGGTCGGACGCGGACGGAACCGCCCTTACCTCCTCGCCTGCCACTGCGACAATGTTGGACGGCGTGAACGCGAGCGCGGAGACCGCAAGCGCCTCCTCGACCGGGAAGCGGCGGGACACGGAAAGCCCGTCCATCTTCGCTTCGACCGTCGCAAATCCGTTCGTGCGCGGAGTGAACATGTCGCCGTCGAACTCTCCGTCGGCGCTGGACCATTCGACCTTGCACGGAGCGAACCTGTCGGCGCCAGTCCAGGCGCGCGCCGAAAGCCTGCACGGCACATTCTCCTTGAGCACGGGCCTTTCCGCGTCTATCGCCGCGCCGAGCGCCCCCTTCGAGCCGGACGGCTTTCCGAATATGCGCCACGAAAACACCGACACGCCGTACTGCGTCGCCTTCTCCGTCGCGCGCATCCTGACATACCGCCCCTTCTCCCCGCCGAAGTCGAGTTTCTGAAGTCCGGCGAATCCGCTGCGCTCGCCGCCTATCGCGGACCACTTGACCCCGTCTTCCGAATATTCGATGAAATACCTGGCGGCGTACGACGCCTCCCAGAGGATTTCCGAACCGTAAAGCTCTACCGGCGCGCCAAGGTCGACCGTGAGCGTCGCCGCGGCGTCGTCATGGGCGGAAGACCAGCGCGTCTTGTCGTCTCCATCCGTCGCGTTCCCGGCGGAAAGACCGCCGGACTCGCAAGACGTCGCCTTCGCGGACGCGCCGGAAGCGAGGTCGCGCATTGCGACGCCCTTGGGGATGATGGACGCCGCGTCCGCGAAGCCGGTCTTCGGCAGACCCGCCGGCTTGCGGGACTGGACCGTCAGGCAGCGGGGTTTTGCGTCGATTTCTCCGACCGTATTCCCGTCCGCCCCGAAGAACCTCACCCTGCGCGGCTCGTCGCCGCAGTTGTACGCCATCAGCGTGCGCTTGCCGTCCTTGACGAACGCGCGTGCGCAGGGATAGTCCGCGCGAACGCTGAAATCCGGCCCGCCCCACGCCAGATGGCTGTGCGTCGCCCAGTACGTCATGTGTCCAGTGTCGGCGTTCATCGCCGCGTTCATCTTCTTTTCGCGGAGCTTGTCGAACACTTCGGCGGCCTGCGCCGGATCGTGCCGCTGGAGATAGGAAAGAAGCACGTTGCCGAGCGACTCGTTGCCGACAGGCGGCGTCTCGTGTCCGTCGCGCGTCCTGCCCTTTTCAAACCACCCGCCGATCTCCTTTTTCTCCCACATTTGATCCCAGTCCCATTTGGCGAACTTCAAGTCTTCGCTGAGGTAGTCGAGCGCGGGCGTGTTAGGGAGCCACTGGATCGCGTGCATCCACACGGGATCGCCGCTGAAATACGTCCACCAGCCAACACCGTGGCACGTGAGGTTCGAGTTGTACGGATGGTCGAACTTCGTGTAGTCGATATTTTCGCGGTCGCGGTCGAACCAGTATTCCGCGACTGCGCGCGCCTCGCTCACATATCCGAAAATGCCGGCGTCGCGCATCTCGCGGTCCCCGAGCGCGAGACCGAGCAGATAGAGTCCGCCCCACCCCTGCATCGCCTCTGAAGTCGATTCCTGTCCGTTGCCGTTCCAGTCCCCCAAGCCGCCCGCGAAGGAGTGTCCGGCCCACGGATCGAACGTGCGGAAAAACGGGAACGCGGGCTCTGCGGCCGAATGCCGCACCGTGCCGCGCGGACGCTTCCAGTTGGCGTAGTCCTGCGCGATCAGGCGCAGCATGGGTCCGTACTTCTTCCTGAAATCATCGTCCGCCATGCAGAGAAGCGCGCCTGAATATGTGAAATAGCCATAGTGGAAGTGGTGGTCGTTGAAAGCGTCGGAGTCGTAGCTGGTTCCCTCGCCGACCATACCGCCCCAGCGCGGCACGTAGGAAAAGAAGAACCGCTCTTCTCCGGGATCCCATTCGAGCCAGTCCTCGAATTTCCGCCGCAGTTTGCCGTGCGCCTTCAGGAATGTCTCTTCGTCGCCCAGTTCGCGCGCCGCCATCATCGCGAACGCCATCTGCAGAAGCCCCTTGCCGCCCCAGTAGGTGTCGCCGCCGAAAGTGCCGCGAGCGGCATAGTCGGAAACGAGTTCCCTGAACAGCGACTCGTCGTACCGGCCCCTCGCCGGTTTTGCGGCTGCGGAGGACTGCGCCCCTCCCGCAGACTGCCGCGTGGACGGCGCCGCCCAGTAGGGCAGCATTCCGGGGAATGCATACGTTATCGAAAGCGAGTTGCCGGCGGCGACGCGCTGCTTCCCGCGCGGGGTCTGCCATACGAGGCCGTCTACACACTTGAAATGCGGCTTCGTGTTCTTCAGATGGTGCGGCTGGAAACCCTGAAGCGCGACGGGGGCCGTTCCCCGTTCCCCGCTCCCCGTTCCCCGTATATCCTCCGTCTTCACGCTCCACGTCGTGGTCAGGGCGGCGGTATTCTCGTCGTACTTCCAATCGACGCGCGTGGAACGGATGACGGCCGTCGCGTACGGCGCGAGACGCGCGGCGGCGGACTCGTCCGGCAGCACGGCGACCGCCATCCATTCGCCGGACTTTCTCTTTCCCTTCCATACGCAGTAGACCTCGTCTCCGATCGAGACGATCTCTCCGCCTTGCGAATTGCGGCGCTTCACCGCGAGGTTCGAATCGTTCTCGACGGAAAGCACGAGCGAAACACCCTTCGCCTCTATCCACGTGAAAGGCGAACCATGCACGAGCGTCGCCTTGATTTCGCGCCCACCGTTCCCCGTTCCCTCTTCCCTCAGCACCATCTCGACGTCCCAGTCGTGCCAGTCGTCGACGAGAACAGCCTCGGGGTTGAAATCGCCGACAGCGCCGACGAGAAGCGCGCCGCGCTCCTTCATCTCCGTTCCGTTGTCGATCCAGTACGACGGATTGGCGATGCGCACGCCGTCCGCGCCTATGCGCACCTTGGCGGGATAGCTCCAGAGGTTTCCGGTCCAGCGGCTCACGAGCACATCCGTCCACCAGTCGTTCGTGGGAATGGGTTCTCCCTTGCGGCGGTCCGTCATGTAGACGGGACGCGTCTGCATGATGCGGCTTTGGTCGCCCCAGTGCCGCGTCGAGCGGGCGAGCCGCCACGGCGCGTACGAGGCATAGCTGCCGCCGCCGCATTCGATCAACTCCTGCGCGGCGGCATCGGGCGCAAGCAGGAGGCCTGCGAACGCGGCCAGCGCGAACAGTCCCGGCGCGGCCGCGTGAAGAAAATGTTTCATCGGATTACCTGAAGCAGATCACCGTGCCGCCCTGCGCCGTGCCGAGGCTTCCTTCGCCCAGGAGCGTGAATCCGAGTGTTTCGGAATCCGCAGCCGTAAACGAGCCTTTCTTCTTCGCGCCGTTCACGGTCAGGGAGGAAACGGTGAGTTTGAACCCGTTGAGGTCGATCTTGACATCCGCGCCGGCGGGAATGTCAAGCGCGCCAATGCGCGTGTTCCCCGCGAGCTTCACGCGCGCACCGGGCCGGACTGTCCAGGCCGCGTTCCGCGCGGAGGCGGGGAACGGCTCCCAGTAGGTGAGCGTGAGGTTGTACGGCGTAGTCTCGTTCCCGGTTTCGCGGTTTTGGACCAGTGTGAAACTCGACTTGTATGTCGTCTGGTCAACCTTTGCACCGTTCAGGTGGATGCGCTCGGCATCGAAGAGCAGGTTGTACGCATTGTTCTTCCACTCCTCGCTCGCGTTGAATGTGTACGAACAAGCCGGATAGACGACGCCGTTCCCGCTCAGCGAAACGAAGTTCATGTAGGTGGCACCGCCCCATGTTCCGCAGACCGCGCCGGCATCGCCGAGCTTGTTGTTGGCGATCTGCGACGAATAGACCTGCATCGTCCCGTTTCCGACAAGCGTTCCCGTCGATGTGATCGCGGCGTTCGAAACAACAGTGTTCTCGACTGCAATGTCGTTGATCACGTTGTTGTAGGCGTCAAGGAACAGCACGGAATCGGTGGTGTTCAATGTCGCGGGCTCACTCCCCTGCCATGCGCCATTCATGTACACGTAGTTGAAATCGCTCGCGAAGAACTGGCCGGACTTGAACGCCTTCACCTCGTTGTCCTGGACGATCGCGAAAGCAAAGTAGTAGACATTGCCGGAGACGAGCGAAGTGACGGACTTCGTGGCAATGCCTTCGCTCGCGGCGGCCGTCTCGCCTTTTGCAATTATGTTGGCTTCTGTAATCTCTGCCGTGTCGCACGCAACGATGACACTTGCCCCGTCTGCGATAGAGAATATCGACGCAGTAAGAGTCGCGGAAGTCGCAGTCACATCGGAGAAAGCGACGGACGATATCTTGTTTTCGTCTACGACGGGATCGTAGGTTATCTTGACCGTCTTGCCGGAGACCTCGACGGAGAAGAACGCATCCCAGTCGGAATCCGCAATCGCCGCACCGTCAAGCTTCAGATAGCCGGGCGTGACAAGAACCGACTTTGCGGAATCGGCATCGGAGATATTGATGGCGTTGTCGGTAAAGGTGAAGGACGAAGCCTTGCCGGACAGGAAGTTCACAAATGTCTTTGTCTCAGAACCAGTGTATGTGCCGGGAGGATAGACGCCGAGCCACTGGTCGTTGCGAGTCGTCGTCATATCGGAGCCGTAAAGGGAGAACACGACAGGCGAGGACACGACAATCGTGGCGATAGAGACGACGGTGTTGGAGAATACCACGTCGGACGAAACATTGCAGTCGCCGGAAAGCGCGAGCGTCGCACCGTCGAAGTAGTCCTTTGCCGTGATAGCGAGGGAGCCAGAATAGTAGGCGTTCTTGCCGAACCAGCGGATGTCGGTCCCAGCCGTCGGCGCTTCCGCAGCAGGTACCGACCTGTCTTTCGCCCAGTTCGCCGCGTCTCTAAGGTTGTTGCCCTCGCCGATGTATTCGTATACGTCCGTCAGCTCGCCGTAATCGCCATAGGGAGCCATAATACGCCTTGCGACTGCTGCCGTCGCCGAGTATTCGCCGTTGTAGAGAAGAAATGCGCGAATGTAGTTGTAGCCCTCTTCAAGCGTGATCGTGTCGTTCACTTCGCCGCTCGCGGAAACAGGAACACCTTCTGTTGCCGTCGGCCAGCTGGCGAAGGTCTCGCCGTAGTCGCGCATACCCTGAACGAAATAGACTGTCGCGTCACTGCCGGAATACTTCGTAGCCGTCACCGAAACAGACACCTGTCCGTCCTGAACCTCACCCACCGTCAACGCGCCGAGTTCCCAGCCGTCTACCGACTTCATGGAGAGCGTCGTCGTGCCATTGCCGTTGTCGACATAGGTGAAATGCTTGTTGAAGGTCGCCTCGTCGATTATCTGGTCGTTGTAGCGGATGTATGGCGTGCCCGCGGGATTGGAGAAGAAATAGAAAGGATTTGCCGCGATGCTCGTCTGGTAGGTGAAGCTAGCGGCGCGGTTGTTGCCATCAACGAAGTTGAGATAGCTGCCAGTATTCTGCCAGAAGCCGTTGTTGTCAGATCCAGTATCAATAATCGCCGCATCGGAAATCGTCAGCGATGACCCGGCGAATTGCGAAGCGACGAGCGTACCGCTCACCGTGCCGCCGTAAATAATCGGGTGTTCGACGTTGTTGTTGCCGAACTGGATTTCACCGCCGATCGACCATGAAGCACCGTTGGAAAGTGTCAACGACAAGGGGATGCGGTAGTTGCCGTTCACCGTAACGTTCGCCCAGTCAATGACAACATCATCCGTTTCATACGGGGCATGCGTGGCCGGAGAATCGCCTACGTTCCAGTTTCCGGCGGTAGCGTAATCGGAAGTATTGGCATTGCCCGTCCACGTGATTGTGTCGGCATTGATTGCCATTGCGGCGAAGAGCGCCGCCAGAATTGTGATTGGTTTACGCATCGAAAAACTCTCCTTTTTTTTGACTTTAGCTATAGTATACCATTTTTTCCGAAATACATGTTGCCGTTTACCGCTTTAAAAATATGCCCATTTGCGTATTTACACTTCTCACTTATTTACACTTTACACTTTACATTTTACACTTATACAAAAGCTTTGCCCTGCCAGGCGAGGGAATGCCAGCGGCGCATCAGGATTATCCCGCGAAGGTTTTCGTCCAGCATGAACCCTATCCAGACGCCCACGAGTCCGAGTCCGGCCGGGATTCCGATAAGGTACGCCACGCCTACGCCGACAGTCCACTGCACGGATATGCCCACGACGACAGGATAGATTACGTCTCCGGCAGCCCGCAAAGTCCCGCACGCGAAAATGTTCCGCACGCGTCCTACCTCCAGTATGACGTCTATCGCGAGAATCGCCGCGGAAATTCGCAGTATTTCCTTCGAACCGGTCAAAAACGGCATGATAAACGGGCCTGCGACGGCCAGGGCGGCGGAGCAGACCAGCGTCACCATCATCGCGCGGCGCATGAAGAAAGTCCCCATGAGGTACGTGGCGCGGTATCTGTGGCGGCCTACGAGATGCCCGACCAGTATGTCGCCGCCCTGCGTAACGGCCATGCAGAAGAGGAAAACGAACATGATGAGGCTCGAGCAGTATGTCTTGGCCGCCAGCGCCTCGTTTGAAATCCTGTTGATGAACCAGATCGCCGCCACCTGGCTGAGACAGTAGGATATCTCCTCCCCCATCGCCGGTATGCTGACCTTGAGAAGTTTGCAGAACGCCGCGCGCCCCATTCCCGGAGCAGGGCGCGGAACGGAGCGCCTGTGCAATCTCCAGACGTGGAGCGCGTATGCGCCTAGCACGGCGAAAACGGCGAATCTTGCGATGCTTGTGGCGTACGCCGCGCCGTCCACCCCCATGGCCGGGAAGCCGAAATGCCCGAATATGAGCATCCAGTTGCCGATAACGTTCACCACGTTGCCCGCGACGTTCGCGACCATCGGCGGAACCACGCGCCCCGCAGACCGCAGTATCGCGCCAAGCGCCAGCGACAAGGCGGAAAAGATGGAAAACGCCCCTGTTATCCTGAGATACCTCGTCCCGCTTTCCAGCAGCTCCGGTCTCAACCCCATAAGCGTCAATATCTCTCCAGGCCAAACGGAAATCGCGGCGCTCGCCGCAAATCCGATCCAGAGATTGAGTTTCAGCGCGAGGGAGGCGGTGACGGCAAACCGCTGCTTGTCGTCCGCCCCGTAGTACTGCGCGCACAGGATGGCCGAGCCGGTAGAGAGGAACTGGTAGACCAGAAACACCAGCGACACGAGTTGGTTCACCATCCCGACCGCCGCGACCGCGCCGTCGCCGCAGCGGGAAAGCATGATCGTGTCGACGCACCCGACAAGCATCAGAAGCGCAATATCGAAAAAAACGGGAAGCGTCAGCGACCACAACCGCCTGCGCAACCCCCTGGCGGCGCATCTCATACCGACTTCCTTCTCCACTCGCGCGGCGTCATGCCGGTTCTGGCCTTGAAAACCCGCTTGAAATACGAATCCGACTCCCACCCGCAAAGTTCCGGTATCCGGCCGATGGGAACGGTCCCGTCGCGCAGGATTTCGAACGCCTTCGCAAAACGGACCTCGCGGATCTCTCCGAGAATCGTCCTGCCCGTAGCCTCGAAGAAACGCTTTTCCACCAGACGGCGCGAAAGGCCCGTCTCGTCGATGATGTCGGCCGCCTTTATGCCGGTGCAGGCGTCGCGGCGGATACGCTCGACGGCGCGGACGATGCGCCTGTCCAGCGAGTTCACGAGGCGCGTGGACTGGCGTCTCGCCAGGGAACGCGGACCGAATGCGAGACGGACGTCTCCCTTTGCGCCATCCCCGCCTGCGATCGCCTCGCGGAGAAGGTCCGCCGCAAGGCGTCCGGCCTCCTTGAAGTCAGGCTCGATGCTCGTAAGGGTCGGGAAAGTGTTTTCGCACAAAAGCGCATCGTTGTCCACCCCGACGATGGCGACATCCGCAGGGCTTTCGAGTCCCGCGATTTCGCAGGCCCCCGCCACCTGCTCCGCCGCATAGTCGTTCGCCGCGAACACTCCTACGCGCGGCTTGAGTTTCTTCAGCCAGCCGGCGAGTTCCTTCTGCACTGCGAACGTTTCGTGCCACGGCGCGTCGTAGACGCTGCACTCGAAACCGGATTCCTCAAGGTGCCGGCGGAACGCTTCGCCGCGGCCGACGCTCCAGGTCGTGCGCTCGCACCATCCAACGTACGCGAACGACGAGCATTTCAAGGGAACAAGTTCTCGCAGCGCCATCGCGGCGATCGCGTCCGCGTCGTTCGCCACCGACAGGCACCCCCTCTCCAGCGTCTGCGGCGGCGGATCGATGTACACGACCGGAATCCCGAGTTCGCCGATGTCGATGGAATCCGTCAATTTGCCGCATTCCATTATGCACCCCGCCGGACGCCATGTGCGCACGAACTCGGCGAGAGGCCTCGTCGTGCGGTCGCGTTCGATCTCTATCACGCGCCATCCAAACCGCGCGGCACGCTCGAACACGCCAGAGATTTCGATTACATGCGCCCCGGTATGGAGATCGGTTATGAAAAGCACCGTTTCCATCGTGCCGTAATTCTATCAAAAAAAACGCAAATACGCAAATCGTCACTTTTTTTATCCGCATTTAAAACTGGAGCGCAGGAACTATAAATGGTAGAATATTGGGCATGAAACACATTCTTTTTATTGTCATGTCGCTGGCCGCGTCCGTTTCGTTTTCTTCGACAGTCAAAATCGAAGGAAGCAACGGCAAATGGAACCTCGCCGTTGACGGCAAACCGTTCTTCGTCCGCGGAGCGGGAGGGGGCGCCTCGAAAAAACTTCTCGCGTCGAAAGGCGCGAATGCGTTCAGGACGTGGGGTGCCGACAGGCTCGACGACGATCTGGCGGAAGCCCGCGCGAACGGCCTGATGGTGATGGCGGGATTCTGGCTCGGACACGCCGAGCACGGATTCGACTACACGAACGCGGCGAGTCTCGAAGAGACCGAGCGGGACGTTCTTTCCAAGGTGGAGCGGTTCAAGGACGACGGCGCTCTTCTGTGCTGGGCGCTGGGCAACGAGATGGAAATGCAGAATCCGCACCGCCGGGAGATGTGGGAGTTCATCGACCGTCTGGCCGCGAAGGTGAAGGAAATCGATCCGGACCACCCCGTATGCACGGTCGTGGCGGAAATACCGCGCGAGACCATCGAAGAATTCCGCGTTCTCGCCCCGCACCTCGACTTCCTCGGCATCAACTCGTACGGCGGATGTCCGAGTCTCGGCAAACGCTGGCGCGAAGCCGGCATGGATCGTCCGTACATGGTGACGGAGTTCGGCGCGCGCGGCAGTTGGGAAGGCCCGAAGGATCAATGCGGGATACCTCTGGAGGCGACCTCTACGGAAAAAGGCGAAATGTTCCGCAAAAGCTACGAGGAAGGAATCGCTTCCGAGCAAGGACGCCTTTGTCTGGGCTCATTCGCTTTCACCTGGGGGTGGAAGGTTGAATCGACCCCCACCTGGCACGGCATGCTTCTTCCCGACGGCTCGATTCTCGCGTCCGCGGAAGCGGTGCAGACGGCCTGGGGCGTCAAAAAGCCGAAGAACAGGGTGCCGCGCATCGAGCCGGTTTCGTGCGCGAAAACGTCCGGCATAAAAGCGGACGAAGTCCTGAAAGCCTCCGTCGCCGCCAAAGATCCCGACGGCGACAGGCTGCAATGGCGCTGGACGCTGCTTTCGGACACGCAGGACTACGACACAATCGGAACGGGCCTGCCCATGCCGGAAGGCTGGGACGGGGCGATTGTTTCCGGACAGGGCACGCCATCGGTCGCCGTGAAGCTTCCGGGCGGCGGGACATACCGCCTGTACGCCTATTGTTTCGACGGAAAGGGAGGCGCCGCCTACGCCAACGTCCCGCTCACGGCGGGAGGTCCCGCGCCAAAGCGTACGCTCAAGCCAGCGAAACTGCCGCTGGCCGTCTATTCCGACTCGTCTATGAACTGGACGCCGTCCGGCTACATGGGCAACACGCGCGCGCTGAAGGTCGACGAGAACTGCACCGACAATCCCTACTCCGGGAAATCGTGCATCAGGATCGACTATCTCGACCACATCGGCTGGGCCGGTATATTCTGGCAGAGCCCCGCGAACGACTGGGGCGACAAGCCCGGCGGACGGAACCTGACCGGCGCGACGACGCTTGTATTCCGCGCGCGCGGCCTGCGCGGAGGGGAGACGGTGACATTTTTCATGGGAGGTCTGAAAGACAAGCCCTACAGCGACACGGCCAACGCGGAACTGAAGAACGTGAGACTCAAGAAGGAATGGACGCGCTACCGCATCCCGCTGGACGGACTGAACCTCGAAACGGTCAAGACCGGCTTCGGGTTCTCCCTTTCCAACGACGGAGACCCCTTCTCGTTCTTTCTTGACGATATAACGTATACGGCGGATTAAGGCGCGGCGCGGCCGACGGCGTCCATTGCGGCGGCCTTTATCGCGGCGGCGCGCGCCTCGTCCATCTTCGCCGGCTTGCAAGGACATCCGCGCACGTCGAAGCCGAAGAGTTTCGCCGCGAATACGAGCCCCTGGAGATAGCGGCCTTCCTCGTTGAAGTGGAAATCGGGCGCGGTGAACAGACGGTTGCGGTCTGGAACATATTCGGCCGCCGTGCCCACGGGAAGGATGTCGAAGCCGTATTTGGCGGCGAAATCCGCGTAGGCCCGGTGGAGCCTTGCGTACATTTCAGCCTGGTCGAATCCGAATTTCGCAAGACGCTTGTCCCACGGAGGATAGCTCCACGTCTCCTGGACGACTATCTTCGCCTGCGGAGCCAGTTTGCGGATCGTCTCGACAAGGCGGCCGCCCCACGGCTCGAACGTGTCCGGCCTCCAGCTGAAATGGCTCGCCTGCTGGATCGTCACGACATCCCATTTTTCCATCGCCAGGGCGTCGGGGATGTTGGCCGAACGTTTCCCCGTCGAAGATTTCCCCAGTGTGTTGCGGTTGAACCGGTACGGTTTGAATGTCGCGTTCGTGGATGCCGCTTCGATATTCCGGCAGTGGCGTTCGAGCGAACATCCTCCGATGTAGAGCGAGGCCAGATCGAGTTTCCCGCCCATCGCCGCGACGATTCCGGGAGTCTTGTCGAGCGCGCATATCGAAAAACTGTTGCCGATCATAAGGACTTTGAGCGGTTCGCCGTCCGGCCCCTGCCGAACGCCGGTCCCGGCCGGAGATTCCAGCGGTCCGCAGGCCGCGGCAAGCAGCGCCGCGGCGGAGCAAAATGCGTTTTTCATCGTTTTCATGTTGCAGAGTCTCCTTTCAACCGGCAATCAGAGCGCAAACGGCGCCGGCGACCGCGCAAACCGCGATAACGGCGAGAATACACGCAAGGCCTCCCGCATCGGTGGATGCGGAAGCGCCTGTTTTTGGATTTTCGCCGAACTTGTTTTCATCTCCATCCCCCGCCTGGCACATATAGTACAGTAACACGACTGGACCGGAAAACGCCAGCGCGAGCCAGATTATGGCAACGGGGGATTTGATGTCCGCCATCGCTCCGATGAGCGCCAGAGGGGTCAGAAGAAGAAAATAGAACCATCCGGTCCGGCCCGTGTCATGGAGCCGGCGGACGCACACTGCCATGCCCGGCACCGCTGCGAGCACGGAGTACGCGTATGACGCGAAAGTCGCGCCGCCCGCATCGGCGGCGGCGGGAGCCCGGCCGAAGGCTGCGAGGATCGTCTCCGCTACGGCTCCGGCCATCATGTTCGCCACAAACCCCCAGATGACGAACGACCAGTATTCGCTTCTTCTGGCGCGGCCGGAGAATTTAAACGCCTTTTTCCAGCAGTCCAGCCAATATCTGCACCGCAGACCCCTGCCGTCGTCCGGCCTGTCTCTTTCCGCCGCCATGTTACAGTTCGACTTTTCTGTAGTGCGGGACGAGCGACTTCATGATGCACCATCCCGCAACGTACGCGACGGCGCAGTAGCCGAACACGATGCAGTACCCCGCAGGCTTGCCGGTGTAGCCGAGAAACTCCATTGCCGGACGGACGTACTGCGCGCCGGAGGCGAGAAGATCCTTCGTCATTTCGACCTCCTTTCCGTCGACAATCGTAGTGCCGGCCGCGTATGTGAAGAGTTTGCCGGCGCTCTTCTGCACGATAAAGCTGCCGCAGCCCGCCGCAAATTGCGCAATGCCGGTCAAGGTGCCGATCGTCGACTTGGGGAACATGTCGCCCACGACGGAATAGACGTTTGCGCTCCATGCCTGGTGGCCTGCGCACGCAAGGCCGATCAGTATGGCCGGCCACCACGCGGAAAACCTGCCGAGCGGCTGCGCGCCCAAGGCCAGAAGCGGGAAGCATGCGAAAACGAACATTGCCACCATGCGGCCGTCGTATGCGTTCATGCCGCGCTTCTCGACCAGGTAGGCCGGAATCCTGCACAGATAGATCGAGACGACGGTGACGATCGCATAAAGCGTAAAGATGAGCCACCGGCCCATGCTGGAGTCGCTCGTGTAGCCGAACTGCTCGCTGAAGTAGCCCGGCGTCCAGAACAGGAAAAACCACCAGACGCCGTCCGTGAGAAAGCGTCCGAACACGAGCGACCACGTCTGCCTGAGCGAGAACGCCTTGAGATAGGATATCTTCGGTCCGGCCGCCTCGGATTTGGCATCCGCCCCGGATTCGACGTCCGGACCGCGTTCGGACGATACGGACTCGTCCTGGTTGATGTACGCAAGCTCCGCCTCGTTCACGCGCGGGTTGCCGGCGGGCTTTTTGTAGAGCCACATCCAGAAGCCCATCCAGACAAAACCGAGCGCGCCGATAATGACGAACGACCACTCCCAGCCGAAATGTTTCGCGATCAGGGGAATCGAAAGCGGGGCGGCAAGCGCACCCACGGACGATCCTGCGTTGAAGATGGACGTCGCGAACGCACGATCCTTCTTCGGAAAGTATTCCGCCGTCACCTTGATGGCCGCAGGGAAGTTGCCCGCCTCGCCGAGGGCGAGAACGGCGCGGCACGCGAGAAAGAGCCAGACGGAAACCGTTATGCCGAACATTCCAAGAAATCCGGCCGCCTTGAGCCAGGATGTTCCGGCGCCGCAGCCGGCGTGCAGACACGCGCCGAGCGACCAGATGAATATCGCCCACAGATAGCCTTTTCTGGTGCCGAGCCTGTCGATGAACTTGCCGGCGAAAAGATTGCACAGCGCGTATATGATCGAGAACACTGCGGTAATCGTGCCGTAGTCGTCGTCGGTCCAGCCGAAAACGGGAGCGATGAAGTCTTTGTACGTCAGCGACAGCACCTGGCGGTCAAGGTAGTTGACAGTCGTCGCGAAAAACAGCAGCGAACAGATTATCCAGCGGAAATTAGTCATTTTTTTCATTTGCGTCGTACCATTAACCCTTTCTTGTCTCGCCGACGGGCGATTCCAAACTACTTTATTCTACCAAAATATTGTTATTGGGGCAATCAGAAAATAGCGGCGCGCCACCTGCCGCATAAAACAGGCGGCGGGGACACCCCCGCCGCCCGCGACGTATTCCGGACGGCCAGGATACCGGCGGCCGTCCAGAATATCATATCACTCGCCGTAGACGATCGTGGTTGTCGAGCCGACAATGCCGAAAATGTTCTTCACCTTGTAATCGACATGGTGGACTTTCGTGATTCCGCCGTTCTCCATGGCAGCCTTCAGGGAAGCATCGCCTTCGGTAAAGCAGATGATTCCGCTTGCCGTTGCGGTACCCTTCTTGAGAGGCTGGACGCTGTTGTCGACAAAGCTCGTGTCGGGCGTCTGGACGTCGAGAGTGATTGGAGCCCAAGCGTTCGTGGGTCTGGATATGACGCAACCCGATGCAGCCACCGCAATAGCCGCGAGAGCCATTAGTTTCTTCATTTTTCTGTTCCTTTCGATTTTTTGGTTTGTCTTTGAAGACGAAAAAATTATATCAAAACAGGCAGCCGCTAATCAAGAGGAAAATCACAGGCGCGGTCGTCCGCGCAAAGAGGCGCAGACGTATTTTCCGGCCAGGAAAAAGGCGAACGCCGTCGTCCAGACTCCGAAAAACACGGCCGCGAACGTCGTGATCTGCCTGTTGCTGAACATCGACACGCCGAACAAAGGCAGTATCACCATCGGGAAAAGTCCGGTGACAACGATTATCAGCGCGAGGTTCCAGATCCTGTTCAGCCGCCGCCACACCCCTCCAATAACAATCCGAAACAACCAATATATCCTCTCGCAAGGCATATTATATCATAAAATGAGAATCCTATGCGGAAAATCTTGAAAGTGAAACTTGTCTCTCTTTTTGGACAATGTATCGGGGAGTGTTCCGTAGCGAATGAGAATCTTGTGCGGAAAATCTTGAACGGAGGTGGCAACTCTACCCTTTAGCCGTTGCCTCCGAGATGGTTGTTTGGGTGAAATGAGAATTGAATGCGGAAAAATCTGAATAAGGTTTGACGGGAAATTGCAGGCGGCGAAGAGATCAGGTTTCCCGACTGGCTGGATGCACCCGCAGCGTAGCGGCCTGCACGGGGATTCCCGTCTCCTGCAAGACCCTCCTTCCCAAGGGGGCAACGATTCCACGGAAGAGATGCCCAAACTCCTGCGCTCGCTCTCTGCCGCGCGCATACGCCCGCACTACGTGTTCATGTGCGATCCCGTCGCGGAGACGAAACGGTTCATGGTTCCCCTCGAGACGGCCAGGAGGATCGAAACCGAATGCGCCGAACGGATCGGGTACCTTTCGCTGCCGCAGTTCGTGCGCGACCTCCCCGGATCGAAGCGCCCCCCCGTTTGCGAATGACGGCTATCCCAGTCATGGGCGTCCTGCCTGTCCGATGTGGCGATGCCGCCCAGGCATCGCACGACGACGGGGGCGTCGTAGCCACACCGAACGGGCGAGACGCCCGTTCCCCCAGTAAGAGGTGCATCTTGCCGCGCCAGGCGTGGCGACGGCGCCACACCGAACGGGCGGCGGACGGATCACAAGTCGACTTCGACAGTGATGTCTCCCGGATGGGCGGGATCCGACGGATGCGAGAGCAACTGCGCCGTCTCGACAAGCCGGATGAACTCGGCGCGGTAGCCCTCGAAGTCCTCGCCCTTCGCATGGCGCGCACGGTCGAGAACCGCGTCGAAGGACGCTTCGCCCTTGAACTTCGAACCGGACACGAGGAGCGCAAACTCGGCTACCGCAGACGCGAAGCGGAAATCCTCCGACGGCCTCTCCGGGCTAATCTGCGCTTCGACAACGGGAATCTCCTTGAGCTCGCTCTTGTCGCCGTCCGGCTTCTTCCAGCGGAGCTTCACGGTGCAGACCTCGCCGCTTCCGGACTCGGTGCGCTTCTGGTACTTGAGCGGATCGACGTCCGCGACCTTCTCGTCCGAGCCAGCCGGGACGATCTCGTAGAACGCCGTCATCGTGTGTCCGGATCCGATTTCGCCCGCGTCCTTCCTGTCGTCGTTGAAGTCCTTCGCCGCGAGCCTGCGGCTCTCGTAGCCGAGAAGCCTGTAGCCCTTCACCTCCGCCGGGTTGAACTCGAGCTGGAGCTTCACATCCTTCGCGACGGTGAAGAGCGTGCCGGCGAACTCGTTCATCATCACCTTCTTCGCCTCCAGCACCGAATCGAGGTAGGCGTAGTTTCCGTTGCCCGCCGTCGAGAGCTTCTTCATGTTCGCGTCCTGGTAGTTGCCGCTGCCAACGCCGAGCACCGTGAGGAACACGCCGCTCTCGCGCTTCCCGGCGATGAACTCCTCGAGCTCCTTCGGATTCGAGATGCCCACGTTGAAATCTCCGTCCGTGACGAGCACGACGCGGTTGTTCGCCTTCCTGTCGAAGTTCTTCTTCGCCTCCTCGTAGGCGAGCTGGATGCCGCCCGCGCCGTATGTGCCACCTCCGCATCTGAGGGATTCGACTGCGGAGCGTATCTTCCCCTTCTCGCTTCCGGGCGTCGAGGCGAGGCGCACTTCTGTCCCGCTCGCATAGGTGACAATCGCGACATGGTCTTCGGGACGGAGCTTGTCGATCAGCATCTTGATACCCGCCTTCATCATCTCAAATCCCCCGTTGCATTCCATCGACCCCGAGACGTCGATGAGGAACGTCAGGTTGCACGGCGGCAGCTTCTCGACCGGAACCTCGCGCGCCTGCACACCGACTCTGAGAAGCTTGTGCGACGGCGCCCATGGACACTCGCCCATCTCGCACGCGACGGCAACCGGATCGTCGCCTTCCGGCTGCGGATAGCTGTACTTGAAGTAGTTGACGTATTCCTCGATCCGCACCGAATGCTTCGGTGGCCGACTCTTCCACTCGGCGAGATAGCGACGCATCAGCGTGTAGCTCGAAGTATCGACGTCGAGTCCGAACGTCGACAGCGGCTCGCTCGCGGGATCGCGGTATTCGTTCTCCTGTATCTCTGTATAGCGCTCGATTCCGGTGGGCTGGCTACTTAGAGACCCGTCAGGCTCCACAATCCATAAGTTGGCGTTCCACGGACGCGGCGGATCGGCACAAACGGAGCGGGGCATGCGCGAGCCGACCATCGACTTCATCTTGACCGGAGAACTCACGAATGCAACCGAGTCCATTGGCGCGGGGCGCACGGAGATTTGCGCGGGCGGCAACGGTGACGCAGCTGGTGCAGCCAGTCCGATCCTTCCGAGCGACTCCGCAGCGAGGTCGGGCAGGAAGTCGACGACAGGCTCCTTGGATTCCTCAATCTCCTCGACCTCGCATCTGCAGTCGTCCTCCTCCGGGCGTGTGGGGACACGCGCCCCTACCGGTGTTCCCGGATCTTGCGTCAAGACCATTACACCAAGTCCGAGCAATACGGCAAAGCAAGCGGCGAGTCCATATATCTTGCGCCAAGGGACATGCACGATGCGAGGGATGCACTTGTCGACAAGCGGAATGAAGTCTCCGCCCGAGACAAGGAACTCGCGCTCGTATTCTGCGACGATTTCGTCCGCGGCAAGTTCGGTCCGCGCGGCACATCTGCCGCGGATTTCTGCGAGCACGTCGGCGTCTATCTCGCCGACGCGCCAGCTGCGCGCGACGAAACTGCGCGCTGCCGTGCAGGCGTTCCAGAGCTGGTAGACCCTCTCGCCTTCAAGCACCTCGCGCGGCGAGGCGGGGACGGTGAACGGCGAGACGGGGATTATGAAGAACCCGGCATTCCCGCGATCCTCCGCGACGAGCGCGACGAACGGACGCGCCATGTCGGCGAAGATCCTTATTTCGCCAACCTTCACCGGCGAATCGAATTCCGCGTCGCCGCGCGGCGCCTCGCCCGCGAACGACGGACGCTTCCCGCCCGCCTTGTAGAGATTCCATTCCTGCTCGAACGTCTTGTTCATCGTGCACCTCCTATCCGCTCGCGCAACGGTTCGGGTGCCGACGATTCACAGGCCGCGAGAAGCAGGCGTCCGAAGAGCGGACTATCCGCGCTCTCTATCGTCTTCGCCTCTTTCCTGAACTCGGCCATCGTCTTCTCCCTCATCGCGTACGCCCGCGATTTCCCGACCCCTAGGCCCCCAAGGAGCGCCGCATCCGTCAGCGGTATGTCCTGGGCCGTCGCATACAAAAGGGCCGCGACATGCGACTTTTCCACTTTTATCTTGAGGGAGATTCTTTCAAGGAGCGCGTCGATCTCGCGGCGCATCGGCTCAAGGTCGAGAAGCGCGGCGGTGTCGCTCTCGGCGGCGGGTTCCAGCGCGTCGATTTCAGCGGGGCCTGCGCTTTCCCATTCGATACGGCGGCGTCCGTCGGGGCCCTTGACCTTGCGCGGACGCCAGCCCTTGATGGACGCGATCCAGTCGAGGACGATGTCATGGACGCGTCCCGCGCCCGAGCCGAAGAGCGTGCCGCAGACGAAGTCGGCAAGCTTTAGCCCCTCTACCTTGATGCGGTAGGCGAAGTAGGACTTCAATGGCTTTTTAGTCTCTCGCGCACCCTTCAGCTTGAAGTAGGCGTCGAAAACGGCGACAGGATCGTCCGCGCCCGCCTCCTCGCGCGAAACGCCGCGCTTAGAGAGGGTGGAATACATCGCGGACTCCACCTGGCGGCGGAGCGCGGCGGAATGCCCGGCGGGGCATCCGCCCACGGAGCAGATGTCGAACCAGTTTTGCCAAGCCTCGTCTCCGGCATAGCGGTCCGGAGTTGCAGTATTGTCGTTCATAGGTACCTCCAGACCTTAAAGGGACGCCGCTGCGGATTTTTCCGGTTCCGTAGAAAAGACTCTTGCCCTATCGCCGGGAGAGTACGGCAATACGCCGGCGTTCCGCTACGGACGGGGATGTCCGCGCAAAGAGGCGCAGACGTATTTTCCGGCCAGGAAAAAGGCGAACGCCGTCGTCCAGACTCCGAAAAACACGGCCGCGAACGTCGTGATCTGCCTGTTGCTGAACATCGACACGCCGAATAGAGGCAGTATCACCATCGGGAAAAGTCCGGTGACAACGATTATCAGCGCGAGGTTCCAGATCCTGTTCGCCGCCCTGTACAGACCAAAACGCCTGGCGGGGACCTGCCAGCGGTTCGGCGGGAGAAAATCCGGAGCCGGAACCACGGACGCCTTGCGCTCCCACATGGCCGGTCCGTAAGTCTTGCGGTATTCGATCTCGTGCATAAACGACAGATAGGCCATGTACGCCGCTTTTTTGTCCGACTTGGCGGCTTCTCCAATCTCGCCGGCCCCGGCGACCCATGCGGAAAACCTGCTTTCGGCGGCGGACGGCGCAATGCCGAGGATTCCGGGCGACGAACCCGGATCGTTCAGCGCGGCATCGAGCGACTTGAGCAGATCGGCATTCTCGCATCCCACCGCCGACTCCGCCTCCCGGACGAACTGCTCGAACACCGGCTGCGGAAGTTCCGCAGGCCTGCGCCACGGGAACGGCTGGCGCGCGGCAGGTCCTTTCGCGTCCGGAAGCGGTCTGCCTATTTTGGGGACGGACGCCATGAGATATCTGGTGTATTCCTCCTTGGGGTTCTTCAAGACTTCGTCGCAGGTGCCGCTCTCCACAATCCTTCCGCGGTTCATCACGATTATGCGGTCGGCGACATGCTGCACGACACCTATGTCGTGCGTGATGAACATCATGCTCAGCGACAGTTTCTTCTTGAGTTCGGAAAGCAGATCCAGCACCTGGGCGCGTATCGTGAGGTCGAGCGCGCTCACGGCCTCGTCGCAGATGAGAAGTTCCGGCTTGAGGGCGATCGCCCTCGCGATGCAAAGACGCTGGCGCTGTCCGCCGGAAAATTCGTGCGGGTACCTTTCGAGAATGTCCGTCGGCATCCCGACGCTTTCGAGGAGTTCTTTCGCCTTCGCGACACGATCCTGCTTCCTGCACAGGCCGTGGTAGACCATGCCTTCGGTCAGTATCTCAAGGACCGTATGGCGCGGATTGAGGCTGGCGTTTGGATCCTGGAACACGACCTGCACCTTGCGTCTGTACGCAAGGGGGTCTTTCCGGCAGAGTTCGCGCACGTCCGTGCCGTCGATCTTTATCGTGCCCGCCGTGGGTTTGTTCAGGAGCAGAACAGCCCTGCTTGTCGTCGATTTCCCGCATCCCGACTCGCCGACTATTCCGAGCGTTTCGCCGCGCTTGAGAACGAACGATACTCCGTCCACCGCTTTCACGTATCCGGCGACAAGGCCGAATACGCCTTTTTTCACCGGGAACCAGACCTTCAGTCCGTCGACTTCGAGAATATTGTCCTGCTGCATGTTCACCCCTTGAATCCGTCAATTTCCGTCTGACGTATTGTTTTCGACATTTTCGGGTAGTCCAGCGTGTAGTGGAGCCCCCTCGATTCGCGGCGTTTCCTGGCGGAACGCACGATCAGCTCGGCGCACACCGCGAGATTTCTCAGCTCGAGCGTGTCCGGCGTGACAAGATAGCGGAAGTAGTAGTCGCGTATCTCCCTGCGGAGAGTCTTGATGCGGCGCGCGGCACGGTCGAGACGCTTGTCGGTTCTGACGATGCCGACGTAATCCCACATCAGGCGGCGGATTTCGTCCCACATGTGCGCCACGAGAACCGCCTCGTCCGGCGGCACGGCGCTTCCAGTCTTCCACGCGGGGATTGCGGGCCTGTCCGGCCCCCGCCTCCCCTTCCCCGCGCCCCACTTCTCCGGACGCTCCGCCAGGCGCGCCGCCGTCAACCTTGCGCAGACCAGCGCCTCCATGAGGGAGTTGGACGCGAGCCTGTTCGCGCCGTGCAGTCCGGTGGAGGCGCATTCTCCCACGGCGGAGAGCCCCGGAATCGATGTGGAGCCGTCCGTTCCGGCCTTTATGCCGCCGCAGGTGTAATGGGCGGCCGGCACTACCGGTATCAGATCCTCGGCCATGTCTATGCCGAACTCCATGCATTTGCGGTAGATGTTCGGGAAGCGCGTCATGAGATAGCGCCGGCCTTTTTCGCGTATGTCGAGATACACGCAGTCGTCTCCGGTGCGCTTCATCTCGGAGTCTATGGACCTGGCCACGATGTCGCGCGGCGCAAGGGATCCCCGGGGGTCGTACTTTTTCATGAACGGACGCCCGCGCCTGTCCACAAGTTCGGCACCTTCCCCGCGGACTGCCTCGGATATGAGGAAGCGCTTCGCGTTGGGATGGTAGAGGCAGGTCGGGTGGAACTGTATGAATTCCATGTTCTCGATCTTCGCGCCGGCGCGCCACGCGAGCGCGATGCCGTCGCCGGTCGCCGTGTCCGGGTTGCAGGTGTAGAGATAGACCTTGCCGCATCCGCCCGTCGCGAGAATGGTGTTGGGGCTCCTGATCGCGTATATTTCGCCGGATTCCTTGTCGAGGACGTACGCGCCGATGCACCTGTTCTCCCCGGGGATGGAAAGGCGCTTGGTCATCACAAGGTCTATGACGATCGTCTGCTCCCTGAAATCGACGTTCGTGCGCTTCAGCCTCCGGACCATCGCCGCCTCGCACTTTTCGCCCGTTATGTCGCCGGCGTGGAGTATCCGGCGCGCGCTGTGTCCGCCTTCGCGCGTCAAATCCCACGTTCCGTCGGGCTTTTTGGCGAACTTTACACCGCATTCGACGAGATCGCGTATCCCCGCCGGAGCGTGTTCGCAAATCTCGTGTACGACCTTCGAGCGCCCCAGCCACGCCCCGGCGATCATCGTGTCGCGCGCATGCTTGTCGAAACTGTCGGCGGGGTCCATGACGCAGCATATCCCGCCCTGCGCGAAATTGGTGTTGCAGTCCTCAAGGCGCCCTTTCGTCACGAGAACGGTCTTCCCGTGCGGCGCAAGATGGAGCGCGCACATAAGTCCGGCCATGCCGGATCCGACAATGAAATAATCGCAATCTACGGTTTTCATCTGCAAGCCGTCCCGGACGCTCCGTCAGTCCTCTTCCTCCTCCCCGGCGGCGGGCGGATTGTCCACGACGCTCTGCATGGCTTTCATCATGTCCGCGCGGTCGTCCGAGGACGCTTTGGAATACTCCGCAACCATCGTCTTGACCGCCTCGTCGGCAATCCCGGCCTTGCGGCAGAGCGCCTCGTATTTCGCCTCATCTCCTCCGCCTCCGCACCCTGCGAGCGCCGCCAGAGAGAAAGCCAGAGCGGTAAATGCATGTCTATTCATATCAATTGCCTCCGTTGCCACGGCTCGACGCCGTTTCCAATATTCTATCAAAACAATGGCGCGCAATCAACTGCGCTTTACGGCTTCAGCGTTTCCGCGACGATCCACCTCGCCCCTTCCGTGGACACGTTTCCGTGATGTATGCCGTCGAAAACGCGCGAGACGCGTTTCACGCCGTGCCGGTCGAGCGCCTTTTCAAGAGATTTCATCTGCGATACGGGGATCAGTCCGTCAGTGGGCAGAAGCGCCGCAAGCCTGCCGTAGGCCATTACCGTCTCGGGCGACGAGCCGCAGACGAGTTTCACCGGGGAATACCTGTCGAGAACGGGTATCAGCTCCGCGTCCGTCGCCGCGTCCTGCAGCCCGACGAGACGGTTGAACAGAGTTTTCATCCTCACGATCGGATTGTCTTCTTTCAGGGCCGACGTGTCGACGCCGCCGTTCAGAAGCGCGAAATCGACGGGACCGACGATGTCCACAACCCTTTCGAAACGGATCTTGTGCTCCAGGCCGAGAGAGAGAGGCGAGGGATTTTCCCCGTCGTACGCGTAGAGCAGCGCGAGATGCGCGCCGGCCGACTCGCCCATCAGCAGATACCTGCGCGGGGTTATGCCGAAACGGGATATGTTCTCCGAAACGAACGACATGGCAAGATCTATGTCCTTCAACATCGCGGCGAACGTCGCCTCGTCGCGGCGTCCGGGCGACATGTTCATCGTGTTGTCGGTCTGCAATATGTAGCCTGGCGACACGAGAACCGCCCCCGACGCGAGGATCGCGTTGCGGAGGGCCGGAGGTATGGCCTCCTTGTCGAAACAGTGGGACCACGTGCCGGGATGGATGTAGACGACGACGTCTACCGGATTCGCCGAAACACCGAGCGGAGCGTATATGTCAAGCTTCTGCGCCGTGCAGTGCCGGCAGATTCGCCACGGAAGCGAATTCGCCTTCCAGTTTCCGACCCTGCCGGCGAACCCGTCCCCTTCGTCCGGCAGGTCTTCCCTTTCGCCGTAGACTACGTTGTGCCAGCATTTGAAACGGGACGTGATCGCTGATGGCGCGATGGCGGCGGAAACCGCGCTGCACGCAAGCGCCGATGCAAGGGCGATGGTAGCGGCAAGGCGCATCATGCGCCTTCCGCCGTCCCGGCCTCGGGCGCGGGCTGCGCCTCGGTCTGCTTTGCTTCCGCCGGATTGGATTCAGCCGGCCGCGCCACCGCTGGCTGCGTTTCCGCAGGCTGCGCTTCCGCCGGCTGCGCCTCTGCACAGACTGCGGCGGGCTCCGACGCGGCCTGCCTGTTCCTGTACGCTTTCCATCCGCGGTATCCGCCGAAAGCCGCGGCGGCGGCCAGAACCGCGATGCAGACGAACCGGAAGAAAAGCGGATTGCGCGCGCACACCGTGAAAGAGCGCGCCCTGCGCATGGAGAAATACATCGGACGGTTCACCGCCCAGCCGCACGCATTGAGTATCGCGCCCAGATCGCGCCTGCGCAGTTTGAAGTACGTCAGCGCAACGCTCGGAAGCGACACTACCAGCACGAGCGCCGGAAGAGAAATCGCCAGCTGCGCGGCGTTCATGCTCGCCACGACGGACATGAGAGTCGCCGCAGCGGCGCCGACCATGCCCAATCCGATGCCGATCGCCGCGACGCTGGACGCCATCGCCGCGCCGCCGGCCTGGACGTTCTGCGCGCCGCTGTCGAGCGTTTTCTGCGCCGACTGCTGCTTGTCGCCGAGAAACTTCGCGACCATCGAACGCACGCCTTCGCCGACTTTGCGCCACGGAGCCCAGAACGCCTCCATGAGCGAGACCTGGCTCTCGACCACTTTCGTGACACACGCCTCCCAGTCCTTGCCGTCGCGGTCGTAGAACACGCCGTTGCGTCCCGCGTACAGCTGCGCGACCGCGCCTGCCGTCACGACTGCGCAGATCGTTCTCGACGCACCCTCTGAAGGACGCGTCAGTTTCAGGTAGATCACGCAGCAGTTGGATTTTCCGGCGAGCGCGCTGTGCGCGCCTTCGCTTTCGACGTCGAAGCAGAGCGTCAGCTCTTTCGCGTCGATGCGCAGAGTGCCGCACTGGAAAATCGCCTTGTCGCCGCTGGCGTACAGATGGCGCATGTTCACGTAGTTCTCGAGGAATTCCAGAAGATTGAGCTTGTACCTGAGTACGCGCTCCTCGTCCTCGAGCTGGCTCTTGACACCCGCGTTGACGACCGGTTTCGATCCTGCCCATTCCCTGTACGGAGCGAAAGCGGCCTTGATTTTCTTCCAGCCCATGCGGTCGAGCGTCGCGACCTTGCCTAGGACGGGACCGACGCACTTCTCGCGGAACTCCGCGAAAGCGTCCTGATATTTTGGGTTTATGTTCGTTTCGAGGGGAAGTTCGACATCGGGGGCTTCCGTGACGAGCGGCATGTCGTCCGGGGGCGTGAAGAAGTTGTCTACAACATCCTCGACGGCGGCAAGCGCGGCGTCGGCTGCGGCAGTCTCCGAGCCAAGGAACGAAACCTCGTCGCTTTCGCCTTTCTTTTCCCATTCGGCCACGGCCTGCCTGTCCTCGTCCGACGGCTCGACCTTGGCAAGATCCGACTGGCGGGAAAGAACGTCCTCGAGCCTGCGCCGGTCGTCGTCCGACGGAGAGAAAAGATCGTCGAGATCCACGTTGCGGGATTTGAGAAACTCGATCGCGGCGAGAACCTCCGGCGTTCTGATCCTGCCGTCGCCGTCGGTATCCATCAACTCGAGCGTGCGCATGTCGAAGCGGACGTTCTTGACTGGCATCGAAATCGCCAGCCAGTGCTTTCTGTCAAGCGACTCCAACTGCGCGATGTCCTCGCCGTTTTCGAATCGGACCTGCGCCATGCGCCCGGCCCTGAACCAATTCCATCTGTGATTTTTCATATATGAATATTATATCAAAAATTTTTGCAGTTGGGGTGATTGATGTAAACAAGTGTACACTCAATAGAAATACTTGAAATATAAGGGGAAGTTGGGGAGATTGGAAGTGAAGTGAGTATGACAAACAATTTTTTTGTGGCAGAATAGCTGGAATGGTAAACCTGCCCTGGCATTCAAGATTTTCCGCATGCAATTCTCATTTCTCGACCACGTCCTCAATAGCGAATTGCAAAGAGTGGAGTACTGGAAGGAAACCTGACATCCCATTTAAGATTTTCCGCACAAGATTCTCATTTACGCTGTTCGCACCGACGAGTCATGCGTACTACTACGCGCGCGAGACGGAGCGGCGCCGCGAACTCGCTACCGCAAGGCGCAAGCTGTCGCGTCGGAGAACGACTGCCCCAATGCCCACGCCCGACGACATCCGCGCTTCTCGACGAAAAGCCGCGAAACAAGGTCCTTGCGGCGATTCTCGACGGCGCGGATCCGGTGTTCTCGCACGTCTTTGGCGAATTGGAGCATGCGCTTTCTCCGGAGACCGTGTTTCTCGACAAGGCGAAATACGGAATTTCGGGATTGGGGAATTGTGGCGACGGGGGGGGGGGAGAAAGAACAGGGAATGACCTAGAAAGCCGAAATTGGACGATATCGGCCTGCTATGAGAACCTGCTTTCTTGTTTTCCCCCGGATATATCAGAAATCGAAGCCGAGGGCGACGCAAAGGACTACATTCGGCTTCTCGATTTTTCCGGACAGAGTTTCGGAATGGATTTTCATGTCGTCCTGGCAGAAGCGCGCGAGAACGTCGAAAGAAAGATCCATCCGCCAAAGTCTGAAGACCGTGCCGACGCCGCCGATGCCGTAGCACTGCCAGTCGTGGAATTTTTCGCGCGACCCGTATTTCCCCGATTCGCCGAACGTTGCGGAAACGGTGGCATCAAACTCGCTCCTGGAGAATCCGGCGCCGATCGTTCCGGTGAGCCGCCACCAGTCGGTCATTTCCCACCACGGCTTGAGCATAAGCGAGAGCGCCCACTCCTCGTAGTCGCCCGACGCGTCGATGCTGTACTGTCCTGTTCCACCCGTCTGGGAGATAGTGGCCGGACCGAAGTCGGACCAGTCAAGCACGGGCCCCATGCCGGTGTTCGAACCGGCCCCGTAGTATCCGCCGGAGGGGGACAGCACCGGCGAAGAGAGCACGGCCTGGTTCATGGATCCGGGCGTCGGGGTGTAGACGTACCTCGAATTGTCCGCGTACGTGCCGGAAGAACTCGCTTTGAAGCAATTGTTTCTGCGCATCCACGAAAATCCGGCGGCGAGGTCGAGCCCGAAGCCGCTCTCGTGCGCGTAGACCGTCCGCGACAGCTCGATGTTCGCGCCGAACGCGGTGTCGTCGTCGGACCCCCTTCCCGATATGCCGCGATCGGACATCTGGACAGAATCGAGCGTCACCTTCCCCGTATCCCGGTTCAGCGACGAAACGGGAAGTCGCCAGTTCTGGGTATACGGGGACGCCATCTCGCCGCCGTCCGGGTCGATGTAAGCCCCTCCGAGGAATCCCACCCTGCCCCCGGACTCGAGACGCGAAGCGATATCGGCGGGCGATCCGACAGCCGGGGATGTAGGCCCCGAATACACCGAGCGCGGCGCTCTAAAGCCGAGTTTGGTCTTAAGCCCGAATCCGACGCTTCCGCCGGCCGAGACGCGCCATCCCAGAAATTCCGCCCCCGCGTCCGCGCCCGGCGTTTCCGCCGCCGCGGGCGCGACCGACGATGCCAAAACCGCTGCGATCGCCAAATGAAGCCTGTTCATCGCAATCCTCCTTCTCACTTGGCGCTTTCGGAATACGAAAGAGCGACCTTGAAGAACTTGTACCCTTCCGGCACCTCGGCGCGGAAGCGGCCTTCGTCATCACATTCGACCGTTGCGATCCTTTCGAATCCGCCGGAGAGAGACTTGGCGCCCATCACGGAAACCGTCGTATTGATGCCGATCGATCCCTTGGAGCGTCCGGCCCCGACCTCTACCGTTCCCTTGATAACGCCGCCTTCCGCCGTGAAGCCGACGAGCTTGCAGTACGGTTCGCTTTCCTCCGTCACCGCAGCGCCGACGGCGAGAGAAGCGTTCAGCTTCGACAACGGCACGGGAGACGGCGCGGCCGTCCGCGCGATCGACGAGAGCGCCGACGCGAGAATCTTGTTCGCGGCGACTTTCACGCAGGATTCGCAGTCGCACGATTCGTACGCGACGTACGCCACGAGATTGTCGAGCGCCGGGACGTCCTTCGGATTCTTCGGCCAGTACGAAGGCGCATAGAGCAGGACCTCGGACAGCGCCGCATTGATCCAGCTCGCGTTGAACCAAGCCGCGCCCCAGACATCCGAATCAGCCCCTTCGATGCCTTTCTCGGCGAAGCGGTCCTTGAGAGGCACCCTGTAGAACTCCGTCCCGTCGATTGTGACAATGTCCGCCACCGCCTTGTTCGCCTTCGCGTCCCAGAGCTGCACACCGTCGCGCTTTTCGAGCATGAAGCTCATATCGTGGACCGTGCCCGCCCAGCCGAAGCCATCCTTCACCTCAAGCTCGATTTCGGGGACGTACATGCCGGACATCCAGTCGACATGCCAGACGAGCGACTTGGAGGAAACCTCGGCTCCGTCCCACAGAAGCGCATAGGTCGAGAGCTTCGCGCCCCTGATCAGCAGCTCGCCGGTTTCATCGTCCGCCACAAAGCACTCTCCGTCCCTGTTTGCGTTTGCAAAACCCTCCGGCAGGACATAGACGGATCCGGTGGATGCGTCGCCTTCCGTTTCTTCATGGTAGCGGGCGACCTTGAAGTTGCGGCGTCCGTTCGCCTTGAACTGCATCGCGACGGTGACAAGACCTCCGAAGTCAGTCAAGTCGTGAAGCTTTTCGGCGAGCGTTCCGTCGACATATCTGCCAAGCGTGAAATCGAGCGGCTTCGCGCAGCCTGACGGGACCTCCTCCCTGATCTTAGAGTATCCGGCAGTGTCGGGAGAGGCAGGCATCTCCGTGACTGTGAAACGGATTTCGACATGGTGCTCCGCCGCATCCGCATCTCCGGTCTTGCGGGCGATGTCGTCAAGGCCTCCGATGACCGCCGGATAATCGCCTGCGCCGGAATTGTCCACTGTCGACGAAACCCCGTTCGTATCGGAAACCTCAGGCTCGGACTTGCGTCCGTCCTCCGGATCGGGCGCTCCGATGACGAGAACCGTCGTCGTGGTCGTGTCTCCTCCGTCGCCCTCCGCAGTCACCGCGACGTCGTACGATCCCGTGGAAGGAACGACGGCGACGTAGCGCCACGGCGCGTTGTTGCCGAACACCCGTCCCTCCACCGCGTCCGTCTCGGACGAGCCGACTCCCCACGCCTGCACGGAAACCGGCTTTCTGCCGTCCTCGCCTGTTATGTCGCCGGACAGCACGATGTCCGTCGTCCAGATTGCGTAGATGGAGTTCGTCACGCCGGTTTCGAATTCGTCGGAAACCACCTGCCTGTCGGCGAAGTCGATTCCGTCCAGACCCTGCGCCGCCGCGTCGCGGCTCCATCCGAGGAAATTGAGGCCCGCGTTTACGTACGCGCACTTTGCAAGTCTGGCACGGTCGATTACGAGCCTGCGCTCAATCGGCATCTCGCCTGAGGCGGCGCCGTTGCCGAGATATTCGATCCAGTACCAGTCGATGACAACCTCGTCCTCTCCGTCGTCGAGAATCAGCCCTTCGAGCGGCACCACGAGTTTGTACACCGTCTCTTTGAGACCGAACGGATCGCACGCCCACGCCGTAGAGCCGACGGCGATCTCGAAGACCAGCTCGTCCTCGCCCGCGTCGAACGCCGCCTTCACATCGTCCATCGTGAACGACGGCATCCACAGAACCTTGACGACATATTCCTCCGGCAGAAGCGCAAGCGGTCTCTTGAAGAAGGAGGATGCCAGATAAACTTCGCCGCAGTCAGTCTCCACTTTCGCGTGGTCAGGATCGGTGTAATGCGGCGGAGTCGCCAGCAGCCCGTCGATGTTGGCGTACGGCCAGTCGATCGCGAGCGGCGCGACCCATCTGTCCCCCTTCGCGTCGTACACGAGATTAGACGACGCGACGACGACAGCGCTCGTTCCGTCTTCGCCGATCTCGCCCCAGCGCGGCGCGAACGGGCCGCCCGGTATCTTCAGCGCGTCCGGCGCGAACGGACGCACCGGCTCCGCGATGCGCCACGAGAACTCCTGGCGCCCGTCGAAGTTGCCCTTGCCGACAACCGCGAACGAATACTCGCCTGCATCCGTCGCTCTGAAGTCGCCATCTATCTCGAAGTCCACGCCGTACCTGAGCGGCACCGGGCCATACCAGACGCCGACGACATCCGGCCCCTGCTCCTCGCCGGAATAGAAGAACAGCCTCCTCGGATCGCCAAAGTAGACCATCATGCCCGCGGCATCGAGCGGCTGTATCTCGAACTCGACAGCCAAACTGCCGACGATTGCGGCACCGTCGGAATAATCGACCGTCGCGCGGTAGCGTCCCGGGGCGGACGGTGCGGCTGCGCCGAGAGGATATTCCGCGCCCTCCTCGCCGAGTTCGACGTACGCAATTTCTCCGAATGCAACATCCGCATGTATCCTCATCGCATCCGCGCCCTCAAGTTTCGCCGTTACGGGAAGAGTGTCGTAGCGTTTGACATCTGCCGCGGACGAAAGCTCCGCCACCAATCCCGGCGCCTGCGGACAATCATCCGCACCGCATGTCAGCGACAGCGTCGCGCCTGTGTTCTCCGCCGTCCACGAATGCTTGTGGACCGGGTATATCTGGCGTCCTTCGTCATCGCTGACGACGAAGTTCTCGACATCGAGGATTATCGTGTACGTGGCTGGTTTGAGTCCGGCGAGATCCTCTTCGCCGCACTTCCCTTCGATGGTTATCGTCCGGACGATCTCCTTCTCGCCTGCCGCCCGCGCCGCATCGATCTCTTCGAACGTGAACGGTACGTTCCAGGAGACGCTCTTCATATACGTCTGATTGCGGAACTTCCTGATTCTGAAGAACTCGCCCGCCTCCGCCGCGAGACCGTACGGCTCGCCCGCGCCTTCAAGAAGCTCTGCGCCCGTGAACACTTCTTCGGCTGTCGACACGGCGATGCGCGCCCGGTCCGGTTCGGTGAACCTGGGCGTCAGGACAACCTGCTCGATCATATACGGCCAGGCCAGCGTCACCGGATAGTAGAACACTTCATCGCCTGCGACAAGCGCCTTGTCGCCGCCGCCGACATGCCTCGTCCAGCCCTTGACCGGAAATTCGCGCTCCTGCTCCTTTTCCTCGATGACAAGGGGAAGAGTCGCCGTGTGCTTCAAAAGCGCGCCGATGATTGTTCCGCTCGATACCGTGATCTTCGCGGTGTATTCGCCGGGTTCGGCAGGCGGTCCGTCAAGCTCCGTGCCGTCCGCCGTTGCATACACCACGTCGCCTACGTTCGCTTCAGTGTTGATGACGAAGGTGTTGAGATTCGAAACGGCGACGTCAAGCGGCGTTGCGTCGTATACTTTGCGTCCGCCCTCTGCGGACGGCACAAGTTCCAGCGACATCGGCGAGGCGTTGCACTTGATTCCGGCAAGGAGGTTTCCCGGGCAGTTCGCCGTCACTTTTGCACCGTCAACATCGAACGTCCAGAAGTGCCCCGAATGACCTTCAGTCTCAATCGGAAGCTCCTTCTCGTTTATTCTGTACGATCCCTTCAGCACGTATCTGAGGCCGTGCGCCGTCTCCACTTCGGTCCGGGCCGTGTAGCTGCCCGCCTCGACCGGCTTGCCGTCGACAGGTTCGCCGTCCTTGATGTACGATATCTCGCCAACCGTCGCTCCGGTAAGGGTTTCGAACTCGCTTTCGCCGACGAAAACATTTCCAAGCTTTCCTATGATAGACGCGAAATCGGCGTTTTCCGACAGTCTGGCAAGGAGCGCCAGCAGGCCTTCCGCATCGAGATTCGCGGGATCGCTCTCGATGACGGCTCTGACGGAATCGAGAAGCCCGTCCGCGCTCAGAAGCTCCGCCACCCCTGTGAGATTGACCGCGTAGAATTCGGCGGGATGCTCCTTGCGGTCGCAGTCCACGGAAAGCTGCGGCACAAGACCGAGCATGCGGATTCCGACGACGCCGACAAGCATGCGCGCGGAACAGTGCGACGTCTGTAGCGTTCCGTCCGCGAGGATGTTTGCGCACGTCGCGACAACAAGCCTGTCGCCGACTGGAACCACGACATACTTGTGCTCGTGCTTCTCGACGGACCACATTTTGCCGCGTTTGACGAGATCGTATCCGTCGGCGATATAAGAGGCGTCAGGCTTGACGGAAAAGATTCCGCCGCTTATCGAGACGCTCCCGCCTTCGTCGACTATGCGGCCGTAGAACGCGCCGCCTTCAATTTTCAGCGTTCCGCGGTTGATGATGGACACATCATCGTTCGAGGCCTTGTTGGCGAGGACGGCCCCCGTCCCGATCGAATCGGAGATGACGAGCCTGCCGTTGTTCTCGAAAAGAGGTCCGTCCACGGGCGCTTCGATCTCGAATCCTGCGAGATCGTAGCGCTTTTCGCCGCAGTTGAGGAGACCGAGCGTACCGTACTTTGCAGGTATGACGTACGTTTCCGCCGCAGTATAGCTCTTGCCCGCCGCGATGTCCATCGCATCGCCCGTCGCTTTCTCGAGATACGCCGCCGCATCACGGACATGCACACCTCCCATCACCGCTTCGCCCGCGAGAATCTCAAGCCCGTCGAGTCTGAGCTCCACAGTCCCCGGCTCTCCGTCCCCGGGAAGCGCTACCGTGCAGCGTGCCGAATAAACGCCGATTTCGACCGGAGCCGACTCTAGCCGACCGCCTTCCGCCGTGAAATACTCTACATCGCCGGCGCTCCCGCCGGTCTTCGCGAATTCCGCCGCGCCGTCGAGATGCGCCTCGCTCGCCTTGCCGTCGCGGTAATGCCCTTCGGCGTACTCCGGGGCGCGGGCGTCTTTGGACACGAGAGAAAGGGACACCTTGCCGATCGTCTCGTTCAGATAGCATCCTTCCGCGGCGCACCCGACCGTCAGGCCGCTGCCGTCCTCCGAAAACTCGCATTTCCAGTCGTGCGCGTGGACAGGGTAGACCTGTTCGCCTTTGCCGTTCAAAAGGAACACTTTCGCAAGGCTCATGCTCACTGTAAACTCGGTGTCGCGTATGCCGGTGACATCGCCCTGCGTCTCGTCGCCCCACGCTACCGAACTGCACGTCACCGTAAACTCGAGATGTTTCGCTCCGCCCTCTATCGCCGACTGGACGTCCTCCGCATAAATCGGCACAGTCCACTCGAGCGTGTCGAAATACTCGTATTCGACCTTCTCCGCCTGGAGGATATTCTGCACTACGTAGTAACTTGCCTTTGCCGTCTTCGCCGCAAGGAATTCCCACTCGCCGTCGAGAATCTCGTCGCCGAACGCGACTTCCTCGTCGCTCACGGCGACGGCCGCGTGCTTCGCGTCGGTGTATTGGACCTTTGTCGCGACCTGCTGGAGGAGATACGCATCGTAGTCCACGACCTCGTGCGGCCAGCGTATCTGCACCTTCGCCTCCCAGCGTTCGCCGAGACCGTCGTTGACGTATGCGAGCGAGGTGGAGTTTGTTATGTCGAAACGCCTCGGAGTTGCGGAATCGATCCCGCCGCACATCTCGTATCCGGACGCGGGGGAGAGCGCGTCTTCTGCGAATTCCCCCGTCGGTTCGAGGATCTTCCATGTCGCGGCCGCCTCGCCGGAATAGTTGCCTATGCCTGTGATTTTAACAGTGTATTCCCCGGGCGCCGAAGCCTCCAGAACACTCTCCTCCGCGACTTCGAAATCGACGCCCTCCATGAGCCCGGTGTCGCCCAGCGAGACCCCTGTTATTTCGATCGCTATCGCGGCATCGCGTTCTATCACTTCCGTCGCGGAAAGCGTGATGACGGCGTCGTTCAGCGGGATGGCCGCCGCAAGGACGAGTTTCCAGACAGCGCCATCCTTTACGGCTTCGACGTTCGCGGGGCATCCCGTCGGCTCAGTGTAGAACTCCATGTCCTTTCCGGACGCGGCGGCGCTCACGCCCGCCGCTACGGCAAGTTCCATGTCGCCGTAGACTTTTCCGTCGATCTCCGCCAAGGCCGGATACCACGTCTTCCCGTCGGCGTCCTTGAGCGTCACCGTCTGCGGAACTGTTATCGTGTACGTCGCGCCGCCGATTGTCAGCGTTGCGACATAATCCTCGCCCTTGTCCTTGCGGAGCGAATTCATCATTTCCGGCGTAACCCATACGTTCCAGTCCGTCGTCTTCATGTAGCGCGTCAGTCCGCCCATCTGGAAATCGTTCTTGATGCCGCCGCCGTCGGGCGAGCGGTCGGGATTCACAAGATTGAGGGAATTGAGGACGGAATACTCGTCGATGGAACGCCCCGCGTTGTCGCTGAAGGACGCCTTGACGGAAGATGCCGTCGTGCCGGTGTACTTTCTGGACAGGCCCGAACCCGTGTACGAAAGCGCCCAAGTGCGCTTTATGCCCGCGTACCATCCGGCTTCGCTGCGGTTGAGCGAGTCGTTTTTGGCCGGCGCCATGTAGACAAGCCCGCTCGCCGTCCAGTTGTCCCCGTTCGCGGCGAGCGTTCCCGTCGACGCCGCGACGCCTTCGACCGTGACGTCGGCCGCAAGGGCGGCGCACGGCAGCGCAGCGAGCGAAAGAATGGCGATTCTTGCCGCTTTCCCAAGTGTCATTTTCATTGTTCTCATCCTTTTGCCTTTTCAGACGTTGTTCAATCCCTGTCGATTTCGAGTTTGAAGAACTCGCGGTCGCATCCAATCTTCGGTGAGATTTCAAGGCGCCCGCCTTCTCCGGCCGAGATTCTCGAAAGTTCGATCTTGTCAAACGCCCAGAGGTCGGTGCCGGCACGGATGATCCCGGCGGCCTTTGCGCGGGCGGCTTCGATATCCTCGCCGTCGACCGTCACGGAAAGCGCGACGCCTCCGCCGGCCGTTTCGAACGACTTGAACGCCACGTCGCTCGCGTCGGTTATCAATTCTCCGGTGGCGAGCATGTACGAAGCGACGATGTAATCGGATTGAGCAAGTACGCCGTAGTCGCCGTCCGTCTTTTCCTTGATCCAGTCGCGGACCTCATTCTCATCGCCGTCGGCAGCTTCGACAAGCGCATCTACCTTCGCCTTCGCAGCGGTCTTCCCGCCTTCGTCGAGACCTTCGACGGCGTCAATCGCTCCCTTCATCTCCTCGACTATGTCCACATCGCTCTGCACGGGATGGACCTGATGGCCGTTCTCGTCGTAGAGCTTGATTCCCTCGAGCGGAATCGTGATCGTGTAGTCACGGAATGCCACGCCGTCAGGATCGCCCTCGGTGGCGTCGCCCCAGACGAGCGCTCCGGCGTTCATCGTGTATGTCAGCGCAGACTTCTCCTCGGCAATCGCCGCCTCTATGATGGCAGGCGTAAGCGGAACCTTCCAGGTCGTCGTGGAAAGGCAGGTGAAGCCTTTTGAGGAATTGGATCCCGTCTTGTAGCTGCTCGCGACCAGCACGTTGGCAATGACGCCGTCTTCAGTCGTTATCCTTGCGGAATCTTCCTTGACATAGTTGGCGGAACCTTGCTGCGTATATACAACATACCATGCGTAATCTGTTTTGCTCATCGGCCATGTAATCGTGATTCCGGCGTGCCATACCTTGTTCTCCGAGTCGTATTCCAGCTTCGAAGAATCAGAGAGCGTGAAATCGTTCCCGACGTTCGCCATGCTCCCTGCCGCGCTTGCGGCTACAGACGCCGGCTCGCCAGTCGTGTTTACGATTTCCCACTTCGCGCTCGTCGTGCCGGTGAAGTTGCCAGTGCCGTTTACCGTCACGGAGTACGTACCAATTTCCGTAGCGGCAGTCGTGGAGCCTTCCGCAACTTCCAACGTCGCCGCAAGGCCACCAACCGTTACAGACGGCGTGACGGTCTGCTCCGCCGCGTTGTATGTTGGCGAGGCGGGCGTAAGTACGAGCGTCGCGCCTGAGATGTCCTTCTTGTTGATCGTCACGGTCGTGGAAAGCACGTGCGTCTCGCCGTCGCCAAGCCCGGTCACGGAAAGCGCGACCGTGTACACTCCGGCATCGTTTATCACACCGTTCTCCACGCCGTTCACAGTAAGAACCGTGACGGCTTCCGGAAACACGTCCATAAAATGCTCGTCGAATGCAGCTATTCTCTTGACGGACTGTCCGTCGTATTCTTTCTCGGTCGTTTCGACGTCGAGCCACATCCTCACCTCGCCGCCCATATCGCAATCGTCATTCCCGCAAGTCGCGACGAGGTTCGTGCCGTCGACAACATCGAATGTCCAGGCGTGTTCGTGAGTGAACTTTGTCGTGTACGTGTACACACCATCGTTTTCGCTCCAAACAATGTCGTAGCCGGGCGTCTCTATAAAGATCGCACCTTCGGTAGTCTGCGCTACGCTGCTCGTGACGGACGCCCCAGGCGCGAGCTTGATCCGCGTCGTCGTCAGCACCGTCTCGCCAAGGTCATGAGTCTCGTTCTCGCCCAGCACGAACGTGATGGGATTCTCAAGCGAGAGTTCAATCTTGTAGTTCGCAAACGCAACACCGTCGGGATCGCCCTCGGTGCTGTCGCCCCAGACAAGCGCACCCGCGCGCATCGTGTATTCAAGCGCGGTCTCGTCTTCAGCTATCGCCGCCTCGACGACGGCGGGTGTGATCGCCACAGTCCAAGTTGTATTGGCGAGATAGGTAAACTGTTTTTCTCCGCTTAAAGCGTTCTTGCGGAATTTGGCTGTCGCTTCAGAATTGGAAACTATCCCGTCAGAAACAAGCACTTTTGCCGATTCCTCATTCACATAATAGGCATGTCCACTGGTCAAGCTATCCTGCTTGTCCATCGGCCATGTAAGAACAAGACCCGCAGTCCAGACGCCTTCTTCATAAACTAGCGCCGTCGTGTCGGCTACCGTAAGGATGTTGTTTTCGACATCACCAGATCCAGCGGACGCTGCTGCGACGCCGCTGAGCGAGCCTGTCGTGTTGACGATTTCCCAAGTCGCGCTCGCCGTGCCGGTGAAGTTGCCAGTGCCGTTCACCGTCACTGAGTATTCGCCGATTTCCGTAGCGGCGGTCGTAGAGCCGTCGGCGATTTCAATCGTCGCCGCGAGGCCGTCAACCGTGACGGACGGCGTAACCGTCTGCTCCTCCGCGTTGTATGTTGGCGAGGCGGGCGTAAGTACGAGCGTCGCGCCGGAGATGTCCTTCTTGTTGATCGTCACGGTCGTGGAAAGCACATACGGCTCGCTATCGCCGCCAACTCCTGTCACGGAAAGCGCGACCGTGTACACTCCGGCGGTATTTATCGTGCCGTCAGCTACATTGTTCACCGTAAGGCTTGTCGACACTTCGTTGAAAACGTCCTCAAAATATTCGTCAAACACAGCCTTTCTCGTTACGGACTGTCCGTCGTATTCTTTCTCGGTCGTCCCGACATTGAGCCACATGCGGACTTCGCCGTTGTTGTACGGACAGTTCGCCGCGCCGCAGGTCGCGACGAGGTTTGTTCCGTCGACAACGTTGAAGGACCAGCTGTGGTTGTGGAGCATCTTGACGCCCCAAACACCGTCCACTTCGTTGCCGGCCGCGAAACCATCAGGGAACGCCAACCCAGAAGGATCGACAAGGAACTTCACATCCTGATAATTGTCCAGTTCGACCGCGCTCGCCAGCAATTGCGCATCGCCATAGACCTTCTCGCCCAACAACCCGGCGGCAGGATACCATGCAACTCCATCGCCGTCTTTCAACGTCAAGTTTGTTGGAATGGTGATCGTGTAGGTGGTTGGTGTCGTGACGTTGGACCATCCACTCCTGTTCGTTTCCTTGACCGTCAAGGTCGCGGTGTACGTTTCCACTCCATTCTTCGACCACTGGTACATCATTTCAGGCGTCACGTAGACGTACCATTCCGCAGTGGAGTTGTAATATGTCTTTATCCACGTTCCGGTCGATGTCGTTGCATTCTTCAGTCCACTGCCGGAAGGAGTATTGTCGCCGTTGTTATAAACCGTAAAGCTACTCTGGCTGCGCCAACCTGCACTGTCGCCGAACTCCTCTGTCGTCTGGGTTGCATTCTGCTGATTGTTCTGCCACGTCAACTTGATGCCTGCAACCCAGCCCCTGCTCGCCGGGAGGTTGTAGTTTGACATGTCTGAGGCATGCACAAGTTCGCTCGCAGTATATGCATTGCCTTCGTTAACCATTGTGCCTACTGCAGTTTCCGTTCCAGAGATGCAACTCGCCGCAAACGCACCCACAGCCGCGCATATCGCAACGGCCGTCATCATCAACTTCTTCATTGACTCTGTCTTTTCTTGCTTCATTATGTTTTCTTTTTATGCTTAAAAGCCGTATTTATGCTAAGATATCCCCCCCCCCCCCTGAAA
>DGHT01000039.1:0-5877 GCA_002392765.1 Verrucomicrobia bacterium UBA3841 | reverse complement strand
CGGTATTCGCGCATGGTCATGCCGAATCGCTTCTTGAAGTTTGCGAAGACGCTGGACGCAGCCGGGCTTCCGGATGCTTCGAGCACGCGCGTAATCGGCATTTCGGTAGTCGTGAGGAGTTCGCAAATCCTTTCCATTCTCGCGGCGGCAATAAGACTTCTGACGTCCGAGCCCGTCGCCTCCTTCACCCGGAACTGGAGCGTGCGGCGCGAAATTCCGATAGCGGCGGCCACATCGCCCACCGATATGCCGCGCGATACGTTGCGCCATATGAATTCCTTCGCCTTGGACGCGACAAGCCCATATCCGCGTCCGAACGATGTGGACGCGCGCTCCTCGAAAACGAGCTCATCCACCATCTCTACGCGGCTTCCAAAGCCTTTCGACGGATCCGAGACGAGTTCTAACGCAAGTTCGAATGCTTTCATTGCGATCGCCTCCGACGACGGGGTGATCGACGAAATCATCGGTCTGGAACGTTCGCTGAAGCCGTCGTTGTGGTTGACGCAGAGTATTTCTATGCCGCCGGGCACGTCGATGCCGCGCCTCCGGCATCCGTCGACAACGCCGAAAGCGAGGTGGTCGCCGTTCACAAATATTCCGCACGGCTGGGGAAGCGTCTTTATCCACTTCTCAGTCTCGTTCTGGTCAATCTCCCAGTAGTCCTCGTTTTCTGCGAACACCCCGATCAAACGGTGCGTGTAGTTGAATCCCGGCCCAAGGGAGCTTTCTATACGTTCTTTGAACGCCGCCTCGCGCGCGAAGCCCGCTATATCCTCCCGATTTCCGTTCCGGCCGAGAAACGCGAAATTCCTCAGACCGCGTTTGATGAAGAAGTCGGCGGCCCGCCTGCCTATCGCCGCATTGTCGCGCATCACGACCACACATGGGCGCATCAGCCTGAATTCGTCCTCCGAAACGTCAGAATACGTGCAAAAAACGACCGGCGGGTGGGCAGGGTTGGACTTAAGGTACCTGAACAAAATCTTGCGCGGCATGCCGCAGGAAACGAGGGCGTCTATGCCGGATGAAACGAAACTCGCAAGATTCCTGCCCATTGTCGCCGCGCTTCCCAGGAAAAACTTGAACGACACGGGGTTTTCAGGCCTGTCGTTGTCAATGACAATACGCTCAAGAGCCAGCAGAAAATCTCTGCTGGGCTTAACTGATGTATCTATCGCTACGCCAATTTTCATGCCTGCTTGCTGCGCTTTTGCTTTCGGAACTATTATTATACCAAAAGCACACCTGCATATTCGCTCTTAAATGCGCATGGGTTTATGCCTTTTTACGCAAAACAATTTATAAATGGCACGAAGACTTTGCGGACTATGCGTTCTTTGCGGCTCACAATATTTCATTGCCGGAGCAGTAATGATAGGGCAATGGGAGCCGCAATTCAAAAAAAAGAAAACCGCGCATCATCTGCGCGGTGTCTCCGATTTAGTCTTCACCGATGGTGGAGGTTGCGGTTGGTCGATTTGAACTGTCGGACGAGGATAAGCATACCCCATGCTTGGGGTTGAAGCCCATGTGCTTATCATTTCGGGCCGTTTTCGGACGGGGGGGCATACGCCCTCAACCTATGGCATTTGGTAGTCATATCGCTGGTCTGCGTCAAATGCATTTCAGGCAACCTTGTGGATGTCAAAGGGGACCTTGACGTTCAACACCAGGTGATAGGGCGCGATGGTGTTTGGAATCTTCTCGGCGTCGCAGCGAAGCGCAGCCGGGTCGTCCGCAAGGCGGAATCCGAACTCCTGCAACAGGAAGCTTTCGAGGCTCTTGAGCGCATCCGCTTCGTCCCGGACTTCTTCTCTGCCGAACTTCTCAAGCTGGCAGTCCACATAGTCCGCGTCAAACGAAACATGGGCAGATGCAATCCGCCCGTTCCGCTCGCAGGACTTCTCCAGCCGCCTCTCGACGGCGATTTCGTAATCGGTCATTTTCTTCATGTCGTTCATGGGATGTTTACGGGCGATAGCATCGTTCGCCATGATCGGAAAGATTGTTGTCGACGTCGAACTCGAGATTGTTGTCATTGACGACAGGATTAAACATCGCAGCGCCGAATGTCATTTTCTTTAAAACGGACATTGGTCCGTATATCTTCGAGTAGTTGCAACCTACGACCTCGCCAACCTCATTCGTCGAAGCGCGCGTTTTTAGAACCATGCACTCGCCTTTCTTGAGAGGGTGTGAAGCATACACTACCTTTCCACTTATCGTGCTGTACTCAAATGGAATGCGGGAAAGAAATGTCGCATTCGTATCCGCCTCGTATATAACGGGGAAATACCCGTCGCTTGGCATCGGCGTTATGTACGCTCCGCATCCGGGCGCGAAATCGAGCCAGCCATATGTGGTAACAACGCCATTGGTCGTTACGCGGAATCGTTCAATGCGAAAATCGGAAACCCTCCCGGACGGACCATGCAGAAACGGATCGTAATCCGGCTCTGACGACACGACGAGGCAGTCCTTCAGGTCAAAATCGACGGCATCGTATCGTGTTGTTTCAAGTCCATTTGTGACAGCGATGGTCGGATTCTTTCTGGGCAAATAAACCTTCGTCCATCCACCATATGCAAACATCGGCCGAGGATTGTGCTTGGGGGTAAGACAGACTGAACGGCATATTACATTATTCGTATATGTCACGGCCTTAGGTTGAAACTTGGCAACGAAGCCGAGATAGTCGTTGTTTGCATCCAACTCGACAAGCTCATTGTACATGGCAAGCCCCTGAACCGTATTGGTGCTGATGTCGAAATAATCGCTCTTCTCAACAATGGCGCCCAAACGCTCATCTCCATAACCAAAGCCACACATGCCACAGTAATGCAAAGGGGCATCTATCAACCATTCAAAATCGGGGGCAATGGACTGGAACTCGACATGGGCAATGCCGTTTGAGTCAGTATTGGCATCCACAATTGCAAAGCAATTGGCTGGAGTACTGTGTCCAGCATAGCTCCACTTCGTCTGCGCTTTCACTTTTGCTGACGCATTCGTGATTGGGAGACCTGTCTCCCTGTCTGTCACCGCTACGACAAGATGCCCCGCATGCAAAGCCCGAGCATGGGCAGGCATGCAGCCCGTCAACATTACGGCGACACCAGCGACTATTGATTTATTCATCATCTTCTCCGTTTACGTAATTGTCTAGTTTCGTTGAGCCAATCCGATCGACAAGATTTTCGTACAGGATTTTTGTTTCAAAAAGAGACTTTCTGATAAAGTAACTATGAACCCACTCTACCGGTTTTTCGCTTTCTTTCGAAGGATTGCACTCTACAGCCATGTCAACATTGTTCCCTGCGGCATCCCACTTCGGCACGGGATTAGCCCCGGTGGCGAAAGACTCGGCTGGGATTCCATGCGAAAGCGCATACCAACGAACGATGCTATTAGACTGAAGAAATACATTTCCGCCTTCGCCGTAGAGTTCCTCGTCCCTGAAGTCCTTGAAGAACGGCCGGGCCATAAGATTTGTGTCGGCTATCAAGTTCGCTTCTTCTGGTGTGTACTTCCTGTAACGATATTGCGGCTCGCCATTCTCAAAACCTTCAAATTCTTCGATGAGATAATGGTCGTTGAATCCCCATCCTGCCTGAGGATTGAACGAGACGAGCAGACTTCCCTTTGCCATTTCCTGATTGTACCATGCGTACTCTCGCGACAGAACAGAATCCACCTTGTCGCCTCCATTGGCGACCACCTCGTCCTTTGAAGAATAGAAATTCACGGTGTTGTCAACATCCTTGAACAGGCCTTTCCAAGTAAGGCCTTTCCGAGAATCTTCGATTGTGCCAAACGGCAATGTGTGCCAAGGCATCTCATACCAGTGCGTTGAGCGAACTCGATCTGGGTACTGACGCCACTCCTTAGGCGTCATGTCGTGGTATGAATTCGTGGTTACGCCAGAAACAGAATCATACGCCTCAACAGGCACCGCAGCGTTGAGCATGAAGTATTGGTCGTACTGAAGCCCGTGGAACTGCCGCGCGGCGGACACGAGCATATTGCCGAGCGAATGCGCTATCACGTACTTCTTCGACCCGTAAAGGCCATTAACCCCTGTAGCGAACGCGCTTGCCGTGCGGAACGCATTCAGCACGTTCTGATGGTAGTTTCGGCTCGCATATCCATTGTCTTCTGTCAAAAAAGGCACCTTTGGAAGCCAAATCTGCGACTCATTCCCACGCCACAGGACTGCCGTGAACCCAGCGTCCATCCCAGACCAGCGCAGACGCTTGAACATCGCCTGAGACCAGTCCCACGCTTCGCTCGGATGCATGTTGTAGCCATGTACAAACACGACATTCACGTCTGCATGCTCGCTATCTGGCCAGGCAACTGTCGTTCTGTCGTCGTACTTGGCGTCAACCGTCTCATTGCAGGCACTTTCGAGATTCAGCCACCGATACATTCTGTGGACATCCAATGCCTCTATTTGAACTGCCGCCTCAAAAAGCGTTTCTCCGCTCTCGCTGTCCTTTACGGCAATGCGAGGCTCCCGCCGTCCTTCCGACACAAGTTCAACTGCTATCGCCCCAGCATCGGAAGAACCAAGCGCAAGTAACTCGTGCGGAATGACATATCCCGTTTCTCTGGCATTTTCGCTTGCCGTGGTCAAAAGCGCGGCAGAATCCAAATCATTCCCCTCAACCGTCTTCTGGCGTTCTTTTACCATACCGTCCAGTTGTTTCCACTTGATACGCGTAGGGACAAAACGAATGTCACCGGGAACACTCGTATAAAAAACATACTTAACACCCGACTCTCCCCATGCGTCAATGAACGCAGAAAGGTCGACCGCAAGCGGACACAGGTTCACAAGGTCGTTGCGCCCATTCACGACAAGGTCATCGCAATTGTCCGGAAGGGTCATAGGCCACGGATGTGAGCCCTCGGAATATTGCGAGAAAGCATCGTCGCCTCGCCAGGTATCGTGGTTTGTCCAGAAGTACATCACTCGCCCGTTGCCTTGGTCCAACACGTCCTTGATGTCGGCGGAGAAATCCCAATTGTAGTCCGCCAGCAAAGGCGGCTTTACGGTCGATATGCGCTGTTCAGCATAGTCATAGACACGGTCAGTTCCATTGGAGGCCGCAAACTCGAACTTGACCTTGCAACGGCTTGGCCGGGAGGATATCACCTTCGCGAGCAAACTTCTCGACCCGCCGTATCTTCGCATGATGTTTCGCCAGCGGCGAAGTGTCATGTTGCGCACCCTCGTGCCGCTGCTCTGCAGGAGCGCTTCCGGCGGATGCCACACATCGTGCTTGTCCCACCATCCCGGTAGCCAGAGCGCAATGTCACCGCTGACATTCTCCATTGAGATACGAACAAAGCCATTCGTGAGAAACACATCCGTCCGAAACGCCAGAGACGACGCGTTGTAAAGGTTAGTGCAAATAGCGACAGGATAGCCGAAGAATTGCGACCTTCTGTTGTATTCCGAGATGTCTGGTCTTCCTTCCTCGGACTCGAACCGCACGCCGAGGATAGTGCAGTCGTGGCGGGAATGCTCTACGCCGTTGGTGACGAACACGACCGTAGAGTCGCCGAAGTCACGGCTCGGAGATACGCCAGAGAGGGTCACGTCGCAGGGAACGTGCGAGACTTTGAACTCTCCGCTTCCGTCCGAGTAGTCCACGGCCACGCGGCTGGTGTAGGCGACCTTGGCGACGTAGTTGGTATGCCGATGCTCCGGGCATGGGCAGCATTCCGCCGGCGTCCCGCTTGGCACGACGAGATGCTTCGCCTTCGTGTTGGCGCGGTAGAGATAGAACACGTCCGCCAGCGCCTGCTGCGTTCCGTCGACGATGTTGGTGAACGACTTCTCTGCGTCCGAGTCGTCGTCGCCGAGCG
>DGHT01000042.1 GCA_002392765.1 Verrucomicrobia bacterium UBA3841 | reverse complement strand
ATGATCTCGATGTGCTTGTCGTTGATTTCGACGCCCTGCAGACGATAGACCTGCTGGACTTCGTTGACAAGGTACTTTTCGAGTTCCTGCGGACCGGAGACTTCGAGAATCTCCTGCGGAATGACGGGACCTTCGGTGAGCTGCTGGCCCTTCTTGACCCTGTCGCCCTTGAACACGACGATCTGCTTGCCCATCGGGATGTGGTGTTCCTCGACAAGCCCGGTGATGTCGTCGCGCACGATGACGGTGCGCCTTCCGCGCTGGTTCTCGCCGAAGTCGATGATGCCTTCAATCTTCGCGATCTCGGCGGCGTCCTTGGGCTGGCGCGCCTCGAAAAGTTCGGCGACGCGGGGAAGGCCGCCGGTGATGTCGCGCGTCTTCGCGGCCTCTCGCGGCGTCTTCGCCAGAAGCATGCCGGCCGTGGCCTTCATGCCGTCGCGGACCATGACAATGGCGCCCGTCGGAATGTCGTGCATGTCGAGCACGGGACCTTCGCCGGGAGTTCCGTCCGGGTTCTCGCCCTTGATGAGGATCCTCGGATGGAGGTTGGACTCCTTCGTGTCGAGCACGACGAGCGTCTTGGCGCCTGTGGACCTGTCGGTCTCCGTCTTGACGGACACGTCTTCCTCGAAGTCGACGAACTCGATCGTACCGGCCTCTTCGGAGAGGACGGGGACGGAGTGAGGATCCCAGACCGCCACCTTCTGTCCCTTCTTGACGCTGTCGCCGTCTTCGACGAGGAGCGTGGCGCCCATCTGGAGCTGGTAGGTGTCGAGGCGGGAACCGGAGGGGGATATGATTTCGAGCGTGCCGTTCTTGTTGAGGACGACTTCGTGTCCTTCGTCGTTGCGCACCTTCCTGACGTCCACGAGTCTCGCGACGCCGTCGTTCTTGAGGACGATCTCCGGGACCTTTGCGGAAGCGGAAGCCGTGCCGCCGATGTGGAACGTACGCATCGTAAGCTGCGTGCCGGGCTCGCCGATCGACTGCGCCGCGATGATGCCGACGGCCGTGCCGATCTCGACCTGCTTTCCGGTCGAAAGGTCGCGTCCGTAGCACTTCGCGCACATGCCGTGCTCGGCGTCGCACGTAAGTCCGGAACGGATCCATATCTTCTCGACGCCGCACTTGTTGATCTGGGCGGCCTTCTCTTCGTCGATCTCCTCGTTGGCGTTCACGATGACCGCGCCCGTCTTGGGGTCGCGGATCTCGTAAAGGGCCGTCCTTCCGAGCGCGCGTTCGCCGAGCGATATCTTGACCTCGTCGCCTTCGACGATTGCCTCGATCTCGATTCCGTTGACGGTGTTGCAGTCTTCCTGCGTGATGATGACGTCCTGCGAAACGTCGACGAGCTTTCTCGTGAGGTATCCGGCGTCGGCCGTCTTGAGGGCGGTGTCTGCGAGACCCTTGCGGGCGCCGTGGGACGAAATGAAGTATTCGAGAACCGAAAGGCCTTCGCGGAAGGACGCCGTGATCGGGCGCTCGATAATGTCGCCGGACGGGTTGGCCATGAGGCCGCGCATGCCGGCGAGCTGGCGGATCTGGAGTTTCGAACCGCGGGCCTTCGAATCGACGAACATGAACACGGGGTTGAGTTCCGTCGGATTCCTGTTCTCGGGCGAGATGTTCTTGTCGATCGTCTTGTACAGCTCGTCGCCGACCTTTTCGGTCGTGGCGGACCAGATATCGACGATCTTGTTGTGCCTTTCGCCGTCGGTGATGATGCCCTGCTGGAACTGCTGCTGGACCTTTTCGGCCTCGCGGCGGGCCTTCTCGATCTCGCCGTCCTTGTCGGCCGGGCGGATCATGTCCTTGAGACCCATCGACGCGCCGGAAATCGTGGCGAATTTATATCCGAGCGACTTGAGGTTGTCGATCGCCTTGACCGTGAAGTCGTGTCCGGCGACCTTGTGGCAGTCGAGGATCAGCTTGCCGATCGTGGACTTGGAACACTTGTCGTTCCAGAAGCCCATCTCGTCCGGCCAGACGTCGTTGAAGATCACCCTGCCGGCGGTAGTCTCGATGGTGCGCGTACCGGTGACGCCGTACGGGCGCCCGGAAGTGCCGTAGTCGGGATTGCGGAAACGGATGCGGGAATGGTATCCGATCGCACCCTCCGCGATTCCGAACTCGACTTCTCCGATGTCGTTGAAAAGCGGCAGATGTTCGCCGGAGGCGTCGTACTTGCCCGCGATCTTGCCCGCCAGCTTGTCCTGCTGGGAAGAGACGGTCAGGAAGTAGAGACCGAGGCAGACATCCTGCGTAGGCGTCATGACCGATTTGCCGGACGCCGGAGAGAAGATCGACGTCGAAGCGAGCATCATGAGCTTGGATTCCATCTGCGCCTCTATGGAAAGCGGCACGTGCACCGCCATCTGGTCGCCGTCGAAGTCGGCGTTGAACGGCGTGCAGACCATCGGGTGCAGGCGGATCGCCTTGCCTTCGACGAGCACGGGCTCGAACGCCTGGATCGAAAGGCGGTGAAGCGTCGGCGCGCGGTTGAGGAACACGGTCTTGTCCTTGGTGACCTCTTCGAGGATGTCCCAGACCTTCTCCTCGTGGCGCTCGATCATCTTGCGCGCGGTGCGGACCGTCCTGCACTCGCCGAGTTCCTTGAGGCGGCGGATGATGAACGGTTCGAACAGCCTCAGCGCCATCTCTTTCGGGATGCCGCACTGCGGGAACTTGAGCTCGGGGCCGACAACGATCACGCTGCGGCCGGAGTAGTCGACGCGCTTGCCGAGGAGGTTCTGGCGGAAGCGGCCCGTCTTGCCCTTCAGTATCTCCGAGAGGGACTTGAGCGGACGGTTGCCGGGGCCGGTGACGGGACGGCCGTGTCTGCCGTTGTCGAACACCGCGTCGACAGCCTCCTGGAGCATGCGCTTTTCGTTGCGTATGATCACGTCGGGCGTCTTGAGCGCGAGAAGGTTCCTCAAACGGTTGTTGCGGTTGATCACCCTGCGGTAGAGGTCGTTGAGGTCGCTGGTGGCGAACTTGCCGCCTTCGAGCGGAACGAGAGGCCTGAGCTCCGGCGGAATGACGGGAAGGACGTCGAGTATCATCCACTCGGGCTTCGACTTGGAAATGCGGAAGCCTTCGACAACCTTCATGCGCTTGGCGATTTTTTTGCGATTCTGCTTGGAGCGGGTGTTCTCGATCTCCTCTTCGAGCTTGACCATCAACTCGTCGAGATTGACCTTGCGCAGAAGCTTGCGGATCGCCTCGGCGCCCATCTCGGCGCGGAATTCGTCCTGGTACTTCTCCTGCGCGTCGGCGTACTCCTGGTCGGAAAGGATCTGGCCTTCCTTGAGGGGGGTGTCGCCGGGCTCGATTACGACCCAGTCCTGGTAGTAGATGACCCTTTCGAGTTCGCTCGTCGTCTTGTCGAGCAGAAGGCCCATCCTGGACGGGGAACACTTGTAGAACCAGATGTGGCTCACGGGGACGGCGAGTTCGATGTGGCCCATGCGCTGGCGGCGCACCGAGGAAAGCGTGACCTCGACGCCGCAGCGGTCGCAGACCGTTCCCTTGTTCTTTATGCGCTTGTACTTGCCGCACGCGCACTCCCAGTCCTTGGTCGGGCCGAAAATCTTTTCGCAGAAAAGGCCGTCTCTTTCCGGACGCAGCGTACGGTAGTTGATCGTCTCAGGGTTCTTGACCTCGCCGTGGCTCCAGCTGCGGATCGTCTCGGCGCTGGCCAGCTGGACCCTGACGGCGTCGTAACGCGTGGATGCGTTGAAGGATCCGCCGAATATATCGGATGTATTGTAGGGATTGTTCATGTTTGTATTCCTGAAGACGTTTGGTTAGAGAGGCATCACTCCAGAAAGAAGATCGTCGCCGGCCGCGGTTTCTGCGGCAGGAGCGGCTTCCTGGGCCGCAACGGGTTCTTTCTTCCGCCTTTCGTCCTGGGTTCCGCCCAGAAGCTGCGTGTCTATGCAGAGTCCGCGCAGTTCGTGGATCAGGACGGAGAACGATTCCGGCATGCCGGATTCCAGGATGTTGGTGCCCTTCACGATGGACTCGTAGATCCTCGTGCGGCCCTGGACGTCGTCGGACTTGACCGTAAGCAGTTCCTGGAGGGCGTACGCGACGCCGTAGGCCTCGAGCGCCCAGACCTCCATTTCGCCCATGCGCTGTCCGCCGAGCTGCGCCTTGCCTCCCAGCGGCTGCTGGGTGACGAGCGAGTACGGTCCGACCGCGCGGGCGTGGATCTTGTCCGTGACGAGGTGGTGGAGCTTGAGCATGTAGATGACGCCCACGACAACCTTCTGTTCGAACGGCTCGCCGGTGAGACCGTCGTAAAGAACGGTCTTGCCTTCCGGGCATATCCAGCTCTGCGCGCCTTCATCCTTCTCCTGGACCTTCCTGGCCTCGCGCAGGAGCTCGTCGATCTCGCTTTCCTGCACACCGTCGAACACGGGCGTGGCCGCGTGGAAGTTCAGATAGCGGCACGCGAGACCGAGGTAGGTCTCGAACAGCTGTCCGAGGTTCATTCGGCTGGGCACGCCAAGCGGGTTTAGCACGATGTCGACCGGCCTGCCGTCGGGAAGGAACGGCATGTCGCAGCTGGGCAGGATCCTGGAGACGACGCCCTTGTTTCCGTGGCGTCCGGCCATCTTGTCGCCGACGGAAAGATTCTTCTTGTCGACGAGGAACACGCGCACCTGCTTGATGACGTCGCCGTCCGCACCGAAATCGGCGAACAGGTTGCCGTCTTCGCCGTTTGCCGACGCGTCTTCGATCGCGGCGAACTCCGCGTCGTAGGGTTCCATTATGGACTTGATCTTGTCCTTGGCAGGACCGTCGGGCATGTCCCAGTGGGCGTGCGCCTTGGCGAGCATCGACAGCTGCGACTTCTTCACCTTCTTGTCCGCCGAAACGATAACGTCTTCGGTGTCGGTGTCCACAATGTCGAACGGGAGCTTTTCATTCATCAATTCCGCGGCGAGTTTCTGCGCGAGCTCCTTTTCCAGCTTGGCGATCTGGTTCTTCCTGCGCTTTTCCGCATCCTTGCGGGCGCGCTTGGAGCTTCTCTCGTCGAGAACCTGATTGACCACTTCCTGCGACGTGGAGACCTGCACCGCCATGACGACGCCTGTCGTGCCCGGGGGCACCACGAGCGACGTGTCCCTGACGTCTGCTGCCTTCTCGCCGAAGATGGCCCTCAGAAGGCGCTCTTCGGGACTGAGTTCAGTCTCGCCCTTCGGCGTGACCTTGCCGACGAGTATGTCGCCGGGCTTGACCTCGGCGCCGATGCGCACAATGCCGTCCGATCCGAGGTTCTTGAGAGCCTCTTCGGACTGGTTCGGTATGTCGCGCGTGATTTCCTCGGGGCCGAGCTTTGTATCCCTCGCGCCGCACTCGAACGTGATGATGTGAAGCGACGTGAGCACGTCCTCGCGAACGATCCTCTCGTTGATCAGGATGGCGTCCTCGAAGTTGTAGCCGCGCCAGCTCATGAACGCGACGAGCAGGTTCTTGCCGAGCGCGAGCTCGCCCTGGTCGGTCGCGGGACCGTCGGCGAGGCAGTCGCCGACGCAGACTTTCTGCCCCTTCTTGACGATCGGCTTCTGGTTGAAGCACGTTCCGGCGTTGCAGCGGCGGAATTTCTGGAGATCGTACCTCCAGACCCCGTTGTCGGGATCGTGGACGAACGCCGCCTCGCCTTCCTTGAGCCTGCCGTCGGACGTGACCATGATCTTGTCGGCGGAGACATACGCCACCGTGCCGTCCGCGAGAGCCGTCACTATGACGCGCGAATCCTTGGCGCTGGACGCCTCAAGGCCCGTGCCTACGTACGGACGCTCCGTCGACATCAGAGGCACGCCCTGGCGCATCATGTTCGCGCCCATCAAGGCGCGGTTGGCGTCGTCGTGCTCGAGGAACGGGATGAGGCCCGCCGCGATGGAAATGACCTGCATCGGAGCGACGTCCATGTACTGGACGTCCATGGCCGGCTTTTCGCAGAACTCCGTCCTGTAGCGGCACGTCACCATCTTTTCGGCGAAAGTGCCGTCGGGATTGAGCGGCGCGTTTGCCTGGGCGATGACGAACTGCTCTTCGGTGTCGGCCGGCAGATACTCCGTCTCGTCGGTCACGCGTCCGCCCACCACCTTGCGGTAAGGCGTTTCGATAAAGCCGTATTTGTTGATCTGTGCGTAGATGCCGAGGCTCGAGATAAGACCGATGTTCGGACCTTCCGGCGTCTCAATCGGGCAGATCCTGCCGTAGTGCGAAGGATGCACGTCGCGGACCTCGAAGCCCGCCCTTTCGCGGCTCAGACCGCCGGGGCCGAGAGCCGAAAGACGGCGCTTGTGCGCAAGGGCGGAAAGCGGATTCGTCTGGTCCATGAACTGGGAGAGCTGGCTCCTCGCGAAGAAATCCGTCACGACCGCGCTGAACGTCTTGGAGTTGACGAGACGGCTCGGGCTGAGGGCTCCGGAATTCTGGTCGTGGATCGTCATGCGTTCGTGCACAAGCCTCTCGGTCCTGGCCAAACCCACGCGGCACTGGTTCTCGAGAAGCTCGCCCGTGGTGCGTATGCGGCGGTTGCCGAGATGGTCGATATCGTCGACCGTCTCCTTGCCTACGAAAATCTTGAGGAGCAGGCGGATCGCCTCGATTACGTCTATTCCGGACTCGTGCAACGTGCGCAGATTCTCGTCGACCTTGCCGGTGAGACCGAGCTTCTTGTTGATCTTGTGGCGCCCGACGAGTCCGAGGTCGTAGTGGGCAAGCTCGAAAAAGAGCCTGTTGATCATCTGCTTGGAGTTGGTGGCCGTGGGCGGATCGCCGGGGCGCATCCTCTTGTAGATCTCCTTGAGGGCGTCCTCCTCGTTGTGTATGCCGGCCTTCGCATCCTCCCTCAGCGTAGTGATCAAAGTCCCGTTGTCGACTGAAACGTCGACGACTTCTATCTGCTCGATTCCAGAAGCTGCGATCTGCTCCATCATCGCCGGCGTGACGGGGTCGTACCTGCGCGCGATGACGGTCTGCGAGTCGGCGTCGACGAGATCGTCCTTCATCACGAGCATGCGCAGATCCTTGTCGGCGTACTTCTGGCCCGTAGGCATCTTCTTGAAGTCGTAGAAAAGGTTCATCAGCTGCTCGTCGCTGCCGTAGCCGAAGGCCCTCAAAAGCGTCGTCGCGAAGAATTTGCGGCGGCGGCGGCGCTGATCCATGAAACACCACATGACGTTGTTGGTGTCGAACATGATCTCAATCCAGCTGCCGCGGTCGGGAATGATTCTGACGGAAAGCAAAGGCTGGCCGTTGGCGTGGACCTGCTTTTCGGTGGAAATGCCGGGGGAACGGTGCAGCTGCGAGACGATAACGCGCTCGGCTCCGTTGACGACGAAAGCGCCGTCCGGCGTCATTACGGGCATGTCGCCGAGGAACACTTCCTCTTCGCGAACCTCCGCGCCGTCCCTGAGACGGAACGTGGCGTTGAGAGGACGCGAATACGTCTCGCCGTCTATCAAGGCCTGGAGATACGGCTTCTTGGCTTCCCCGAGATTGTAGCTGACGAATTCGAGACTGTAGCGTCCGTCGTATGATTCGACAGGGAATATTTCCTTGAATATCGCCTGGAGCCCCTTGTCCGCCCTCTTTGCCGGAGGCACGTCCGCCTGAAGGAAATCGGCGTAGGACTTTGTCTGTATCTCGATGAGGTCCGGGGGCATCTGCACCGATTCCTGCAGCTTCCCGAAGATTTTCCGCTCTGCTCTCATTGATGGCTTACCTTATTTGTTTTCGTTGACTTGGTTGAAAGCTATGGAAAGCCCGCAAACGCGGCTGAAGTGTGGTAAGCGACCACTTTGTTAACTGTCCGCTTCAAAGGCTTTCGAATATTTTATCAAAAAAAACACTTGAATGCAATATGAAAATTTGATAGAATATTTCTGTTTTGATAAACCGGACCGGTAGCTCAGTCGGTCAGAGCTGGGGACTCATAATCCCTAGGTCGGGGGTTCAAGTCCCTCCCGGTCCACCATCAAAACACTTTTCGGAGCGTAGCGCAGTCTGGTAGCGCGTTTGGTTCGGGACCAAAAGGCCGAGGGTTCAAATCCCTCCGCTCCGACCATTTTATTCACAATCTGAAAACCGGGTGGATCGGTCATTCTTCTTTTCATCGAGATTGAATATCCGTTTATACTGGGGGAACGGCCGTCTCGGCCGTTTATACTGGGGGAACGGGCGTCCCGCCCGTTTTTTATAACCTGAACGGGCGAGACGCCCGTTCCCCCAGTGTGCCCCTTTATAAATTCCAATATCCAGCACACAATCCGCCGACGCCAAGGCTATGGCGGGCAAATTGGAAATTGGCAACATTGGTATTCGGCAACAATTTCACATCGGTAGGGCGCGATGACCCCATCGCGCCACTGTGCCGCCCTTGCCACACCACACAAGTAGTTTCGCAACCGCCTCATCCGCAACCGTCATGCTCATTCATCCATCTTAAACTGCTAACTGCTATGCACATTCTTCTCGCGATCCAGCCGGAGCGAACGCTACTTCGCCCTCCAATAATTATCCGTAACCGCAATAATTTCCCTTACTACGCAATATTATATCATAAATTGAGAATCCAATGCGGAAATTCTCAATGGTCGAGCAAAGAGGTATCGAATTGGCAACTTTTCGTCAGGGTGAGATGACATAAATGAGAATCTTGTGCGGAAAATCTTAACTGGTTGAGGAAGGAGCCCCTTTCTTGTCAATGTTGCGCCATAACGAGATGATGATAATGAGAATTGTATGCGGAAAATCTTGGCTGTGATGGATGATTCATTCAAATGGGCGTTATCATGCTGACGAGTGGAAGTTATAAAGCAGTCAAATGAAAGTTATCATGCGGTCAAATGAAAGTTATCATGCAGACGAATGGAAGTTATCATGCGACAATGCAGTTGGATCAACATGCAGTTGGATCAGGAAGAGGTCATCCTAATTGAGAACGCATCCATCATATTTCAACCAACTTCAGACCGAGCCGATGATTGGCTGGACTAATCAGTGTGCGGGTAAAATACCAATCCGCTCACGTGTAAAATACCAATCCGCGTGCGGGTAAAAATGGATTGGCCCTCATGGGATGGGCATTTGAACCGATCAGCGAGCGCTTCCGCTTCCCCACATACGCCCTTGCGCATCGCGGTAAGTGGTTCTGCCCGAGCTGTCGGTCGTGGACGAACCCTGAAGCCTCCCCTGCGCATCGCGGTACGTCGTCCTTCCGCTGCTGTCTGTCGACGCGCTTCCTTCGAGTCTCCCCATCGAATCGCGGCATGTCGTACGGCCCGAACTGTCGGTCGAGGTCGAGCCCTGCATGCGCCCCTGGGCGTCACGGTACGTAGTCCGTCCGGAACTGTCTGTCGAAGACGAGCCTTGAAGCCTCCCCTGCGCATCGCGGTACGTGGTCCGTCCAGTACTGTCGGTCGTCCTAGTCCCGACAAGCCGTCCCTGCGAATCCCGCAAAGAGACCGTCTCGGCCATACAGACCGACGCAGCAAGAACGGAAACGATAATCATGACTCTTTTCATTTGAATTTCCTTTCGTGTTCAATTGGTTATTACAAACTCGTCTCTTGTATACAAGTCTCCATGTACACCACCATAATCAGATAGGCGACTTATCGACCGGAGCAGTTGATCTTTTCAATAGTAATAGTTCGCCGACCTCATTATCCGTTCAGCCTCTCGACTAAGGCGCTCGGCTTCTCTTTCGGCTTCTCGCGTTGCATTACGTATATAATTGTCTGTGGACTTCAATTCTTTCTGTATGGAATGCCCTATACACGACCCCAAAACAAAAACGAATATAAAACCAACAACAGCAATTCCGATTGTCCACTTCACGATAAATCCAGCTGTTCTCGAGTCATCCTCGGCCCCAGAACGATTTCCGTCTCTCAATTTCTGTTTCGACTGCAACACATAGTACATTGCGACAAGTCCCGTCGGAAGGAAAAGGAACATGGATATGATCGCTCCAACCATATAGTTGGGAACATTGTTCGGGTCTATCGAAGACCATGAGGCTGGTTGTTTAGAATTGGCGACAGGACATCCACACTTTGGGCATATGACCGCCTTGGGATGCAGTTCATTGCCGCATTCCTGGCAGAACTTCTTCTTGGGCTTTATGTTTTTGACAGCTGGTCGGGTTTTGATTCCGGAAAAATCGTTTTGTATTCGTAAGATGCGCTTGTGTATTGAATTGGCAGCCTTCTTTATCCTTTTTATCACAGACGAGGACGACGCTTTGGCGGGTGTATTTTTTGCGACAAGCCTCAGCCCGTGCGGCAGGCTCGTACGGCTGACTGTATCGCCCGACGAATCACTGGAATCCGTAGTTGCATCGTCCGTGACGCATGATGAAGCGACTGCTCCTAGCTGCTGCACGTTTCCCGGCGCGTCTTCGGGCATGGCCTTGATATTGTCCGCACCGTATGAAAACGTCGTGCAGCAAAACGGACATTCAATATGCTGGCCGACATCAGGTTCGGAATCAGCCTCTCCCGATTCCCCGCAATTAGGGCAACGGATTATCATGACGTCACTCCTTTAAGCCGTCTGGCCATCTTTTTTGCGACAACTTTGTTGAACGCCAAATACGAAGCCGCTGCGGTAAGAACGAACGTTATCGTCGTTTCAAGAATGTCGAATACGATCGATGCATCCACCATAAAGGAGATCATGTACGCATCGATGCCCATATTGATGAAAACCGACAATAGGTATCCGATGCCCTGAATCGCAAAAAACAAGAGCCATATCCCGGCAAAAGATGTTTTGGGACGATTTCCCCCGGACCTGTCCCCGCTGTCTTTAGCGATTCGCGCTACCGTAAATTGCCGTCCGCAATTCTCGCATTGCACTTCCGCCCCCTCGTATTCTCCGTCGACTTCATAGGTCTTGCCGCACTGGGGACACGCCGTTGTGATCTGCATAACTGTCGCTCCTTTCGTTTTTGAGTATATCTGGTTTTGCAGTGGTTACTGCTTGATTTTGCCGTTTCCGCGGCACCGTTTGCAGCGTTCCTTGATTTCGCCCTTCCCTTTGCATTTTTCGCACTGGGTCATCCTTCCGCCCAAGAGCCGCCCGCTTATACCGCGGGTGACAGGGGTTCTATATTTTCCCTCTCCGCCGCATTTGTCGCATTCCCCCTTTGATATGTACCGCGAGCCGTCGCAGTCGGGGCAAGGCACCCATTGCGGCTTTGTTTTTGGCGTACCACTGGAAGTCTTCTCTGCCGTAGACGATTGCGACACAGAAGGCATTGTTTTTTCGCGACCAGGTATTGGCTTAAACAAGCTAATTTGCACAGGCTCGGTATCAAGCCACTCTGACACTTCTTTTGCAAGTTCTTCATCAACTTGCTTTAGTGCTGCATCACCTTCAGTTTGATATATACGTCCAAGCTTCATATTCACACGAATTTCTTCTTTCTTGTGCGCAGCCTCTTCATACACCATGTTCACGCTTCGCCCATGTCCTACCCCATTTACAGCATATATAGTCATCTTCCCACCAATTGATTTGTCCATATTGAATGGAAGAATCGAGTCACTGTCATCCCACCAACCACCTCTAAGACTGTGCAATCTTATTTTATGAGTAAACTTCAATGACAAATGAAATTCTTTTGTACGCAATTGTTTAACAAGTAAATCTATATTGTCCTCGTTTGGATAATCCTTCATCTCTCGTTCAGCAATCGCACCCAACATTCCAAGCCAGTTCTTGTCACGCTGAAGGTTCTGAAGTTCTCTCCACTTCTTTTCCGTCACCTCTATCGAATAGACATAACGCAAAAGGTCTTTTTGCATTCTTACATAAGACTTCCAGTCGAAGGAGATTCCTCCCAACTTCACAGACGCATACTCAGCCCTCTGCTTCTGCTCTATCGGATAACGACGCTTGCGTTCTTCTTCAGCTTGCCGCGCCGCTTCCTGTCTTTGCTTTTCTGCCTCAATCTCCGCCTTGGCTCGCTCCGCCGCAAGTTTACGATCATTTTCTTCTCGTTGCTTTTGGAGTTCGCGATTGACCCGTTCTTGTTCGGTCTGTTCCCGAATTCTTCTCTGTTCATCCTCGAAGCGCCTCTGCTCCATCGCTTTACAGCGTTCGATTTCCCTGTTGCGCATCTCTTCTTCCTCCTTGCGCATCATTTCATATTTTGCCTGTTCGACTTCCTCTTTGTCCGGAATTTCGTAGGCGGGGATGTCGCGACTTCCGGTAAAGAGATTTCCGTGCCGGTATGTGCCGACGTATTTCAGCCAGCCGCCTCCCAGTTCGGAACCTTTCTTCAGCCTGTTCTTCAATGTGTCGTTGTCCTTCAATCTCAGAAGAGCCAAGCCTTTCGCATCGCGCCAGGTGCGCTTGTTGGCGACATCATCTCTGCTCCACACCAAAACTCCCTGTTTTGTCTTTTGCGCCACAATGCCCAAATCCGAGATGGGATAAAGCCGTCCTTTCACTTTTTCTGCGGAGTCCTGGCTCCGCCCGGTGTTTGCGGCAAAAACAACCATAAGCACTGCTGCCGTCAATCTCTTGACCATGTTCCGTTACTTCCTTTCCGCACCTTGCCTTGCATGCTGCCCCGTCGCGTCAAGGAGCAGAAACCGCGACGAGCGTTGCATTGTCACGTCATTGCGCCACTTGGCAATCTATACAAAAAAAGAAATCCTCCCTTCCGTATTTCGGTAGAGGCCGTGAGATTGCCCTGTAAGGAATACGAAGAGAGGAAGTGCGTTTGCACTCTCCCCTGCCAAGTATCGCCTTACGAAATTTCTCACGTTTCTACCAACGACTGCTTTGCAGCATGCAAATTTATTGCGTCCGGGGGTGGATGGAGAATGCCGGCTTGCACTAAACCGCATGACGCTCCCAATCAGTTCCCGAACTATGTCTTGCCCAAGGGCTTTCGCCCGAAAGCAACAATATTCTACCATAACAGTTGTTATACTGTCAAGTTTGCAGCCGCAGACACGCAACATCGCGATGATGCCGCGCAAGGATATAATGTTCTTCATATCAGTAGTCTCCGCTGTATACTACGGCAGGAGACGAAAATCTGACGCGGGAAAACAAAAAAAATCCACAATCCCGCCCGGCCGCCGTCAACGCCGGCCGCCCGACTGTCACCGTCCGCGCGCCATCGCCCTGTTCTTTCTCCTTCTGCGGAACTCTTCCTCCCTTGCTTCGCCGTACGAAAGCGGTCCGCCGAATCTTACAATGACGTCAGACAGGTCCGTTGCGACCAGATTGCAGACGGTTTGATCAGAAGGCTGTCCGAGGTTGACAAAGTTCACGTAGCTTTCCCCGCCCAGAAAGTACATCACGGACGATTCCGGATACCCGATCCGCGTCCGGTTGAGAAATGCCGCGTTTCTGGCAAGATGGATGGAAACTTCGCCGGATCCCGAAATGTCGGCGTCAAGAAGTCCCGGCCCGGCGATGTACACATCGTGCCGCCCGTCGAGCACTACCGGATCCTCCACTTTCAGATTCCGGCGCTGCAGCGATATTCTCGTGATCTTGAGCCCGTTCGTGACGGTTGTATCGCCTAACCCGTCCCAGGCCACGGACTGGACGTTCGTGTCGATGTCCTCGGACGACGTGTCCTGGAAAATCCTTCGCGCCTCGCTATCTGGAATGCGTATGTCCAGAATCGAATGCGGCATCTTTCCGTCGCCGCCATCTGCGCGAGTCCCCGCAATCCAGACCGTCGCTCCAAGAATCGCGACTGAGAGGAACGCGGCGGCCGCAGCAAGCCTTCCAGCCCTGTGCCGATGCCGAACGGCCGCAACGAACCGATCTACCGTCGCATAGCGCTGCGCGGGGATCGAGCTGGTCGACCGCCGGACGATCCGAGCCCAACAGCGAGGCGGTTTTCCGTTGAAGCAGGCGTTGACCAGCGCTCCAAGCGCGTGGACGTCGGCAGGCGGCGCAATCGTACCGCCGGAGAACTGCTCCGGAGCCGAAAAACCCGGAGTTCCGACTCCCGCGGCGCGTCCGTCAACCACCGACGCCGTCGAGTTTCTCCCCGCAGGAGTGTCGCTAGATGCCTTTGCCAATCCAAGGTCGATGAGAACCGGTTCCCCGGTGGAGGGCCGCAGCATTATGTTCGACGGCTTGACATCCCTGTGGATGTAGCCGAGGCGATGCAGCTCCGCAACGCCGTCGCACACCTTCTCGATGAATCCGGCAACTGCAGTGTCTTTCTCCGGCAGCTCCATCGGTTCCAGAAGCTCCGTCACGACATAGGGACGGCCGCCGGATTCGCCGTACGCGCACAGCCTCGGAAACGCCGTGCATACGGATCCGGAAAGCAGGCGCGCCTCGAGGCGAAAGCGATCTCTGGACTTCGCGTCACCGCGCACAAGCACCTTCAGCGCGCCTGTCGTGCCGAGAAGGATGTTTTCGGCTCTGTAAACCTCTCCGCTGCCGCCGCGCCCCAGAAACGCCAGCACCTTCCAGTCTCCGACCATCGTCCCGGGCGCATACAGAGGCTTAGGCCCGAACGCGGCGTGTCCGGCAAGGAACCTCTCAAGAGACACGTCCCTGTCAGACGATTCCATCTGCTCCCTCCAGAGACGCCGCGATTTCCCTGAGCTTCGCAATCATGCGGCTTTTGATTTTATCGACGGCATTGCGCCCGACGCCGTATGCCGCGGCGACCTCCGCCGGCGGCAGGCCGTCAACGGCAAGTCTCAGGAATATCTGCTTTGATCGCTGATGGATGCTATCGTCCGAAAGAAGTTCCCGCATGGCGATTTCATAGACGGATTTCCGCCATTCGGCGATCCCGGCGTCACCCGCGGCGACGCTTTCCGCCGGGAACGCGGCGGCAGCGTCGCGGGTTGCTTTATCCCGTGCTCGCTTTTCGCACTCTCTCCGCGCCTTGTTCCGGAGGATGCCGGTGAGGTAGTTGTGAAAAAAGCCTTTCGCTCCGGGATCATACCGGTAGTTCGGCAGTATGCCGGAGAGCGCCATCAACGTCTCCTGCACGATGTCCTCGGCCTCGAGCGACGGAAAGTTCGCCTTGAGATAGGCCGTCATCATGCCCTGATACCGTTCCACGAACTCGCCCCAGCGGGCGTTGTCCGCGCTCGAGCCGATATCCCGGAGCAGCGTTGTCGAGGTCTCAGGCACACCATTCATAAGCAGCAATCCCCCAGGCACGCCGATCAGAAACCGGGGAGGTTCATCTGCCCGGAAACGCAGACCTTGCGGCCTTTCAAAAGCGATCTGTCCGACGTGTCGTACACGACGAATTTTATTCCGTCGAACCTGCGGGAAAGCTCGGACCTGATGTAATTGGTGACGCTCGCCACATTCCCTTTGTCGTCATCGGAAAAACCGATGGCGACGGATCTGTCCAGCCCTCCCTTGCGCTGCAGGGTGTGGAATACGTGCTCGACAAAATCCCTGATCGCGAACTCCTTGGCCAGTTCCGGACGGGACGCCGTAGTGGCGGCGGCCAGCTTCTCCCTGTAGATCGGGTCGTTGTCCATCAGCTTGCGGAAACCGTCGTACGTGACGGCGCAGTATCTGCACATCGAAAGATAGTAGTCGAGTTCTTCGGCGTCGGTGCCGAATTTCTCCACCTTGTCCAGCCAGCTTCTGTACCCGCGCAGATTCGACATCATCGTCGCGCGCTCGAGACCGGTCAGCGCGTAGTCTATGAAAAGGCGCACCGCCTTTTCTATCGTGCCGGGGGCGTGTCCGCGCGCTGTTACGATGGCGAAGATGCGGCCCTCGACCAGCGTCTTCTTGAATGTGCTGTAGCTCGGCGACGGACGCTCCCCGGCGGCGACTCTCGCAAGCGCGCTCATGGTGTCCTCCAGGAAAAAATTCGGCTCGTCTTCCTTTTCGGGATCGGCGAAATTGCGGAACGCGGCCTTCCATCCGCCGGATGCGGGCGGACGGTAATGCTCGACATCCGTTCGGACTAGAGCGAAGGACGATGTCGAAAGTTCGACCGGCCTCCATTCACCGTCCGCGCCTTTGTGCTCCATGAGTATCTTCGTGGGCATGTGCAGGATGTTGTCGTCCCAGTCGAAGATATAATATTTGAAATCCCGCGTGCGGACGTCGTCGTTCACGTAGGGTACGGGGATTTTCATACGACCTCGCCTTCGAAATCGAATCCGGCGGCGCGAACCAGCCTGACGGTGGTGAATTCGCCCGCAGAGACTTTGCGCGCTCCGGGCGTGTCGAGAAGATACGTGACGCCGTCCACGTCCGGCGCCTGGCTTTCCATTCTCGCGACGCCGGGCGCGACGACCAGCGCCTTGAACTCCTTCCCGACAAGAGCCTTCGCCTTTTGCCGCCAAAGTTTCGCCGCGTCGTCCATGACGGCCTTTTCGCGCAGCAGGGCGACGGCTTTGGACGGCCGGCCGGACATCAGCGCCGCCTTGGTGCCCTTTTCGGGACTGTACGCGAAAGCGCCGAGCCGGTCGAACTGCATGCGCGCAAGATCCGAGCGCAGCTTCGCAAAGTCCGCGTCGGTTTCTCCCGGGAAACCGGTTATGACGGTGGTGCGGAGCGTTATCCCGTCTACGACATCGCGCAGCAGGCCCGGCATCTCGAGCGATGCGTCTATCGCGCGGCGGCGGTTCATCTTCGCCAGCACCTTCGGAACGGTATGCTGGATCGGCATGTCGACATAGCGGACCGCATGTTTAGACGAAAGCATCCACGAAACGAAATCGCCGTCGATTTCGCTCGGATAGCTGTAAAGAACCCTGATCCAGAAATCGCCGCGCAGCCTGTCGAGCCTGCGGAGAAGCCCGGAAAGACCGATCCCGCCGGCGACGTCTCGTCCGTACATCATCGGATCCTGCGCCACGATATTCAACTCGCGGCAGCCGGTGGCGAGAAGCGCTTTCGCCTCCTTGATTATCGAATCGGCCGGCCGCGAACGGAATCTGCCGCGTATGGACGGTATCGCGCAGTAGGAGCAGCGGTGGACGCACCCCTCGGCGATTTTAAGGTATGCGAACGCCTTTCCGGTCAGACGGAAAGCCGGCATTTTGCCGTCCGTCCATTCCTTTGGCACGCCCTGCCACGCGTCGACGCCGGGGAATTTCGCGGCGGCTTTCGGGTAGCGCTGCGGATAGCATCCCGCCACCACGACCCTTCCGTAAGAACCGCGGCGTTTCAATTCAAGCGCGCGGAGTATCTCCCGCTCGGCCTCTTCGCGCGCCGCCGCGATGAAAGAACACGTGTTCACGATCGCGACATCGGCGACATCGGGATTCGGCGAAAGCTCATATCCCGAAGCGAGAAGATCGCCGGCCATAACCTCGAGATCGGCGGCGTTTTTGGCGCACCCCAGCGACACCAGAGCCAATGTCGGCTTAGTCGGCATCAAAACATCCTGATGTAGTAGCGTTTTTTCAGACGGTCGATCCACTCGCGGTGGAGACGCGCGGCCTCGGCTTCTTTGACGTTCCTCTCTATCGCATCGTACGCCTCGGCGAAGGACTGCGCCCTGACGCCGGTCTCCGAATTCTTGCGGAGAAGGAAATTCCATCCGTCGAGCTCTATCCACGGCGTCGTCTCGCCTTCCTTCACCGACGCGAACGCCTCGCATATTTCCGGACGGAACGCCTGCTCGATATCGACGTCTTTCCAGAGACCGCCGTCGGCGGCGTGGATGTCGACCGAGTATTTTTTGGCGACATCCTCGAAAGAAGACGTCTGGAGCGCTTTGTCGACCTCGTCCTTCATCGAAGCGTCCTCGGGCTTGAGCAATATGACGGACAAAGACGCCTTCATCGCGGTTTTGTAGCGCTCGGGATGGTCGGCGTACTCTTTGCGCATCGCCCTCGGGGAGGCCTTTGCGTTGCTCGCCACGACCTGCCAGCGCATCGCGGAGACGATCATCTCTTCCTTGAGATGGCGCCTCCACTCCGAGAACGGGATTTTCTGGCGGGCCAGAGCTTCGATCAGCTTGTTTCTGTCGCCCGCGAAATTGTCCCGGATTATTTCGCCTACGCGGTTGTCGACGAGCCACTCCTGCATCGTCATCTTCGAGTCGGAAGCGGCGAGAAGGATCAGTCTGCGCTCGACGAGTTTGTTGCGGAACTCGTCGAAGCGCGACATGTCGCTCACGTCGCTGCCGCGCATGGCGTCGATGACGTCGCTTTTCAAAACCGGCGTCGTTCCGACAATGGCCACCATGCCGTCGACCTCTTCTGCGAAGGATGCCGCGGGAATCGCGGCGGCAAGAACCAAAACGAGTTTGTTCATCGCACTTCTCCGTTGCCGCGGAATCAGAGCATCGCGGCGATTCCGGCGCCGACCATCGGCGCGTCTTCGACCTGCGGCGTGATTTCGTAGTGTATATTGCGCGAGGCGACGAGCAAAGCGTCGAGTTCGCGCTTGACGGTGTCTCCGAACGGAATCGAACGGGTCTTGTAGTACGTGGAGCCGTCCGCGTTGATCGCGACGGGGCTGGTCGCCTCGACGCCTTCGCCCGACTTTATCGCGAACGCCGCGAGCTGGACTGCGGTGAGGACGGCGGCGCGCTCGAAGACGGGCAGACCGAGCCTGCGGGCCATCTTGGCGTCGTCGCTCTGGGCGAATATCGTATCGAGAGGATTCTGGCGGCCCTCCTTGGCGAACGATGCGCAGAAATTGTCGAAATCCATCGTTTCGAGCGAACCCAGCCCCAACACGGCAGACGCCGCCCTTGACGAGAACATGCCCTCTTTCGCGGCAGCTTTGAATATTTCCAGCCCGAGAGGTCCGAGATATGCGCCCGAAATCTGTTTTTCAAGGAGCCCGAATCCGGGATTGCCGCTCTTGGAATCGACGATCTTGTCGAAATCGCTCGAAGGCGCCTTGTCGAAAGAGCCGGACTCGGCGTTGATGATCATCGAACCTTCCTGCGGAAGTCCGGGGACTTTGAGGATGTTGGCGTTCTTTTCGACGTACGCGGTATTCGTTCCCGTTCCGAGAATGAAGCCGATGTAGGAGGAATACGTCTTGTCGCCCTCCGTGGCCTTCGCCGCGAGAAGCGTCGCGACGGTATCGTTCACGACGGCCACCGACTTGACGTTGCAGCGCTTGGCCAGTTCGCCGCCGACGAACTGTCCGACGATCCCGGGCGCCTGGATGTTCTTCGTCCACCTCACGAGCCTGGCGTCCAGATCCGGCGTGGCGTCCGCCGGGTAGGAGAAGCACCAGCCGATCCTGTCGTGCGGAGCCTTGTCTTCGAGACGCGCCACTTCGGCGGAGAACGCCGCATAGAAATCGTCCACGCCGACTTCGCCCTTCGCCCCGGGCATCGACTTGTTTTCGCGGAATTCGATTTTAGGCGGAATCGAGACTACGCCGCTGCGGAAGTTCGTGCCGCCCGCATCGAGCACGATAGCCTTCGAACCCTTGGGAACCTTCCCGTCGACGCCTACGTACGCGGGGATCATCATCAAAGACGATTTCTCGCCCTTGAGCCCCTTCTCCATTTCGGATAGGAACGACAGCAGCAGTTCCTGCCTGTCAAGTTCGCTGGCGGCGGCGAATCCGTGCGCCGAAAGAAATTCTTCAGGTGTTTTCATTTTTCAGTCCTTTCGCGATTTTTATCCAATCTTCGATCGAGAGCTCCTCGGCCCTCCTTGTAGATTCTATCAAATCCGGGAAAATATTTCCAATTTGTTTTCTGCGCTGCGCGAACGCGCGTTTCGTGATGCTGCGGAAGGCGCGGCGCGCGGAATCGTCGAGATCATCGTGCTTCCCATGCATGGAAAGCCTTGCGAGAGACGACGAGACGGCTGGACGGGGCCAGAAACACGAGGCCGGAACCTTGCGCAGAATCTTTACGTCGTAGTCGAGCTGCGCCCACACGCCCGACAGCCCGCGAGACTTTCCGCCCTCTTTCGCGGCCAGGCGCTCGGCCACTTCGGTCTGGAGAAGACAGACGACGACGGGTATCTTGCGCGTCGCGACAACGTCGAGAAGTATGCGCGTACCGGCCTGGTAGGGGAGATTCGAAACCATCGCGTCGAAAGTCTCTCCGCCGAAATCATCGGCCGCGTAGTCCAGCGCGTCCGCCGCAATCACGGAGAGTCCCGGCGGAGAACCAAGAGATTCGGCGAGGCGGGCCGCGAGGATGCGGTCTTTTTCCACCGCGGTGACGCGTGCCCCGCGCGCGAGAAGCTCCTGCGTCATCACGCCGAGCCCCGGGCCGACTTCGAGTATGCGCGCGCCGGCCGGATCGAGGCCCTCGAAAGCCGCGTCGACTATGGCGAGAAGCTGGTTGCGGTCGACAAGGAAATTCTGTCCCATCACCCTGTTCGGATGGAACGAGTTTTCGATGCACCACGACTTGACCTGGCTCGGACTTGTCAAATTCATGTCAGAATATCCTGTCTAGTATCTTGACGTATTTCCACTGGGGATCGTCCAGCGGCCCGTTAACCTTGAACTCCAGAAGGAGTTTCGTAAACGGGAGCGTGACCGGGTGGACGATTTTGCCGACAAGCGATTCCTTTTTCATGAACTGGACCCGCGTTATGAAATCGAGATTGTCGTTGACGATATCGTACTTGCCCCATCCCTTGATTGATATGAGACCGCCTTCGATGAAAATGTCGTCCGATTTGAAAATCCCGTCCTCTATCGTATAGTCGCACGAAGCCTGCGTCTGGTTCACGAGAAACGACACGCCGGGGATCTTCTCGGCGAGAAGCTCGGTCAGCCCCGCGAAAAGCTTCATCTGAGCGAGATGCCCGTCGCGGATTTCCAGCTTCCCGCGGCCGTTCAGCGTCTTGAAGGTTTCGTCCTCCAGAGCTCCGGACATTTCCAGTTTCCAGTCGACCTTGCCGTTTCTCTCGCCGAGATCGAACGTCAACAGGTCGGCCAGCTCCTCGAGGGAACCGTCTTTGTAGTCGCCTTTGGTTTCATACCGGCCTTTGCCGTCCTCGAACCCTTCGAAATCGATTCTGTTGAAAGCCGATATGCGCCCGCCCGTTTTGCCGGTCGCGCGCATCTCCAGCTCCAGAACGTCGCCCTTCAGGGTGTACTCGGCGCGGAAATCGTTCATTGAAAAACCATTGACCGCGCCGTGGAGGAACGAGAACGTCCCGGACAGCGAATTCGCCGCGACATCGGACGTCTCCGTCGCGCAAACGCCCTTTGCCGTTACGAGCGGGGGCGTGTCGCAGCGGACATCGTCCAAACCGTCGAATCCATCGATATCGATGATCGACACCGCATCCTTGACGTCGAGTTCGCTTCTCACGTCCATTTCGATCCTGTACGGGCCCGCCGCGTCGTCCACGGACAGCCACCCGGAGAGACGCCGCCCTTTGGCGTCGCTCGCGACGGGGACGAACACTTTCGTGCGCGTTTTCAGTTTGCCGTTTTCGTGGAACGATTCGAATTCGATGCCGCCCTCGCCCTTTTCGAACGGGACCGAATTGTATTTGCATTCGGGCAGGGTCATGCCGATCTTCAGAGCGATGTCTTTCGTCGTCAAGTCGGCTCTCAGGCGCATGTTCGCGGGAATCGGACTGGAGATGCCTGTAAACGCGTCGATATATTCGAGAGCGCACTGTACGTCGAGTATCTCGATGAGCGGACGCACCTGCGACTGCTTCAGCGAACCTCTCAAATCGCCGCGGATGCGCTGCATGTCAAGATCCATCTCGAAATCGCCGGAAAGATGCGCCTTGCAATCGCGGTCCGGGAGGACGAGTTTTATGTCGGAGAGCGTGATGCGGCGCCCGGAAGACGCGACTTTCCCGGATACGTATTCGGCCTCTACGCCGAGAATGCGCGGATTCTCCAGTTCGAGGGAAAATTCTTCTATTTCGGGAATGTCGAATTCCATCCGCTCGGGAAGGACCGGTTCATCAGTCTCCTCGTAGTAGCTGTCGGGAAGCTTGTGGTACTCGGCGCCCGAAATGCGGACGGTCCGCTTGAAATAATCCGCGAGTATGTACCTTGCCGAACCGACGGGACGCTCGAGACTGTCCGGCCGCCTAAGGTCGAAAAGCCTCACTCCGGAACAACGCAGCCCGTGACGGAAGCCGAAATGGACCGTATCGAACCTGATCAGGAATTCGCTGGTGGAACAGAGCGCGGAAATCCTGTCGACAATGAATTTCGGAAGTTTCTGTTCCCTGAAGAAAAGACTCAAGACAAAAAACAAAACGACCAGCGCGAGAACCTTGACCGTTCTCCATATCCAAACCAGAAATTTCTTTAACGAACGTCCGATCATATAACCGATATTCAGGTTGGCAGCCCCTAGGAGAGTCGAACTCCTCTTACCTGGATGAGAACCAGATGTCCTAGCCGATAGACGAAGGGGCCTTTTGGTGCACCCGGTGGGATTTGAACCCACACACCTTGCGGCACCAGAACCTGAATCTGGCGTGTATGCCAATTTCACCACGGGTGCTACATCAATGCAAAATATTATCTCAAAAAATACGGAATAAGTCAATAGGAAAATTTTAACAATTCATGATTGACTTCGCGGAAATATTTTGATAAAATATTCGTTAATAAAGCAAAGCGCAAATGCGCTATGCCCGGTGGGATACTCAAGTGGTCAACGAGGGCAGACTGTAAATCTGCTGGCTTACGCCTTCCAAGGTTCGAATCCTTGCCCCACCACCATTCAAAAACCCCGTTTTTACGGGGCTTTTTTGTTATCAGGCCTGCAGTCGAAAACCATGCCCGCATACGGACAGTTGCGGGACTTCGACGAAAACGCGGCGGGGTCGACGGTCCAGCGTTCGCCTATAGACAGGACTGTGCGGCGCAAACCCGAAAGCGATCCGGCATTGGCGGGATTGCGCAGTATCTCCAGCGGTTTCTTCCACCAGGCCTCCGCCCAGGCGTTCTCGTCCATGCCCTCTTCTTCGACCATGACGGCGTAAGTTATCGCGACTGCCGTTTCGAGACCGGTTATTCCGTTTGCGGATTCGAGGAAGCCTGCGGATTTCGTTCTTTGCGGATGGGGCGCGTGGTCTGTCGCGAACATCAAAACCCCTTCTTTGACCGCTTTCCTCAGTTCGGCTCTGTCCTCTCCGTTTCCCAGGGGAGGCGCCATTTTCCAATTGGCGTCGTCCGACGGAATCTCGTCGCAGTCGAGAAGCAGGTGGTGGGGCGTCGCCTCCGCAGTGACGGGCAGTCCCTCCTTCTGCGCATCGCGCACGAGCGAAACGCCCTCCGCAGTCGAAATATGCTGGACGTGCAGACGGCACCCCGTTTCGCGGCAGAGCGAAAGATCGCGGCGGATCGCATCCGTTTCGGCGCGGACGGGTATGACGGGAAGACCGAGTCTGCGCGACAGCGCGCATTCCCTGATTACGCCCCGGCCCGTCGCCGACGGATCCATCGCATGCTGGCAGACGCACATTCCGAGCGCCGCCGCGCGGCGCATCGCCTCTTCCATCACCTTCGCATCGGAGACGAAAGAGCCGTCGTCCGTGAAAAACGCGGCGCCCGCCGCAGCCAGGGATTCGAGATCGGCGACCTCGCGTCCGAGGCGTCCCTTCGTAATGCACGCCGACGGAAGAAGGATCGTCCCCGCCCGCGATTTCGCGGCGGATGCGCGCTGGCAACCGAGAAGTTCCGGAGAATCGGCCGCGGGAGACGTGTTTGGCATTGTGACGACGGCGGCGAAACCTCCGGCGTCCGCCGCCGCGAGCCCCGATTCCGTCGTTTCCGCGTCCGGCATTCCCGGATCGCGGAAATGGACGTGCACGTCGATGAAGCCCGGAAAGGAAACGGTTCTTGTCATATCCCTATCCTGACGCGTCTGCCTTCGATCTTGAACGCGCCGGAGGCTATGATCCTCAGCGCTTCTGGATACGCCTTATGCTCCTCCGTCTGGATGCGGGCGTGGAGAGACTGCGGCGTATCGTCCTCGAGAACCGGAACCGCCTTCTGGACGATTATCGGACCCGAATCCGTGCCGGCATCTACGAAATGCACGGTGACGCCCGCCACCTTGCAGCCGTAGTCGAGCGCCTGCTTCCAGCTTTCGATACCGGGGAAGGCGGGAAGAAGAGCGGGATGGATGTTCAGTACGCGGTTGGGGAAGGCCGAGAGAAGCTTCGGTTTCACGATGCGCATGAATCCGGCCAGGACGACGACATCCACCCCGCGCTCCTTTAGCATGCCGATCAATTCGTCCTCGGCACGCCCTTCCAGTTTCGTCTTCCAGGGCGAACAATCGAGATACATCGACTCGATTCCGTGCCTTTCGGCGCGTTCGAGGATTTTGGCTCCGGGATTGTCCGCGACGACGATTTTGATTTCGGCGTCGAGTTCCCCCGATTCGATCGCGTCTACGATCGACTGCATGTTCGATCCGGCTCCGGATCCCAGCACGGCAAGCGAAAGTTTCATTTGCAAAGACCTTTCCGTCCGTTTGCGGCGGCGTCGAGCGCCTTGAACGTGGTGCGTCCGTCGTACAATGCCTTGCCGACGATGGCGGCGCGCATGTTCGGGCGGCCTAGCGAAAGCAGATTTTCAATGTCGTACGGCGAACTGACGCCGCCGGACGCGGTGACGGAACAGCCGGGCACGGCGTCGCAGATCGACGCCATCTGCGTGAGATTGGGGCCCGACAGCATTCCGTCGGTCGCGGTATCGGTGTAAATCACCGTTTTCACCCCGATCCTGGCCACTGCGCTCGCCAGGTCGATCGCGCGGACGGCTGTCGTGTTCACCCACCCTTTCGTCTGCACCATTCCGCCGCGCGCGTCGATCCCTACGGCTATGCGCTCTCCGTACAGCTCGACCGCCGCCGAAAGGAAGGCCGGATCCTCGAGAGCCGAAGATCCGATTATCGCGCGCGCCGCACCCGCGCCGAACACCGCGGAAAGCGACTCGGGCGTGCGCAGCCCTCCGCCGACTTCAACGATGCCGCCGAACGCCGCGATTATCTTGCGGATCTCCTCGAGATGGCGCGGCTCGCCGTCGAACGCGCCGTCGAGATCTACGACGTGCAGTTCCTTTGCGCCTTGCGCGCGCCACTCGCGCGCCTGGAGTTCCGGATCGCTTCCGTACACGGTCACCATGTCGGCGCGCCCCTGCATGAGGCGCACGCATTTTCCGTCCTTGAGATCGATTGCGGGCAGTATGGTCATATCGTTCCTTTCGAAGAAGGGATTCCTTTTTCAAGCGGGTCGATGGATTTCGCGACCCTGAGCGCCCGGGCGTACGCCTTGAACATGCCCTCGCATACATGGTGCGCTTCGTCGCCGCTTATCTGGCGAATATGAATGTTGCTTCGCGATTCGACGCTCACGGCGCGGAAGAATTCTTCGACGAGCTTCACCTCGAAATCGCGCACCATGCAGTGCTTCATCGGAGACGACACGACGAGAAACGGCCGTCCGCCGAGATCGATCGAAGCCTCGACGAGCGCCTCGTCCATCGGTATCGACGCGAATGCGTAGCGCACTATCCCGGCGCGCGAACCGAGAGCCTCGTTCAGAGCCTTGCCGAAAACGAGTCCCGTGTCCTCGACCGTGTGGTGGTAGTCGACATGTACGTCGCCCTTTGCGCGGACGGTCAGATCGACGAGCGCGTGCTTCTTCAGCAGCTCGAGCATGTGGTCGAAAAAACCTATGCCCGTTTCGATCGTCCCTTCTCCGGAACCGTCCAGATCGAGTTCGATGGAAATCTCCGTCTCCTTCGTTTTTCTCTCGACCGATGATTTTCTTCCGTTCATTTTTTCCTCCAGAGTGTTGTCGCTTGTTTCAAACATCACAGAAATCCGGCGTCCGCGAGCATCTGCTCGGTCACGCCCGTCCCGCCGTCCGGTTTTCGCAGGTATTTGCCTATCACGTCCGTCTCAATGTTCACGACGTCGCCCGCGCGCCTGCGTCCGAGCGTCGTATCGCGCGCGGTGGTCGGTATGACATCCACCGAAAACCAGTCGGGGCCGACGCCCGTTATGGTGAGCGACACGCCGTCCACGGCCACCGATCCTTTTTCGACGCACATCGCGGCGAGCGCCCTGCCGCACGAAACCGTCATGCGGAAATCGCGTCCGCGCGGCGTTACCGACGCCACAGTGCAGGCTTTGTCGACATGCCCCTGCACGATATGTCCGCCCATCGGGTCTCCCGCCCGCAGCGCCCTTTCGAGATTCACCGCGTCTCCGGGCTTGAGCGATGCGATACTGGTGCGCCGCGCCGTTTCGAGAAGTACGTCCGCGGTAAACCTGTCGGAGGAACGGTCGGCGACCGTAAGGCACACGCCGTTCACGGCGACGGACTCGCCCTTCTCGAGCGGCCTGTCCCACGGCGAAAATCCGATCTCGACCACAAGACCGGCAGACCACGTCACCCTTCTGACTTTTCCCGTCTTTTCTACCAGTCCCGTAAACATTCCGCTTCGGCTATCCTGGCCGCCTCCTTCAATGGTCCGTCACCGATCGCGATCGGCGCGAGGACGGTCAACCACCTGTCGACCAATCCCTCTTTCGCCAGACCCGCCGCGAGCTTCAGCCCGCCTTCGCAAAGAACATGCATCATTCCCATGCGCCCGAGTTGCTCCACCGCTTCCCTGGCGTCGCGGAATACGACGGTCCTGTTTTTCCCGTCGGTGAAAACCTGCGCTTCGCGGGGAAGGTTTCCGGAACGCGACACGACGACTCTCAAAAGATCTGGGTTCTCGACCGGTCTGGCCAAAAGCGAGGGGTTGTCCTTGCGGACGGTTTCGGCGCCGACCATTATCGCGTCCGCCTCCAGTCTGAGCGCGTTCGTCGTCTCTCTGGCGCGTTCGCTCGAAATCCATTTCGCGTTGCCGCCGGAATCGTGGGTCCTTCCATCGAGCGACATCGCGATTTTCACCGTCACGAAAGGAAGACCTGTCGTGACATGCTTCGCGAAAGGCTTGAGCATGTCGTCGATCGCACCGGAGAGGCCTTCTATGCGGGGCAGCCGCTCCACGACCGCGCCGGACGGCGCGAGAGCTTCGCGCGCCTTGCCGGCGTTCGCCGGATTCGGGTCCTGCGCGGCGTAGACTACGCGCGAAATGCCGGCGCGCGCTATCGCATCGGTGCAGGCGCCGACTCTTCCCGGCACGGAACAAGGCTCGAGCGTCACGTACAGCGTGGAGCCGCGGATTGCGTCTTCCGCACCATTCTTCAAAGCATCCTCTATGGCGGCCGCCTCGGCGTGGGGACCGCCGGCGCGGGCGTGGAAACCAGAACCTAGAAGGATCCCGTCCTTGACTATCACGGCTCCGACAGGAGGATTCGGGCGCGTATGGCCCACTCCCTTTCGCGCCTCGCGGAAGGCCGCCGCCATCCATTGCGCATCGCTATCGGAAGGCTGCGCGCTCATCTGCCGGACGGCGCGCCGGCGCCGGAAGAAAGACGCGGATTGGCGCTTTTCGAAAACTTGTCGAGAACGCCGTTGACAAGAGACCTCGCTTTCGGTCCCGAAAACCAGTTGGAAAGATCAATCGCCTCGTTTATGACGACGGCATGGGGGGTGTCGGAATACATCATCTCCCAAATGCCCATTCTCAGCACGGCGCGCTCGATCGTGCCGAGACGGTCGATATCCCATTTGTCGAGAAGAGGAACGAGCTTGCCGTCGATCGCATCAATGTTGGACAGAACACCCTTGACTCGCTCGTCGGTAAATGCGCGGTTGCGGCCGTTTATGGAAGCGCCGCCTTCGGCGGGATCGAGCGTGGCAATAACCTGCCAGCAATCCTCCAAAAACGAATCAACATCGTCGGGCGGGTTCAAATCCGCGCCGACAAGCATCTGTATGGCCCACTCGCGCCGCTGTCTTCGTGTGATTGTCATGTCGTATTTAGTCGACTGGATAGCCGACAGTTCCCTGAAATTTACGTATATTATACCAAATAATGGATTTGATGTCAAAAAAACGCAATATCCGTCAATGTAAAATGAGGAATTGGGGATTTCAAGGAGATGGGTATCCCCCGAGCGGAGCGAGCCGCGATAGCGGTGGCTACAGGGGTGCGTCCCGCTCCGTTGCTGACTGGCGAATAACAGCCACTGGGGGAACGGCTGGGGCAGCCGTTCAAAACGGGCGCGGCACTTCCAGGCAACGCGCGTGCGGCGCGAGGCCCTTCGGCGTCAGATAGACGAAAAGGAGGCAGCCACCGTCATTTGACGGGACGAGCGTCGCTGAACCTGTCGCCTTCACGGTCGCGTACTTCGCCTTCTTCTCGTCGTAGCCCGTCACGAACTCGCCTGCAACAGATGCCGTGCCGTTCGCCGTAAACTTAAGCGTCACACGGGCGGATACGGTCGCACCAAGCGGAGATGCGACATCTTCCTCGTCCTCCGAGAACGAGCCGTCGGGGAGAATCGCATACGTCATCGTCTTCTTGTTGAACGCCTTCGCCTCCGTTTTCCACGGCTCGACCTTCCAGTTGTACTGCCACGCGGTCCATACTGGGAGAACGTATCCCCCGAGCGCAGCGAGTCGCCGAAGGCGATGCCCTAGCAGGGGTGGCGTCTCGCCCGTTTCACTGGGAGAACGGGCGTCCCGCCCGTTCACGACGCCGACGCCATTCTCCACCGCGACCGTCACCGCGTTGGTGGCGACCTCCTTGCCCGCCTTGGCGATGACCGTCGCGTGGAAGGCAAGACTTCCGGATTCGGACTTCGGACTTCCGGATTCCGGATCCTGGTGGGGCGAGCCGTCCCCGTATCCCCCAGCCGAAGATTGTCCGATAAGCGGATGCCCTAGCAGGGGTGCGAACCGCGCTTCGTCGAACCACGGCGCGCTCAGCGTCCACGTCTTGCCGTCGCCCAGCGCCTTGCCGCTGATCTTGCCGTTTGCCGCGACGGTAAGCGAAACAACCCCACTGGGGGAACGTATCCCCCGAGCGGGATGCGCCTGCGACGAAGTCGTCAGGTCGGCTGAGCGCAAAGCGCGAACCGCGAAGCGTATCCACCGACCGTAGGTCGCTGCCGAAGGCAGTCACTAGAGTGGTGCCGCAAGGGCCCGCGCGAGTCGCCGAGATTCGCCTGTCGCGCAGCGATCAGGTTGCCCGACGAGCAACGCGAGGAGCCT
>DGHT01000049.1 GCA_002392765.1 Verrucomicrobia bacterium UBA3841 | reverse complement strand
CCGCCGCAGCACGGGACCTCCATGCGCACGATGGTGACGGACTTGATGTCGTTCTCGCGAAATATCTCCGTCAGCTTCTCCGAGTAGTCAACTGGATCGAGCTTGGGGCAGCCGACAATCGTCACCTTGCCGCGCATGAACTCCTGATGGAACGCTGCGTATGCGTAGGCCGTGCAGTCGGCGGCGATGAGCAGTTTCGCTCCCTGGAAGAACGGGGCCTTGACTGGCACGAGCCGTATCTGGCATGGCCATTGGGCGAGCTGCGACCGATGAACTGCTGCTCCAGACGCTTGGGCGGCGACAGGTTCGGTCGAGCGGTTGAATTGGCGCATCGCCTTGCCGGGGCAACCTCCTGGTAGGGGCACATGCTGGGCAGATGGAGATGGTGATTCTGTAAGTTTTGGTTTAGACATGGCAGATTCAACTCCTTTCAACTTTTCAACTTTCAACTTTTCAACCGCTTCGGCGTCGTATGCGGCGGCCTCGCGCTCGATAATCTTGATCGCACCGGCAGGACACTCCGGGAGGCAGTCGCCCATGCCGTCGCAGTAGTCGTCCTTGACGAGCTTCGCCTTTCCGTCCACCATTGCAATCGCGCCCTCGTGGCAGGCGTTCGCACACAGCCCGCAGCCCGTGCATTTCGTCTCGTCGATCTCCACTATCTTTCTTTTCATGGCTTTTTACCTCCTGTTCACCTGTTGACGATGCATAGTATATCATTTCACGGCTGCAAAATATGTTGTTCCACCAACATTGCGGAAACTCCAGAAAAATGATAGACTATCCGATATGGAACTGGGAAGCACATATCTCGCGGTGCAGGCGAAAAAATGTCCGGTCTTCGACGGAATCGGAATAGAGAGCCTGCCCGCTCTGTTTGCCTGCCTTGGCGCGAGGCGACGCCACCTTGCAAAGGGGGATGCGCTGATGAGGTCCGGCGATCGCGCCGACCGAATCGGCATTCTTCTTTCGGGCGCGCTGTCGGTTTCGACATACGACCTTGAAGGACGCCGCACCATCATCAAGCGTATCGGCCCGACGGAAATCGTTGCCGCCGCGCAGTCGCTCTCCGGTGCCGAGGCAATGAGCGTCGACGTGGAGGCGGACGAGGACAGCGATGTCTTGCTCGTCAAGACCGAACGAATCCTTTCACCCTGCGAGAACGCCTGCATGTTCCACGCCCGCCTCGTCCGGAACATCATGCGCACGCTCGCAGCGAAGACTCTCGAGTTGAACCGCAAAATCGAGATTCTCTCCCACCGCTCCACGCAAGACCGGCTGATGGCCTATCTGCGTTCCGTCGCACAGCAAAAAGGCACTGACGAATTCGACATTCCATTCGACCGCCAGCAGCTCGCGGACTACCTCTGCGTCGAGCGAAGCGCGCTTTCTGCGGAAATCAGCCGGCTGTCCAAACTCGGCCTGATAACGTCGCTGAAAAACCACTTCACCCTCCGCCGCGCCGTTTGACGGACCAGCCAGGCCCTCGTTCAGATTCCGTATTTTCCCGGCATAGTCTTCTACAGCTGTTTCGGATTCAGGAGAATCGATGTCGTTGTCTCTCCAACGCAAGCGTCCCTTCGATTTCCGTGAAATTCTTGCCGTCCAGTACGCAGTACAACCGCCGCAGCTTGCTGTAACAGCCGTCGTCCTCGTTGACGCAGGGGTCTTCATCCAGTTCGCGACATTCCGCCGGGATGGACGGTTCTAGTCCCCAAAGAAGATCCACTCTCTCGTCGACGCCCGCAGCCAGCCGAATACGCTCGGCGAGACGCTTGTAGCGCATTAGCGTGGAATAGCGCGAGACGAGATAGCCATCCTGCGCAAGAAAAGACCGGATGCCCGAGGTGCGGCTTCTGCAGCAGTTTGTGTCTTCGCCGCATCCGTCACCGTCATACACAAACCTCGGCGAATGGAAAGCGGACAGATTGTCCATAAGCGCGGCAAGGCGTATCGTATCGCGCGAGGACGCCCCGGCCGTGCGAAGGGCGCCCTTCAGCTCCGCAATCGACGGACACTTCCTGAAGGACGGTGCATCGCCGTAGTCATCCATCGCCTCCGGACGACGTCTGCAGCGCTTCAGGAAGTTCGCCCTTTCGTAGTATGACGGCTTGTTTGGCATTTATGGCGGCTATTATATCACAGTTATTGGACTTCTGCCACATTTTTGAAATCGGCGGAAGGCGGTCTTATGTTCCATGTATAATAGTTGGCATGAAAACGCAAAAGCAGAATACAAACGAAAAACCAATGATAGACGATGAAATGGCCTACTTCTTCGGACTCTCCCGAGGAAGCTACGGCGAAGTGCTGGGCGAGCTCTCCCGCACCAAGGTGAACTCCTGGCGCACGAGCTCCATACCGCTCGCGGAGTTCTGGCAGCCTGCGAATCTCGGCGCGATACGGCGCGTGCTGGAAACGCAGCTCGCGGACTTCAACCCGGAAGTCGCGCTGAAATTCTTCGAGTTCCCGACCGAGGCGGTGTGGAACGGGAAGCGTCTAGGGCGTCCGTCGATGACGGACATCATGATTCTCGACGCCGACTGGCAGGTCGCGGTCGAGGGAAAGTTCACTGAATACCTCTACGGCGGCGGCGAGACCGTCATCGAGTGGCTGCGGGAATGCACTTCCGTCACGGACGTACAGCTCCGCCGCGACGTGCTCCGCGCATGGATTGGCTATATCCGCCAAGCAGGATGCACCACCATCCCGACTGTCGGCGAACTCTGCCGCAGCTGCCGCGATGTCGCCTACCAGTTCCTCCACCGCACCGCGTCCGCCTGCCACATGGCGAACGGTTCGGAGGGACGCACGCCCGTCCTCGTGTACCAGCTGTTCTTCGACAGGGACGACGCCGCGCATGTCTCGGCCCTCACGTCGTTCAAGGCGAACCTCCGCCGCTGGGCCGCCGCACTGCGGCTCAGGAACATGAAGTTCCTCATCCTGTCCGTCCCCGTCGTCAACATGGCGGAGGCGCGCGAGCGCTTCTCCTCCAAGCGCGAGGAGATGTTCGACATCATGCGCAGCGAGTCGACTTTCACCTTCGACTTCGACGGAATCGCCGTCGAGACCGTGGTGGACACGGAACCGTCGACGGGGAAGGAGGGATGCTGAAAATGATCAGCATTGAAATCCCCGATGAAACAACGCTTCCGCTCGCGGACGGCGCCCCTTCCCGCATGGCGCGCCTGCGCGAACTCGTCGCAGCAGGTGCCGAGTTGCACTGGGGCGAGTCGGTACCCGTCGAAGCATCGAAGCACCTGGAAAACGAGCTCTCATTGATTGAGCGGCTTTCTTCGGATCCCCGTCTTGATTTCGCATCGTATTTCCTCATTGTCCGCGACTGCGTCGAAACCGTGCGACGGACGGGCTCGTTTGCCGGACTGTGGCGCGGCGCGGCTTCGGGATCCGCCGTTGCTTATGCGCTTGGGATTACGGATGTCGATCCCATAAGACACGGACTTTTCTTCGAACGGTTCGTCGGTCAGAACAGGATCGCCCTTCCTCCCGTCTGGATTGACTTCGACAACGAGGGGTGCGAAGCCGCATCTCGACACATCGCAGCGCACTGCTCTGAATGTGGACTAAAGACGTCAAACCGGATTATCTTCGAACTATGCACGTTGAAAGCTCTTTCTGTTTTGAGAGAATGTCTTAGACGCATAAAGGAACGAACGGGTGATTCCGTAGACCTTGGCAGCATAACGGAGGATGACAAGGAGACTATGTCCGTTTTTGCAAAATGCGATACCTCCGACATTTTCCAATTCAAGTCGAAGGAGATTATGAAATGGATTCGCGAAGTGAAGCCGTCGTGCTTTACCGACATCATGGCAATCGGCGCTCTCTTCTACAACCCGAAACTGGCAATGCAATTCCCCGCCATTGCCCGCAGAAAGAGCGGCGAAGAGGCTATCATGTACGACCATCCGCTCATGGAAAGCGTATTAAGCGAAACATACGGCGTCGTAGTCTACCAAGAGCAGATAATGGCGCTTGCACAGAAACTTGCTGGTTTATCGAGTAATGAATCCGACGCCATAAGATATGCGATGGGCAAGAAGATGTTTGATGATTCAATGCGACTGAAGATCAAATTCATCTCGGGCTGCATTGCAAACCCGGCTTTCCGCATAGACGAGTGGCGCGATGAAACCGCTGCAAAATCGCTTTGCGAAAGAATATGGGAAGACTGGTGGGCTGTAGCATCTTATGCTTTCAACAAGTCACACGCCGTTGCCTACACGCGTCTTGCCTGGCAGCAGGCTTATCTCAAGGCGCATTATCCAAAAGAATACGCAGAAGTAGGTGGTCGTAAAATTTTATAAGCCCACGACTCTCATAATTTGGTATAATATCGGCATGAGTCAAAGATGTTGCGGACAACAACCGGGGCTGCGCCCTGAACCCCGACTTGTCGACGCGGTAGCGGGGGTTCGGGGGAAACTTCCCCCGGTCGATGTTGAAAGGAGGCGCGACGCATGAGGCTGCAATTCGACAAGAGCGGACGGCGCTTTTTCTTTCTCACTTTCTGCGTGAGGGGAAGAAAGGCGGTGCTCTCGCGCATCGTAACGAAGATGGTGCGCGACGGCAAGCCGGGCTACACCGTTGAATTGACGCCGGCGGGCGAGGCCATGGCTGCTCTGTGGCGCGGCATCCATGCCCGGTGGCCGTTCCTGACGGCGAGCAATTTCATCATCATGCCCGATCATCTGCATTTGCTCTTGATAGTCGATTACAGCAAGGCGCGGGAATTTGACATTCTCGACTGGTTTCAGCATTTCAGGCGAGAGGGAGAAGACTTGATTGCCCCCTTTATCGGCGAAAAAGCACCGCTCGTGTGGGAGGATCATTTCTGGCTGCTGCTCGTCAACGCCGGCCGGCCGCTGGCGGCCGTGCGCAAGTACATCAAGATGAACCCGGCGCGGAAAATGTGGAAGATGCTCAATCCCGATCGCTTTGTCCGAAGGAGCGGACTGAAGCATGCGGTTCTCGATCCGTCGCTTTCGTGGACCGCCATCGGCGACTTGACGCTTCTGGCGTCGCCTTTCATGTTTCCCGTGCGGCTGACACGCAAGATGACGGTCGAGCAGCATTTGCCAGAGATTGAACGAATGGTTGAGAAGGCTCGTCGCGGGATGTTGCCGGTGTGTGGTTTCCTTTCGCCGGGCGAGAAGGAGCTGGAGCGGCGCTTGCGGCAAGAGCCGTTCGCGCGGTGGATCAAGACGGTGGCGCATGGCCTTCCGCAACGGTTTGACCCCACGGTCGAGGATTCGCGGTTCCTTGCAGACGGCCGCCAGTTGATTCTGAGCTCCTTCCCGATCTACGTGCCCGTCTTCCCCGTGAACTACGACAACTGCCACCTCATGAACGCAAGGAACGAGGCGTTGTGCAGAAGGGCGACAGGGGAGGAAGAGGAGAAAAGCGCGGTAGTTTTAGCTTTTGTGTCTCACGCAGAGGCGCGGAGACGCGGAGAAGTTTTCAATTGGGAGAATGACAAATGAAAGGAGATTCAAATGAAACTGTTTCCTAAAATGGAATTGGCTGTAAAGGCCATGGCGTTGTGTTGCGAAAACAAGGATGACGGCAAAACGAGGTGTGGAGATGCCGAGAAATCTCCCATAGCGCGTTCAGAGGTATTTAACGAAACATGGATGCTTCGACTGACGTTGGCGGCTATACACGACTATGGTGAAGGGTTTTGTCATTTAGACAGTAAGAAGAATGATGCGTTGAAAAGAATTCAAGAAGCAGTCCAAAAAAGATGGATTAGTGAAGGAGGCCTTGTACCTGCGTTTGAGAAAGAGGGGGCGACATGGACAGATGCAATATTGGGCAATGTCAGATTGAAGGGTGAATCTGGCGACAATAATAAAAAAAAGGATACCGCCAGTAACAAGAGGAAAGTAGAATTCGCCGATACACCCAACAACAAACCAAGTGTTATTATTGTAGAAGCGAAGATGGGCAGCCCTCTTGACAAGTCGGTGACAAACTCTCCGGATTATAATCAAGTTGCGCGAAATATTGCCTGCCTTGCAAGGTTGCTTAATGAAGGGAATAAGAATGCCGAAACCTCTGCAAAAAAATCCGCCTTTATCGTATTTGCACCCGAAACAAAGATTAAGGAATGGAAGGATTCAGAAAATGATCCTGATACAATGATTGAAAAAGCATGGACGACGATTAATAGGCAGAAAGATGATAGAACTCCTAGGATGAATATAGATGAGTTAAACCATCTTGTAAAATCTATTCGCGATAACTCAAAGGTGATATCGTGGGAAGATATAATTCAATCTATGAAGAATGACAAAAGTGGAGCTTGTGAAATTCTGAAATGGTTCTATGTACAAACTTGTAAAGAATATAATATTAAAGTAGGAGAATTAAAGTAGGGGAAGCATAGCCCCCCCCTCTGCGGCCTCTGCGCCTCTGCGTGAGATAATAATTTTTGACCACTTTCCTCGGCAGCGAATCGCCATTCTTCGGCTCGGTCGAGGAACGCATGGCGCTTGCGGTATCACGCACGACATTAATGTCGCGGTGTCTTAAAAACCATCGCCTCCACCCCCGCGTCGTTCACGCGCGTTCTATCCTTGCAATTCTGGCGGGAGAGTAGCGTCATAAGAGGAATCAGTGTAAGCCTTTAGCCGTCGCGAATATCGTTGTGGGCTGAATCTAGAATCCTAACGAGCATGAACTTCCTCACGCAACTGTCGCATCGCCTCTTCAAGCGGAATGAAATGTTCTTCGCCAGCCGCAACGCGGCGGCGACACTCAGCCAAGACATCGCCGTGCCAAGCCGGAGGTTCCGGCTCTGCCGCAGCAGTCATTGCCGCCCACAGGTATTCCATCGTCTTGATTCGCTCCTCGGCAGTCATCCTGTCTATCGCTTCCAGTACTGCTGGCATGGCTTTGTTCCTTTCATGCTTTTCGCCACATATTATATCATTTTTGACCATTTAGGGCAACGAGAGCTTTTCATGGCTTTTTGCAAAGCGACCATAAAAACACAACTTCGCGCACTTCGCGAACTTGGCGTGAGATATATTCGGGAGTTTTGCAACCACCTATGTTGTCATTTCCATGATGAAAGAGATCTACAGACGATATTTTACACTATCTTTGAAACCGGACGTGAACCGCCCGCGCCACCGCCCCGTTTAACAGATAAAGAGCGCGAAAGCCAATCCGCGCCGCCAGACGATGAATTTCACAGTAAAGGCCATATCCCGGGACGGGAGCAGAACTGTTTTTTCGCGCGAAGCGAGATCGCGCGACGTCCTTTTGCGCCAGTTGCGCGCGGAGGGATTCGCGGTCGTTTCCGCGGAAGCTTCCGCAGAGGACGGAAAGGACGGGAAAACCGGAGGCGGGATGCCGTGCGACAGGCCGCCGTGGCATCCCGCGTGGCTCAAAAGCCCGGGTAAATTCGAAATTGAAATGACGCTGAGGCAACTGTCGTCCATGGTCAAAAGCGGCGTATCGCTCCTGACGTCGCTGAAAACGGTGGCAGGGCAGTCCTTCACGCCCAGAATGTCGAAAACATGGATGGAAACGGCCGATGCCGTCACAAAGGGGGAAACATTCTCGTCTGCGCTGGAAAAAAACGTTTCCGTATTCGGCGAAGTGACGGTCCGGCTTGCGGAAGCCGGCGAAAAATCGGGCGAACTGGACAGGACGCTTGCGCGCGCGGCCGACCAGATGGAGGCGAGGCGCGAACTGAAATCTGCCGTCGCGAACGCCATCATGTACCCGGCCGTCGCGATAGCGATGTCCATCGGAGTGAGCGCCTATCTCGTGACGGGCGTCATACCGAAGATCGCGGAATTTCTCAGTTCCGGCGACGTGGAACTCCCGGCCGTCACGCAGTCGCTCGTGGACGTTTCGGCGTGGCTGACAGCGAACGCCGCGGCGCTGGCGGGATGGATCGCGGCGGGGGCGGCGGCGTGGTTCGCCGCCGGGCGCATACGCGTCTGCCGGGAGCTGGAGCATGCGTTTCTGCTGCGCATTCCCGCCACGGGCGGGATACTCAGGCTTTCCGGCACGGCGCTTTTCTCGCGGTCGATGCAGATTATGACGGAATCGGGCGTCACGCTCGTGGATGCGCTCGGGACTGCATCGCGGATACTCCGCAACGAGCGGCTTTCGAGGCGCGCGGCGGACGCGCGAGAGGCGGTGCTGCGCGGAGAACCGCTTTCGACGGCTCTGGAGAACGCGAAAGAATTCATGCCCATGCTGCGCGCGATGGTATCGACGGGCGAGACTTCCGGCGCCCTCGCCGAGTCGTTTGACGAAACGGCCCGGTTCCACGAATCAATGCTGCGTCTGGCGGTGAAGCGTTTCGGCATGGTGATCGAACCCGTCATGGTTCTCGTCACGGGCGCGATAGTCGGTTTCGTATACGTGGCTTTTTTCACGGCAATGTTTGCAATAGCGGGAGCATCATGATATGAAAACAGAAATCGTTTCGGCGGCAATATGCGCATTTGCGCTTGCGCATCCTTCATGCGCGAACACGGAGGATCCGACGGTCCCCTCCAATGCGATGGCGGACAGGCTCAGGACGAGCATGGCCGGATCGGAGGACTTCGCGCTGCTCGCGCTCGTCGTCGGTCCCGACGGCGACGGCGTCGCGCTCCTGGGACGCGACGCGGCCGGCGGGCGCATAGTGCGCAGGGACTCGGCGTTCACGGGCACGGCGGGAGGCGTTACGATAGACGCGACGGTGGCAAGCGTCGACGAGCGCGGCGTCATACTCAAATCCGACTCCGGCGAGCCGGGGATATCCATACCGGCGTCGTACCGCCCGCTGCGCGGCGGTCATGGCGCGCCCGCCGGAAGGCTGCGGTACCTGGAGGCGAACGGCGTCCCCCTCGGGATGCTGCTCCGGCTCGTTTCCGACCAGTCGGGCGAAAACATATCGGCTTCGGAGGCGACGGCCGGGAAGAAGGTGTCCATATTCCTCCGCAATGTGACGGCCGAGACTGCCGTCGAGGAAATATGCCGCGCGTCGTCGCTTTGGTACAGACGCGACCCCGACCGCGGAATCACGAGGGTCGTGGCGATGGACGAATACGCCGGAAACCTGAATACGTTCCGGGAAGAGACTACCGAGATGTTCACCCTTCTCTATCCGAACGTGACGGAGGTCGCGGCGGCGATTTTCGGACTCTACCCCGACAGAACCTTCCTCTCGCTCGGGGAGGAGGAGATAGAAGACGACGCTGAAAACGACCTTTCCAGACGGTTCAGACGCTTCCGCGTCCTCGAAGACAACGGCGGCGCGCAGTTTCTTGACATGACTCCGCCCAACGCCACGTCGTCCGGCTCGAGGTCGTCGTCCGGCGAATTCTCCTTCGCGCGCGGTTCGATCGGATCGCGCCGCGCCCAGTGGGATCAGGCGCTCGGCAGGAACCGCGGCGGATCCGTGCGCGACACTCCGGCGATTTCCGCGGACGACGCGAAACTGATCGAACTTGCGTATTCTACCGGCAACACGAATCTGCTGGACATGGTCAGGGGGCAGGTCGCAGCCTCGTCCGCGAGCATTTTCGTGACAATGTCCAGGAAAAACAACGTGCTTATCGTCAGGACCGGCGACAGCCGCGTGATGAACGAAATCCGCGCTCTCGTAAAACGCCTCGACGTACCCGTTCCGATGGTGCTGATGGAAGTCAAGGTGATGGAACTGGACATCGACGACGACTACGAGGCGTCGTTCCAGTATTCCTTCAACCGACAGTCCCATTCGCTCGGCAACTCCGGACGCACCGAGGGCGGACTCGTCCAGACGGCCATGGACGCTTTCGATCCCACCATGGCGTTCACCGTGCTGAACAAGAACATCGAAGCGCAGATGAGACTCTCGCAGAAGGACGGAAAGATCAGGACGCTCGCCACGCCCCTCCTTCTCGTGGCGAACAACGAAGTCTCGCGCATATTCAGCGGAAAGGAATACCCGCTCGTCACGGGATGGAAGCAGGGCGATACGGTAGTGTCGGATTCCGGCATCGTGCAGGGCTCGACGACCGTGCAGATCGAGAAGAAAGACGTCGGCACGATGCTCCTCATAACGCCGAACATCAACGCGGACAAAACCGTAACGCTGCGGATCCTCCAGGAAAACAGCGAGGTGAGTCCGGAAAAGGTCGACATTCCCGTCGACGGAGGCTCGGGCGAGACGAAATCGATAGAGTTCGTGGAATCGCGCCAGCTTGCCGGGACGTTCGTCGCCAAGGACGGCATGGCCGTAATGGCCGGCGGCCTCGTCAGGGAACGGGAATCGGAAGTCTATTGGCGCACGCCTGTCCTCGGTTCGATACCGCTGGTCGGCTGGCTTTTCCGCGGCACCGAAAAAGTCAAGAAGCGCACCGAACTGATAGTCACGATAAAGCCGCACGTGATATCCACGCCCATGGAAGGCGGGAAAATATCGCAGGAGCTGCTCGACGCGCTTTCCGCGCATCCGGCCGCGGACGGACGCGGTACGATGGGCATACACAAACCCGATGCGCCGCACACGGCGGACGACGACGTGAAGAACGTCACCGAGTGAGTCAAGGTTTGCGCACCGGAAACAGATTGCGCCAGGGGGCGCAAATTGTCCCATAATGTGCATGGGACGACGCATCTTGCGTCGTAATGAGGAAGAGTTTTTCCATCTTTACACGACGCTGGAAGCGTCGTCCCCGTACTGTTTTGCAATTGCCTCTGTTGAAAAATCGCGTTCTCCATCGTGAAAGGAATTTACAGACGATATTTTACACTATCGAAGAAGGATTGAGATTGAATGGGATATAACACACTCCTTGATCATCAAATATGCCTATGGCAATAGCACAAAGATGGTCAAAAAGAGCGTTAAATGCATCTGCTGTCAAAGTTTCTCTGTTTTTTAAGGGTTTAGCGCAATCAGTGAATTCGCACATTAACATGGATTTGTTTCCAGCCTTTATCGTTTCCTGGATTACAAGTTGATTCTACGTGGATGAAAGAAGATAATAAACATCATCTCCGGCAAATATCATGTTATAGTTACCATCTTGTACGCATGGATCTGACTTCTTGAAATCGCACTCTCTAAACAAACAGAATTTTTTTGGATTCAATAATTGAATATCTAATTTATTTGTAAAATCTCTAAGCATGTCACATTGAGGCGCGTTCCCGGACAAACCCCATCTAAAATCCAAATCATCCAACATCGCAAAAGATGGGAATATTTCAGTATCAAGCAAGTTAAAACACTTTCTGTGCTGCAACAATATTTTTCCTAGATTGCCGCAATCGGAAAGTCTATTGAACACATATGTTATATTGCTTTCGCTCATCATCGCGTTGTGGTGGCTCATAATCAACTCCGGTTTTATGCAAGCGAGGCATTTCCAATTTCTTTATCTGCATTTCCCCTTTTATCCTGGGGTGGAGAAGAACTTGGAGGAGTGGGGGAGTTGGGAGTGGGGGAGTTGGGAGTGGATGAGTTGGAAACTGTAAGGTAGAGGAGGCCGCCGACTCCGCCCGCGCCGTGGAGAGTGCCGGAGAGGTCCTTGCCCCAATGGTAGCGGATCGTGGTGGATGTGCCGTTCGTATAGGCAACGCGCTCTTCAATTATATTCCAATAGTTAAAGAAAAAGGTTGTCGTGACATCCGGGGTGACTTTGCGGACGCGGCGAGACTTCGCGTCGTATGCGTCCTTCCAGCGTTTCGAAAACGCCGTCGCCGCCTTGTGTATTTCATTCCATGGTTTCATGACAATTGTTTTCTCCTCGTTGAAAAATTCAGGCTATCGTAAAATTGAACGATTCGCCGGGAATTCATCCTCGTCCGACATTTCTTCATTCAAGTTCTCGCTAAAGACAAAGTCAATCCAGTCTCCGATCAACTCGCCGTCTCTGTCGCCACAGTACTGGTTCCGTTTTTCACCGTTATTCATTTCGCCAAGGCTTCGATAATAAATCCCATCAACATCATAGACGCCAAATGCGAATCGCGGACGAATTTTCACGATTTTGCCGATTGCTTTTCCTGAAGGGAAGTCCCATAGTCTCCTATCGAAGGAAATCAAAGTCTCCCAGCGGCGTTGTGGTTTCAATACTATAAGTGTACCATTCTCATGGAGCATATCTGGCTTGCGCTTCTTAATGCAGAATATATCCCCATTCACCTGCATCATGTCAATTTCTAGACAGTAATATCCAGTCCGCATATATTGTCCCCCGAAAATATACGGCCAGGTGGCGTTGTTGTAAATGCAAATTTTGCCATCCACCCTCACTCTTGCATTTGAAGCTTTTTTAGAAGCGACAAAATCGCTGATTGGCTTGTAGACGGTCATGTACCGAGGCATGCTGGCATCGTCTTTTGCGAGAACAATCTTGATAGATGCGCATTTGTTGGAACTGCAACCGCTTTCATCTATTGGCAGAATGACGCCATCCTGTGCGATGGCATTCAAAACACAAGTAGACAAACAAACTCGCACCGTGTTTTTAATAGCCATAACTATCATCTTGCACCTCCACTGTTGTTGTTGGACACAATTCAGTTCTCCATGTTGACCTATTGATAAGTTGTTGCATTTTTGGGATCATGGAACCGCGTCTTATGAAACCATCCGATTTCCCGCTATATCGATAGCTCCCAGAGATATTCGGATCAAAAGACCATGAAACAGATGCTACAACCCTCACCTTGTCGTAGCAATTGATAACAGGAAATCTATAGCGATTCACACCCCCGCGGCAGCGGCGGTTTACTTCTACAACCGCTGTGAAGAAGTCTACCTTTTCAAGAAAGCCTCCCGGCGCATCATAAAGTGATATGATTTTATTTCCGTTTTGATTCTTCCTTGTATACTTTTTTACATCGAACAGCCCGTAGTAATATGGGCCGGGTGTTCCTTGAATATCAAGCTCCCAATCGCTGGTCGGTGATTTCTTCAACTGAATGAAATTTAGTTCTCCGCCATTTTTTGGTGGCTCTATGACTATAGCATCGATTTTGATAAATTTCAAGAAGCCTCTTTTGCTGTCCATAGATTCTGTGCCAACATTAATCCGAACAAAAGTTTCGCCACGGGGATCAAAAGAATCAATGGGACAGTTTTTGCAGAACTGATACAGGTTCACACCGCCGGCTTCCTCTATCGGATCGCGGGTAAGCCAGCGCATGAGGATGGGGCTGTAATAGCGGTAGCCGTAGTAGTAGAGGCCGGTTTCGGAGTCGAAGTATTTGGTGGAGAAACGATGCCGGAAGAAATATGCGAGCGGGCCGGATTGCGATATTGTGTTGCCGAAGGCGTCGTAGGTATAGGAGGTAACGACATTGCCCTGCGCATCGCGGTAGCCGAGGATGTTGCCGTAGGCGTCATAGTAGGGGATGTAGAGTTGAGGAGTGGAGGAGTTGGGAGTGGAGGAGTTGGAGACTGTGAGGTAGAGAAGGCCGCCGACTCCGCCCGCCCCGCCGATCGTCCCGGACAGATCCTTGCCCCAATGGTACTCTATGACGTTTGTCGAGCCGTTTGCGTATGCGACGATTTCCTTGACCGGCATCCAGCCGTCGTAGAAGAAGGTAGACGTGTATTCGGGCGTGATCTTGCGGACGCGGCGAGATTTCGCGTCATAGAAGTTCGTCATGATGGTGACGCCGTTTGTCGACACGGTCTTGAGACGGTTGGCGGCATCGTAGGTAAAAACGTAGTGGTAGTCTGATAGGATGTTACCGTCGTCATCGTATGTGAAAAAGAAATTGCCGTCGAAAATGATATTGTTCTCGTTGTCGTATTGCGGATCGAGCGGAAGCAGACCCTCGCTGTAGGCGGACGTGTATTGGTTGAGGTTGTTGGCTGTGTATTCATTTGCACAGTTCAAATTGTATGAAGCAAGCAGATTGCCGATGTCGTCGTACGAGTAGGTGTTCGCAGTATACGGAGACCCTCCCGGTTTGGAGACTAAAACAACCTCGCTGCGGTCGTTGTAGCCGAAAGTGTCTTGAATAGACGCGCCGCCCATTCCCCCAGTGCGCGTGACGGGACGGTTAAGAGCGTCGTAGGTGTATAAGATGGCTCCGATTGGGTTGCCGTTTACCGAGTTGACGACGTTCGTCACAATACTGCGACGATAATTATCGCGTGAAAGAGCGCGGGTGAATGTCACGCCGTTGGAGAGAACGAGGGTGTAGCCAGCATCGAGACGGTCTGGGGTGTACTGGTATTCGACATAAGCGAGGCTGTTTGAGAGGGATGAAAGTTGCCCGTCGGAAGCATAGGCGTACGCAGTGTCATCGGTGCGCGTCAAACGGCCAAAGGCGTCGAAAGATCGTTCGACCATGCGGT
>DGHT01000017.1:30594-48624 GCA_002392765.1 Verrucomicrobia bacterium UBA3841 | reverse complement strand
GACGGACGCGATGAAGCGCGTCCCTTCACCTCATTTGTAATTTCTGGGTGCGAATCCTTGGCATTGATTCTCGCCGCCGAAAATGATATAATTGCGGTAGGACCGGGAAACAACCTGGCGAACCACTAAGGAGAAAAATGGAAACAAACGAGACAATCGCGCCTGAGAATCCGGTGGCGGATTTGGAGGCCACGCTTGCGTCCGTGAGGGCGGCGCAAGCGAAATTCGCGAAATATTCACAGGCGCAGGTCGATGCGATTTTCCGCGCGGCCGCGCTGGCGGCGAACAAGGCGAGGATTCCGCTGGCGAAGATGGCCGTGGCGGAAACCGGCATGGGAGTTGTCGAAGACAAGGTCATCAAGAACAACTACGCGGCGGAGTACATTTACAACGCCTACAAAGGCACGAAGACGTGCGGCGTCGTCGAGACGGACGAGGCGGCCGGCATCCAGAAGATAGCCGAGCCGATCGGCGTCGTCGGCGCGGTGATTCCGACGACGAATCCGACTTCCACCGCCATATTCAAATGTCTCATATCTCTCAAGACGCGCAACGGCATTGTCATCAGTCCGCATCCGCGCGCCAAGAATTCGACGATAGCGGCGGCGAAGATCGTTCTTGACGCGGCGGTCGCTGCAGGCGCGCCCGAGGGCATTATCGGCTGGGTGGAGGCGCCTTCGCTGCCCAAGACGAACTACCTCATGAAAGAGGCGGACATCATCCTCGCGACCGGCGGTCCGGGCATGGTAAAGGCCGCGTATTCCTCCGGCACGCCGGCTCTCGGCGTCGGCGCGGGCAACACGCCGGCGATCATCGACGAGACGGCCGACCTCACCCTCGCCGTCAGCTCGATCATCCATTCCAAGACGTTCGACAACGGCATGATATGCGCGTCCGAGCAGAGCGTCATCGCAGAAGACCCGGTGTACGACGACGTGCGCGCGCTGTTCGTCAAGATGGGCTGCCATCTGCTCGACAAGGCGCAGCTCGACGCCACGCGCAAGACGATTCTCATCAACGGCGCCCTGAACGCGAAGATCGTCGGACAGAAGGCCGCGAAGATCGCGCAGCTCGCGGGTTTCGAAGTGCCTGCGGACACCAAGATCCTCGTGGGCGAAGTCGAAAGCGTGGACATCTCCGAGGAGTTTGCGCACGAGAAGCTTTCCCCGGTGCTGGCGCTTTACCGCGCTAAAGACTGGGCCGACGCGCTGGACAAGGCCGAGCGCCTCGTCGCGGACGGCGGCTACGGCCACACATCGTCCGTCTATCTCGACGAAGTGAACGAGAAGGAAAAGCTCGCGGAGTTCGCCGCGCGCATGAAGACGTGCCGCATCCTCGTCAACACGCCTTCGTCGCACGGGGGAATCGGCGACATCTACAACTTCGGCCTCGCGCCGTCGCTTACGCTCGGCTGCGGTTCCTGGGGCGGCAACTCCGTGAGCGAGAACGTCGGAGTAAAGCATCTTTTGAACATCAAGACCGTGGCAATGAGAAGAGAAAACATGTTGTGGTTCCGCGCGCCTGAAAAGGTGTACCAGAAGAAGGGGTGCCTCGCGGTGGCTCTCCGCGAACTCGGCGGCGAACTCGGCAGGAAGCGGGCGTTCATCGTCACGGACTCCTTCCTCTACGCCAACGGCTACACCAAGGCCATCGAGAAGTCTCTCGAAGACCAGGGCATCATGTTCACCACGTTCTCCAACGTGGCGCCGGATCCGACTCTCGCATGCGCGAAGGAAGGCGCGAAGCTGATGGCCGGATTCAAGCCCGACGCCATCATCGCCGTCGGCGGCGGCAGCGCGATGGACGCGGCGAAGATCATGTGGGTGATGTATGAACATCCGGAAGCCGATTTCCAGGACATGGCGATGCGCTTCATGGACATCCGCAAGCGCGTCTACACGTTCCCCAAGATGGGCGAGAAGGCGTATTTCGTGTGCGTGCCGACATCCGCCGGAACCGGCTCGGAGGTGACGCCGTTCGCCGTCATCACGGACGAGCAGACCGGAGTGAAGTATCCTCTTGCCGACTACGAACTCATGCCCGATATGGCCATCGTCGATGCGGATATGCAGATGATGGCGCCCCCCGGGCTGACTTCGGCGTCCGGAATCGACGCCGTCAGCCACGCGCTCGAGGCGTACGCCTCCATCATGGCCACCGATTACACGGACGGTCTGGCGATCCGCGCCCTGCAGGTCATCTTCAAGTGCCTGCCCGCGTGCTACGACGCCGCCGTTTCCAAAACGCCCAATCCCGCCGCGCGCGAGAAGATGGCCAACGCCGCGACCATGGCCGGCATGGCTTTCGCCAACGCGTTCCTCGGAGTCATGCACTCCATGGCCCACAAGCTCGGCGCGTTCCACCACATTCCGCACGGCATCGCCAACGCGCTTATGATGGAGGAGGTGCTGCGCTTCAACGCCGACCCCGTGCCGCGCAAGATGGGGACCTTTTCGCAGTACGCCTACCCGCACGCGCTCGAACGCTACCTCGAAATCGCCGACGCTCTCGGCATCGGCGGCAAGTCCAAGGGCGAGAAGTTCAACAACTTCGTCAAGGCCATCCGCGATCTGCAGGCGAGAATCGGCATCAAGCCGACGATCCGCGACTACGTCCCGGACGAGAAGGACTTCCTGGACCGTCTCGACGACATGGTCGAGCAGGCGTTCGACGATCAGTGCACCGGCGCCAATCCGCGCTATCCGCTGATGTCCGAAATCAAGCAGATGTACCTCAACGCGTATTACGGGAAACACGAGACGGTCTGAGTTGAAAGGTTGAAAAGTTGAAAGGTTGAAAAGTTTAGGAGTTTGGAAATGAAGAAAAATACAGCGAAGAAGGTCCCGGCGAAGCGTGGCAGTCAGCGCAGGCAGAGCAACGTCCTTCTTGAACGCACCGACAAGGTCGTGATGAAGGACAAGGGCACCGTGCTCAAGATATTCGGGCCGAGCTACAAGGTGAGCGCGATCCTGAACGAAGCGATGAACGAGGCGCGCGCCGCCGAGACGGGCCTGCCCGTCGCCAAGGTGATAGAGGTGATGAAGCTCCGCGATCACTGGTGCATCCGCCGCGAGTGGGTGGAGGGCGAGACCCTCGCCGACGTGATGGCGAAGGACAAGAAGAACCTCGCGAAGTATCTGAAGGAGTTCGTCGCGATCCAGTGCGAAATCTTCAAGAAGACGTCCGAGCGCATGGGAAATCTCGCCGACAAGCTCGATAAGCAGATTTCGGCTTCGGCGCTTCCCAAGGAGACGCGCTACGATCTGCACATGAAGCTGCAGTCGTTCCCGCGCGGCAAGGCCCTCTGCCACGGAGACTTCAACCCGACAAACGTCATCATCACGCCGGAGGGCGAATGGCGCGTCATCGACTGGTCGCACGTGCGTCTCGGAGATCCGCTCGCCGATGTCGCCCGCACGTATCTGCTCTTCTGGCTGAGCGGCCATGTCGCGGCGGCCGAGAAGTACATGTCGCTCGCGTGCGAGGCGCTGAAAGTCAAGCTCCCGGATGTGCAGAAGTGGCTCCCGATCGTCGCAGCCGCGGAATCCAGCCGCGACCAGACGCCGAAAAACCGCGAACTTCTGCTGCACTGGGCCAGCGTCGTCGACATTGAGTAGCCGCGAAAACGCCGGTTCCGGTTTCGGGTTCCGAAGCCGGAACGGCGAGGCGGTCTTGAACCTGCCGGAATCACGCCGAATGGAGGATCCCGGCACCAAATCGAATATTGGAGCAATGACTATGAAGCATAAATCGATGATCAAGGTGTTGGCGCCGCTGTTTTGCATTTTTTGCGTGCAGGCCGCCTCTATGACGACAATATGGGGTGAAAAGGTGACTCCTGACAACGCATGGCGCGGCTATCCCAGACCGCAGATGGTCCGCGGCAGTTGGGTCAATCTCAACGGCGAATGGGACTACGCCGTCACGAGTGTCACCGACACTCCCGGACGCCCCGGGAAGTGGGACGGCAAGATTCTCGTCCCGTTCCCGCTGGAAAGCGCGCTTTCCGGGGTCGGCAGGCTGCTCAAGCCCGACGAATTCCTCTGGTACTCGCGCAACATCGTTTGCGATCCGAAGCCGGGCGAGAGGATACTGCTCCATTTCGGAGGCGTGGACTTCCGCACGATGGTTTTCATCGGACACGAGGAGGTTGCAGACGTTCCGCACGAAGGCGGACAGAACCCGTTCACGCTCGACATCACCGACTACGTGAAGAAGGGCGACAATGAGCTTACGGTGTGCGTATGGGATCCGACCGAGGATTTCGTCAACTCGCGCGGCAAGCAGAGTTTCGAGCCCAAAGGCTGCTTCTACACGCGCGTGTCCGGCATCTGGCAGACGGTCTGGATGGAGACCGTCCCCGAGAAATACATAAAGTCGTACAAGGTGCTCACCGACGTCGACAAGGGCGAGGTGACGTTGACATTCCAGGGAACTGGGAACGGGGAACAAGGAACGGTGGAGATTATCTGCGGCTCCGCGCCTCTGCGTGCGACATTCACCCCCGGAATTCCCTGCACGATCCGCCTTCCTGCGCCCGTCGCGCTCTGGTCGCCGGAATCGCCGAATCTCTACAACTTCACCGCGACCTTCGGCAAGGATGTCGTTCGCGGTTATTTCGGCATGCGCAAGATTGAAAAGCATCGCGACGGACACGGGTATCTGCGCTTTTTCCTCAACAACAAGCCGTATTTCATGATCGGCACCCTCGACCAGGGATGGTGGCCCGACGGGCTTTTGACGCCGCCGAGCGAAGAGGCGATGGAGTACGACGTGCGCGTTCTCAAGGCCTGCGGTTTCAACATGCTCCGCAAGCACATCAAGGTCGAGCCGCAGCAGTACTACGCGATGTGCGACAGAATCGGCATCCTCGTCATTCAGGACCTGCCCAGCGGAACGGGCAGCTGGAAGGATCCGGACAAGGCCGACACCGTCAAGCGCTACTGGCTGCAGCGCAGGGAAATGAAAGAGATGATGGACGACCTCCAGCCGTTCGCGTCTATCGTAATGTGGAATCCCTACAACGAGGGATGGAGCCAGCCCGGAGAGTTTCTCACGCACTCGATGCTCGACTTCACCAAGCGGTACGATCCGTCGCGCCTCGTGAACGGTCCGAGCGGCTGCTGGGACTGGGAGGGCGGACACTGTCTGCCGGAAGGATGGAAATGGCCGAAGCGCGTTTTGACGCAGCACAGACCCGAGGGGGTGTGCGAAGCGGCCGATACGGTCGACATGCATCTCTACCGCGGTCCGAGGATGTTCGCCGTAAACGACAGGCGCATCTCTTTCCTCGGCGAGTTCGGCGGACTCGGACATCCCGTGCCGGGGCATCTCTGGAAGGAGCCCAAGGACGGCAAGGGCAACTGGGGTTACGGCGGCATCGAGGACACGAAGACGCGCGACGGTCTCGAAAGGGCGTATCTCGGCCTCATGGACAGGCTGGGACAGCTTGCCGAATGGGGGCTTGGCGGCAGCGTGTACACCCAGACCACCGACGTGGAGATCGAAATCAACGGACTTCTCACCTACGACCGCAAAGTCATGAAGTACGATCCGGAGGTGTTGAAGAAGGCTCACGCCGAAGTGATCCGTCGCGCGCTGGAGGCGCCGCGCACCGGGCTTCTGCACCTTAGCCACGTCCACCGCGGCGGCGGAAAGCTGGAGCGTCCCGACAACACCCTCGAAACTTTCACGTGGTGCTGGGAGAACGGCTCTGCGCTCGAGTGCGACTGCCGCAAGACAAAAGACGGCGTAGGCGTAATGCTGCACGACAAGACCCTCAAGCGCACGGCGCGCGGCATCGGCGACGAACTTTCCAAGAAGGATGTTTCCTCGGAGCTGACGTGGGACGAGATAAAGGACGTCGACGTCGGCAGCTATCTCGACCCCAAGTTCGCGCATCACCGCATTCCGACGATCGAGGCGACGTTCGCCGCGATGAAAGGGCACCCGACGTATCTCTGTTTCGTCGACGAGAAGGGCGCCGGACCCGAGTACATCGCAGAAAAGGCGCGCGAGGCGGGCGTTCTCGACCAGGTCTACTACACCGGACAGGATTACCAGAAGGCGCTGGACTGGAACAAGGCGACGAACGGCGGCAAGACGCTGATCTGGATCGGAACGTGGCCGAAGCCGAAGCACACGGCGGCGGATATCGCGCGGTTCGAGGCGCATTTCGAGAAAAAGATGGACGAGATGCGCGCCAATCATTTCGAGGGAGTGTCGGCCGTATCGCTGCACACATACTACGACCCGGGTGCCGAAGAGCCGTTCGTGCCGCGCGCGTCGTATCTCAAGAAAATCATCGCGGAGTTCCATGCAAACGACATACCCGTCTGCTCGATTCCCTTCGAAGGCGGAGAGACGGAGGAAGTCTACTTCAAGCTGCACGAACTCGGGTGCGACGGATTTTCGACCGACTATCCGAGCGTGATGTTCTCCGTCATCCGCAAATTGAAGGAGAGAACCGCAGTCTCCGGGAATTGAATTCTCGAAAGTTCGATATAATGCTTGAGTATGCGAAGTCTGGCGAGGGTGTCATGGCGAAACCTAAAATAACCATCTGCATGGGCAGTTCCTGCTTTGCGCGCGGGAACGAGAAGACCGTCGAGGCGTGCGAGAGCTTTCTTGCCGCGCGAGGGCTCGAGGACGAGGTGGATGTCGACCTCGGTGCGAGTCTGTGTACCGGCAACTGCGCGGAAGGGCCGATTGTGGTCGTGGATGGAAAAACATACAAACACGTGGATCCGCTTGTGATGCGCGACATTCTCAACGCCGTATTCCCGGAGAAAGGCTGATATAATGCTTTCAAGTCCAGTTTATACGACGGAAAACGAGTGTCAGGACTGCTACAAGTGCGTAAGACACTGTCCCGTGAAGGCCATACGCATAGTAAACGGCAAGGCGTCGGTGATTCCCGAAGCGTGCGTCGCGTGCGGCGAATGCGTCAAGGTCTGTCCTGCGCACGCGAAGAAGATACGCAACGATCTTGCCCGCCTCAAGGAGATGATGGCGTCGGGCGAACCGCTTTACGCTTCCGTGGCGCCTAGCTTCGCCGGTTATTTCAAGGGTGTCACGATCGGCCGGCTCGCGGGCGCGCTCAAGCGCGTCGGCTTTACGGAGGTCAGCGAGACCGCCCACGGTGCAGAGAGCGTGAGCGCCCATGTTTCGCGCCTTCTCGACGCGACAAGCTCGCCGCTCGTCATTTCGTCCGCCTGCCCCGCGGCGGTGGACATGGTGCGCAAGTATCTGCCCGGCTACGCGCAATTCATTTCGCCGCTGCCGTCGCCGGTAAGGGCGCATTGCCGTCTTATCAAGGAAAAGTACGGCTCCAAGGCGAAGGTGGTGTTCTTCGGGCCGTGCGCGGCGAAGAAGAACGAGGCGGACGCGCATCCTGACGAGCTTGCGCTAGCCGTCGTTTTCCCCGCTCTCGAGAAGCTTCTCGAGGAGAACGGCGTGTCGTTCGGCGAAGAGGCGGAACTCGCACTCGGTCCGGCGGAGGAAGGACGTTTCTATTCCGTGGAGGGCGGAATGAACGATACGCTGCGCGACGGGAGGACCGATGTGCGCTACGTTTCCGTATCGGGGCTCGAGGATTTCCGCAGAATGCTGGAGGATTTCGATCCGAATGAGTTCAAGCTGCATCCGGAAAAGTTTCCGCGCAAGCTTTTCGTCGAAGTCCTTGCGTGTCCCGGCGGATGCGTGAACGGACCGGCCATGCCCCGCGGCGCGTCGGGGCTCGCCACGCTTTTCGCAACCGACGCCTCGGCTCCGATACAGCCTTCCACGCGTCGCTGTTTCTCGCATTGCGGCGCATCCAAGTACGAGCCGGAGGCGGTCGCGGAGGAGGAGCCTTCGCAGGAGGCGATCGCCGCCGCCCTTGCGAGGGTCGGCAAATGCACGAAATCCGACGAGGTGAACTGCGGGGCCTGCGGATACGACACATGCCGCGAATTCGCCAAGGCGCTCATCGCCGGCAAGGCCGAGGAGGCCATGTGCCACACCTACCTCAAGAAGAATTTCCAGCGCACGTCCAACGCCCTCATAAAGTACATCCCGGCGGGCGTCGTCATCATCGACGGAACAGGCGCGATTGTCGAGTGCAACCGCATATTCGCGGAGATGGCGGGAGCGAAGGCGGAGTACGACGCGCTCGGGAATCTGGACGGATTGACGATCGGCGTGTTCATGCCCGATTTCAAGGACCTCTTCGCCGGCGCGATAGAGCACGGCAGCGAAATCGTGAAGTTCCGCCAGCCCTGGAAGGACCATCTTGTGACGATCAGCGTATTCCCGATAAGCCGCGGGGAGTTTGCGGGCGCGGTCATCCAGGATGTTACGAAAAACGAGGGGCGGCGCGAGGAAATAGCGGCCAAGGCGCGCGATGTCATACGGAAGAACGTCTACACCGTCCAGCAGGTCGCGCGACTCTTCGGCGAACACATCGCCGAGACCGAAATCATGCTGAACGAAATCGCCGGGTCGTACGAATCCCACACCGTCGGCAAGCGCCTTCGCGAAGGCGACAGCGAGGATTATCTAAATGGCTGACGAGACGCTGGACAGCCTGGGTGCGGCGGGAGACCTCTTCATCGAGATGGAGGCCGCCCAATTCACCAAAACCGGCCAGGCGGCGTGCGGCGACGACGTCCGCTTCCTTACCGTAGAGATGGAGAACCGCCATCTGGTCGCCCTTTCCGACGGTCTCGGCAGCGGCGTCAAAGCGAATGTTCTTGCAACGATGACGACGGCGATGGCCATAGAGTTCCTGAAATCGAACATCCCGACGCTCGAGGCCGTCGAAATCATAATGGATTCGCTGCCAGTCTGCGAAGTCAGGAAAATCGGCTACGCCACGTTCTCGCTTTTCGATTTCCGGCTGGGCGGCAAGGCCCGGATCAGCGAAATGGGCAACCCCGGCTACATACACTTGCGCGGAGTGGACGAGGTCCCTCCGCACAAAGAATGGCAGATCGTATCCGAACACTGGCCGGACCGCGAAGTGCGCGAATGCGAAGCCGACTTCAGATCCGGCGACAGGATAATAATGTGCTCCGACGGGGTGACGCAGTCCGGACTCGGCGTGCGCAAGGACATGAAGTTCGGCTGGCGCAGATCCGGCGTGCTGGAGTTCGCGCGCGAGCGCATCGCCCGCGAGCCTGACGTTTCGGCGAGGGATCTCAGTCTGGCCATAGCGCGCCAGGCCCTCAACATTACGCCGGGCGCCTGCAAGGACGACATCAGCTGCGCGGTCGTGTATCTGCGCCGTCCGCGCGTGATGCGCGTGCTGACCGGTCCGCCGTACTACAAGGAGCACGACGCAGACTACGCGCGCCAAGCCCTCCTGGGCCCCGAGCACGTCGTCGCCTGCGGCGGCACGACGGCGAACATACTCGAACGCGAACTCGGAGTGCCCGTCAAGGTGCGCCTCGCCGACATGAAGACGGCGGGAGGCCTGCCGCCGGTCGGGACGATCGACGGGATCGGAATCGCCACGGAGGGCATACTTACGCTCGGCAGGGTGCTTTCCGCGCTCGAGCAGATGCGTCCGCCGGAAAAGGAGCCGGCCGCGGCGCGCGCGATTCTCGAGCGCATGATGCGGCACGACCGCATCGAGTTCGTGATCGGCACGAAGGTGAACGAAAGCCACCAGGATCCGAACATACCGCAGGATCTGGAGCTCAGGCGCAGCGTGGTCAAGCGCATAGCCGCCGCGTTGGAGAAGAACTACAGGAAGAAGACGGCGTTAAACTACTACTGACAAGGAAAGGAAAACAGACATGGACAAGGTCAAGGTCGAGATATGCTGCGGAACGGCATGCTATTTGCTGGGGGCGGCGAACATGATGAACATAGAAGACCAGCTGCCCGCCGAATGGCGCGGTAAAGTCGAAGTCGAAGCCAAGACGTGCCTGGAACTCTGCGAGAAGGAAAACCTCGGCGGCGCGCCGTATGTGCGCATCAACGGCTCGGAAATCATGGCGCAGGCCACGCCGGAAAAACTGCTTACGAGAATAGGGGAACTCGTAGAGGGGGTCGCGTAAAATGCTCAACGGATCTACTTTTATCCGGCGCGAACTGATGATCAGAATCGTCCGCGCCTTCGATTCCGGCACGCTCGAATCCGAACTCGACAGGATTCCGATAAAGCTCAGACCCAAGAACGAACCTTCGTCGCGCTGCTGCGTCTACCACGACCGCGCGATTCTCAAATACCGTCTGATGGCGCTTCTGGGGGTTTCCGTCGAAGAGGAGACGGACGAGGCGAAACCGCTTTCCGCGTATTATGCGGAGAAAGCCTGGAGCCATCCCGGCGAGACGTCTACGCCCAAGACGCCGCTCAGCGTCTGCGGACCGGCCTGCAGCGGCTGTCCCGACGCGCGCGTGGTCTCCACGCAGAATTGCCGCGGCTGCTTCGCGCGCCCCTGCGTATACAACTGCCCCAAGAAGGCGATCGAGGTCGTCGACGGACATTCCGTCATCGACCAGAAGCTTTGCATAAAGTGCGGCAAGTGCATAACGGCCTGCCCCTACAACGCCATTGTCAAGACGACGGTGCCGTGCGAGGAGGCGTGTCCCGTCGGGGCGATCAAGAAAAACGAATTTGGCGTCGCGGCGATAGATTTCGACAAGTGCATTTTCTGCGGCAAGTGTTTCAACGCCTGTCCGTTCGCCGCCGTCATGGAGCGCTCCCAGCTTATCGATGTGCTGGCTGCCATGAAACGCGGCGAAAAGCTCGTGGCGATGGTCGCGCCCGCCGCCGAAAAGCAGTTCCCCGGCAAGATAGAGCAGCTTCTGGCGGCCTGTGCGAAGGCGGGTTTCAGCGACGTCATGGAAGTCGCTCTCGGCGCCGAAAAGACCACCGCCCACGAGACGGCGGAGTTTATCGAACGCATGGAGAAGAATCCAAAAACGTTTATGACGACGTCGTGCTGCCCTGCGTGGGTGAATCTCGTGTGGAAGCATCTGCCGGATCTGGTGGACCATGTTTCGCTCACTCCGAGCCCCATGGTGTACGCGCGAGAAATCGTCAAGGCGAAAGACCCCGATGCGAAAACCGTGTTCATCGGACCGTGCGTGGCCAAGCGCAGCGAAGCCCGCCGCAAGGATGTCGATTACGTTCTCTCCTTCGAAGAGCTGGGCGCGATTCTGGCAGGCAGGAAGATCGATGTGATCGCCTGCGAGCCCTGGCCGGTTCCGCGTCCCGCGAACCCGACCGCGCGCAATTATTCGCGCAGCTGCGGCGTCACCGACGCCGTGCTGACGGAGGCGACGTCCAAGATCCCGGGCTTCAAGCTCGACGCGAAGCAGATAAACGGCATCGACCGCAAGACGTGCACGATGGTCAAACTGCACGCGTCCGGCAAAATCCCCGTCAACTTCCTGGAGGTCATGGCGTGTCCTGGCGGATGCCAGAACGGACCCTGTTCGCTCGTCAAATAGCGCGCCGCCGCGCAGCCCCGTTTGCGCGGATGCACAGGCGTTTTTTATGATATAATATACTGTATGAAACGATTAATCCTTTTCTTCATTACGAACATCGCGGTCGTCGCGATGCTGTCCATCGTCGCCGGCGTCCTTTGCGCTTTCTTCGGCGTCGATATATCCGAACTCGCCGAGAGCAGCGAAGTCGCGGGACTGCTGCTGTTCTCTTTCGCCATCGGCATGGCCGGCTCGGTGATATCGCTCCTTCTTTCCAAGACGATCGTCAAGGCGTCCATGCGGTGCAGGTCCATCGACGGCAGCGAGGGCGAGGCGGAGCGGTGGCTGGTGGACACGGTCGGGGATCTTGCGCAAAAGGCGGGTGTGAAGATGCCGGAAGTCGCGATCTACCCGGGCGAACCCAACGCGTTCGCCACCGGCGCGTTCAAGAACTCCGCGCTCGTGGCCGTGTCGTCCGGCATAATCGAACAGATGTCGGCCGAGGAGCTGCGCGCGGTCCTCGGTCACGAGATGTCGCACGTTGCGAACGGAGACATGGTGACGATGTCCCTCATGCAGGGCGTGGTTAACACGTTTGTCATATTCTTCTCGCACGTTCTCGCGTTCGTCGTGCAGAGTGCGATGTCGGGAAACAGGGAAGGGGAAAGGCGCCGCTCCTCCGGGGGGTACATGATGTACCACATGCTCATCACCGTATTCCAGATGCTTTTCGGATTTCTGGCCATGATCGCGCTCATGTGGTACAGCCGGAAGCGCGAATTCGCGGCTGACGCCGGGTCCGCCAGGCTTCTCGGCTCCCCCTCGCCGATGATCGCGGCTCTCAGGCGCCTCGGCAATCTGAGGCCCGGCATCCTTCCCGACTCCATAAAGGCGTTCGGCATCGCCGGCGGAAAGACGTCGCTTTTCGCGTCCCATCCTTCGCTCGAGGACAGGATATCGGCGCTTTCTTCGATGACTCCCGAGGATTACTTCAGGGCGCGGGCATGAGGGACGGTTCGAGAGCATCGTGGTCGGGCCAGCTCGCCTTCGTGCTTGCGGCCGCGGCGTCCGCAATCGGGCTGGGCAACCTTTGGCGCTTTCCGTACCTTGCCGCGAAATACGGCGGCGGCGTATTCATCGCCGTGTATCTCGGACTCTCGCTGACGCTCGGGTTCGTCCTTCTTGTCACCGAGATCGCGATCGGCAGGTATTCGCGCCAAAGCCAGATAACGGCCTTCGGGACGCTGGGACATCCGAAATGGAATTTCCTCGGAGTGATGGCGACGCTCGTCCCTCTTTTCATCCTGCCGTACTACAACGTGATCGGCGGGTGGGTCGCGGAGTATTTCGTGCAGTACGTAAAGATCGCTTTCCGTGGCGGCGGTTTCGAAGATCCGTCAGCCTTCTTCGCATCTTTCACCGCCGACGCATGGGCTCCGTTCGCGGCGATGGCCGTTTTCACCGCCATCACCCTTGCCGTGATCGTGATGGGAGTGAAGAAGGGTATCGAGAAGGCGAATCTCGTCATGATGCCGGCTCTGCTCGCGATGGCTGTCGCGCTCGCCGTCTACGTTGCCGCGATTCCGGGCGCGGGCAAGGGGATCAGATACTACCTCGTGCCGGATTTCTCGTCGTGCGAAAGCATCGGCAAGGTGTTGCTGGGGGCGATGGGGCAGATGTTCTATTCGCTGTCGCTCGCGATGGGGATAATGATAACGTACGGAAGCTACATGCGCAGACGCGATTCCGTCCCCAAGGCCGCCGTGAGGATAGTGCTGGCCGACACCTTCGTCGCGGTTCTCGCCGGCATGATGATCATCCCGGTGGTGGTGCTGTTTGCGTCGAGCGGATCTGGCGAGATACCGAGCGGCCCCGGACTGATGTTCGAAACGCTTCCCGCCGTGTTCACCCGCATGGGCGGCGCGGGCGCGGCGGTGGGGCTCGCTTTCTTCACGCTTGTCCTTTTCGCCGCGCTCACCAGCGCGATATCCATGACGGAGACGTGCGTGGCGTCCGTGTGCGACTGCTTCAAGACGTCGCGCCGCAAGGCCGTGGCCGCAGTCGGCCTCTGGACGGTCGTTCTCGGTTCCGTGTCCGCGTTCGGCTACGGCAGGTGGTCGTTCATCAAGCCGTTCGGACTGCCGGCGCTCGAATTTTTCGACAGCGCCATGAACATCCTGACGCCCGTCGTGGCGGCCGCCACGTGCGTTTTCGCCGGGTGGGTGCTTCGTCCGCGCCGCATTCTCGCCGAGTGCAGGCGCGACGGAAGCCGCGTCTGGTTCAAGACATTCTACGTTATCATGATAAAGTTCGTCTCGCCCGTCCTGGTGGCGACGGTGCTTGCTTCCGAGTTGTGCCGCCTTTTCGGAGTCGGGGGATGGAAACTCTAGTCCCGGACGGCGCAAAATCCGGCCCCGAGCTGCTCGCTCCGGCCGGAGATTTCCAGACGGCGCTCGCCGCGTTCGACGCGGGGGCGGATGCGGTGTATTGCGGCCTCGGTGAATATTCCGCGAGGGCGTACGCGAAGAACCTTTCCGCGGACGAACTCGCCTCGCTGATGCGCGTAGCCGCCGCGCGCGGCAAAAAAGTCTATGTCGCCGTGAATACGCTCGCCGACGAATCGGACATGGATGGCGTGGCGGAGACTCTGGCGCTTCTGGACGACATCCGTCCGGACGGCGTGATAGTGCAGGATCTCGGCGTGGCGCGCATGGCGCGCAGGCATTTCCCTTCCCTTGAACTGCATGCTTCCACCCAGCTCGTGGCGCACAACCTCGAGGGCGTCGCGGCGCTGAAAGACCTTGGATTTACGACCGTTGTCCTGGCGCGCGAACTTTCGCTCGACGAAATCTCCTTCATAGCCAGGCGCTGCGGAGACGCAAGACTGGAATGTTTCATACACGGCGCGCTGTGCTATTCGGTTTCCGGCCTCTGCCTTTTTTCAGCGATGGAGAAATCCCGCAGCGGAAACAGAGGCAGGTGCGCATACTGCTGCCGTCAAGCGTGGCCCGAGGCGGGCGGACAGGCACCGTTCGTTTTTTCGATGAAGGACTTGCGCCTTGACGAAGGGGTGCTGTCGCTTGCGGGGGCGGGGGTGTCGTCCCTGAAGATAGAGGGCAGGATGAAATCGGCGCTGTACGTGGCCGCGACGACCGCCTACTACAGAAAAATCCTCGATGCGCAGCGTCCTCCGTCGTTTGCGGACACGGCAGATCTCGAAACGGTCTTTTCGCGCGGAACTACGCGGTACCGCTTCGCCGGCGGCGGTTCGCCGTCGCCCGTGGATCCGGTGAACCTCGGACATCTCGGCACGGCAATCGGAACAGTCAAGCGCGTTACGCGCGACACCCGCGGCGACGAGTGGCTGCGTTTCAGGTCGGCGCGCCCTCTCGAGAAGCACGACGGCATACAGATTCTCTCCGCCAAGGGAGGCAGGCCGTACGGATTCGGCATAACGAAAATGCGAAAGGCGATTTCGCGCGCGAACGTGTTCGAGACTGCCGCTGGCGAAGACGTGGAACTGCTTCTCCCCGAAAACCGCGAGGAGAATGTAAACCCCGGAGACGCGGTGTACTGTTCTATGTCGAACTCAGTCAAGCGGCGCTTTCCGGCTCCGGCGTTCAGACCGTCCGACTGGCCGGGCAGGGATGCGGTCGACATCTCGCTTTCTTATTCGGCGCGCAAAGTTTCGGCAAAGGCCTCGTTCTGCGGTCTGACGGCCGTGTGCGAGGCGGAGGGAGACTATCCGCCGGCATCGGATCCCTCAAAGTCGGAAGCCGCGGCGAGAAAGGCGTTTTCGAGGATGGGCGATACGCGCTGGAGCCTCGGGAATTTCACGCTTGACGATCCGGACGGCTTGTTCGTGCCGCCCGGCGTGCTGAACGGACTGCGCCGCGACTTGCTCAAGCGTCTCGACGAAAACGCCGCTGATGCGAGGAAAGAGAAGGCCGCAGCGGCGATGGACGACATGCCGGATCCGCCGCCCGCCGGGTTTGTCCCCGCGAAAGTGCTGAAGATACGGCTGGGACAGAAGATTCCGCCGGGAGAATGGGACGAAATCGTCGTCGCCGTGCCGCGGGACGCGAAAGCGGAGGACCTCGCCTCCGTGCTGGAAAGCGGCGTCCCGAAAGAACGCGTGCGCCTTGCGACGTGCGTCTGGAACTGCGACGGCGATTTCCGCGCGCTTCGCATTTCCGTCAAGAACCTCGTGCGCGAAGGGTTTGCGAAATGGGAGGTGTCGGATCTCGCCTGCCTGCGGCTCGTCCGCTCCGCCGGCGTAGACGACATCACCGCCGACTGGCCGCTTTATTCGCTCAATTCCGGCGCGCTCGCCGCTCTTTCGTCTCTCGGAGTGAAGAGATTCGTCGCCAGTCCGGAAAACGGCGGACGCAACAGGGACTTCCTCGCGGAGTGCGGATACCCGGTCGAATTCCTCCGTCAGCAGACTACGCCGCTTTTCATATCGAAGACCGAACCGGCCGGGAAGTTCCCGGAGACGAGCGCCTTCGCCGTGTACCGCGTTTACGGCCTGTGGGTAACGGTCCGTCGCGCGCCCAGGACGTTCGATGTCCCGCCCGGACGCCCGGAAAGATTCGACTTGAGCTGGAGTGTCTGAATATGTTCAGGAAACTTGCAAAAAAACTCGCCCCCTTCGCCTGGCTCCTGCCCGGCTTCCTTCTCTGGCTGGCATTCCCTCCGTACGGAGAGAAGATCGAGGCTTTTTTCGCTCTCGCGCCGCTGATTTGGCTGACGCGGAACAGCCCGGCCGGGAAAAGCTTCCGCAAGTGGTTCCTTAACGGCATGGTGTTCTGGATCGGCACGCTGTCGTGGATGCCGGCGATCGTCAAGAACGGGGGGCCGTGGCCGCTCGTGCTTCTCGGATGGATTGCGCTGTCCGCCTACTGCTCGCTCTACTTCGGCGCGTTCGGCGCGCTTTCGTCGCTGGCGTGGAGATGGACGGACGAACCCGTCTCGGGCATTGGTTTCAGAAGCCGCGGATGGGCAAGGTACGTTTTGCGTCTGACGCTGATTCTGTTCGTCGAGCCGGTCCTCTGGGCCGGTCTCGAACTTGTCCGCGCGCGTTTTCTCGGAGGCTTTGCGTGGAACCTTCTAGGCACCGCGCCGGCCATGATGGGATTCGCCGCGCCCGCAGCCGTGGGCGGAATATACCTCTTGAGCGCGATGGCCGTGCTCGTCAACGGGACGGTTGCGTCAATCGCCGAAAGGATGATGCGTCCGAATGCCGCCGGGGTCGGACGCGGCGTGCGTTTTCTCGAGACCGTCCTGCCGCTTGCCCTGGTTCTCGCGATATGGAAAGCATGCGCCCCGTACGCGGCCGAGCCGCAGAATGCGCGTCCGCTTTCCGTCGGGCTCGTGCAGAGGAATTTTCCGTGCGTATTCAACGCTGCGTCGGAGAAGGGCGTCCATCCTCTGGAACCGTACCGTTCGCTCTGCGGACGTTTTGCGCATCTCACGCCGGATCTGATCGTGTGCCCGGAGAGCGCGTTTTGCGAATTCGGCTCGCTGGACGGCGATGCGGCGCGGACGGTCGCCGGGGTGATCGCATCTTACGGTGGAGCGAAAGCGGTGCTCGCCGGAGGTTCCAGAACAGGGCCCGGCGGCGAACTCTACAACAGCGCCGCCCTGTACAGCAGGAATGGAACGTCCATATACGACAAGGCGCATCTCGTTCCGTTCGGCGAATACATCCCGTTCGACAAAACATTCACTTCGCTCCAGGCGCTCGCGCCCGTGGGAAGTTGTTCGCCCGGCGAGTTGAAACTTCTGGATCTTGACGGCATGAAAATCGGCGCGGCGATATGTTTCGAGGATACCGACTCCGCGCAGATGCGCAGGCTGGCCGCGATGGGCGCGCAGGTTCTGGTGTTCATCACAAACGACAGCTGGTTCTACGGATCCGTAGAACCTGTCCAGCATCAGTGGCAGGCCGCTGCCAGAGCTGTGGAAACGGGACTCCCCGTAGTGCGCACCGGCAACTCCGGCGTGACTGGAACCGTTTCGCCTTCCGGCGCCGCGCTGTGGCTTTCGGAGGGCGGGAAACCGCTGACCGACGCGCGCGGCGCGATGTACGACACCGTCATGGTTCCCGTATCTCCCGTGCCCACCCCGTACGTACGCTTTGGCGACACGCCGCTCTTCGTCGCATTCCTGGCCGTTCTCGCAGCGATCGCCGCTGCCGCGATGCTCCCCTCATCCTCCGTCCCGCCGCCGGGACTGCGGCTTGAAGCCGGCAGGGTCACGCGTCCCGCGTGACCGTAACTGGGATAGCCTCCATCTTGGCGGCTATCCCACCCGCCGGCAGGATGCCATATCCTCCGAGCCGAAGGCGAGCCGCAGCGCGGTGTCTACAGGGGTGCTTTCCCGTCCGTTCAACTGGGGGAACGGACGTCCCGTCCGTTCATATTGACGGAGCGAGACGCTCCATCTCCTTGATGTCGCCGCCGGTACGGCATATCCCCCGAGCGGGATGCGCCTGCGACGAAGTCGTCAGGTCGGCTGAGCGCAAAGCGCGAACCGCGAAGCGTATCCACCGACCGTAGGTCGCTGCCGAAGGCAGTCACTAGAGTGGTGCCGCAAGGGCCCGCGCGA
>DGHT01000017.1:3115-30527 GCA_002392765.1 Verrucomicrobia bacterium UBA3841 | reverse complement strand
TGCCGCAAGGGCCCGCGCGAGCCGCAACGCGGTGGCTACAGGGGTGACGTCCCGTCCGTTCAACTGGGGGAACGGACGTCCCGTCCGTTCATATTGACGGAGCGAGACGCTCCATCTCCTTGATGTCGCCGCCAAGATGGCATATCCCCCGAGCCGCAGCGCGGTGGCTACAGGGGTGCTTCCCCGTCCGTTCAACTGGGGGAACGGACGTCCCGTCCGTTCATATTGACGGAGCGAGACGCTCCATCTCCTTGATGTCGCCACCAGGACGGCATATCCCCCGAGCCGAAGGCGAGCCGCAACGCGGTGGCTACAGGGGTGCTTTCCCAGTGATCTCATTCACCGGCGGAACCCTGTCCCTTCAGGTGAAATCCGCACGCCAGGAGCGCATTGACATGCCGAAAGCGCTGCGGAAGAGATTGCGTAGAGTGCCGACGCTCTTGAATCCGCAGCGCGCGGCGATGCGCGCGTCGGAAAGAGGCGTCTGCCGAAGAAGCCGCTTTACGAGAGCGAGCTTCTTTGAACGGATCAGTTCCGAGACGGATCCGGTTCCCGATTGTGCGAAGCGAAGATCCAGGAGTCGCCGCGAGACGTGTATCGCGTCTGCCACGTCCTGGACGCCAATCAAGTCTGGGACATGATCGGCTATGAACTGCCGGGCGCGCTCCACGACGCCTCCGCCAGGAGAGAGGTGGGCGGTTGATTCGCGTTCGACGACCTTCAGCGGGCGGCAGACGTATGTCGGCGCAGCGGCGTTTTTTCGCGAAGTCATCATCGAGTTCAAAGCCTGGGCGGCGACGAATCCCTGCTTTACCCTGTCGACAAGAATCGTGGAGAGGGGCGGCCTGACAGATTCGCAGATCATGTCGTCGTCATCCACCCCGATGACTGAAACCTGAGATGGAACGGAAAGCCCTGCCGCGTGACAGGCTCTGACGACTTTCGCGGCCATGAAATCCCATGCTGCGAATACGGCGACCGGCGGCGCGAGCCGCGTCAGGAATCCGACGAGACTCTCTCTTGCGGGGTTGTACGTCTCTTTGCGGCACCGGTCGGCGCGTACGGTGTCCATGAACGCCTTTTCGCGGATTGCAGACCAGCGGCGCCCAAGCTCGTCCGGAATGTAGGCAAACGAGGCGAAGCGTCCCAAAGAACGGAAATGCTCCGCAGCCGTACGTGCTATCGCCATGTTGTCGGTGGTGAGGACTTGCGTATTCGCCGTCTGCCGCACCTGGGCTATGATGTCGCCGATTTCTCCTTCGATTACGACAATTGGCGTTTTGAGCGTGATTGTTTCTGCGATTCGCCTCGCGCACTCCTCGGAGGAAATGATGCAGCCATCGTAGCGGCCATTCGCGCATTCTTCAAGCATCTGGTCCGACAGATCCGCGGCGGAACGCACGAGAGTTATATCCCAGTCGTCTTTCCGTACTGCGTACCGGTAGATGCCGCGCAACTTCTGCCGCGACGCGGCGTGGGAGGAAGAGATTGCGACGAGAATTGATTTTGTCTGTCCGTGTTTCATACAGAATATCATATCACAATTTGCCTGTAAAATGCAATATTCTTTGCCTGATCTATGCACATTCCAGATTGAGGCAAAGAAGGTTTTTTGATATAATTGCGGTCGATGGACAAAGTAATCGTAGAAAACCCTGTAGACGGGCTTGACGTCGTATCGTATGACGGTTGCAACTATATCCGCGGCGTTGAGTTCGGCGGATGGTGCGTTGCCTTCATCAATCACGGCGGGAGGTTCGTCGCGCCAGCGTACATCGAGCGGCACAACAAAACCGACGAAGTCTTCGCGCTTCTTTCGGGGGAGGCGACGCTTTTGATCGGCGAAGGCCGCAGGGAAGTGAGAATGGAATGCGGAAAATTCTACAACGTCCGCAAAGGTACGTGGCATCAGATCGCCACGAAGCCTGGCGCCAGATGCCTCGTTGTCGAAAACGCCGACACCGGGGCAGTGAACAGCGAACGCCGCGATATTGCCAAACTTTGAACGCAAACAAAAACATAGACAAAGGAACAAAAGCGATGAAAAACGCAAATGGCACAGAAACAGCAAAAGCCGGGCTTCGCAAGTTTTTAGCCGCAGCCCTGGCGTCGCTTGCCGCCTTCGCGGGCTTGGGCGATGGAACGCCGCAGGATGGCGACGTTCTGCTCTATCTGCCTTTCGACAACAGTATGGACACGGTGGCCGCCGTTTCCGAAAACGCCGGAAGCACAACGTCAGGCACTCCGGCATACGACGACGATGTATGGAAGATGCATGTGGTCGAGCGCGGCAATCCCACGGCGGTTGCGCGCAATGGGGCGAATGTCGCGGGACTTAAGGCAAACAAGGTGCGCATCACAAGATCGATTACCCATCCATACATGCGCTCTTCCGACTTCAATTGCGCGACGATCGAGTTTTTCATGAAAGGGTCGTCGGTTGTGGATGAAGTGACAACATGGGGAAACAAGTTTAGTCTGGGTAGCGGCACCAGGGCCGGATTGATGATTCAGGCGGACGGCAACAACAACAATAAATACTATGTAAAAGTGCAGACTGACACGACGGAAACAGTTGCCACATCGCCATTTTACATGACTGACGGAAAATGGCACCATTTTGCCATTATCATTGAGCCTGTCAGCAATGGGACGCAGACGAAAGTAACCTGGTATTTCGACTATGCGAACAAAGTTGAGGCGACGAAAAATGGAGTCTGGGCCGGACTTCAGTATAATCAGGACCTTACGTTTGGACAGTCCGGCAACAATGTCTTCTGGTTTGACGAACTGCGCATCACGAAGGGGGTTGTCGATCCGAGCAAGTTCATGCGCTTCGTTACAAATCCGGATCCTCAGGATGGCGATACGATTTTCTACATGCCGCTTGACAGCGACATGGGTTCGATTGCGGAATTTTACGGGGATGACATAGGCGGAAGCGACACGACAACCGGAACCCCCGTATATGATGCAGGCGTCTGGAAGTCGCAGGTCGCAGAATACGGGGATCAGACCGTTCTGGTTCGGAAGGACAGCAATGCGGGATGTCTCAAGACTGACAAAACGCAGATCGTGAAAAAACTCGCAAATCCTTTCATGACATCCGGCAGCGTCCTTGAATCGGCGACGATCGAGTTTTTCATGAAAGGGTCGCCGGCTGAGGCGGACGTGACGACATGGAAGACGAAAATGAGTCTTGGACGGAATGTTGGATCCGGCAAATACGGCCTTCTCATTCAGGCAAACGATAGCAAAAAATATTATCTTCGCGTTGACACGGAATCCTCCAACGTGGCCGCCACCTCGCCATTTGCCATGACGGACGGGAAGTGGCACCATTTCGCTGTCGTCATCGAGCCGCTAAGCGACGGGGCGCAGACGCAAGTGACATATTATTTCGACTATGGCGATCCTGTTGTGAAGACCGCGAACGGAAACTGGTATGGTCTAATGCACGGCAACGAAATCACATTTGGGGAAACGACTAGCGCTCTTTGGTTTGACGAATTCAGGGTGACTAAAGGTGTGTTGCCGAAGTCGAAGTTCATGAAGGCGAAAAACGCAAGCGGGCTTGCGATCGTTGTCAGGTAGCCTTCCATGGATATCCGCATGAAGAAAAGAATTGCAGAGACATTGAGCATCATTGTCTGCGCGGCCGGACTGTCCGCGTCGCCGCAGACGCTGCGTGCAGACGGCGCGCCCGCTGAATATATCCTTGAGAAAGGCAATGTAAGGGCGGTGTTCGACGGACAGGGTCGCCTCGCTAGTCTGTCGAACACTGAAACCGGCCATGAATGGACGGGAGGCGGACATCTCTGGCGGCTTTACTTTGACGAGCGGAGAACGCCGGACGGGACGCCGTTTGCGCAGGTGCGCGAGGAGCGGGAGATACCGATCGTCCCGGAGGAACAGACTCCTGTGATGTCCTTCAAAGACGGGCGGCTGGAGATATCATACGGCTCGCTCAAGTGTCGCGGCAGGACTCTTGCAATGTGCCTTGAACTTTCCGCAGAGCAGGAGGAGAACGGAATGCTTCGCTTTTCGGCTTCCATCGAAAACTCAGAGCCGCACACGATCGTCAGAGAACTCCACTATCCGCTTGTTAGAAACTGCAGTTTGCCGGAAGGCGCCGAGCTTCTCGTGACCGAACACGGTGGCATGCGGCTTGACGATCCTGTTGGAAGAATAGCAAGACCTGGCCATTCACCCTTATACATGGGGCCGGATCAGGAGTTCCGGCAGCTTGAACACTGGGGCTACGGAACGTATAAGTATCCCGCGTACACGGCCGCAAACTGCTTTGCGTTTCTCAATGAGCGCGAAGGGCTTTATGTTGCATCGCATGATCCGAGTTTTCAGGATACGATGCATATTCTCCGCTGCTGGCCTGACGCCAAGGGAGTGTTCAACCGCCTAGAGGCGGGGCTCGCCAAGTATCCCAACGTCATCTGTGGCGGGAAGTGGCGGAACGGCACGAACGTCCTTTTGCCGTATTCCGGCGACTGGCGTGTCACGGCGAAGACTTATCGCGCATGGGCCAATACATGGTGGAAGAAGCGCAAGGTTCCGGACTGGTGCCGTAGGATGACCGGATGGCATCGCGTCATTTTCCGTCACCAGTACGGAAAGGATTTCTTCACCCCGGCAGACCTGAACGGAAGGATTGCGAAGGCCGGCGATTCCGCAGGTCTCGATACGACGCTCTGTTTCGGATGGTGGCGACGCGGCATGGACAACGGATATCCCGATTCGTATTTCGAGACGGAGCCGGACTGGGGTGGCGACGACGGTTGGAGAAGGGCGATCGCGTCGTATCGCGCATCGGGACACAACTTCCTTCTCTATTTCAACGGCAAGCTTATCGACATGGAAAGCGACTTCTATCTCAAAGGACCTGGCAGGAAAATATGCTATCATACTGCGGCGGGCGAACCAATGGTGGAGCAGTACCGTTTCGCAAGTTCCGGAACATTTACAAAACTGTACAACGCCCGCTCGTTTGCAACAGCCGATGCGAGGGAGCCGGAGTGGATGTCGTTTCTTGAGAAAGCCGTAGATCGGGCAATCGACTTTGGCGCGAGCGGCGTGTTTTTCGACCAGCTTGGCTCGTGCGAACCCGCTGCGAATTTCGACACCTCCGGCGAGTTTTCCATTCCGAATGTCCGCACGATAGCGGCAAAGGCCGAAGCGCTTGCCCATTTGCGAGACTATATCGAGGCGAAGGGGCTACATGACTTCGCCATCGGAACCGAGGCGTTTGTCGACTGCTCTGCGCAGAGCGCCGATTACATACACAATGTAGTAGGCGCGGCAGGGCCGGAAAATTTCACGGAGTGGATACGATATGCATTCCCGGAGTGCATTGTCTCCGATCGCGAGATACGGGACGATACCGACATCGAGTGGCGGGTGAACCACAATCTGCTTGTCGGTCTCGTCAGCGATGTGGAAATCTGGCGGTGCAGAGGACTCATAGACGACACGCCAAACTATCAAAAGAAACTTGCAGAAGTAAACGCTCTCAGAAAGGAGCATCCGATACTGCTGACAGGGATGTTCACCGGACCGGACGGCATAACGGTGGGTTCGGATAACGGGCTGCTCGCGTATGGATTCACAGAAGGCGACAGGGTTGCAGTCGTTGTCTGCACTCCGCGCGACCGCGCTGCATCAGGCTCCGTGTCGGTCGAGGGGAAGACGGCCGTTGACGGCGTTGCGGATTTCAACCTTCCCGTGAACGGAATCGCGGTCGTCGAGTTCGCCGCCGTGAAGCAGCCTCCGTCCGGAAAATCGCCGTGAACAAAACAGAATCGGACGTGTGAAATGCTTGTCATGGACATGTCAAGGGTAAAAGCGGCGCTGGTTATTTCGGCTGCCATGCTGGTGCGCGTGCTTGTCGCGGACGACGGCGGAGAGGTTTTTGTACCCGCCGGACGGGATGCCGTTCATGGCGGGACGGCAACCTTGAATCTTCCTGTCGGCGCGGCGGAGTTTGATGTTGACGAGCCCCGGAACAAGGGCGGTCTTGTGCTTGACTGCGCGGATTACGGCGTAAGCGAGACCAACGCCGACAATACTGCGCAGCTGCGCGCGGCTTTCGCCGACGCCAAGGCGAGGAAAGCTGCGAAGCTTGTCCTGCCCAGAGGTCGTTATGCTCTGAACGGCGATGCACCGCTGTCTCTTGAAGGATTCGCCGACTTTACATTCGACGGCGGCGGATCCGTATTCGTTTCGTACCGGCGCAAAGGGGCGTTTATGCGGCTTCGCCGGTCGGTGCGTACAAGATTTGAGAATTTCTCACTCGACTGGGACTGGATGAGAGAACCGCTGGCGAGCATCGTCAGGGTGAAGGACGTCGGCATAAAGTCCTACGATATCGAGTTCGTTGACTACACAGACTTCCCGAATACAAATACGTCGCTTACCGTCCTTTCGGCATACGACCCCAAGACCAGATCGGTAGGTGTGGAAGGCGGGCTCACGCGCTACCTTGATGTGGACGGGGGAAAGCCGGACAGGTTGACCTGGATTGACGGACGGACTGCGCGCGTGTGGGATCCGCCGAGAGGAATCGCCGCCGGGCAGCTCTATCGCGCCCAGCATTTCTACTATCACTGCAACGGGTTCCATTTCGAGGACGTAGAGCATCTGCAATTGAGGAATGTCACTGTGCTTTCGACGCCGGGACACGCCTTCCTGATCGGCGGCAAATCGCACCATGTGTCATTTAACCGCGTGAACATCTTGCCGCCGCAGAACGACCTGAGGCGCGCGATTACCTGCACAGCAGATCATCTGCACATAGCGCAAAGTTGTGGATTCATAAAACTTGACGGTTGCGAATTTTCGCTTGGTGCCGACGATATCGTCAATATGCACGACTTGACGTCGTTCGCCCGCAAGACCGGACCGCGCACCGTCCGCGCCATGAATGCATCGGCTATGGCGATTGCGCGCAAGGGCGACAGAATCGAACTGCGTAACGGCGATTATTCGCCGACGGGGTTCTCCGGCACTCTTGTCGATGCCAAGCGCGTTGCGGAGGGAGGAGTCCGGTACGACGTCACTTTCGCCGAAGACGTTCCCGATGAAACGAACGGCGGCTTTATACTTTTCAACAGGGCGTTCGACACGCACAACATAATCGTCCGCAACTGCTTCTTCCACGACAACCGGGCAAGAGGTCTCCTTATCCTTGCGCGCGACGTCACGGTGGAGGAAAACGTGTTCCGGCACAACGAATCGGGCGCGATCAAGATTGAGACCGGATACACTCTCAACCGCTGGAGCGAAGGGTATGGGGCTACCAACATCGTAATACGGCGCAACCTCTTCGACAACGTAAACCCGTCCGGATCCCATGCCCGGCAGCGCCAGCGTTCCATATACGCCGGCGTATACATGCGAACGGATCCGTCGCCTGATGTGTCCGTATACCCGGTTCTCCGCGACATTCTCGTGGAAAACAACGTGTTTCGCGACAATACGGGCGTGACGGCGTATCTTTCAAACGTGAGCAATGCCGTCATCAGGGGCAATGTGATCGACGACCCGACGGCAAGACGCTCGGAGCTGCCGTACCGCTCGCAGTTCTACGCGACTCATTCGCAAGATGTGAGAATCGTCGGAAATATCTACCGTCCCTCGCCGAACGTGAAGGCTCCCGGCGTTGCATTCGACTCCGGCAGCTGCAGGCGGATCGAAGCGGCGGGCAATCGCGTCGAAGAGAGTGCCGCTGGTTGCGGAATCAAAGTCGCGACCTACAACATCCGCCAGTCGCGCTGCGACGCGAACACGCCCAACGCGTGGGAGAGGCGAAGATCCGGACTCGTCGAACTGCTCCGGCGGATTGACGCCGACGTTGGAGGTCTGCAGGAGGTTCAGCCGGACCAGATGGAGTATCTGCGAAAGACGCTGCCCGCGTACTGGTTTGCAGGCGAGCACCGCGCCGCAGACCGCGTCTCGGACGAAGCATCTCCGGTATTTTACCGAAAAGACAGGTTTCTGGCTGAAAAGAGCGGAACGTTCTGGCTTTCGCAGACGCCCGACGTTCCCGGCTCCAAAAGCTGGGGTTCGGCCTTTCCGCGCGTCTGCTCGTGGGTGCTTTTGACGGACAGGCGAACCGGAAGGTCGTTTTGTTTCGCAAACACACACACCGATCATGCGAGCGAACTTGCGCGAAAAGAGGGGATGCTGCTTGTCGCCGGGCGAATGGGCGGTTTCGCGCCCGGCGGGACGCCGGTGGTTTTTGTCGGCGACCACAATTGCACCGAGACGGAGGCACCGGCGCGGGCGGTTTCTGAACTGTTGGACAACGCGCTGTATATTTCCGAAACCGTTCCCAAGGGGCCCTGGCGAACCTATACGGCGTGGCTGTACTCCGATAAAGAGTTTTCCTGCGCAGAGGCGTTGAAAATGTCCGAAGCCGACCGCAATGCTGCAGTCGTATGCGCCGGAGTCCGCAACTACGCCTGCGGCGGGCCGCGCATTGATTACATCTACGTGTCGAAGGGAATGAGAGTCCTGTCGTACGAGACGCGCGCCGACACGCTGGACGGATCTGTCCGCTATCCATCCGATTACTTTGCGGCAGTTGCGGAAATCGAATTCAGGTGAAGCGGAAAGTGCGCCGTGAATAGTTTCGTTTCCCATGTTGTCCCGCTCTCGGTCGCGTTCGCATTGGCGGCGTCCGGCGCTGGACGTTCGGAGAGATGCGCCGCGGTGGACAATCTCGCCTGTGTCGACCCGCTTATTGGAACCGAGGGCTCCGGTTCCGAGTACGGAGGGATGATGCCGTATGCCGGCGTTCCGTTCGGGTCGTTCCAAATGGTGCCTATGACAAGATTGAATCGGGTCGGCCAGCTTAGTTTCAACCAGGCTGACGACACGCTTATCGGCTTTATACTTACGCGCCAACCCGCTATTTGGATGGGCGACTGGGGTGAGGTGCGCATCCCTGTCGAGCCGGCGAAAATCGAGGAGGCGAAGTATACGCCGTATTTCGGAATGGTGAAGGCTGGCGGGCGTGCGTTCGAGTATACGGCGACAGCCCATGCCGCATGGCTTCGCGGTGATTTGAACGATGTGAGGCTTCTTGACGGCTATAATGCAAACATTGACGACGAAAACCTTGGCCGGCAGCTTCCGAACTTCAGGGGATGGAGGTGTGTGAAGCGAGTCGAAGGCGGAATGCAGATAGGCGTCTCGCTTATTTCGCTCGAACAGGCTCGGCGAAACCTCGCCGCCGAGATTGGCGGGAAGACATTCGACACTGTTGTATCCGAAACAAATGCCGAATGGGAAAAGTATTTCTCCCGCATCGAGATCGACGCGCCGGAGGACGTGAAGACGGTTTTCTATACCGGTCTCTACCACACGTTGCTCTGTCCGCGTCAGATCGACGAAGAGGGGCGCTATTATTCCGCGTTTGATGACAGTGTCCACGGCGGCACGATGTACAGTTGCTACTCGCTGTGGGACACTTACCGCGCCGAGCATCCGTGGCTGGCGCTTGTCGCGCCGGAGCGGGTGGACGGCATGATGCAGTCGCTTCTTGAGATGTATCGCGAGGGAGGGTGGCTTCCGAAGTGGCCGAATCCCGGATACACCGGCATTATGGTCGGCGCGCCGGCGGAGATTGTCCTTGAAGAAGCGATGGTGAAGGGTTTTGTCGGCTTTGACCATTGCCTTGCGCGCGAGGCCATACGCAAGAACCGCACCGTTCCGCAGAAGTTCGACACGGAGCGCCGTTGGCGCGACCGCGAGGAGTACGGAGACTGTCCAGAGACGCGGGCCGGACTGACGAGCTATCTGAAGCGCGGCTATGTCGCCTGCGACGAGACTGACGAATCAGTTTCACGGACCCTCGACTTCTCGCTTGCCGACAGGAACAAGGCGTATACCAACCTTTGGTGCGCATCGGCAAGATTGTTTCTGCCGCGTCGTGCGGACGGCTCTTTTGACGCGTACGCGAAGCGCGCCTATACGGAGTGCAGCCGGGAAACGGCGGTATGGTGCGTACCGCACGATCCCGAAGGTCTTGCCGCGCTGATTGGTGGAAACGCGGCGGCAATAAAGCGTCTGGATTCCTTCTTCGAAATGTACTTTTGGAGACCGGAGCGCGGCAACAAGTCAATCCACGGCAACGAGCCGTCTCACCACATCGCCTATCTATACAACCGATTCGGATCGCCTGAGAAGACACAGCAGCGGGTACACGAGATCCTTACGCTTGCATATTCGACCAATCGGAAGGGGTTCGACGGCAACGAGGACTGCGGGCAGATGAGCGCGTGGTACATTTTTTCAGCGCTTGGCTTCTATCCTCTTGATCCGGCGAGCGGCTGTTACGAAATCGGCTCGCCGATTGTAAGGGGCGCGAAACTGTATCTTGGTGCGCCGTATGCGCCGGCGACGCTTGAGATACGCGTAAGGAACTATGCTCCCGGACGCTGGCGTGTGAGGCGCGCGCTGCTGAACGGGGTGGAACTCGAAGACTGGCGCGTACGGCATGCCTGCCTCGTGAAGGGCGGAGTGCTGGAGTTCGAGATGTTCGCTCCTGCGCAGTGACGCCAAGGAGAGAAGAAACATACCAAGACTGACGGAGAAAAAAGATTTGGTGCAGACCGTAGCCGCCTTAAGTACTCGGCTTCTCCATGTGTCGTCGGATCCAGCGACGGGCGGCTACGATGCTGGCGCCGGATTGCACCCCTGATTGACATCGCTCGACACCTCTTGCGACCTTGCTGCGCAAGGCTCCTCGCGTTGCTCGTCGGGCAACCTGATCGCTGCGCGACAGGCGAATCTCGGCGATTCGCGCGGGCCCTTGCGGCACCACTCTAGTGACTGCCTTCGGCAGCGACCTACGGTCGGTGGATACGCTTCGCGGTGTCTACAGGGGTGACGTCCCCTCCGTCCAACTGGGGGAACGGACGTCCCGTCCTTTCATATTGACGGAGCGAGACGCTCCATCTCCTTGATGCCGCCGCCAAGATGCCATATCCCCCGAGCCGAAGGCGGGCCGCAACGCGGTGGCTACAGGGGTGCTTTCCCAGTTCCCTCTTCCCTCTTCCCATACTTTAGAAGGGGGTTCGGGCGCAGGATTTCGATTTCGCCCGACTCCAAAGCCTTGACGACGGCCGAGGCGCCCGACGCCTCTATCGTTCCGCCGTCGATAGCGATATCCGCCCCTGACGCTACGCTTTCGAGCGCCTGCGCGAAAGTCGTCGCCGGCGCCTCTCCGGAAATGTTCGCGCTCGTCACTTTCAGAAGGCCGCCGCATTCCGCGAGAAGTTTCCTCATCCAGACGTGATCCGGCACGCGGAACGCTTCGCAAGCCCCGTCATCTTTCTCCAGCACGAGCGTCAGCGCGCCCGGCCAGTTCAGCCTCGCGAGATCCGCCGCCGCGCCGGACAGCGCGAAGCCCGCCTTTGCGACAGCCTCTGCGGAACAGGCGAGAAACGCTATCGGTTTTTTCGGCTCCCTGTGTTTTATCGAATAGATCCGTTCTATGGCTTCGGGGAAATCCGGATGGGCCGCAAGTCCGTATACCGTGTCGGTGGGGACGACTGCCACTCCGCCCCGTTTGAGAATATTCGCGGCGAGGGGAAGCCCCTGCGAGTCGTCTTTCGCCGTAATCATTTGACGACCCTTTCCACATCCGCCGCTGAAACGCCCGCTAGAAGCATCCGCTTCGTTTTCGAGGTTTCCCCAGATTTGAACAAGACTCGCGATTTCGGAACTGAAAACGCCTCCGCCAGCGTTTCGACCAACTCCTTGTTCGCCTTGCCGTCTACCGGCGCGGAGCGTATCTTCACCACGAGCGCGCCGTTCGCGGCTCCTTCGACGCCCGCTCTGGACGAACGCGGCTTGGCGCGTACGCAAATCACGACGCCTTCAGGCGTCTCTGTCAAAAAATCCATTCCCACGGTGTTCCTTTCTCACGCGAGCAGTGCGATTTCCTCCTGCGAAAGATCGCGCCACTCGCCGCTTCTCATTTCTTTGGGCAGATACAGCCGTCCGATAGCTATACGCTTGAGCGAAAGAACGGTCAAATGCGCCGCCGAGCATGTGTAGCGGATCTGGCGTTTGCGTCCCTCTCCGAGTTTGAATTCGAGGACGGCGGTGTTGTTCGCCTCCGCCCTCAAAAGACGCACTTTCGCGCCTTTCGTCACATAGCCGTCCGGCATTTCAGCGGGCGAGCGCAGCGCCGCGAGCTTTTCTTCGCTCCATCTTCCCGCGACTTTCACGATGTATGTCTTTTCGTGTCCGTATCTGGGATGGGTGAGGCGCAGGGCGAGATCGCCGTCGTTGCTCAGGAGAATGAGCCCCTCCGAATCCTTGTCGAGACGCCCCACGGGGACGAGGCGCTCGGGGATTTTGCCGCGAATGATGTCGACGACCGTCTTTCCGCCGAACGGATCGCTTGCCGCAGACAGAACCCCGGCCGGTTTGTACATCATGATCGTGCGCTTTCTCTCCATGGCGGGAATCGGTTTCCCGTCAACTGCGATTTGACACTTTGACGGATCGAAGCGTTCGCCCGGCGCCAGAATCACGATGCCGTCCGCCGTGACTCTCCCCGCCTCGATCATCGCGGCGCTCGCGCGCCTTGACGCGACGCCCGCTTTTGCAAGTATGTTCTGAAGCCGTTCCATTATAGATTATGAAATTGTCGAATTGAGGGATTGTGGAATTGGAGAATGTGAATTGACTGGGAAAGCCGCGGGACTGTGCATCTCCTTGGGCGAAAACGCTGTCATGATATCGCGTCTGTCAGATTCATGCCGTGCGACGCTTTCAGGAGCACGGTGTCGCCGGGGCGGAAAAATTTTTCAAGGTTCTTCTTCAGTTCCGCTGCGGACGCAAACCCCGGTGCGCCGTCCGCCGCCGCGCAGGACATCCCCCCCACGGCGACGATCATATCGAATCCGAGGCTCTTCGCGAACGAAAAGACTTCCCTGTGGAATGCGGCGCTGTTTTCGCCAAGCTCGAACATGTCGCCCAGAACAACTATCTTGCGTCCTTTCGACGGCGTTTCGAGAAAAGCCTCCAGCGCGGCTTTCATCGAATCGGGACTCGCGTTGTACGAGTCGTCTATGAAGTTGACGCCGTTCTTGGAAGATTTTCTCCATCGCGCTCCGGGGAGCGAGAATGTCGCCAGCGATTTGACGGCGGATTCGCGGTCGAGCCCGTAGCGCGACGCCAGCGCGAACGCGAGCGAAGCGTTCGACACGTTGTGCCGTCCGGGCAGCACGTCCGCGAGCGCGGCTTTCATCCACGGGAGGGCGCAGTCCGCTTCGACGAGTTTCGCCCCGGCCATTTCGCGGAAGACAGGCAGCATGTCGGAGTCGCCGGGGACGGCTGCGAAATCCTTCACCCGCGCCGGAAGGGTTCCTTTCTCCCGAGCGATCGCCTCGCGCGTCTTGAAAAATTCGATGTGGGCCGTTCCGATCCCTGTAACCAGCCCCGAGTCGGGCGAGGCGATGTCGCAAAGGTGCGCTATCTCGCCCGGATGGTTCGTTCCCATTTCGAGAACGAGATATTCCGCGTCTCGCGGACAGTTGAGAATCGTCATCGGAAGGCCGATGTGGTTGTTGTAGTTGCCCTCCGTCGCGCTTGTCCTGCCTAGCGCGGAAAGGAAAGAGCGTAGAAACTCCTTGGCAGTGGTTTTGCCGGCCGATCCGGTCACGCCCGCGACTTTCGCCTTGAGCCCGGCCCTGTAGCGGGATGCGGCCTCGTCGAGTTCGGCGAAGCCGTCGATTATCCCCGCGGCTCCCTTGTCGAGCGCGGACTTGATGAAATCGCGTCCGTCCGCCTTCTCTCCCTTGAGGGCGATGAAAATCGAGCCGGGGACCACCTTGCGGCTGTCGGTCGTCGCGCCGCTGAATTCGAGATTGTCTATGTCTATCATGCTTCAGACCTTTCCGTTCGGGATTTCAAACCGTACGCACGTTCCCTTGCCGGGCGACGAATCGATATGCATCGTGCCGCCCAGTTCCGTCACCCTGCGTTCCATCGTCTTGAGTCCGTAATGTCCCGCGTCCTGCCTTGACGCGTCGAAACCGCAACCGTCGTCCTTCACAGCAAGCTCGATCATCGCGGCGGAGAATTCCACTCTCACCTCGATGGACTTCGCCCGCCCGTGCCGTATGGCGTTTCCTACCGCCTCCTGCACGACGAGCAGGAGCGAACCGCAGCATTTCCGCGCCACTTTGCGTTCCTGTCCGCGCGACACGATTTTCACTATCTTGTCCCAGTGCGCCATCCTGTGGGATACGTACTGGAGAAGTTCCGTAAGCGATTCGGGACCTTCGCTTTCCTCGTTCATCGCCCAAAGCGTGGCTCTCAGTCCGTTCTGGGTGTGCTGCAGGGCCTGACGCACCATGTCGAGCTGTTCTCGGCTCTTCGATGCCTCCGCGGGCAGATAGTTCGCGGCGGCCTTCAGGCGGAACATGGCACCTGCGAGATACTGCTGGAAGCCGTCGTGCAGATCCGCCGCGAGGCGCAGTCTTTCGCGCCGCGCCGCGTCCGCCTCGATCTTCGTCGTCTCTTTTTCGCGAATCGATTCCGCAAGTTCGTTCGTCCGCTTTCTTACCATGCTTCTCAGAGTCGCCAGCCATACGAGAAGAATCGCAATGACACCGGCGGTGATCCCGCCCGCCGCGGCGACGCGCTTTCCCGTCCAGAACGGTGGCTTCGGGGCGCGCTTCACGACTTTGACGTCGTTTTTCGACATGGGTATCAATTCCACGTTCTCGATGCGCCCGTACACGTTGTCCTCGATGTTCTCGATCGACGTGTACGCGAGCGCCCCGGTCACGCGCACGCGCGCGCCGAGAACGAGTTTCGGCGGCAGCGACTCCTCCAGCATGTACGGGATTTCGACCTGGATGTTCTGTTCTCCCTCGCCGACAAGAAGCTGGGTGGTCGATTTGCGGCGGTTGATGTCTCTGAGCATTCCTTCGACCGACAGCGTCCTGCCGTACCACGACGATATGCCGTAGGGCATGATTTCCTTGAATATCTCCTCTATCGTCGTCTCCTGCGGAGACGGAATGGGGGCGCTGCCGCGCTTTTCCACCGTGGCATTTTCGATGCGCGGCTTTATGGAAGGTTCAATCGTTCCGCAAACCGCCACCTCGCTGCCGGCGTCCGGAGGAAGGCCTTCCTTGCATTCAACCCTCCATACCGCCCCGGATTGCTCCTGTACGAAGCAGAAGGGGATGTCGCCGCGCGAGAACGTCACCACGCCCGTGAAATTCGTCGCCGCCGCGATCGCAACGAGTGTCGGGATGGTCATTTAAGCCGCTCCCTCAAATCCTCCACCGCCGCTTTCATGTCGGGTGCGCGGTACAGAAAACTCCCTGCGACAAACTGGTTGGCGCCGGCCTTCGCCGAAAGGGGGATCGTCTGCCCGTTCCCGCCCCCGTCGATCATTATGTCCAGTTCGGGCGCGGCGGCGCGGATGAAGGAGATTTTCGGCAGGCATTCGCTTATGAACGACTGTCCGCCGTAGCCCGGATGGACGGTCATCACGAGAATCCCGTCGACCTCTTTCAGATACGGAAGCGTTTTCTCCGCCGGCGTCTCCGGGTTCACCACGAGCGCGTTCTTGATTCCCAGCGCGCGTATGCGCGCGAGGCAGGAGTGCAGATCGCAGTCGGACTCGAGGTGCACCTGTATCGCGTCCGCCCCGGCCGCAGCGAACTTTTCGAGATAGAGGTCCGGGCGACGCATCATGAGATGCACGCAGCGCGGCAGCTCCGGCGCGACGGTCCTTGCGAGCTTCACGACGTCCGGCCCGAACGAAATGTTCGGCACGAAGTTCGGATCCATGATGTCGAGATGGAGAGCGTCCGCGCCGGAATCGCGCGCCTTGACGACGCCTTCGCGAAGGTTCCCGATGTCCGCTCCCAAGAGCGACGGCAGTATTTCGTATTTCATGTTTCCGGTGTCTCCCGCTCCGGCGCTTCCGCCGTCAGTACATTTTTTCGTATTCGCCTTTCCCCACGCGCTTGAGGGTGTGGAACCCGGCGCGTTTGGCCCTGTAGTGCAGATCCGTCTTCGAATGCGCGAGCGCCGGCGCGGCGATGACGCGCATCACGCTCGCCCCGCAATCGGGGCACGCCGTCAGTTTCGCGTCTGCGAGCTTCTGCATGATTTCGAATCCGTTGGCGCACCTGGCGCACGATTTCTTCGCGGGATCCGTCGCTTCGTATCTGTACACCGGCATTTCCCCTACGCTCCTTTCGATGCAAACCATGCGAGGGCGTCCGCGTACGAATCGAACCCTCTTCCCGAAAACGTCTTCTCGGCGGCCATCGCGACATACGATACGCGCCGGAAGCTTTCGCGCTCCTTCGGCTCTGTAAGGTGGACTTCCGCCACGGGCGTCTGCGCCGCCTTCAAAGCGTCGAGAACCGCCACGGAAGTGTGCGTGTACGCAGCCGCGTTCAGGACGATCGCGTCGAACGCGCCGCGCGATTCCTGTATCCAGTCGACAAGCGTCCCTTCGTGGTTCGTCTGTCTGACTTCCGCCTCCACGCCGAGCGCGGCGGCCTTTTCGCCGATGAACGCGACGAGATCCGCGTACGTCCGGCTTCCGTAGAGGTGCGGTTCGCGCACTCCTAGCATGTTCAGGTTCGGTCCGTTCAAAACAAGTATTTTCATAGCGAGAAGGGGCATGGGGATTGCCATTCGAATTTTTTCCCGGTGTCCGGGTGCGTGAAGGAAAGGGCGCTCGAATGCAGGAACATGCGCGGCGCTTTCGCGCCTCCGTAGCGCCTGTCGCCGACGACGGGATGCCCGGCTTCGGCGAACTGCACGCGTATCTGGTGCTTGCGTCCGCTCTTGAGGCGTATTCTGACGAACGATCTGCCTGCGCGCGCGGCTTCCTGCGTCCATTCGGTAACCGCCTTCTTTCCGTCGGCGGGATTCTCTACGCTGAACACGCGGAACGTCCTGGGGTCTTCGGCGAGATACGACACGTACTTCCCCGAAGGGCTTTCCATTTCGCCCGCGACGATCGCGCAGTACTCCTTGGAGGTGAGTTCGTTCCATCTGTCGCGTATGGCGTCGGCGAGCTTCTCTGATTTTGCGAACATCATGACGCCGCTCGTCTCCCGGTCGAGACGGTGCACGGGCCACACGCGCTTGCTGCTTTTCGCCTGGCCCTTGCGCACCCACCAGGTAAGCAGGTTCTCCGCAGTCGTCTGGCTCTCGCGCATCGTGCGCCCCTCAAGGCGCGTATGCACGGAAAGAAGGCCTGCGGGCTTGTCTATCGCGACAATTTCCGCGTCTTCGTAGATGATATGGACGGGAGGCGTTTTCAAAAGAGCGACCTCACGGCATCGTCTATGCCGTCCACGTCCACGACCCTGTCCTGCGTCTGCGGCAGTTTTTCGAGGTCGCGGAAGCTTTCCGGCGGATTGTCGAGCAGATCCTTCCCGAACGCCTTGAGGCAAGTCTCCGGGAACTTGTACGGCGTCGCGGTCGCGGCGACGACGAGCGGGACGCCTGCTTTCGGATAACCCAGCTTTTTCGCGACGAACGAGGCCACGGCAGTGTGCGGATCGAGTATGTATCCGGATTCGCCGTAGACTCTTCGCATCTCCGCCTCCGTCTCTTCGGGCGTCGCCACTCCCCCCTCGAATTCCGCGAAAAGGCGCGCCTTCGCCGCGTCGTCGAGCGCGTAGCGCCCCCTCTGCGCGAGATCGCGCATGAGCGCGTCCGTCTTTTCGCAGTCCCCGCCGTTCAGGATCCAGACGAGCCGTTCGACGTTCGACGATTTCCGGATGTCCATCGACGGCGTGTTCGTCACCGTGAATCTGTCGCCGGGATCGTACACTCCTGTGCGCACGAATCTCGCCAGCACGTCGTTCACGTTCGAGGCGCAGACGAATTTGCGTATCGGAGCTCCGAGAGCCTTGGCGTAGAAAGCGGCAAGGATGTTGCCGAAGTTCCCCGACGGAACCGCCACGTCGAATTCGCCGCTCCCGCCGTATTTCGCCTTGATTCTGGCCGCCGTGTTCAGATAGTAGCCGATCTGCGGAACGAGGCGCCCCGTGTTGATCGAGTTCGCGCTGGAAAGGGCGACGCCCTTCGCGGCGGCTTCCGCCGCAATCGATTCGTCCGCGAATATGCGCTTCACGGCGGCCTGCGCATCGTCGAAATTGCCTCTTATCGCGATGGCGTGCACGTTGGCCTCCTGCGGGGTCGTCATCTGGAGCCTCTGTATGCGCGAGGTTCCGGTGTTCGGGAAGAACACAGCCACCTGCGTACCGTCGACTCCCGCGAAACCCTGCATCGCGGCGCTGCCGGTGTCGCCGCTCGTCGCCGTAAGGACGAGGACCTTGCGTCCCGCCGCCGCGTGCCGCATGAACACCGGGAGCATCGAAAGGGCGACATCCTTGAATGCGCCGGTCCTGCCGTGGAAAAGCTCGAGTATCTCCATGCCGGCCGCTTCATTCAGCGGAACGGGATCGCCCGCCGGAAATCGGGAGAGGAGTCTCTGGACGGCCTCTTCGCGCACAGTTTCCGGGAAGTCCCCGAAGAACGCGGCGAGGACGAACCTTTCGGCGTCCGCCAGTGTGGACCAGTCCCCTGTTCCCTCTTCCCTGTTCCCTCTTCCCTCTTCCCCCATAACAGGCACATACAGTCCGCCGTCTGGCGCAAGACCCTTGAACACGGTTTCGGGCGCCGTCGCCTCCGATCCTTTTCTTGTAGATATGAATTTCATTTGGTTTTCCTCATTCTATAATATCCTAATATTATACCATATTTTCGCTTGTTGGTTTTGCTCAAATCGTACAGACCCCAGGGTTTCGCATTTGAAATTTACGCCGCACTCCGTACAAAGCATCCGGTTTTACCGAATCCAGCGTTTTTTTAATGAGGCTGTTGCAAAACCCAGTAGGGCGGTCGCCCCGCGACCGCCGCGGACGTATCCCCCGGCTTATCAGGAATTCCTGATAACTCGGGGGATACGCATCTCCTTGTATTATGCAGCCCTCTCCGTTCCCTGTTCCCTGTTCCCCGTTCAAACGGCCGAGACGGCCGTTCCCCCAGTTTTCCTGTTCCCCGTTCCCCGTTCCCTGTTCCCTCTTCCCTCTTCAAACGGGCGAGACGCCACCCCTGCTAGGGCATCGCCTTCGGCGACTCGCTGCGCTCGGGGGATACGTTCCCCCAGTTTCCCTCATCTCTCTTCTCTCTTCCCTCTTCCTACCTGTTGAAGAGGAATTCCACCACGTCGCCGTCCTGCATTTCGTATTCCTTGCCTTCGGGACGGAGAGTGCCGGCGGCTCTCGCGCCCGCTGTGCCGCCGTGTTTGACGTATTCTTCGAACGGTACGACTTCGGCGCGGATGAATCCCTTTTCGAAATCCGTGTGGATGACGCCCGCGCATTTTGGCGCTTTCCAGCCGCGCCTGAATGTCCATGCGCGCGATTCCTTCGGACCGGACGTGAAATAGCTCGCGAGGCCGAGCGTCTTGTACGCAAGGGCGATGGTCCTGTCGAGCGAACTTTCCTTGAGACCGTACGATTCGAGGAATTCTTTCGCCTCGGTGTCTGAAAGGCCCGCGAGGTCGGCTTCCATCTGCGCGCAGATGACGACCGTCTGTGCGCCCTGTTTTGCGGCGTACTCCCTGAGCGCGGCGACATGCGGGTTGTTTTCGCCGGTCACATCGTCTTCCGCGACGTTCGCGCAGAAAATGACGGGCTTTTCGGTGAGGAACTTCAGTTCCCTGATGACATCGATGATGGCATCGCCTTCCTTGCGAGGGAAGGATCTTACGCTTCCTCCGTTTTCGAGATGCTTGAGAAGGGCGGCGCACGCTTCCGCTTCGGGCCGCAACGCCGGTTTTGCCTGCGCTTCCTTGCGGATTTTGTCGTAGCGGCGCTGAAGCTGCTCCATGTCGGCGAGGACGAGTTCCGTCTCGATCGTCTCCGCGTCGCCCGCAGGGTCGATGGGCGCGGATTTGTTTCCGCCTTCCTGGACGTGTATGATGTCGTCGTTCTCGAAACACCTGACGACGTGCAGTATCGCGTCGCATTCCCTGATGTTGGCGAGAAACTTGTTTCCAAGACCTTCGCCCTTGGACGCCCCCTTGACGAGTCCCGCGATGTCGGTGAATTCCACGGTGGCCCGGATAATCTGCGCCGGCTTGTCGATCTTGGCGAGTTCCTCAAGCCTCGGATCCTTGACTTCCACTATCGACGTATTCGGTTCGATGGTGCAGAAGGGGTAGTTTTCGGCCGCCGCCTGCTGCTTCTTCGTAAGCGCGTTGAACAGAGTCGACTTGCCGACGTTCGGCAGTCCCACGATTCCTACTGATAGACTCATTGTTTTCCTTTAGTTGAGAGTTGAGAGTTAATCCCCGTTCTCCATTTCCTGTTCCCCGTTCTTTGGAGTGAATATCCAGCCGGGGTACATTTGTTTCAGTTGTTTGCGGTAGAAATCGGCATCGACAATCCGGTCTTCCCTAAGCGCGTTTTCGTAGAGCCTTTCAAGGCGCTTGGTAACGTTGCTTTCGACGTTCGCGGAAATCAGGTCCATCCTTTCATCGGCGATTCTCTGGACTTTGTGGAGATTTCTCGTCTGTCTCGGTATCGTGGGATCGTTCTCTGGAAGTATCTTGCCTTCGCTCTTTTCGTCTTCCGCGTCCTGGTTGGTGGACGCAAGGTCGAGTATCGTCTTCTCTGGCTTGAGAGCCTGCTCACGCTCTTCGAGGCTTCTGCGCCATTCGAGAAGTTCCCTTTCAGCCTGCGCCAGATCCATGCGCCGCAGTTCGAGAAGGTCGCGCTCGGCGATGTCCTTTTCCGCTGCGAGTTTCTCACGCGCCAGGGCGTCCGACTCCGCCAGCGCTCTCGACGCCTCTGCCTCCGCGTCCGATTTAGCCTTTTGCGCTTCAAGTCTCGCCGTTTCCTTGCGGGCCGCGGCCGCCGCGCGGTCAGCCTCCGCTTTCTTCGCTTCCGCTTCCGCCGCCGCGCGGTCTTCCGCCGCCTTCTTTGCGGCGGCCTCGGCCTTTGCGCGCTCCTCTTTCGCGACAGATTCGTCGACCTTGCGTTTTGCCAGTTCCGCCTCCTTCGCCTTTCTCGACTCTTCAGCCATCGCCGCCGCGTGCGCCTCTTGCTGCGCTTTTGCGACTTCCGCCTGCGCAGCAAGTTTTTCCTTCTGCGCTTCGCTGCGCGCGGTCTCCGCTTCATTCTCGGCCTGCGCCGCAGCCGACGCCGCCATCTTCTCCATGGCGTCCGTATGGAAGATCCAAGCGCCGGCTCCGGCAACCAAACCCGCGCCGAGAAGCGCTATTGCTATCCATTTTATCATGTGTAATTCTCCTTCATATAGCCGCCGGGACGGCGGCTTCCCCAGTTAGTGACGGAGCGGGACGCTCCATCTCCGTTTTCTAGCCGCGTCGATCACCAAGTAGATGCGGCGTCTCGCCGCGTCAGTACGACGGAGCGGGACGCTCCATCTCCGTTCTCTTGCTACGTCGATCACCAAGTAGATGCGGCGTCTCGCCGCGTCTATACGACGGAGCGGGACGCTCCATCTCCGTTCTCTCGCCGCGTCGATCACCAAGGAGATGCGGCGTCTCGCCGCGTCAGTACGACGGAGCGGGACGCTCCATCTCCTTGATTCCTTCAATTCCATAATTCCGCAATGATCCTGAATCTGGATGTCACTGCTTCATTTCCGCAGGCGCGGCGTTGATGTCGTTGACATGCGATTCGGCTTCGGCGGAAGCATCGGTTTTTCCGGCGTCTGAGGCTGGCTCCAGTTCGCCGGACCTGTCTTTTTCGCGTTCACGCTCGGACGCGGTAGTTTCCGCTGCCTTTTTGAGCCTCTGTTCGCGGATTTCGTCCGCGAGCTTGCGCAGATCTTCCTGGCTCAATTCCTCGACCTTCGACTCAAACTCCGCCTTCCTCTCTTTTTCAAGTTCGTCCTTGTGCTCTTCGATCCAGAACCTGCGCTCGGAATCCGTCATCTTCTCGAGCTCTTTCGCGCGATCCATTTTCCACTTCTCGATCGCGAGGCGGTTCTGGCGGTCCTCGTCCTGCCTCTTCGCCTCTTCTTTGAGCTTGCGCAGAAGTTCTTTCGTGGGAATGGGATCGGCCAGATCGGATGCCGACCATTCGTGGTCGTCCCAGGGCGCTGAAACGCTCAAAGCCTTCTTGCGCCTCAAAGCCTCTGCCTGCGCCGCTTCGCCGTCATTGAGAACGTACGGAGTCAGGAACACGAGCAGCTCTCTACGCTGTTCCGCATCTTCCACGCTGCCGAAAAGCCATTTTCCGATGATGGGGATGTCCTTCAGAATCGGTATTCCAGTTTCTATATGGGACTTGGTGTTCTCGATCAGTCCGCCGAAAACGACGGTCTGCATGTTTTCGAGAAGGACGTCCGCTTCCATCGTGCGCGTCGAGGGGACATCGACCCTGTCGTCGCGGTACGTGTTCCCCACAGGCGTTTTCATCATCTGGGTCTCGGTGGCCTGGTTGTATTCCTCGTTGACCTTCAGCATAACGGTCCCGTTTGGATTGATTTTCGGGGTGATGGTCAACTTGACGCCTATGTCCTTCGCGGTGTATTGCGGAGAAGGCATTCCGGATCCTGCGTACGACGACGACTGCGCAGTCCAGCCCGTCAAGAACTGGCGGGAACTCGTGGCGTCGATTTTCGCCTCCTTGTTGTCGACTGTCATGATGACGGGCGAAGCGAGATATTTCGCCTGGTTGTCGTTCTTTGACGCCTGGATTATCGCAGCGATGTTTAATTTGTCCGATTTTAAGAAATAGTTGAGCCCGCCGCTCGTCGCGCCGGCGGCCAGTTCCGTTGCGTTCGACGCTCCTCCTATCAGGAGAGACTGAAGAAGGCTCGATCCGCTACCGCCGCCGCCGCCGAGAATGTAATTGCCGTTGTTGAACAATCCGTCGCGCTGAAGTGTGGTGACGCTCTTCATGACAGGCCAGTCGGATTCCGTGGTGGACGTAACCATTTTGGTTGTATCATCGGGATCCTGCTCCCAGTAAAGTTGCTGTCCGTACTTGTTGTACACGGGAACTCTTTCCGTGACCTTGTTTCTGCCGCGCTGCACCCAGTCGATGCCGGTGGTGAGTCCGTCTCCTAGGTTCACTTCAATGATTACGGTTTCGATAAGAACCTGGCTGAGTTTGATGTCCATCGAGTCGATGATGGATTCGATCGTCGGGACGAGTTCCTTCTGCGTCATGACGACAAGTCCGTTGATGCGCTTGTCGGCGAGAACCTGCGTGTTTTCCTTTGTAAGCTCGCCCGCTTTCGCCTCTCCGCTGCGGTTGTTGGCGGACGAGGCGCTGGAGGATTGCCGCGATCCTCCGGACTGCGAGCCGCGCGTCAGATTTCCGCCCGTTCCGGATTTGGCGGCGGCGTTCTGGTTGTCGCGCGAGGAGCCGGAGGATTTCTGCGTGTTGCCGATAAGGTCGTTTATCATGTCGGAGACGTCCTCGGCCTCCGCGTACTTGAGGCGGTAGACCTTGACGACCGTGTCGGGCGTCGTTTCAACGTCGAGCTGCTCGATTATCTTGTCGAAGAAGTCCATGTTCGTCTTCGCCGTGATGACGATAAGCTTGTTGGACCTTTCGTCGGCGGTGATGAGGACTTTGCCGCGGATCATGCCGCGGTCGGCGTCGCTGACGCTCGTGACGAGGCTTTCCACGTTCGCCGTTGCGGGAGTCTCCTCCTTGCGCATTCCCGGCCTTCTGAGAGGACTTATCCCGGCTGTTCCCGGGGTTGTCACTCCAAGTCTGGACGGTCTTTCCTGTTCGGCGTTCTTGGCCGCCTTTCCCGCCTTTTCAAGCTCTTTCTGGGATTCCTGCACGATCTGTTCGAGGGCGGTCTTGATTTCCGTGGCGTTCGCGTGCTTTATCTGGCGGACGAAAACGTTTTCGTTGATCGGGGTGGCGACGTCTATTGTGCGCGCGATCTGCTTCATCCGGTTGATGTTCTGCATCGTGTCGGTGACGAGGATCTTCCCTATTCGCTCGTAGACGAGAAGCTGGCCTTTCTGCGATTTGAGCCCTTCGAGAACCGTCTTCGCCTCGTCGATGGGGATGTTCTTGAAGGTGATCGGAACCGATGCCACTTTGCCGCTTTCCTCGAGTTCGGCGTCTTCGTCGCCGATGAAAATGCCCTCCTGCCTCACTTTGTCGCGCGGAAGGGCGCGGACGAACTTTTCGCCGTAGTCGTCCATGTGCACGCCGTTCATTTCAAGACAGACCTCGATCGCCTCGATCTGCTCTTCGCGCGTGAGTTTCTGTCCGGGGCGCGACTGGAGCGTTATCGTCGCGGACGGCACGGACGGGTCTTTCAGAACCGTGCGGTTGACGAGCTTGCCGTACGTCTCGAGAACCATGTCCAGCGGAGCCTCGAGGAAGTTGAGGTCGGAAGCCTTGTCTTTGTCCGCTTCCGCGTCCACCGCCGACGCGCTTGCGACTGCGTTCGCAGAGGGCGTCTGCGCCGCGCCGCCGCCCTGACCGCCGCCGCGCAGCGGGCGCCTCAATGCGGGAGCCTGCGCAAGGGCGGGAAGCGCCGCCGACGCGATCAAGACCGTGACAATTGTTTTGTGCATAGCGTTTTGTGCCTTTCGTTCCCGGGTGTCAGTTGCGCTTGAATATGCATGTAAGCGTCAGCGTGCCGGACAGGAATCCCTTGCGTTTCCCGGGGGAGAAACTCAAGGATTGAATGTCGAATTTTCCATCGTCCGTGTTTTCCAGTTCGTGCATGAATTTCACGAGGCTTTCGAGCGCGGCGGTCCATTTTATGTCCACCGTCGTCTGCTGCATGTCGCCGGACATCTCCTCCTTGCCGGGCCGGCGCTCGGTGATAAATACGCTGTTGTCCTGCGCGATCTTGTCCATAACGCTCATCCAGACGGTGTCGGAGTTGTCCCCGTCGCCGACCTCCGGAATGAGAGCGGCTTCCTCTTCGTAGCGTTCGTCCCATTCGGGTCTTTCAGAAATGAGCCGTTTTTCGCGCTCGCAGATCGACTTCGCGCGCTCCATCTGCTTTTTGGCGTCTTCGATCGACGCTTTGCCGCTCATCATCCACCATCCCGCTGCGAGCGCGTACGCGAGAAAAACCCCGAGGCCGGCGAAAACCGCCTTTTCTTTAAGCGACGCTTCCATCAGTCCTCCTCCCCGGGCTCCTTGAAGGAGCATTCGACATCGAACATCGCCTTGGATCCTCTGGATATGACGCCGCGCGGAAGCGCGACTTCGGTGAAAAACGGCTTGTCGTCCTCTTCGTTCTCGCTTATCTGGGACAGTGTGACGGCGGTCAGGGCGTTCTTGAAAGTGTACACCTGCGTCTGGTCTCCGTTGTCGACGGTTCCGCTGAAGGACACCTTGTCGCCGCGCTTGAACGTCCATTTCGAGAGCGTCATGTCCGGCTGCATGGCCGAATTGACGACCCTGAGCGTCTCCAGCGCGCCGAGATCGTGGTTGGACACGCTTCTGACGGCTTCAACCTGGCGCTTTCGTTCGCTCACGCTCCTGTAGGCGGTTTTCTGCGCCTTGCTCTGGGCCTCGTACGCGTTTTTCTTGCGCAGGTAGTACTGCGGAGCGAGGAACATGGCCGCCATGAGAAGCGTCCAGATGCCGAACGCCGCCGAGAGGAAAATTTTGAGTTTGCGCTTGAAGCGGGTTTCTTCGAGGACGTCGAGCCACGATGCCGGAAGCGCGTTGAGAGTCCCCGGATCGGCGGCGCGCTCTTCGATTCCCGCCGCCGCGTCGGGCGCGGTTTCGAGAACCCTGACGGAGCCGAACATTTCGAGAGGTCCGGTGTCGATGCCGCCGGAAACGACGATTTCGCCGATGTCCGAAGGGCCCGCCAGGTCCGCCGCGCGCAGGATAGAAAGGGTGATTTCGCGCTTTACGTCGGACCCGGAGTGTATGTGCCGGATTTCGACGGGCTTGTCCCTCTCGAGAATGAAAAGCGCCATGCCAGGGCCGTCCCCGATCAGCACGATGCGGCGCATGTCTTCGTCCGTGGAGAAGATTTCGCTCCAAAGCGAACGCAACGCTCCGAATGCCAAGGCGTCCACGCGCACGATGTCGAGCTTTTCCGCGTCGAGAGCCTCTTCGATCTGTCCGCAGGCGCCTTCGGGGAGAGCCGCCGCGATCACGGTGCGGCCCGATTCGTCCTCGGCGACCGTTTCGCACGATACGGTCAGCGACTCGTCCGGAAAAGGGGACAATTCTTTCATCAGCGGCTCGACGAAAGCGTCGGCGTCGCCCAGCGATTCCGCGGGGATCTTGACCATCCGCACGAGAAGCCAGTCGAGTCCGAGCGCGAGTATGGCCTCGCCGCCGCCCCTGCCTTTTCGCAGGTACGAAAGCGTTTCGCCGTCGAAAACGGCTATTTGCAATGTGTCAGCCATATAATGGTATTATGCGTACAATTATGAAAATTATATCAAAAAGAAGGGGAAAAGTAAATATCATTGAAGTCGGCGGCGGATTTATGATATAATAATCGGCAATCATTTCAGTCTGTGACCTGCGGACCGGGTTGGTCCGCCGGTGAGACGTGAAAAAATTAGTCTACAGGGAATGAAATAAAATGGCAAAAGAAAAGACGAGCCACATTTTTACGTCGGAGTCCGTTTCGGAAGGGCATCCCGACAAGGTGGCAGACCAGATATCCGATGCAATACTCGACGCGTGCCTGGAGAAGGATCCCGCAGCGCGCGTTGCGTGCGAAACGGCGGTAGGGCCGAATCTAGTCGTGAACCTTGGCGAAATAGCCTGCGACGGGTTTGAGGGGATCGACACCCAGGCGATCGCCAGACGCGTCGCCGCGCGCATAGGCTACGACAGAGCCGACGAGGATTTCGACTGCAAGACGTTCAAGTACGTTTCCGCGCTCCACAGCCAGTCCGCAGATATCGCCATGGGCGTGGTGCAAAAGGACGGCCAGACCATAGGCGCCGGAGACCAGGGAATGATGTTCGGCTACGCGACGGACGAAACCCCGTCGTTCATGCCCGCCCCGATCGTCTATTCGCACGCCTTGCTGAAGCATTTCGCCGATCTGCGGCATTCCGGCGCGCTGCCGTGGCTGCGGCCCGACTCGAAATGCCAGCTTTCCGTCGTATACGAAGAAGGAAAGCCCGCCGCGATCGATACGATCGTAGTCTCCCACCAGACTACGGCGGACGGCGCGAACGCCGGCTGCTATGCGCAGATAGAGCGCATTGCGCGCGAATTTCTCGCCGGGACCGGACTGCTCGTCCCGGACGCCAAATGCTACGTGAACCCGACCGGCGCTTTCGTGACTGGCGGACCGTGCGGCGATTCTGGACTCACGGGCCGCAAGATTATTGTCGACACGTACGGCGGCATGGCAGCCCACGGCGGCGGCGCGTTCTCCG
>DGHT01000017.1:0-3075 GCA_002392765.1 Verrucomicrobia bacterium UBA3841 | reverse complement strand
GGCGCGTTCTCCGGCAAGGATCCGACGAAAGTGGACAGATCCGCCGCCTATTTCGCCAGATACGCCGCGAAGAACATCGTCGCGGCGAATCTTGCAAAACGCTGCCAGATCCAGGTTGCGTACGCCATCGGCGTCGACACGCCCGTAAGCTTCTGCGTCGATACGTACGGCACGGCGCGGGAGGGCGTCGACGACCGCGCGCTTGAGAAGATGCTGCGCGAAGGCGGGATATTCGATTTCCGCCCGAAGAGCATAATCGACACGCTCGGTCTGCGTTCGCCCTCGGGATGGAAGTACGAGGATACCGCCTCGTACGGACATTTCGGACGCGACATCTTCCCGTGGGAACGGCTCGACCGCACAGACGCTCTCGCGGAATGGGCGAAGAGGTGAAAAACCTCTACGTGCATTTCCCGTTCTGCAGGCGGAAATGCGCGTACTGCGCGCTCCATTCCAGGGCAGGACGCGGACAGGAGGAAATGTCGCGCTACTGCGGCGCCGTCGCCCGTTCGATCCGCGCGCTCGATCCGCGCGCGCGTTTCTCCACCGTCTATTTCGGCGGAGGTTCTCCCGGCATGTGCAGGCTGGACGGCGTTTTCGACGCCGTCCGCCCCCGTCTTGCGCCGGACGCGGAGTTTACCGTGGAACTCCATCCTCTCGACGTGACAAAAGAACGTCTGTCGGATTTGCGGCAGGGCGGTGTCAACAGGATCAGCATTGGCGTGCAGTCGTTCGACGACGGCGTCCTTTCCGCAATGGGACGCGGATATTCGTTTTCGCAGGCGGAGAGGGCCGTGCTCGAGGCGCGTTCCGCGTTCGACAACGTCGGCATCGATCTTATCGCCGGATATCCCGGCGCGCCGGAAGAGACGGATCCGTGCTCGAGGCGCATCGAAGGATGGGACCTTCGCCACGTTTCGGTGTATTCGCTGATGGTGGAGGAGAATTCCGTACTCGGGAAAAAAGCCGCGCGGGGCGAGGTCCGGATTCCCGGGGACGCCGAGACGATGGACCGGATCGCCGCCTGTTCGCGTTTTCTGCGTTCGCTCGGTTTCGTCCGCTACGAAATATCCAACTATGCGAAGCCCGGGTATGAATGCAGACACAACATGGCTGTGTGGCGCGGCGAGGATTATACCGGCATCGGCGAGGGCGCGCACGGGAGAATGGGACTGCTGCGGACGGAGAACTGGTGGCCGCTGGATCCGGGCGTTCCGGGGTTGCGTCCGCCGGCCGCGGAAACGGTGGATCCGGCGCGGGACGGAACCGAAAGGGCGATATTCCGCCTGAGAACGTCCGAAGGAATCGACGCGCGCGGGCGTCCCGGATGGATGGCCGCGCTGGACAGGGCGGAAGCCGAAGGGCTGGTTTCGAGGAAGGGGACCGTGTACACGCTCACGGAACGCGGGATGGAAGTGTGCGATTCGGTGATGTCCGATCTTGTCTGAACGCCGCCGCGAGGAATGCTCTCGCGGAAACCATCGCAAGCGGAAACAGGAACCTGTTCGCCAGGCACCAGCTCAATCGTCCTGCGCGGCGTCCGCCTGTGCCGCATCGTACAATTCCGCAGGTCTGCCCGTTAGGTCTGGCGGACGCAACGCGGCGAGGTTGTCGCGCCGCTGCTGGCTGTGGCGATACCAGGGATTGAGGCGACAAGCACACCTGTCGATGAAAAGAATGTCATCTTCCTCGACAGCAGCTCTTTCAAGAAAGAATGCTGCAATTCTTGCATGTTGCGCTGGATTGTCAATATACGAATCACTTTCCCCTTGTGAACACATTCCTATTAAAATTGAGTACGTCCAGCCTCTTAGTCCACCAGAATAAACGCTGCTGTTCGTCACTATTTCACGCGCCAAATCCATCAGCATTGAGGATTCGTGCAGGATCGAAATACATGCCCCAATCGCTGCATGCTGAGCATAGTCTGAACTGTTTGTCATTATCGTGTGCAGATACGGCAGGTCGTTTGTGCCGCCGTATTGACCGATAAAGGATACCGCGCTTTGTCTTGGAACCTTCGCATAAAAATCCGTTTCCGTGATGTCGCTGCGCCTGACAATCTCCTTTAAATCCTCGATAACGGTGTTTGTGGTGACATGGTATTTGACGATTATCTCGTCGGGGGTCGGCTCTGGCACGGCCGCATCAAGATTGTCGCTTGGTATGAATGCGCAGATATTGGTTAGATCGCGCAGTCTATCCTCACGTTCATCGCAGAATGCCGCCAGACATGCCACCGCCGCTGCAGCCGTAATCATTGTCTTCATATCGCATTGCCTTTCTGATTTTATCTGTGCAGTATGATTCCTCTGCGGACGCCGCTCCTGAAAAAGCCGACATCCACGAGACCGTCATCGCCATCTTCAGTGAAGCCATATATGGAACCGGATGAAATATCGCGTCGACCTTGCTTGCCGTTGCCGCACATCAATAGACGTTCTATCAATTGTCCTTGATCGTTTGTCGCCTTATAGTAGCGGTAGCCTGTTCCGTTGTTCCAATCTAATGGAGCACGCGATTCGGACAAGACAGAATCTGGAATATCTACCTCCGGTCGATGTTTCATATGAGGATAGATATCCGCGCATCCGAAGGCATGTCCGATTTCATGAGCTAAAGTCAATGCAGTAGTGTTCTTGGAGATAACGATTCCAAAAACATCGTGATTTGCCAGCACTCTATCGGCTATAATGTCAACAAAATAGATTTCCAAGCCTCCTGTGTTTTGTGAAATATTGACCAAATCTCTTCTTTTTTGATTATCACATTTACCAGTTCGTTCATTACATAGATCCAGCCATTCTTTTTTATTCGTATAGCATATTGAATCTACATAGAATGACACACCTATCTGCTCGTAGATTTTATTCACGCCTTCTACAAGATTGCTGACGGATGCCGCGTCCGTCGCATAATATGTTCCAAAGCCGTTGCCGACTATCCACACCGTCAGCTTCACCGCGAGCGGCTCCACGACAAACGCCGAAACCGTAGGCGGTCGGCTGCGGCAGTCGTCGATTTGCGCTTGAAGCGTGACGCGCTGACCTGCAATCCCGGAAGCGACGCGGACAC
>DGHT01000013.1 GCA_002392765.1 Verrucomicrobia bacterium UBA3841 | reverse complement strand
TACACGTTCTACACGGCTAAAATCTGTGTGGGACTGCAAAGCGGCTGTTTCCGAGCGGGCGCACCTGGCTGCGTTCGCTCAAGGTCAAGCCGCTGCCGTAACCACATCAAGGGGCGTTGGCGCACGCCCAGACCGCCTACAGGAGTTGCCGTGCCATGAAAACAGGGATGCTACTTTCGCTCGCGCCGGTTCTTGCGGCGGCGATGACGGTGTTTGCCGCAGGTGCGGGCGAACGGGCCGCGTGCCGCAATCCGGTCATCTACGCCGACTGTCCCGACCCGACGATGTGCCGGGCGGGCGACTATGTCTATCTGGTGACGACGATGCATTTCGTCCCCGGCGCGCCCGTGATGCGCTCGAAGGACATGGTTCACTGGGAGACGGTGTCGTACGTCTTCGACAGGTTCGACTTCGGTCCGCAGTATTCGCTGGAGGACGGAAAGTCCGCGTACGGCGGAGGCCAGTGGGCGACCTCGCTCGTGCATCATGGAGGAAAGTTCTACGCCTGGTTCATCGCCAACGGCTCGGGCGGATTTGTCTACACCGCGGACCGTCCCGAGGGCCCGTGGAAGCTCCTGACGCGCGCGCCGCATCTCCACGACTGCTCCATCCTCTTCGTCGCCACCGGCTCGGAAGTGCACCTCTGCCTCGACGACGCGGTATCTGTCGCTCGAGCATTTCGGCGCGTCGGGTCCCTACGCGCGGCTGGCGGATGAGTTTGGCTTTACGCCCGCGAACTGCCTGCGCCTCGCACGCGAGTTGCTGTGAGTGAATATCTGCGTAATTCGGCAAGGCTTCCAGATGATTAAACATAAAAATCGCAGTTGAAGTCAAGGCGGCTGACGGGCGCGAACTTGTCGGCTTGATCGTGCCGAGCATCGAAATGGCGTCCAACCAGGAAATCGCAAAAGACATTCGCAGCATCTGACAACCAGCCGCTATACAAGGAGGATCTCAAGAACTTCATCCTTATCAACCCGAAGAAGGAAGCCGAACGCCTCGATACCATCAAGCGCAAGCGCGAGAACTTCTGGTTCAACCCCGAGTACAAGCAGTAGGGGAAATATCAACATATCGCAACCAAATAGCGCCGTCCAATTTGAATTTTCGCCATTTTTTTGATAGGATATTGCCTAGAGAGTGTAACTTTTCACCGTGTTGCGTGTAGACAGGATCGAAAAGGCAAATCTTTCATTAAGTAAAAGGAACTACTAAAATGTCAAAGACCATAACAGCAGCGCAGCTTAATGCCAACAGTGATGTCTACAAGGTTGACGACTACCGCAAGATGGTCAACTACGAGTCCGGGACCAACAAGGGCTACGTGCGTTTCACTAAAGACTCCGCCGGCAAGCTGAAGATCGAGAAGTTCAACAACAAGATCGACGTGCCGCTTTCCTGGCGCTCGAACACCAGCGCGGCGCACAACAGGTCCGTCCGCGAGAAGTTCCTCGCGGCCATCGAGGGCGACCTGCGCTTCCTCGGCAAGGCGGGCGACGACATCAGGGACTTGATATTGCGCCCGAAGGATAAGAACGGCAACATAGACACGGGGAAGGCGCTCAGCCGCCGCGAAATCAAGAGGATATTCGAGAAGTTCGACGCCGAGTTCAACAACGGCACGGGCCGCATGAGAATAGTGGAGAACTTCTACGCGAGCGCGATGGACCGCTGCGGCTTCACCGGCAGCAAGGATGACTTCATCGACAAGTACCTGAAGCCCCTGATGTACGGCATCGATCCGAACATGGCCCTCTACTTCGAGACGGACGAGGCGAACAAAAACAACCCCGATCCGACGAAGCGGATGAAGATGAGCGAGACCGGCTTCCGCGTCTACCTCATCCAGCTCGACAACCTCGTCGCGGCCGCGAAGAACCGCATCGGCGCCGAGAAGGCGTGCAAGAACGTCGCACGTGCGGTCGCGGCCAACCCCGACAACTTCGGCGCAGGCATCCCCGCAGACGACGTGGCGAAGATACGCGACTCGCTCAAGTTCGTCCTGGACAAGGAAAGGGTCGTCCAGAAAGACATCGGATTCGGCACGGCCGGCACCACGCTCGAGCTCTTCCTCGAAAAGGTGCTGCCGGTGATGGTCCGCCAGGCGGCGGAGAACGTCCGCGACTACGCGGACCCGAACAACCCCGCGAGCATCGAGGAGATACTTGAGGGCGAGCTCTCCATCGAAAAGATCGTCGACACGGCCAGGCGCTTCATAGAAGGCGCGAACGAGGTGGTCGACAAGAAAGCTGAGGTGCCGCAGGGTGACGGCGGGAAGAACGTGTTCGCGTCGCTCCAGCAGCTGGTCGAAGGGCAGAGGGCGACGCAGAAGAAGCTGATGGTGTTCGCCCATGCCCGCGAGAAGTTCGTGCTAAACGTCAACTTTCCCAAGGGCGGAGGCAACGAGCTCGGGAAGGATGTCGCGCAGCTCACCGAGACGTACATCAAGGAGGCGGAGCTTGAGAAATACGCCACGAAGTTCCTTCTCGAGAACTATGCCAAGGCGGCGCAGGACCTTCCGCGCCAGGAAGCGGACTTCATGGACAAGGCGAAGGCGCACGTCAACCAGCTCGTCGTCGCGGGACAGCTCAACTACGGCGAGCGCTGGGCGCTCAACAATCCGGCGGAGCTTAAGGACGTAAAACTCAGGGCCGGCGGCAACGTGCAGAGCTTCCTGAAGGACATGTCCGACGAGGCGATCGAGCTCGCCAACGAGTTCCGCGGCGGAATGCCGATGCTCGACAACCTCCTCAAGCACACAATCCCCAACATCCTCAACGGGAAGATCAAGAACGCCATCGCGTCGAACGGCGAGGAGCGGGTGAACATCGACGAAGCGTCGCGCCCGGCTGTCAAGAAGCAGCTGAGGCTGGCGGTGCAGGCGTACAGGAAATTCTTCGAGGAAAGCGAGGTCGCGCTTGTCGGCAAGACCCTCCAGGGCTTCAGGTCGCAGCTTGACCGCCTCCTCAAGAAGGGCAACATCACCCAGGCTGAATACAGCAACCTCCTCCTCGACCACAAGTCCAGGGTCGAAGGCGCGCTGAAGCGCGCGGTGGAGCGCTTCTATGCGGAGGCTCCGCTCCCCGCGAAGGATACGGACGCCGACACGATCGCGGCGGGCGCGAAGCGGCTCGAGGAACTCTTCGGAGAGGAAAGGGACGCAGTCACCGGCGAGATGCGCCAGCGCATCAGCACAATCGTGCTCGCGAACGCGTATGGCGGGGCGGAGAGGAGAATGCTCCTCGACGTCAAGTCGCATGTCGACGCCTGCCGCCAGGCCTTGGCGCAGGCCGGCGTCACGCTAACGAAGGACCTTGACGACGCGGACCTCAACATCGCGCTAAACAAGCTCTACTACAAGGTGCTCGAGAAAAAGATGGAGGACACGAATCTCGGGCACAACAAGATCGGCGAAAAGCTCAACGACAGCGTGCAGAGCTCGTTCGTCTCAGCCGCGAAGGACCTTGTCAACACCGTCAACAAGCTCTGCACGAAGCTGGACGTCGCCATGCGCAAGTACATCGAGCCGGGCGTCGACACCCTCCTTCATACAAGGAACGTGGAGGACGACTACAAGAACGCGCTCGGCAAGGACGAGCTCAATGCGATGCGCAAGAGCATCGCGGACGGCGTAATCCTCTCGCTCAAGGGAGCCACCGACGAGATCAAGCGGCGGTTCATCACGCATCCCGAGACGTACACGAAGAAGAACGTGGACGCAGACAACATCGCCATGTCGTTCTTCGACATGGCGGGGAAGGATGAGCTGTACACGGAGAAGAACATCGCGCGCATCTACGAAAGCGTCGCCGACGAGCGCACGGATGCGGTCAAGAGCTGGATACATGCCCCCACCGGACCCGACGGCAAGAGCACCCTCGCGGCGGATCTTGCCGCCGACCAGACGGCCCGCGTCCTCGGGGATGGCTCGAAGGTGCAGAAGTACGCCGCCTCGCTGCAGAAGAACGAACTCTCGAACATCATCGGCGCCGCCGTGAAGGAGGCTCTCGCGTTCGCGGAGAAGTACGCCCTCTCGTATGCGACGGGCGGCAAGGCGGAGTTCCTCAAGCGCGTCAACGCGATGATCCAGAACATCGTCGACAAGCACGTCGAAAGCCACGGGAAGTTCCGCGAGGCCTTCGTAAAAGACGCCAAGCCGATCATCGAGAAGTACGACGACGCGTTGCGCACCGACACGAGGAGCGGCAGCGAAGTGGCGACCGACAAGATGAACCAGATACTCGACGACATCAGCCGCCAGAAGGAGCCGCCCAAGATCAAGGGCTTTGCACTCGCGTTCGACGGCATGCTCAAGAAGATGGTGAACGACAAGGTCGACATGAAGTTTTCCGAGTTCATGGAGTACAGCAAGAAAATCACCGAAGCCTACGAGACGTACATGCCGGCCTTCAACAACAAGGCGAAGGAAATGGAGGCCAGGCTCAGGGAAGCAGGTGCTGACGACGACGACATCCGCTACTTCAACGAGAAGCTCATGCCGGTTCTCCGCCAGAAGATGGATGCGAAGATACAGGAGAATCCAGACTCCTACGTAAAAAACAAGAACGCTGTTATAATCGCGGAAAACCAGGCGTTCCTGTACGTCTCCGAAATCGTCAGAAGTCTAAACGCAATGAACCCCGCGACCGACGATGGGCTCACCTCCGCGCTTCGCGCCATCGGCTTCAGCAGCCTGAAATACCATGGCGACACGGCCAAGTCTCTCAAGGATGCCGTTGCCTCCATGTTCGCGACCGATGAAGGGAAGAATATCCTCTCCGCCGCGCGGCAAGCCGCCATGACGAAGGTCGTGTACGACACGGACACCACAAGCGCGGCGGTGAAGGAGGCCGACGAAAGCATCAAAAAGTTCAATGACTTCCTCCGCGACACTGCGTTCGGATACCGGGTCAGCGTGAAGGAGTCCAGGTTCAACGACAAGCATGTCGCGCCCGCAGTCAAGATATTCGAGGCGTGGCTCGAAATGTACAACCTGCCCGACATCCAGGTCTCCGGCGTCGATTTCAACGGGACGCTGAAGGAGGCCGCCGTTGCGCACTTCCGCAAACACATCGCCGACCTCCAGCAGAAGATCGCCGAGAAGGGTGAAATCACCGGGTCGGTGCTTTCGGCGGACTACATCCAGGAGTTCACGACGTACCTCAACAAACTCGGGCGAGAGGCGATATTCGGCTTGATGTCCAACGATCTCGTCCAGGCGCGCCTGAAAGCGATCATGTCCGAAAAGAAGTACGCCGCCGCCTACGAGTTCCCGCATGAAAGCGCCGACGAACTCAGGCAGGTCGTGCACCTGAACCTCATCGGCCTGCAGGTCCACCTTGCGGAGGCCACGAGGCGCGCCGAGCTGGCATTCGAGGACAAGGTGGTGTCCCTCGAGGACATGCACCGCTGGAACGACCTCATCGTCGAGGAGTTCAACCGCCAGGTGTCCGACTCGGGCAAAATCCTCGACCAGTACCACCAGTGCGCGCTTTCCCGCGTCGAAATGATGGTGAACATAGATCTCGACGTCGTTTCCGGCGACAAGGCCATCGATCAGTACCTCTTCGACGCCCTGCAGGAGCACTTCAGAGGCGTCGATATCACCGAGGAAGGCAGAGTGCCTGGTAAACTGGAGAAGAAGCACGAGATCTCGGTCTCCATGCTGTTCGCGCACCTCAAGGGGCTCATAAGGGAAAGCATCGAAGAGCAGAAGCTGAAAATGAAGTCGGAGGCGATGAAGAACACGGATCCGAACGAGGTCCACTTCCGCTTCCCCGGCGCGGACAAGCTCGAGACTACGTTCCGCGCGGTCGCGGAGAGTTTCGTCGCGTCCCTGTCCGACCCGAAGAGCAAGGACCCTTACGCGCCATTCTTCCGCGCCGTCGAAAAGGAAGTAATGGCAGGCATTAAGAAGAATTAAAAGGACAAGGAGAAGAAAGTATGACATACGAAGAACTGGTAGAGGAAACTGGAGCCATGATCGGCATCGAGGGATTCACCCCCGATGCCGACGGCATTTGCGTGCTTGCGTCCGACATCGGTGAGATAGTGATAATGGACTGCAAGGACGATCCGCGCGGTCTCGTCCTGCTGAACGCGGCAGTTGCGGACGTGCCGCCGGATGCCAGCGCGGCGCTTCTGGAGGCGCTCAAGGCGAACCGGGGCTTTCGCGACACGAAGGGTTCGACTTTGTCCGTCGATCCCGAGACGAAGCGGTTCGAGCTTGCGCGCTATGCGTTTCTGGAAGGCCTCGACCCGGACAGGTTCGTGGCTATCATCGAAGACTTCGCAACGGCTCTTGTAGACGTCCGTGCCCGCATAGAGGGCGCGCGACTTTCAGGCGATTCCGCGGAAGCGTCCGAGGCGCTTGGTCTGGACAATTTCATGAGGGTGTAGCCGCATGGCATTTGAAGATGCGATAGCCGTGCTGGGAAGAGATATCGGCATGGATCTTGTCGCTGAAGACGGAACGGCCGGGTTCGTCGCGATGTCTTCGGACGGCGGAGAACGTATCGATGTCTCGATTTCCGCGATGGAAGACGGCATGTCCGCGATGCTGTGCGCCGACCTCGGCGATATGCCGGAGAAGAACGCCGAAAAGCTCATGCTCCGGATGCTGGAGGCCAACCACATGTTCGAAGCCACCGGCGGGGCGACGCTTTCCGTGGAGGACGGCCGCGCGAAGCTGGAGAGGTATGTCGGCATTGTGGCGCTCCAGCGCGGGGACGGCGCGAAGTTGGTGCTGCCGTTCGTAGAGACGGCCCGAAAATGGTGCAGGCTGATCGCCGCCGGCGGCGAAGACATAGAGGATGGCGACAGGCAGCTGGACGGATCGGTGCTCTGGCCGCCGACGGTGTAGGCCGCCGGATTTTCAAACGGCGATATTCCAGGCAAGAGCCCCGTCGGCGGTGTTTCCGGCTCTTTCGAAGTACGCGCGGGACATCCCACAAGAGGGGGAATGGAGCGCCGCGTCGCGATGTGATATAATCTATGGCATGAAAACAGAGATTGCAATTGTCGCCGCGCTCGCAGCAGCGTCCGCTGTCGCGCTGCCGAACGGCGGAGTCTGGAAAGACACAGACGGCGTGCACATCAATGCGCACGGCGGCGGGCTTCTGAAGGACGGAGACGTCTGGTACTGGTACGGCGAGCACAAAGTCGAGGGAAAGGCCGGCAACCGCGCGCAGGTTGGCGTCGGGTGCTATTCGTCGAAGGATCTCGTGACGTGGAAGAACGAGGGGATTGCACTGAAGGTGTCGGACGCGGAAGGGCACGACATCGAAAATGGCTGCATCCTCGAGCGTCCTAAGGTTGTGAAGGCTCCGGCGACGGGAAAGTACGTCATGCTTTTCCATCTGGAGCGGAAGGGCCGCGGATACAACGACGCGCGCGTCGGCTTCGCCGTCGCCGAACAGCCCGCCGGCCCGTTCGCGTTCGTGAAGTCCGCGTGGCCAAACGCCGGACAATGGCCGGTCGGCGCGACGGACGCCGAACGTTCGGATACCGCGGTCGCCGCGTCGAAGGCGGTCGGACCCGTATCCAACGGACCGAGCGGCAAAGGCCGGGAATCCAATCTCTATTCCGGACGCGTCGGGCAGGGGCAGATGTGCCGTGACATGACGCTCTTCGCGGACGACGACGGGTCGGTCTGGCATATTTTCGCATCTGAGTCCAACTCCACGCTCCATTTCGCCGAACTGACCGGCGATTGCCTGGACTACACCGGACGCTGGTACCGCGGCGCGGAGAAGGACTGGACCGAGGCACCTGCGGTCGTGAAGCACGGCGGATGGTACTGGCTTCTCGGCTCGAGCTGCACGGGATGGAAGCCGAACGCCGCGCGCATGTACCGCGCGAAGTCGCTCGCGGGTCCTTGGGAGTGGATGGGCAATCCCTGCACAGGCGTCAACGGAGCGAACATGCTCGGAGCGGACAAGACGTGGGGCGGACAGTCCACATTTATCTTCCATGACGAAAAGACAGGGCGCGACGTTGCGTGCTTTGACATCTGGCGTCCGGATGACGCGATCGACGGGCGCTATGTGTGGCTTCCGATAACATGGCACGGCGACGGTCTTCCTGAGATTCCGTGGCGCGACGAATGGATTGCGGACGACTGCGGCGATCTCACGCTGCGCGGCGGGCCCAATTCGATATGGGGCGTATATCAGTGGGGCGTGGAAGTCGATGGATTCGTCCACAAGGAGACGAAGAAGCCCGCGCGCGCGTATCTCTGGATTCCGCCGGAGACGAAGCGCGTGAGCGCTGTAGTCGTCGGCAACGACAACATGCTCGAGGAGCCGCTCTTTTCAGACGCCGACTTCCGCCGCACGCTCGCCGCCGCAGATATTGGTATTGTCTTCATCACGCCCGGCCTCTTGGGCTTCAACGAGAAGTTCACGGAAGCGGAGGTCCCCGCGCTCGACGCGCTTCTCGCAAAGCTCGCGAAGGCGAGCGGACATGATGAGCTCGCGAAAGACGCGAAGATCGTGCCGCTCGGACACTCCGCCTGGGCCGACTGGCCGTATCTCTGCACTGCCGCGATGCCGCAGCGCGTGAAATGCGCCGTCTCGCTCAAGGGAAGCTGGCCGCACTTCAAGCCGCAGTTCGACGATGCGTTCTGGAAGAAGACCGAGGGAGTGCCGATGCTGCTCGTCGGCGGCGACTACGAATGGTTTTCGGAGCGCATGGAGAAGGACAAGGGCTTTCTCAAGTCGCATCCGGATGTGAAGCTCTATCCTGTGGCGGACTGGGAAAGCGGACATTTCGATATGACCGATGCGCTGCCGCTTGCGATCGCGCGCTTCATCGCCGGCGGAACAGTCCCTTCGATTCCGCGCTTCGGCGGAAAGTTCACGGTGCTCGGCTTCAAAGGGCGCGACGGCGGGACGGTGAAGCAGGATCCGAAGAGCCACCTTCAGATCACGGTGCCGTTTCAGCCTTGCGGCGAAGGGTTCAGGGCGGCCGCCTGCTTCGACGGCGAGGTCCCTCCGGGACGCCCCGAGCGATGGACAGGCAAGAAGGCGGGAGAGCCGAACGATGTTCCGGAAATGCCGCGCGAGGCGATCGACGTCAAGGTTGTGCAAGGTCCGGCGGTGAAGACGGGACTGGATGCTTTCGACATCCGCTTCAACCGGCACGGCTTCGACGGATACCGCGCGCGCGAGGTTGTCCTCGCTGCTGTTTATCCGGGCGACGCGCACTGGCGGCGCAGCGTGCAGCAGGCGATACTGCGCTTTCCGGTGAACACGCACGGCGCGGAGAACGCCATAGTGTGGAAGGCGCCGGAGAGCGCCAGAGTTGCGGATTTCCCCTTGAAGCTGGACGCCAAATCGACGAGCGGCCTGCCGGTGAGGTACTTCGTCCGAGAGGGGCCGGCGGTCGCGGGCGACGACGGAGTCCTTCGTCTGCGCGACTGGCCTGCGGGCGCGAATAGCTGCGACATAACAATCTGCGCTTACCAGTGGGGCGCTGACGGCGGCAAGGTCAAGACGGCCGCGCCGGTTTGGGTCGGTTTGACAGTTGCGCGCTGATTTGGTAGAATAGGGGGCATGTGGAAAACCGCACTGCTCGCACCGTTTTTTGCCGTCGTCGCGGCATCCGCTTCCGGAGCGGATGTCGAAGGCGTCGTCACGTTCTACCGTCCGCCTGACCACTATTTCTTTATCGAGACCGCTTCAGGCGCCGTATGGCGCGTGCAGAGGGACGTAAACGACCCGCTCGTGTCGATAGGCGACATCGTGTCAGCGGGAGGCCACCACATCAAGGGCATCGTGACTCCGCGCTTCAAGGCGGATGTCGTGCGACTGCTGGGGCACGACAAGTCGCGGCTTCCCGCACCCGAGCCGGTCGATGTCGACGAACTTCTTGTCGATCCGATCGCCGACACCAACGCCGTAAACCGCTACGGGCGCATCGTCACCGCGCAAGGCGTGCTGCGCGACGTAAACCGCCGCCAGACGTTCATGCAGCTGGCTTTGGGCGACGATGCCGGATATGTGCAGGCCGTAGTGCCGTACAAGTACGAGCGGCGGACGCCGGAAAACCTCAAGATAGGCGCGCGGGTGCGCGTCACCGGCGTGTATGTCTACGGCAGCGTCCAGGATCCGGATACGCGCGAATGGATCGGCATCGACACTCCGTCCATACTCGCCGCGAAAGACGCGGACCTCGTTGTCGTATCTTCCGCGCCTTTCTGGACTCCCGCGAGATTCTGGATGCTCATCGGCGCGATCCTTTTCGCCGCCGCCGTGCTCGTTTTCTGGGTGAAGTCGCGCGAAGCCGCGAAAGCTGAGGCGGTCCAGCGCGAGCGGCTCAGACTCTCGCGCGATCTGCACGACGGCTTCCAGCAACTTCTTGCCGGTTCGATGTTCCGGCTTGAAGCGGCGATGAATCTGCTGCCGGAAGGCGCGGCGGACGCCAAGGCGCAGCTTGAGAAGGTTAGCGATTCGCTCTATCACACTCAGACCGGTTTAAGGGCCGCGCTCTGGTCGATGACGGAAGAGAGCGAGGGGCCGCAGAACCTCTCCGGACTCGTGAAATACGCGGCAGGTCGCCTTGCCCATTGGCAGGGCGTGGTGCGCTTTGTGTTCCGCGGCGTGGAGCGGCACGTTTCGCGCGCTCTCACGGGCGAGATACTGATGGGCCTCCAGGAGGCTGTCGGCAACGCGCTCAGACACGGCGGGGCGACGGACGTCAAGGTCGTGTTTTACTTCAGGCGCGATGGGCTTGTCATATTAGTGCGCGACAACGGCTGTGGGTTCGACCCGGCGATGGTGGAAGGAGCGGGGCATCTCGGGCTGCGCAGCATGCGCGAGCGCGCGGAGCGCCACGGCGGCACAATGAAGGTCACAAGCGAGATTGGCGCGGGGACAATCGTCGTCGTAAGGCTGCCATACAGTCCGCAGGCCAACCACCGTGTGTAAACCTTCGAACTTTTCAACCCTTCAACCTTTCAACTTGTTATGATAAGCATTCTGATAGTAGACGACCATCCAATCGTACGCGACGGGCTTGAAGTGCTCCTGGCCAGCGAAAAGGACTTTGCGATACACGGGGCCGTGGCCTCTGCCGAGGAGGCGCTTGCGCTCTGCGGGAAGAAGGGGCAGCCGGACGTCGTAGTCACCGACGTCCACATGCCCGGCGGCATGACGGGGCTGGAACTTCTCGCGCGGATGAGAAAGCAGTATCCTTTGGCCAGGGTGATTCTGCTTGCGGGGATGCCGCTGAAATCCGAGGTCGACGAGGCGAAGGCCAACGGTGCGGCGGGCTACATGCCGAAGAGCTCGAAGAGGGGTGTCCTCTCGGCCGCGATTCGTCGCGTCGCCGCCGATCCCGCGGCGTTTGTCGAGGAGGGGTATGTGCAACCGAAGACGATCCTTTCCTCGCGCGAGGCGGAGATACTTCGCTACATGGCTATGGGCAAGACGCGCGAGGAAATTGCGATTATCCTCGGTATAGGCTTCGAGACGGTGAGAACGCATACGAAAAATCTAATGATCAAGCTCGATGCCACGAATTCCGCAGGCGCCGTAAGCCGCGCCTACGAGCTGGGGTTGCTGCGCGCGTAGCTGAGGTGAGTATGGCCGCGGGCCATACTCATCAAGTTGTGGAAGGGGGGGGGGGATTGAAAAGTAACAACATGACGCAGCGGCCCAAAGCTGCGCAAATCAAGCACTACCGGCGGTTTCACGGCTACGACTACAACAGAGGCGCTTCGATCTTTGTGACGTTTGCCTTGAAGAATCGACTGCCGCTTTTTGGCCGGATTGAGGGCGATAAGGTCGTCTTGACGCCAGCGGGCAAGGCCGCCTTGGAGGCGATTCTGTTTGAAAACTCGAGGCTTGGCAGGCGCGTTTGGGCGGCGTCTTATGTAGTAATGCCCGATCATATTCACCTGAGGCTCTTGCTGATGCCAGACTCCGGCGAAGAGCCGCTGAGACATGTAGGCCAGTTTGTGAACAACGTCAAGCGCTGGTCTCGGAAGCATGCCGCTGAAATCGGCGTCGAAGTCGAGTGGGAGGCAAACTACCACGATCATATTTGCGTGTCGCGCTTCATCAACGAGAAAGTTGACGCCTATATCGGCTACAATCCGCTGAAGTGGTCGCTTATGCATGGCCCCGATGCGCCGCTGAAGGTTGTCGAGCCGCTGATTTCGCCGCGCTTCCCAGATGATGAATGGTGGAGCGCGGCTGGCAACGTCGATCTGCTGTCGCAGGATCGCAGAATCGCCGCAGTCAGCGTCTCGCGCACCACACGGGCGAGCGACCACCCGGCGATTGTCGCGCGGCTTGTGAAGGCGGCTAAAGAGGGCTGGGTAATCGCGAGCACGTTTATATCGCCTGGCGAGATTGCGGTTTACAACGCGCTTCAGGCGGAGAGGCTTCCCTGCATCAAGGCATCGCCAGACCCGCTGAAGATGGTCTACAGGCCGCATGTCGAGGATACGTTGGCCTTTGCAGATGGCAGGCTTGTAGTAATCTCGCGCGAATGCAGCCCCGCGATGTCGCGCTACGACGCATGGCACGGCATTAACGACGCGATGGCCGCGATGGCCGCGGCCTGCGGCGACGGTCTTGGCGTCTATATCCATCGCAAAGGCGCCCGTGGCGCAGCTGCGCCCGTCTGGGAAAGAAGGTGACTATCCCCTTTTTCGGGGAATGGTTTTCCCGTCCGACTGTATGGTATAATATCACCACCATCGGGAAAGGAAGGCAACAATGAAGCTAAAAATCGTAATCGGCGCAACAACGGCATTCTTCGCGGCTACGGCCGCGTGGGCATCAAGCCTTATTATAACTTCGACGGGGGCGACATACACGCCAGACAGCGGCAGCGTGCTGGAGTTCCCCGACGGCAAGTTGACGCAGAACATTGAAGTTGGCGATCTTACTTTTCAGTCAGGTGCGATTACGCTCGATTTAAACGGATGGAATCTTTCCTGCTCAGGGAGTACTTTTGCCGAAGGATCTAAGATTACCAATAGCGACGAATCGCTTTCTGCGGCAACGTTTACGAACAGTCGCTTTGGTGACAGCCCTTTTAAAAACGTTACATTCTCTGGCAACGTCAAGCTGGTGATCAACGGGAAGTCAACCAAGACAAAACAGATTGTGAACAATGCGAACAACACGCATACCGGCGGTACGACATTCATCGGTTTCCATGACCAGCCCAATGAAAGTATTGTCAACAATGGCAATATGGCGCGGATCAAAAATGTCGAGGACTTCGGAACGGGGCCGCTTACACTTATGAATGGTTCGCGCATCAATTACATACATGATGATGCGAACGGGATATTCCCGTGGTCTGCACTCGTTGTCACAAATGAGTCTGGAAATGTTCTAACGAATGCGATAAACCTCGAGAAACGTGCTGATTTCGCGGGTGATGTCAGGATTGCCGAAAATTCAGCGCTGCTGCTTCGCGTTCATGGTCAGAGCGACAGCAACTGGAGTGGTTCTTTTGCCGATTCCAAAGGCACGTTCATCCTGTATCCAAACGGCGCGTCGCGCATGTTTATGTCGGGCGACGGCAATCTTTCGAACATGAGTCTTCAGTTCGGCAATCCAAGTGCATATTTTGATTTGCGACTTGCCGGTGACGCGGAGACTGTTTCGATCGGCGAGCTCTCGACGGCATCTGACATCACAGAACCAATGGCAGAGCCACACCGCATTACGCTACCTACGGGCTCGAAAAAACTTCAGGTCGGCGCAAAGAACACTGATAGCGCCTTTTTTGGCAACCTTGGCAGCGGCTTCGCCCAAATCACTTTAGAGAAGGTCGGTGCAGGGACGTTGACACTTGCCTCAACAAATCAGTATTCTGGTGCCACCATCCTCACGGGCGGTAAGTTGAAGTTAGATGGCTACGGATACATTGCACGGGCCAGCACCTCAAACGCTCAAGTGTTATTCAATGGCGGCACACTCGTTCTTGGCGAGAACTACAATGCCGATGGAGCGATTCGCGTTGACAACTTCTATACGACAAACGGCAATCCTGCGCGTGTTCAGGTCGATTGCGATATTTTCGAGACCAACCGCGCCATGAACAACACGACGAACGGATTTGTCAAGACTGGCCCTGGTATGTTCAAGCTTACAAATTTCCACGACAACTTCTACGGACCGGTTGCTGTTGAAGACGGCGAGTTCTACTATGCCTACAAGGGTTCTGCGAGTGTAGCCGGAGATATCTCTATAAGTGCAGGAGCGACCCTTTCGTTCTACGGCAGCGGCAAAAATCTCGCAAAAGAGGCAAAGGTCAGCGGTGGGGGAACATTGAAGCTGATTACTGAGGACAACCACACGGCAGGCTGGCGAATTAACGACGAGAGCGATTTTAGTGACTTCTCCGGTGTGCTGGAATTCCCATCTGCCATTGATTACGGCACCGGTGTCTATGGCATCACGTCTCCATACAAGGCGGCCGACTGCAATCACTTCGAAAACACGACAATACTTGTTTCCGGGATGCCGGAGAATGCCGCCAACCTCTTTTCTTTCGAGCGTCATGTCACGATGGGCGCGTTCCAGCTTCTGAGCGACAAGGCGCAGGTTAGGATGGGGACTCACTACGATAGGTATACCATCACGTTTGGTGGTAAAGCTGATAGCGAGTCGATTTTGAACGGACAATTCACTACCAGCAAGGTGGACCTCGTAAAGAACGGCGATACGCCGCTGACTATTGGCTCCAGCTTTGCAGTCGTTGAAGGGAGTACTCTTACTGTCAACGCCGGAACCCTTATCGCGAATCAAAATATTTCCGGCGAGCAGAATTACACCGTCAACATCGCCTCTGGCGTCAGGCTCTCTGGCGAAGGCGTGTTCGGCGCGGTCGATCTCTCCGTCAACGACGTCGACGAGCCTGCTCTCACGGCCGAGACCGACAAGACGACCGAGTTCACGCTGCTGACAGCCACATCTATCACTGGCACGAGCGCGACAATGACCGCGCTGCTGAACAAAGTCAACGCCGGCGACACGAAAGGCAAGTGGAAGCTTGTCAAGAAAGCCAACGGCGACGGAACTGTGACGCTTAAGTGCGTCTACAGAAAGAATGGTTTTCTGGTGATTTTCCGCTGAGACAAGGGGATTTCCACATGCGGCGCCTCATCATTCTGGCGTTGGTGTTTAAGGCGTCTGCGGCTTTTGCTGCGGACGCCTCGCTCGCTTCTCCGACAGGCGATGTCTACGAAGTCGAGTTCCGGTTCAGGGCCGATACGTTGTCATCGGGGCTGCCGGGCGACCCGGAGGGAATCGCCGCGCTCAACCCGGCGACGCTCGATTCGGGCGACGCCGGCTTTCTCGTCTGGGGCAACGGCGCGTGGCACGAGGTCTTCGCTGACGGCGTCGTGCCGTCTACTAACGACTGGACGCAGGCCAAATTCGCCGTTCGCACGGTGGACGGCGAGAAGCTCGTCAGCTACCTCGTAATGTCCGGCGAAAACTATGTGCGGTTGCGGACACCGGGCGGACAGGGCTGGTTCCGCGCGTCGCCCGCCGCGCTTGCGCCTGATATGGTTTTCGACGGGCCGGGCGAGGGCGAGGTGATCGAGTCTCTGTCCGAGGAGAGCGGCGAGAAATTTGCGCTCGACGTGTCACGGCCGAAAGCCGGTACGGCGCTTGCGCCGCAACTTCCGACGTTTTTCTCGGATCAGGGATTTTCCTGCGCATGGCAGCGCGCTGGATGGAACAGGACATACGCCTCCGAACCCGTCGCGAACGTCTCTGAATACACACCGACGGCTGACGACTATGGACATTGGCTGCGCTTCTCCGTGTCGGACGCGGGCGCGGCGCTTTTGACGCGGGAATTCTACTTTTCGAAACTGCCGGTCTGCTACATAACGACGGACGACGGCGAGTTCCCTTCCGCGGCAAAGGAAAAACACGATGGGACGCTCCGTATCCAGGGCAACGACGAGTTCGAGGAGCAGTACAACGGCAAAGCGACGGTCAATGTCAGAGGCAATACGTCGGCGGGATACGGGAAGAAACCCTACAAGCTCAAGCTCGACAAGAAGGCTTCGCCGTTCGGACTAGGCTCGTCGAAGTCGAAACACTGGGTCTTGCTTGCCAACATGCCCGATATGTCGAACATGCGCAACAAGCTTGCCTACGACTTTGCCGCGTCCATCGGCGTGCTCGCGATGGAGTCGACGTGGGTCGATGTGGTGGTCAACGGACGCTTCGACGGACTCTATCAGATCTGCGAGCATATCAGAACAGCCGAGGATCGTGTCCCGGTTTTCGACTGGGAAGGGTATTCCGAGGACAACGGCCACACTGCGGAGGACCTTTCATGGATCGACCCCGCGCAGACCGATGTAAACGGCGGCTGGATATTCGAGTTTTCCACGGAGATGGACGAAGTCTCGCGCTTCACCGTGACGTCCGGGAATCTTGAAATGAAGACTATGGTAAATTCGCCGGAGTACCTGAAAACCAATAGCGGCATGTTCAACGCCGCCAAGAGCTATCTGCAGAACTATTTCGACGCCTGCACGTCCGCGAACCGCAAGTCTGGCGAAGGGCGTCATTATTCTGCCTACTGCGATATCGACTCGATGGTCGGATACTTCCTCGTGCAGGAGCTTTTCGGCAACCAGGACGCGGGGGCGAAGAGCCGTTACGCATACAAGGATGTCGGCAAAAAACTTTACTGGGGCCCTGTCTGGGACTTCGACCATGCCGCGGGGACGGCCAACATGCAGAAGCCCTCGCCCGAACGCTGGCATGCGGCGCAAAGTTCGATGTACTGCGAATGGCTTTCCGACTATCGCTTTGCGCGGCGCGTCCGCGCGAAGTACAACCAGGTGCGCGGCGCATACGCCGCGCTCGCGGCGGAAGGCGGCCTTATCGACACTTATGCCGGCTATCTCAAAGAATCGGCGGCGGCGAACGACGCGCGCTGGCCGCAGACAAGGACCTTTGCGCAGGACACAGTCGTCCTGAAGAATTTCATAGCCGGGCATCGATCCTGGCTTGACGAGCAGTTCAAGACGGTTCCGGCGTTGATGGAGTCGGTCCGATGCGAATCCCAGACGAGCCCTTGGGACGGGGCAGTCGTACCGGAGCCGACGGCGATTTCGCTTCGTTAATCCCCTCTTAGTGGGATTGTCCGCCGAATACTGTAATGATAGAATGTCTGTATAAAATGAAACAGTCGATAATAATTCTGATGGCCGCCGCCTCCATGTTCGCCGCGGGAGCCGCACCTGCCGTGCGGCTTATGCCGGGGCCGTTTCTCGACAATATGAAGCGCGAAAGGGCGGTCATGGAGTCGCTCGACCCCATGAACCTCACGTGGATGTTCCGCGTGACGGCAGGGCTTGACGACGTCTCCAATACCAACTTCGTCCAGCGGCTCGGCGGATGGGAGAAGCCGGATATGGAACTTCGCGGACACACGCTCGGCCATTGGCTCTCTGGCATGGCCGCGCTCTACGAAGCAACGGGCGACGAGTCGGTAAAGGTCCGCGCCGCAATCGCCGTCCGCGAGCTGAAGCGCTGCCAGGATGCGATCGGCACCGGCTGGGTCGGGGCATTCCCAGCGTCCGACATCGACAAGATCATCGCCGGCGTTCGCGTCTGGGCGCCGTGGTACGTGCAGCACAAGATTCTCCAGGGGCTTATCGACCAGGCGGAAATATGCGGAAACGACGAGGCGTTTCAAGTCGCGCGGCGTTTCGGCGGTTGGACGGCGGACAAGGTGCTGGCGCTCACGTCCGAACAGGCGTCGACGATGCGCAGACGCGAATTCGGCGGTATCGCAGAGTCGCTCATCAATCTCTCGCGTCTTGTGCGCGAGCGTGGCGATGAGGGCGGCGCGCTCGGTGATCGCGCCCTACCATGCGGCGGCGCGATGGGGGCATTGTGCTCTGCCGGCGATGAGGCGCGCGCGGATCGTCTTGTGAAGGCGGCGGAGGTGTTCTACCATCCCGAGGTGCTTGATCCGCTCAAGGCGCGCCGCGACGAGTTGAACGGCAAGCACGCCAACACGCTCATACCGAAGGTCATCGGCGAGATGCGCCGCTACGAGCTGACGGGCGATGAGACCTCCCGCAGACTTGCGGAGTTTTTCTGGGAGACGGTCGTCGGACACTACCTTTACGCGCCCGGGTGCGTCTCGACGAAGGAGGCGTTTCGCGGACCCGACAAGCAGGGCGCAAACCTGACAGGCTTCACCGGCGAGACGTGCTGCACGTACAATCTGCTCAAGCTCTCGCGGCAGCTTTTCGAGGCCGAGCCGCGCGCGGCGATCGCCGACTATCAGGAGCGGGCGCTTTGGAACCACATCCTCGGACAGATTGAGCCGGGCGACGGAAGAGTGACATACTTTCTTCCGATGATGACAGGCGCGTACAAACTTCAGAACCGCGCGAACGACTCGTTCTGGTGCTGCCAGGCGAGCGCGATGGAAAGCCACACTAAACCGGGGCGTCTCATCTATTCGAAACGCGGCGATATCCTCTACGTGAACCAGTTCATTGCAAGCACGTACGAAGACGGCGACATCGCGCTGCGCCTCGAAACGGACTTCCCGGCGCACGAAAGCGCGCGGCTTGTGGTTGCGCGCGGAAAAGGGCGCGTCGCCGTCAGGCGTCCGTTCTGGGCTACGGGGGAGGCGGAGTCGCGCTACGTGATGCGCGACGTTTCCGCAGGGGATATTGTCGAAGTGGAACTGCCGTGCGGATTCCGTACGGAGGCGACGCCAGACTGCCCTGGGCGCAAGGCCGTCTTCTACGGTCCGATTCTCCTTGCGGGCCGGCTAGGGTGCGAGGGCGTCGCGCCGTACGACGTTCGCGCTCTCGACTACTACGAGCACGACTACAAAGTGCCGCCCCGTCTCGAGCGAATCGCGCTGGAGCCTGTCGAAAGCTGGACGCGCCTTTCCAAGCCGCCGCCGCACAAGAAGGTGTGGGACGACGCTTCGCATCCCGCCGAGCCGTACTGGGGCGAACCGAACTTCAAAACGCCGTCGGGCGTTGTCGTTTCGCCGCTATGGACGATACACGGCGAACGGTATTCGGTGTATTGGGATTGAAGTTTGATGTTTGAAGTTTAATGTTTGAAGTTTAAAGTTTGATGTTTGAAGTTTGAAGTAGAAAGTTTGAAGTTGGAGTTGGAGAATGGATAGAATAATTAGACATACGGTTTGCATGATGGCTATAGCGCTCGCGCTTAACGCGGGAGCGCGTGACTTTGTGCATCCGGGGATTGCCGAGAGCGCGGAGGATATAGCGCGGGCGCGCAAGATGGTTGCGGAGAAGCGCGAACCGTGGTACGGATGCTTCAAGGCGCTGGAAAGTTGCTGGAGCGCCGATCCGAACCAGCGTGTCCCGGAATATCCGACTGTTCTCGAATCGGTGCGCTGCAACGGCACGATCGGACAGGCCGGACGCCGCGCGCACGACCTCGCTCTCATGTACCGGCTCACGGACGATGTGCGCTATGCGAAGAAGGCTGTGGAATTTCTCAACGCAAGTTCGCACTACACGGAGTTGAAGGACGTGGGGACAGGCCCGCTCGACTTCGGCAAGATATACCTTCTCGTCTCGGCGGCGGAGCTTATGCGCTATGATTCGAACTGGGCTAAGGCGGACAAGGTGCGTTTTGCGAAGATGCTGCGCGATGTGTTCTATCCGCAGATCAGGAACGGCGACAAGGCGCGGTTCGGCAACCAGGGGCTCTTCGCCTACCGCGGAGCGCTCGCGATAGCGATATTCCTAAACGACGAGAAGAAGTACGACCGCATCTGGCGGTATCTGAACGGGCTGCCCCACCGTGCGGACCAGGAGCCGTTCGCCGCGGGGCCGGCGATCGCCGATGCAAATCCGCTTAACGCGACGGAGTTCCAGAACGACTACCGCCTTCGCGGACACGAAACGTTGATTCCGGACTATGGATACGACGAGGTGCTGAAATACTACATTTATGCAAATGGACAGAGCCAGGAGGCGAGCCGTGACCAGGCGCATGCCGTGTGCGGGGTTTTCATGTACGTGGACATCGCAGAGATGTTCAGAATGCAGGGCGACGATCTGTACGGAGCTCTTGACAACCGCATCCTCGCGGGGCTCGCGTGGGTCGCCCGCTTCAATTTCGGCGAATGGGAACCAAGCGGCTACACCGACGACGAGAGCGGGGCGACTTTCGAAAACGGCCTTTTCTACCGCGCGCGGCACCGCTCCGGACGCTGGCAGTCGCTCAAACCCAATCCGTGGCCGGGACCGAATTTCGGCGGGCCGGGCGCGCCGCGCGAGTGCGCCTACGCGCGCTACAGCCGCGCAAAGGGCGCGGACAGGACGCAGCTTGCCTGGCTCAAGCGCGCCAGGGACGCGGAGAACGAGAAGAACGGCGGGTTCGAGACGTGGGGCGCCGCACCGAACTGGTACTACGAATGGGCGGGCTGGGGCACGCTCATGAAGCGCCTCCCTCCTGGCGCACAATAGGTCGGCTCTCAGAATCCCGACCGCGTTCTTCTTTTGAAATTTCTTGCCTAATCGCCGATATTATGAGATAATGCTTGTGTACAGGCGGTGGCAATCCGTCAACAACAATATCAAGGAGAAGAATGCAATGACGATAGCAGATGTGGTCAAGATTCTCGACGGCAAGCTTATGGCCGGGGACGGAACGAGTCCGCGCGTGGTCGGCGCGGTCGTCGCGAACGATTTGATGAGCGACGTGCTGTTGACCGACGCCGACGACGTGCTTCTTCTGACGTCGCTGGCGAGCGATCAGGCGATCCGCACGGCGCACATCGTAGGCGCGGTCGGCGTGGTGATCCACAACGCGAAACCTCTTTCAGAGACGATGATCAACGTCGCCAACGATCTCGGCATCCCGCTCGTGTCGAGCCCTCTTTCCAAGTACGACGCCTGCGTCAAGATGCACGACGCGTTCATGGCCGAGGAGCGGGGATGAGCGAGTATTCGCCAACCATCCTGCAGGGGCAGCAGACAAACGACGACGAGATTCTCGCCAAGACGCCTCTCGACGCGAAAGCTCTCGGCGGGGATTCGTCCGTCGTCATCATGGAGCTTCTGCAGCGCTTCAAGGTCCGCGACGTGATGAAGCGCCAGGTCATCGGCATTCCCCGGAAGGCGACGATGCGCGAGGCGCAGAGGATCCTTCGCGAGAACCGCATATCGGGCCTTCCCGTGAGCGAGGACGGACGGCTCTACGGCATCATCTCCGTGAACGACATCATCAACGGACTCGACCGCGGCTGGATGGAAGACACCGTCGACATGCACATGGCGTCGAATCTCGTGGTGCTGGAGGCCGGCATGCCGATTTCGTTCGCGCTGCGCTACTTCAACAACTACACGTACGGACGCTTCCCGGTTCTCGATTCGAACCGCAAGCTCGTCGGGATCATTTCCCAGCGCGACGTGATGCGCGCGCTCCTCTACGAGCTTTCCGTCGAGATCCGCAAGCTGGAGCGCAAGACGGCCGACAAGGTCTCCGCGCCTCCGCCGCAGAGCGAAACGCGTTTCTTCCGCCGCGAATGGGCCGTCGTCCACAACGACCTGACGGGCGCCGGGCGGGCCGCCAACGAAATCAAGGGCATTCTGCGCGAAAAGAAGGTGGACCGCTCCATCGCGCGCCGCATAGCCGTAGCCGCGTACGAACTCGAAATCAACATCTGCATCCATTCGCACGGCGGAGTGCTGGTGCTGGTCATATCCGACAACGCCGTCACGATCACGGCCAAGGACCGCGGTCCGGGCATCCCGGACATAGAATGGGCATGCCGGGACGGCACGTCTACGGCGAACGACTGGATACGCTCGCTCGGCTTCGGGGCCGGCATGGGCCTGTCCAATTCAAAGCGCGTGTCAGACTTCTTCGAAATCGAATCCGAAGTAGGAAAGTTCACCAAGGTTACGTGCGCTTTCAACCTGAAGAAACTCGAGGATCCTGCGGCGGGAGGTGCGAAATGACGGCGCGGGAAATCGCGGAGAAGACAGGCGGGAAGATCGAAGTCGACGTGGAAGGCGCCAGCGCCGAGAACGTCTATGTCGGCGATTTGCTGTCTGACGTCATGGGGCACGCCGGCGACCTGTGCGTCCTCGTGACTATACAGAACCATCTCAACACCCTCGCCGTATGCACTCTTGTCGGGTGCGAAGTCGTAGTTCTGTGCCACAACCGTCCGGTCCCGCCGGACATGGCCGAGGGCGCGAAACGCGAGGGCGTGGCGATCATAACGACTCCCATGTCGCAGTACGAAGTCGCGCTCGCGCTCTCTTCGCTTCCGCCGAGTCCCAGGAAATGAAGTTCGATCTCCACATACACAGCTGCCTTTCGCCGTGCGCGAATCTGGAGATGTCTCCGTCCGAAATCGTCGCAAAGGCGAAATCGGCCGGTCTGGACGCGATCGCCCTGACAGACCACCAGAGCGCGCGCAACACTCCCGCCGTCGCAGAGTGCGCGCGCCGCGCCGGGATAGAGTGCCTTTACGGACTCGAAGTGTGCACCGCCGAGGAGGTGCACACGCTCGCGCTTTTCGATACGCCCGAGCAGGCTCTCGAAATGACGGATTTCGTCTACGCTGCGATGCCCAAGCGCGTCAACGACCCCGATGTGTTCGGCGACCAGCCGGTCGTGACCTGGGACGACGACATCGTCGAGATGGAATGGCGCATCCTCGCGATGGCGTGCAGGCATCCCATTCCCGCGGTTTCGGCGAAGTGCCGCGAACTCGGCGGGCTTTACGTTGCGGCGCACATCGACAGAAGCGCGTTTTCCGTCTATTCGCAGCTGGGCGGCATCCCGGACGGCGCGTCGTTCGACGCGGTGGAGTTTTCGCGCACCGCGGACGAGAGTCTGTGGCTGGAGAAAGCGTGCGGACTGGCGGTGGTGCGCAGTTCCGATGCGCACAATCTCGATGACGTCGGCCTCGTCTGGACCGAGGCGGAACTGGACGGTTTCACCGTCGCCGCTCTGAAGAAGGCGTTCGAGGCGCGTTCGACGCGCATCTCGCCGAGATTGACGAAATTTTGAGAAGGGGATTTTCCGTATGCACGCGACAATTGCGGACGTAATCGCGGATACAGCGCAGAATTCGATAGAAGCGGGGGCTGGACGCATCGAGCTGTCCGTGACGGAAGACGGCGAGATGATAGCGGTGGACATCCGCGACAACGGCAAGGGAATGGACGATGCGACGATCGCCCGCGCCTTCGATCCGTTCTACACCGAGCCCGGGAAACACGACAAGCGCAAGGTCGGGCTGGGCCTGCCCATTCTGAAGCAGATATGCGAATCGACGGACGGGAAGGTTTCGCTGAAGTCCCGCAAGGGCGTAGGCACGGAGCTGTCGTATTCGTTCGGCGCCAAGCACATAGATCTGCCTCCCATGGGGGATCTGGCCGATGCCGTTCTGATGCTCTTCAACTATCCCGGCGAATTCGAACTCGAATTTTCGCACAAGACTCCGCGCGGAGACTATTCGATTTCCCGCTCGGAACTTTCCGACGCCGTCGGCGGGCTTGAATCGGCGGGCGGGCTGTCTCTCGCGCGCGAGTTTCTCGCATCGCAGGAAGCGGAACTGAAGGGGTAGATGCGCGATGCACAGACTGTTCGCTACTTTCGGGGAACTGTCGTCGGACGCGCCCGTGATGGATTCCGGTGAAATGCGCCACGCCAAAGTACTGAGGCTCAAAGACGGCGAGGAGGTCGAACTTTTCGACGGAGCCGGACATTCGCGCAAGGCCGTGTACAGCGCGCGGGAAGGACGCTTTGCGGCCGCGGGTCCCCTGACGGAAGCGCCGCGCAGCGCGTTCCCCGTAACGCTTTTCGCCTGCGTCACCAAGGGCGAGCGCTGGGACTGGACGCTCCAGAAGGCGGTGGAACTCGGAGCCGACGCGATCGTGCCGGTCGTTTCGGAAAGAACGATCGTCAGGATACCGGCGGAGGAGGCCGCAAAAAAACGCGAGCGGTGGGAGAAGATCGTACGCGAGGCGGCCAGGCAGTCCGATCAGGTGTGGCTGCCGCGACTGGAACTTCCGGTGGATTTCGCCGCGGCTCTCGACATGGCCGCGAAGACGCTGTGTTTCGCGGGGGCGCTCGTCGATCCGCCTCCCGAAAACCTCCTTCCGGCCGTTCTGTCCCGCATGGCCGGAACCGGCGGCTGCGGCGTATCGGCATTCATAGGCCCGGAAGGGGATTTTACGCCCGGAGAACTCGAAGCGCTGCTCCGCATCGCGGTGCCGACGGGTTTCGGTCCGAGGATTCTGCGCGCGGAGACCGCGGCCGTCTACGCGCTGTCCATACTTTCGGCCGCCAGGGAGACATTCACGCCGAACGCAGGAAAGGGTGGAAAATGGAAATAACGCATTGCTTGACGTTTGCCGCGATCGCGGCGTGCCTTTCGGCCAGCGCCGCCAGATCGATTATCGACGACAGACCCGCGCGGGAACATGACGCGGCGTGGGAGTCCGAACGCTACCCGATCGGAAACGGCAGGCTGGGTGCGATGCTGACCGGAGGGATATGGCGCGAGAGCGTCCAGTTCAACGTCGATTCCCTCTGGACCGGAGACAAGAACCTTTCCGGCGCGTCGGGCGTGAAGGAAAGCGTCGCCACCGACAGGACGATGGGCTATTACCAGAATTTCGGCGTTTTGACGGTCGAATTCCCCGGACTTGAGAACAAGACTGTTTCCGGGTATCGCCGCGAGCTGAATCTCGAGGACGCGGTCCATACCGTGCGCTTCTCGCTTGCGGACGGGACGCGAATCGTCCGCGAAGCGTTCGCGAGCGCGCCGGCGGACGTCATTGCGCTCAGATTCTCATCCACGTCGCCGTTCGACGCTGAAGTTTCCCTGGCGGGGGCGCACGGCGAGACGGTCGGGCGCAGAGGGGAATCCTCGCTCGTTTTCTCCGGTACGCTCGGCAACGGCCTTTCGTACGCGGCCCGCGCCGATTGGACCAAAACATCCCCGAGCAACCTCGTCGTGTTTCTCCGCGCGAAGACGTCGTACGATTATGGGCGCGAGGACTTCGGTCTCGGACGGCGCTGCGAGCCGTACGGCGACGCCTTTGAAGGCTGCTTCGACGAACTCAAGCGCCGGCACGCCGCCGACTACCGCCGTTTCTGGGGCCGTCTGAATCTAGACATCTCCCCGAAGCCCGCCTCGATCCCCGCTCCGGTCGCGACGCGCGAGCGGCTGGCGAAACTGCGCGGCGCAAAGCAGGCCGGGAAAGGGGCGGGCGCCGGATCCGGAGACCTCGAGCGCGATCTGATCGAAACCATGTTCAATTTCGGACGCTACCTGCTCGTTTCGTCCAGCAGGCCCGGTTGCCTTCCGGCGAACCTCCAGGGGCTCTGGTGCCGCACCAACAAGCCGGCTTGGCATTGCGACTACCACACGAACATCAATCTCCAGATGAACTACTGGCCGGTGGACGTGGCGAATCTCGGCGAAATGTGGACGCCCGTCATGGACTGGATGAAGGCCGCCAACCGCACTGCGGCCGAGGAGACGCGTCTGGCGTTCCCGTCGTCGAAGGGCGTAGCCTACCGCACTTCGCTCAACGCTTTCGGCGGCGGCGGGTGGAAATGGAATTTCGCCGGCGCGCCGTGGATGGCGGTGATGGCGTACGACCACTACCGCTTCACGCAGGACGCGTCCTATCTTGAAAAGGACGTGTGGCCGCTCCTGCGCGACGCGACTGATTTCATGCTGACGCATCTCGTCGAGGGCCCGGACGGGGAACTGCTCGTCAAGGAAGGCTGGAGCCCGGAGCACGGACCGGTCGCCGACGGAGTGATGCACGACCAGCAGCTTATGGCGGAGCTTCTCAAGGCGAAAATCGAGGCGGCGGCCGTTCTCGGACGGGACAGCGCGGAGGAGCGCGGCATACTCGCCCGCCTCGGCGGAAACAAGATCGGTTCGTGGGGACAGCTTCAGGAATGGCAGGCGGATATCGACGTAAAGCACGACGAGCATCGCCACACGTCGCATCTTTTCGCCGTCTATCCCGGCACCACCGTCACGCGGGCGGCGACGCCGCAGTTCGCGGAAGCCGCGCGCATATCGCTGGACGTCGGGCGCACGACAACGAAGGATTCCCGCAGAAGCTGGACGTGGCCCTGGCGCGCCGCGCTGTGGGCGAGGCTGGGCGACGGAGACAAATCGGGGGAGATGCTCGACGGGCTTCTGCGCTACAACACTCTCGACAATCTGTTCGCCACGCATCCGCCGTTCCAGATAGACGGCAATTTCGGAATGGTCGCGGCGGTCTGCGAAATGCTCGTCCAGAGCCACGAGACCGCCGACGGCGGGAAAGTTCTCCTGCGGCTTCTTCCCGCGCTTCCGGCTTCGTGGAAGAGCGGCAGCGTGAGCGGCTTGCGCGCGCGCGGCGGGTATACCGTCGGCATCGCGTGGGAGGACGGCAAAGTCGTCAAGTTCTCGGTCGAGGGCGGCGACCCGCAAGGGTATGTCGTCGTCAAGCCCTGACGTTCCCCGCAAGGCGCGGGTGCGATTTTATTTCGTAAAAATTTTGAGTGTTCGGCGCTGTGCGGCAGGGCTGCTCGCTCGGTCTCGTCGCTGCGGACATCCTTGCGCCTTTTGCGCCTAGAACAACAGGCTGTATTCAGCCTGCCTTGTCTCGGCGAAAGTCTCTCTGTACGCACAGGCTTCCGGCACTGGCCTTGCGGGCTGTTCGAAAGCAGTTCGGCGCTTTTGTGAATGCTGACAAAAGGGAGCATAGGCATGGGTTTTCGGGCGGACGCGGAAGTGAATAAAGGGCAGTCGAACCGCTAGTTGTTTTTACCAAGAGCATTCTGTGGTCAAGATTTCCACTAAAAACTCCGAAGAGCCTGTTTTGTTCGCCATTCGCGGGGTGAGAGTCCGGTCTCTGCGCGGAAGAACATCGAGAAGGCGGACAGAGATCTGTAGCCGCAGCGATTGGCGATAAACGAGATGTCGGCAGTTCCGTTTTTCAGCAGTTCCTTGGCGGCTTCGAGGCGGACGCGCCTGATCTCTTCCAAAATCGAGCGGCCGGTCGCCGCTCGGAAACGGCTTTCAACGGATCGTCTGGTACACTTAAGCGGATTCGTCGCATCTTTGGCGGAGAGTCCGTTGCACGCTTCGCGGCGGATGCGTTCAATCATATCCGTGATTGCCTTGTCCGAGCGCGGTAGCCGCCGCGTCGAAGCCCGGCGGACGAGTCCCTTCGGGGAAAGTGTGCGTTCCCAAGGGCCGTTTTCGCCAGAAATCAGGCGGGAAAGCGATTCCGCCGCAGCGTACCCGATGTCATAGAATCCGAGATCGATGCTGGTCAGCGAACAAGGTGCGTTTTCGCAGAGGTTTTCGTCGTTTCCCACGCCGACGACGGTGACGTCTTCCGGCGTCGAAAGTCCCGCGCGTCGGCAGGCGCTTGCGGCGTTTGTTGCCGCGATGTCGGACGCGGCGAACACGCCTACCGGTCTTTCAAGACCCTTCAGCCAATCGGCGAGCGAAGAGACGAGAGACGTTTCGTCTGCCCTGAACCTTGTGGCGTCGAATGCGTTCACAGACTTTCCGTGCAGAGCCATTGCAGATTTAAACGCAATAAGGCGCGCGTTGTCCCAAGCGGACGGCTTTGCCTCTGAAACATAGGCGTACTCTCGTAGATGGAGCGATAGAAGCTCCCGTGCGGCGAGTTCCGCCATTGCGGTCGCCGGTACGAACACGCAGCTTACGTCGGTGCCTTTCCCGTGCTTTGTGCGACCTATGACGACAGTGGGCTTGCCGCAGAAAAACCGGCTACGGCGCGTGACGAATCCACTGTGGGCTATGAATCCAAGCGGATTCCATATTTTGACGAGATTCGACAGCTGCGCCTTGGTATGCACGTTCGGCACCGACTGCACGTCCCAGCCCGCCTTTCGCGCGAATGCCGCGATCCCGGCGTGCATCTGCCTGTCGGGATGCCTTCCAAGCTCTTCAAGATAGATGATGGTTTTCAATGGCGACTCGGCTAGAATATTCAGTATGTCACATGAAAATTATATCATGGCATTGACTGATGCGTCAAGGATTAATGTGAAAATCCAGAAATTACAAATGAGGTGGAGGGACGCGCTTCATCGCGTCCGTC
>DGHT01000005.1 GCA_002392765.1 Verrucomicrobia bacterium UBA3841 | reverse complement strand
GGATGCGCTGGTGTCCAGCACCCCATATCGCAGCCGAACTAGTCAATCCAAGATAGTACCGGCGCCCCAGATGTCGCATAAGGTCATCCACATAGAAACTGGGCGGCACTTCGCCGCGAAGCTGATAACGATCTGGCACGCAGACATAAAAGCCACGCATCGGCGAAACAATCAATTTCCGCACCTTGAGCCGATGCAAGGCAAGCGCAATTGCCGGATGACGCAACGATGTTGCGGACATTGCCTCTTCTAAAGTGAATGTAGACCGACCCGAAATGAGCCGCCCATGTACCCACCGGGCAAGATTTTCGCGCTTTCCTGTTTGTTCTTTATCATCCACTGATAATAATCCTCACTATTTGTGCGAATATTATACTATATTTTTCTTCTCCCGACAAGTGGGCTTTTCACCGGCGTTATTTCCGCTGCGTAGATTTTCGGACGACGAGCGTCGCGGGTGGTGTAGGAAGCGACGCGGCGGCCGAGGCAGTTGATGGACGAGCCGAGCCCGTGCAGCTCGACGTTGTTGAATTCGGAGACTCACGGATGAGGGATGGTGGTGTCGGAATCGTTCTTGGATTCGACACGAAGGATGGTTGAGTCGTGGTTGAGTGGCGGTTGATTCCGTCCATATCGGGGTTGGGAAATGGTTGAACCGGCGTCGGCCTTCCTAATGCGGGCGAGTCCGTCCGATTTGCTTCGCGTGATTCGCGGACGATCTAACGGATCGGGCGAGACGCGGCTTCCAGCCGCGTCATGCCCCATCAATTCTTTTACTTTCCTTCAGGCTGGTTGTCGGTATAGACGCCGACCATCAGCTCCACGTAGGGTCCGCTGTCGTCGGTCAGCGCGCGGTCCCGCCCGCACGACCGACCCGGACACGGACTCAGAGACGCAGTTCGACAGAACCCGAGACGCGGCCTTCAAACAGTCTGACGGGCCGCCCCTGCGGGCCGCCGCGCTCCGCCTTGAACAGCTTGTTGCCTATCGCAGGTATGGCATGGTAAACGCCGACGCCAAGTTCGTACGGCATTGCGTACAGATAGTTGTCTGGTCCGTCCTTCGGAGAACCGACGCCCATGTACAGTCCTTCCCCAGGGATGCATAAAATATGTGAAGCCTCCTTGCCGGACGCGCCGACAGCGACTTCCATCCATTTCGCCTCGAACCATCCCTTGAAGGGACGCTCCCACGAAACACCCGGCACGGCATCGTTGTACTCGTCCTTCCATACGCCCCATTTCGGACCGCGCATCCTGTTGCGCCAGATGCGGTCCGGGCCTCTGCCATGCCATTTCTTCTCCAAAATATTCTGACAGGGGAAGTCGACGCCGAGCACATCAACCGCGTTCGTGCATGAAATTGTCCAGTCGTATTTCACGCTTCTGTCGGCGTTCGTTGTGACCGTCCACTCGAACGACGCTTCAACAGGTTCGTAGCGGCTCCCCTTCGTCTCGCCGACAAGCCGCCAGGCGATGAGACACGGCTCGGGGATTGTGAACTCGCCGCCGCCGCGTCGCGGCGGCTCGTCTTGCATCTCACCGTCTCCCTCGCCCCCGAAAATCGCGCGCACCGTCGCGCAGCTTCCGCCCTCTTCGCCGTTCGGACCGATGAGCCCGTCCGGTGCGAGGTTACCGCACGCGTCGTATCGTCCGAGATCGTCGCGCCACTGCGCCTCGTCCTTCAGCGCCCAGAGGAAGCCGCCGACGCAGTTCGGATAGCGCATCATGGTAGTCCAGAAGTCCTCGAGCCCGGCGCCAAGTCCGCCGTCGTAGAGCCCGTGCTGAAATTCCGTCGGCATGAAAAGCTCGCCAGCCTTCAGCTTCTTCACGAGCCGGTCGTAGTCGGGATAGTGCTTGGTATCGATGCCATCATGGAACGCCCACGGATGAAGCACAGCGCGCTTCTGGAGATCGATCTCCTTGAACATCGCGTCAAGCTCGGTGTTCCATCCGCCTTCGTTTCCGTTGGACCAGAAGATGACGGACGGATGGTTGTGGTCGCGCTCAAGAAACACCTTCAAGTATTCTCGTCCGAGTTCCGTCCGGATCGGTTTCTGCCAGCTGCAGAATTCATCTTCAACATAAATTCCGAGTTCGTCGCAGGCATCGAGGAACGCTTCGTCCGCAGTGAGGTGCGCAATCCTTACCGCGTTCATGTTGAGCGACTTGATGAGCCGGGCGTCCTCGTAGTTCATCTCGCGCGTCAGCGCACGTCCAGTTCTCGCATTGAACGTCTGGCGATTGACACCTTTGACGACAATCTTCTTCCCGTTGACATACACACCGTCGCGCGGCCTGACTTCGACGGTTCGGAATCCAAACCGCTTCATGACGGAATCAACCACATTCCCGTTTTCGTCCTTCAGCTCGAAAACCCGCTCGTAGAGCTTCGGATGGTCGACATCCCACGTCTCGATGTTCGTCCATTTCTCATCAATCGTCTCCTCTCGACCGTCGCTCGCCCTCACGACCGCATGTAGCGTGCCGTCGGCACGCGCGTCGATGCGCACGCACTCGATATGCAGCTTCGGCACGGCGCGGAGCGAGACGGAGCGGAAGATGCCGCCGTAGTTCCAGAAATCGCATCGCCGCTCGCTTCTGTTCACGCTCGCATCTGAAGATTCCTTGCCGCAGTCGATTTCAAGCGTGTTTTCTCCGCCGTAATTCACGAGGTCGCTGATGTCGAACTCGAACGGAAACCACGCGCTGTGATGCGGCGGGAAAACCTTGCCGTTCACTTTAACGTTCGCCTCGGTCATCACACCTTCGAAACGGAGCTTTACGCATTTCCCTCGCCACTCCGACGGGACAGTGAATTTGCGCAAATAGAGACCATGTTCGTCGGCGGGCTTTTCGTGTCCGTGCCACTTGTCGCCGAACTCGATGTTGTAGCCATACTGCCACGTCCCGAATCCCTGCGTCTCCCAGCACGACGGAACCGTGATCGTCGTCTTCTCGCCCACGCGCCGTCCGCCAGTCACTTCGAAAGACCATTCGCCATCAAGCGAAAGCGTTTCGCGCATGCCAGCGGACTTCTGCTCGTCTGCGACACGGAGGCGGATTGCCCGGCGCGGCGGAGTTGCCGCGAGTGCGGCGCAGAAGCGGAATGGTTTATCGGGATAATCGACGCGCCCGGCGAGATCGCGCACCTTGATGTAGCGCGCGGAATCGCCATAGCGGTCGAGAAGCAAATAGCGCGTGGCGGCGGGGTCGTTCCAGTCGCCGGCGACAAGTTCGCTGCGCCTGAAGCGAGTCGGCAGGCCGTCGCTGTCAAGATCGACGCGGCAAGAGAACGTCTCGCGTCCGATCGGACATTTCTTGCCTTCATCCGCCATGCGCATACCGAGGAAAACCGAGCGCCATTCGCCGTCGGGCATCTGTACGAGGTCGGCGTGTCCGAACGCCTGGAGCGGCGAACGGCGTCCCCAGTCTTTGGCGGTCAGGACAGGATTCCCCGCGACATGAGTGTACGGCCCTGTCACGCAATCGGAGACAAGGGCGATTTCCATGTGTCCCCATGCGGTTCCGCCCTGCGCATGCAAGAGCAGATACTTTCCGCCGATTTTGTAAAGGTGGGGACCTTCCGCGAACGCAGGCGCGTCACCGAATCCATCCGTGAGGACATGTTTTTCGCCGAGGAGATGCCCATTCGCGAGATCGATGCGCTGCATCCATATCTGGCAGTGTCCGCGCCACTTCTGCTTTGACGGCTGCTGGTTCGAGAGATACCACGCATCTTCGCCGTCGAAGAAGAGCGAACCGTCTATGCCCGATTTCGCGTCGATCTTCATGGGCTTCGACCAAGGGCCTGCCGGATCCCTTGCGGTCAACAGGTAATTCTCGGCCTTTTTGAATCCGTCGTGCCACGTGACGGTCAGATAGAAAACGCCGTTGTGATGGCGCAGCGTCGGCGCCCAGACGCCGTCGTCCGGCGTTTTGCACGGCCATGGTTCGCGCCATGCGTGGGATATGATTTCCCAGTTCACCATGTCTTTGGAGCGATACACCGGCAGACCGGGCGAAAGCGAAAAACTCGACGTCGCTATGTAATAGTCGTCGCCGACGCGGCAGATCGTCGGATCGGGGTTCCCGCCGGACAGAAGCGGGGCTGCGGGAATCTCCGCGGCACATTCGGCGCAGCACGACGCCCCACCTCCCGCGGCGAACAGTGCAACAGCAACTACGGCAGATAAGGCTTTCTTCATTTGTCATTTCCTCTGGACGGTTATGCGGCCGTCGGGGTGGAGAAGCTCGAGTTCATAGCTTTCGCCCTGCCAGGAAAGCTTCTTGACCTTGATTCCGCCAGGGAGGAGAAGCCCCGATATGCTGCCCTTCTTCCATGACGCGGGCTTGGCGTTGAGCACCAGGAAACCTCCGTCAGGGCCCTTTGTGATGAGCGCATCGGCGATGATTCCAGGGAAGCCGCCCGATATGTCGATGTTGAAGAGCCAGCCCGGATCGTGCAGCGTGCCGAGCGCGTCGGTGAAGTACGTCTCCTGCAGAAGCTTGATCGCGCGCTCCATCACCGCCGCATCTCCGACCTTCGCCGCCGCGTAGCCGATCTGCGTCACGCCGAACGCCATGTGGTTCTCCTTCTCGTGGAACGCCATGCGCGCGTCGAGCGTCTTCTTTATCGCCGCAACGAAGGCCGCGTTCGTGAGAATCTCCGCCGGCGCCTCGTCGTAGAGCGCGTAGACGTGAGAGACGTGCCGGTGGGAGTTGTTGTCCGGCGTGCCGGGAATAAGCCACTCCGCCCAGAAGCCGTCCTTCGAGACCTCGTACTTCGGCAAGCGCGCGCGTTTCTGCGCCCATTCGCGGACGCTCGCCTCGTCGCACTTCAGGATCTTCGCTGCCTTTGTCGCATAGTCAATGGACTGCTTGGCGACGGAGATGTCCATCGTCGGATTGTTCATGGTCGAGTACCCGCCCTTCGGGAGATCGGGATTCATGACATCGCCCTGCGAGCGGAAGTCTCCGTGCGGAGCGTTCTCCGGCGAATACCCCGGCGCGAAGCCGAGCGTACCGTCCGGCATTTCCTCGAGACAGTCGCAGATGTAGTCCGCCGCATCCTTCAAAAGCGGATAGACTTTCTTCAGCACTTCGATGTCCTGCGTCGCCTCGTACCAGCGCCAGAGATACCCCGTCATCCACCCCGCGCCGCCGTGCCACCACATCAGCTCGACGTTGCGGTAGTAGGCGGTCTCGAGCCCGGTCGTGGTGACCTGCCCGGGAATGTGGATTCCCCGCGCGTTGTAGCCCTTCTTCGCCGCCTCCCTGAAGTCGTCGTAGTAGCGCATGATCCACTCGTAGAGCGATTCGTTAAACTCCGGCGTGTTGCCGCGCGTCCAGAAGCTCATCGCGCACGGCATGTTGCCGTCGACGGTGTAGCTTCCGTTGTACGGAGCGGACCAGCTTCCGGCCCAAAGTCCCTGCAGATTCGGCAGAACGCCGTCCGGACCCGTCGACGAGATGACGTTATATCGTCCGGCATGGAACTTGCGCACAAGGTCGCGGTCGGGGAGATCGAGCGTGACGCGTCCCATCAGCTCCTTCATCACCGGCGCGTGGCGTTCGAGAAGCCGCGCGTATCCCGTGTCCGCGGCGGCCGAAAGTTCGCGCTTCGCCGTCTTGAACATGGAGTCGATGCCAAACGGCAGCGGATAGATCTTCACGAACACCTCGTCGCCCCTGCGGAGTCCGACAGCCTCGTATCCGTGAAACGGATTCTTCCCGTTCTCCTTGCGGAAATCGACGCGGTAGTACATGTAGCCGTCCTTCTCGCGGATGCGCTGTATCGCCGCGTCGCCGCTGGGGCGTCCGTTGGAGATCGTCTCAAGCTTGACGGCGAACGGACGCCTCTTCGCGTCCTTGACGCGCATCGCGATCACACCGTCCGTGCGCGAGGCGAATATCCTGCGCTCGTAGTCGTCGGTCCGGACGGTGCATTCGCCGCGCTCGAAGTCCGTCATGCGGCGATAGCCCGGCGCATCGCTCCACTTCGGCAGGTCCGGCGTGTCGACAACGAGGCTGACGGCGCCCATGAACGGATCGCGCTTGAACGAATAGCCGCTTTCGTCGGACGCCTTCTGGATGACTTCGTCCCAGATTTCCTTTTCGCGTCCGGCGAGCGCCAGCTCGCGCGCCCTGTCGCGGTACTTCCCGAGCTCGAAATAACGTCCGTTCATGACGCGCGGCAGAAACAGCCGCGCGTGCGAGAGGAACATCTCCTCGTGCGCAAGCTCGCCCGGAACCATCGCGCCCATCGCGCCGTTGCCCGTGAGGAGAGACTGCTCCCATGCGCGGCTCTTGGCGACGCCCGGCCTCGCCTGCGCCGGCGTCTCGCACACGACACCGAGCCTTGGCGCGCGGAACTCGTCCGCGGAAGCATTGAAAGAAAGGCCCGCTACTGCAATCGCGGCAGCGCATACGATTGGATTGATAGTTTTCATGCCGACATTCTATCAAACACAGCCGCCGCTGGTAATACCCAGTCGGGTACTATAGGCGCGGACGAAACTTTCGGCCGACCCACTATTTGCAGTAGTTCCTATTTATGCAGAGGCAAACGGCTCAGCATAGTCTACGCTGGCATATTTTGCGCCTGCGACGCGACCACGCATCTTGGCATGGGGTTGCGTCGCTCCGCGACGCACCGAGAAAGGACGTGGAGCAGTCGACTTCTCTGCCACTATCATTCGCCTTTCTAATGTTTGCATTGCGTATTTCAGGCAACGACGCCCTTGAATTCGGCTATCGCGCGGTATCGGGTCGAATACTCTGCGTCGTTCTCCAGGTCGATGAACGCCGCTTCATACGTCGATTCGCGGAACTTACCCATAGCGAGAGTCCTTCAGGATGTTTTCGTCGGTCAGAAAATCAAGAAGTCCCGCGGTCAAGACGCCTTGCTCGTCTATCCAGGGCTTGATCTCGTCTTTCACCACCACGATCCGCGAAAACGAATCTGGAATCTTCGAGAGCGGCCGCGTTTCCTGCAACTGTTTTGCCTGGTCGGGATCCGAAGTCAATCCCTGAACAGACTTCCAAGTTCTTGCTGCTCGTTCATCTTTACCTCCTTTTCAAATTTTCATGCCATCGTCACGAATTTTTGGTATAATAATGCGCGACGAAAGGAAACACCGACATGCCTGCCGTGATGAAAGCAATTGACGAAATGGATGTCGCCGAGAAAGTCCAGACGATGGACTATCTTTGGGCGTCTCTTGAAACATCTTCGGCCGAGTACACTCCCCCTGCGTGGCATGAACGCGAATTGGCTCGCAGAGAGAAGCTTTACGCCGAGGGGAAGCTCCCGGTTTACGACTGGTCTGAAGTAAAGGCGCGCCTTGCCGCCCGAAGAGCTGCCCTCTAAAATGAAAAACGTTCGTCTTACAGCCCTTGCGGAGTTCGATCTCTTCGAAGCGCAGGATTTCTATGCGCCTAGACGCGCACACTTGACGACCTTGGCATTCGAGAACCGGTGACTCTCAATCACATTAAGGGAGGTTTCGGCTTAGCCTTGCCAGAGACCACGCTTTATGCCGCAATCGTTTTCAAATGCGTAAACACTGCCCCCTCCGATTCTGGTTTCGACGGATTTGCTCCAGTGTTACCCGCCCAGCGGACGAGCGCGGGGCAGATTTCACGCCCAGATGAGATTATGGTGCGGACGAAATCTACATAACGCCCTTCAGCACGGCCACAACCTTGAACGCTCCATCCTCGTTGCCGTCGATCTCAATCGGTTCGTAGTCGCGGTTGAGAGGCAGGAGCGTGATCTTCTCATGGTGCCACGAGCCGTCTTCATCCATCGTCTTCTCGCTCGAATACCTCTTGATTGAATACGCGCCGCCCGATTCAGGGTCGAAACACTCCCGATGCTGGGCTAGGACGATTTCGCCGTTCCGGCTGCCGCCCTCGTACTGGCGCATCACGCACAGGTCGCCGTCGTGTATCTTCGGCTCCATCGAACGTCCGCTCGCCCGCACCACGAACATCCCCTCGTCGAGCCTCCCGCAGTTCTCCACCTTTATCCAGCCGTCCGGCGCAACCTCCTCGCCGTCGCCGAAATATCCGCACGCCGCCCGAAGCGAATACACAGGCAGATACTCGCGGAACTTGAGCGCCGCCGCGACCGAAGCAATAATCTCACGGGAGGGACGCGCTCCTGCGCGTTCGACCTCTGGTAGGGCGATCGCCCCGCGACCGCCGTCCTCTCCATCGCCGTCCTCATAACGCTTGAAATTGTCCACCTGTTCCATCACGCGGTCATAAACCTTCTCATGCCACGCAGGAGGATATCCGTTGGCATACAGCAAGTCAATGATGTCAACGTTCAGCTGGTTCCGAAGATTCGCGTTGTTCTTCCAATCTGCGTAGATCGCCGTGTCGTCAATCAACGCCTTGATCTTTTTGGCGAGTTCGAGACACTTTTCATCGGCGTATTCGAATTTGTTGTCGTCACGGACGGCAACGAGGATGTCGTAAAACGCCTGTTCCTCGAACGTGATGCCGAGCGCCTTGAACTTCTCCTTGTCCGTCTTGAGTTTCTTGAAGAGTTCGATGATCTTCTCGGAAAGGCCTTCGACCTTGTTCTCGACCTCCTTCATCACGGCCTCGTGCACTTCACCCGCGACCTTGTTCGCGAACACGTTGCTGTCGCGGTTGTTGTACTCCTTGACGATCTCGTCCAGCATGTCGTCGAATCGCTTCGCCGCAACCTTGTTCGTCATGGAGTATTCGCGGATGGCGCGCTTCATCATCTTCACCAGCATCTGGAACTTGGTGTTGGGAAGTTTCACCTCCTTGAGCCGTTCCTCGAAGTCCTCCGAGAAGATCAGTTCCGCATCCTTCGAGGTGTCCAGCAGAGACTCCACGCCCGTGCAGGCGATCGCCTCCTTGACCATCTGCTCCACATGGCGGTTCATGGACGCCGTGTCATGCTCGGAGTCGGTCGCCTTCCTGATGAACGCCCCGATCGCCAGGAGCATCTGTGCCCACTCGATCTCGTCCTTGGCGAGAACGCCCGCCGGATGGCAGATGTCGTACGCCTGCTTCAGCCGTTTCAGATGTCCTTTGAAGCTCGTCTGGAACGACACCTTCTCGCCCTCGACCCTCGGCATGGCGAGAACGTATTCCGCCCCTCTCTGCAGCGCCAGAAGCCTCTTCAGCGGATCAGCGCCGAAGAAGTCGCCCATGTCGCACCCTTCCATCATCTCCTTCAGCGCCGACAGCTCCGCGTCGAAGATCGCCTTCGCCGTCTCCACCTCGTCGGCGCTCGTAGCATCCGCGTCGCCGCCGTACTTCTTCATCGCCTCGCGCATGTTCTCGTAGATGCCGATGTAGTCGACAATGAGTCCGTACTCCTTCTTGACATCCTTCGACACCTGATACTTGCGGTTGACACGCGAGATCGTCTGGATCAGCGACTGCTTCTGCAGCGGCTTGTCGTTGTACATCACGCACAGGTTCGGCACGTCGAATCCCGTAATCCACATGTCAACCACGATTGCGACGCGGAAATTGCTGTGTTCGAGCTTGAACTGTTCCGCCAACTCCTCGCGGTGCTTCTTGTCGCCGAACGCCTCGTACATCGCCTCTGGGTCGTTGTTCCCCTGCGTGCCGACGAGGCCCAAGAACGGCATGTCCTTCAGCTTCTCCCTCTCCTTGTCGCTCACCCGTCCGTCGTCATGGAACCCCTTCGCCTCAAACCACGCGGGACGGATGTTCCTGAACTCCTCGTAGACCTGGTACGCGATCGGACGAGACGCGCAGACGACCATCGCCTTCTGGATCAACTGCGGATTGTCCGCGCACATCGCCTCGTAATGCTCCGCAATATCCTTGACGAGACGCTTGATGCGTCCTTCGTCGCTCAGGATGACCTCCAGTGACGCCATCGCCTGCTTGCTTTCGGCGATGTCCTCCGGCTTCGCGCCCTCGTCCGCGCAGAGACGGTAGTAGTCTTCGATTTCCTTCGCCTTCTCCTTGTCGAGAATGACGCGGGCGAGGCGTGGAACATACTTGATCCCCACCGTCACATCGTCCGCGACCGCCTGACGCATCGTGTAGCTGTCCACGATTTCGCCGAAGACGTGTATCGTCTCGTCAATGGGCGTACCGGAAAAGCCAACGTACGTCGCATTCGGAAAGGCGTCGCGCAGATACTTCGCGAACCCGTATTTCACGTATGCACCGGGTTTTACGTCGCGGCCATCGCGTCGGCGTGACCCTACCAAATCGTCGCGGCGGTCGCGGGGCGACCGCCCTGCCGTTTCATCGACAATCTGCAATTTCGACCCCACGCCCAGCTGCGAACGGTGCGCCTCGTCGCTGAAGCAGATAATGTTGCTCCTGTCGTTCACGAGTCCAGTCCCCTCTGAGAACTTCTGGATCGTGCAGATGAACACGCCGCCGCTCTCGCGCACCTTCAGCTCGTCGCGCAGATCGGTGCGGCTTTCGATTTCACGCACCTCGCCGTTCGAAAGGTACTCCGCCGAACGCATGAACAGCTTGGACGTCTGGTCCTGCAAATCCTCGCGGTCGACGAGAATGACGATGGTCGGGGAACCCACGCTCTCCTCCCTGAGCGCGAGATAGCGCGAAAGGAAGAGCATCGTGTACGTCTTGCCGCAGCCGGTCGCGCCGAAATACGTGCCGCCCTTCCCGTCGCCGCCCCTGCTCCTCAGATGCTTCACGATGCTCGCCGAAAGAAGGTTCGTCGCGAAGAACTGCGGATAGCGGCACACAACCTCCTCCTCGCGTCCGCTCGAAACGTCGGGGAAGTACACGAAGTCGCGCAGGATCTGCAAAAGCCTGTCCGGACGGTAAGCGCCCTTGATCAGCGTCTCCAGCTGCGGCACGCCCTTGTTCGCCGCCGGGTCTTCGTTCTCGACCTTCTTCCAGGCGTAGTAGTGGATGTACTCGGAATACGTCGTTCCGAGCCGCGTGTTGCTCGCATCGCTGATGCACGAGAGCGCGCAGTACTTCATCAGGTGCGGGATGTCGCGCTTGTACCGGATGTGTATCTGGTCGTAGGCGTCCTCGACCGTCGCGTTGACCTTCGCCGGATTCTTCAGTTCCACAATGCACACGGGAATGCCGTTCACGAAGAGAAGAACGTCGGGCCGACGCTCTTTCGTGCCGCCCTTGTACGTGACCGTGAACTGGTTGACTACGCGGAACGTGTTGTTCCCGGGCGTCTCGAAATCGATGTAGTCGACGGGCAGGGCAGTGTCGTTTCCGTCGAAGCGCTTGAACACGAAACCGTCGCCGCGTCCGCAGTAGAGCGAAAACACCTTTCGCAATGTCAGGTAGGCGGATGTGTCGCCAGTGTTGCGCAGGTTCGCGATGATGGCGTCGATCTCGTCGTCTGCAAGCGCCTCGTCGGCGTATTTCCGCGAAAGGTAGTCGCGGAGGTCCTCCTCGATGATCGTCTCGTCCAACTTCCGGTGGAGGTCGTCGCCGCAGGTGTACTCCCAGCCGTTCTGTTCGAGCAGGTCGATGAACGCCTCTTCGTACGTCGATTCGCAGAACTTGCTCATTCATCGCCCCCCTTCCGCCGCCCAGCGAATGAGCGCGGGACAGACTTCGCGGCTCAGCCTGTCGGCCTCCTCCGCGATCTTCTTCGCCTCGTTCGCGCAACGATACACATCCACAATCGCCTGCTGCACCTCAATCGGCGGCAAGGGGATCTTATAGGAACATAGTCTTTCCCTTGTGATTGTTTCACGAGCACTTCCCCATGAATGATATCGTGCAAATCGATTCATCTCCGAACGTTCAAACCACATAAACAAATACGCCGGCAACAACTTATCTTGCTGCTTCACGCGTATCACTTCATAAGTTGAAGAAACTATGCAAGTTTCTTCTGCTAAACCACATGCGATTCTATCCCCGTTTCGATTCGTAGTAGGGACATATCCAATGTCACCAGTTCTAACGATTTTATAATTCTTGAGCGAAACACCTCTCATGTCTGCCTTGGTATCAATGAACTTCTTATAAACCGTCAAACCTTTAACATTTCTATATGTCAATTGTTCGTTACGTTCTTCAGGGTATCCAATAAGATCGCTCAACGGCACCAATATGTACTTATATTTAAAATTCTCTACTGTATGTCGACAAAGAGCATAGAGCGGTTCGGCGAGCCTTTCGTTTTCCTCCTTCATCCTCCGCAATCCCTGCCACGCTTCGACAACCTTCCTCTGGACTTTGATCGAGGGAACGGGGATTTCAACACGAGTCATATCCGCATAGCTAAACACCTCTCGTGCGCTACCCCATGAATTGAACCGTGCATATCTATCAAACTCTGAACGGCCGAACAACAAAGACAGAAACTCAGGCATCAACTCTTCTGATCGGATACGAAAAACGACATACGACGACGATACGATATACGTGTTTTCGTCCTCGTTCCGCGCCAAGGAAATCTTACCGCCATTCCGTGACGTGACCGTTACAACACAAAACTCATTATGCTTGAATTGTTTATAAGACGAAAGCGAAACACCTGTCATGTCTGCCTTAGTATTGATGACGGACTTGTTTATGCTGATTCCTCGGACATCAGTTATAGCAAACACCCCCTTCTCGTTCCGTTCATCGCACTCTTCGATGAATTCGCCAAGGTGCCGCCACGGCACATCGCTATTAGGCGAGTCGGAATTTATGCTCCCCTCTGCGCCTCTGCGTCTCTGCGCGAGGCAATCGGACAAAACACCCGCACTCACAGTTTCACCCCCAGCGCCTTGAAAGCAACGGCGAGGCGCTTGGCGTTTTCGTCCTGCCGCTTCAACAGGTCTGATGCCGCCGCGCCTGCCGTTGTGAGCGCGGTCTTGTAGTCGAGTTCCGTGTCGCGGTCAACAAATTCGATGTAGCGGCTCGGCACGAGAGACCAGTTGTTCGCGGCGATTTCATCCTTGTGGACGGCGCGGTAGAGTTCGGGCTGAGCGTATTCGTCGCGGCGGTCGCGGGGCGACCGCCCTACCGTTTGCCAGTCCTGGTAGATTTTCACGACGGCGGCGATCTGCTCGTCGGTGAAGCGCACGTACTTCTTCTCGTAGACGTTCTGGTTCCACGTGCGCAGGTCGATGAAGAGGATTTCGCCCGAGCGATCGCGCAGTTGCCGGCCATGCCATCTGCCGCCCTTCTTGTTCTGATTCAAAACCCACATCGTGACGGAGATGTCCGTGGAGTAGAACATTTCGCGTGGCAGAACGACAATCGCCTCGACCTTGTCCTTTTCGATGAGATTCCGCCGGATGCCGAGCGTATCCTCGTCGTCCAGCGCGCCGTTCGCGAGGAGGAAGCCCGCGATGCCCTTCTTCTCGTTGAGTTTGTGGAGCATGTGGAGGATCCAGGCGTAGTTGGCGTTCGACTCGGGCGGCGTTCCATATGTGCCCCAGAGCGGATTGGGAATCGCGTCCGCGCTCGGCTTCCACTTCTTCAGGTTGAACGGCGGATTGGCGATGATGTAGTCCATCTTCGTGCCACGATGGAAGTCCTGCTCGAACGTGGACTGGTTCTTGGGCCCGAGGTTGTGGCTGATGCCGCGAACGGCGAGGTTCATCTTGGCGAGGCGGAATGTCTCCGGATCGGACTCCTGACCGTACACGCTCACGGCGTCCTTGTTTCCGCCGTGCGACTCGATGATCTTCACGGACTGCACGAACATGCCGCCGGAGCCGCAGCAGGGATCGTAGATCGTGCCGTCGATCGGTTCGATGATGCTAGCGATGAGGTTGACGATCGAGTGCGGCGTGTAGAACTCGCCTTGCTCCTTCGCGTCCTTCGCCTGGATGGCGAACGCCTGGAGGTAGTATTCGTAGACGCGCCCGATGAGGTCGCGGTCCGGAAAGTTTTTATGCGTGACCTTGCCGATTTCGTCGATGACCTTCTTGAGGTCGTTCGGCGAGATCTCGGCGCTCGTGAAGATTTTCTGCGGGAGCGCGCCTTTGAGAGCGTCGTTGTCGATTTCAAGCCGGTTGAGGATGCCGTCGAGATCGACATTGAGCTTGTTGTCGGCCTTGTGATTGGCAATCGTCTCCCAGCGGCAGTCATCGGGAAGAAAGAAGCATCCCTTCGCGCCGTAGCGCGCGGGATTGTCCATCTGCTTTTCGAGAAATTCGCCCACGTAGCCCTTCGCGAGAAGTTCCTGCCGGACCTCCTCGCGGCGAAGCGTGAACTTCTCGCCGATGAAGCGGAGGAACACGAGCGTCAGCATGAGATCGCGCTTGTCGGCGACGCTCGCCTTGCCGCGCAGCAGATCGCGGCAGTTGAAAAGGATGTCCTCAAGTCGCAGTTCTTTTGTCTTGGCCGATTTCTTCATACTGTCTTCAGATTTTCTTCCCGTGCCCAACCCAAATCGTCGAGACCATCTCCATGCATAAAAAGAGAGCGCATTTTCCTTTCCATGCACTCAGTCGAAGCCCGTCCAAAGGCCTATGCGAATACACGGAGAAAGAGAATGCGCCCCAATAAGGGCGCATCTCCACTCACATGTCGTTCGCAAAGTGAAAACTTGGACGTATTTCGACTGAACGACTTGTTAGCGTTGATGCTAAATTGTCTTTGTCAGCTCCGCTTGGATGGCGGCGTGCGCGGCGCGCCCGCCCTACCGGCGTGTGACACCTATATCGTCTTTACTTCGGCAGACCTCCTCTTTGCTGTTGTTGACGGTTGAAGTTCATAAATGTAAATCCGGCATTATGCCGTCAGTCTCCTGTCCAGGTCGGCAAAGGCGTTTTCGATCGCCTCCACATGATACAGTTCATACATGCCGATCGCATAGTCGACAAGTCCCTTCGCGGCAAGGCGGCTGTATGCGACATCGGCAGTTACGCCAAGATGCTCCGCGTACCGCTCAAGGAGATAGATGAAGAATACGAATTCCCTGCTCATCTCACAGCATCCTCAGATAAGCCGAGTTCTTCGGCGAGCCTGTGACTTTCTCGCTTTCCCAGATGTTGAACAGTCCCTCAGGACCGAACTGCCACATCTCCATCGCCGGATTTGCAAGCATGCGGTAGGTCTGAGAACCGATGAACTGCTCAAGCGCATCGCGCTCGCCATAACCGTACTTTTCGATTATGCGACGCACGACTTCCGCGTCGTAGTAGTCAAGAACATCCACAGGAACTCTGCTCATACAGGTCTCCCTTCCAGAAACTCAGCAGTTCTGGCCCAACGCGCAGCCTGATCAAAATCGGACGTGAGGTAGAATCCGCGACCGAAATCAAGCGCCCGCACACTGGGCAGCAACTCCGGTGCCGGCACTTCTACGTTGCTTCCGTGATATAGTTTCATAAATGATGCGCAAGCCCTGCCGGGGTACGACGTCTATATCGTCTTTACTTCGGCAGACCTCCTCTTTGCTGTTGTTGACGGTAGAAGTTCATAAAATCGTTATTGCCATTTGCCTCTTTCTTCGCATTCTCGAAGTTCCTTCGCGATTCCCTCTGCGCTATGCTGTCACGCAAGATTCTCCATCTAGCGGATATTATACCAAAATTCACCGCCTCTGTGCGAAAAAAACAGATAACGCGGGATTGCAAATACGCTAGTGGTTTTTCAGCAACTTTAAGGCGTCGTAGTAGCGGCCGCCGAGAATTCGCTGAGCTTCGCGGTCGAAGTGGTGGCGGTCCTGATTCGCAAGCCCCTCCGACGAGACGACGGCTGACCTGGGGAGGAGCGACGGGATTATGTCGACGTAAACCTTATCCTCCCAACCCGCGCCGCGCGGAAGCACTTTCAGGACGAGCCGCTTCGTCCCCTTCGGCAGACGGCGAAGAGCGTAGCGTATCGGAAGCCCCTTCCAGAAATCGTCCTGCACAAGCACGCCGTCCGCATAGAGCCGCGCCATGTCGCCATCGTACGCAATCTCCAGCATCGTATCGCCGGGCTTGAAAGGAACCTCGTATTCGGCCGCCACATCCCACGCGCTTTCCTCTGGCGGCATCGCGACGCCGTTGGGTCCGACTGCGACAGGCGGCGGGGTTCCGGCCGGCTTCAGGAGCGTGAGATCAGCTATAGACAAACGGCGGCATCCGACAACCGACGGACGACGAACCGCGAGGGCCCGCCCGTCAAGGAGACGTTCCACCTTGCCGTCCTTCTCGACGCCGATCCAGCATTCACCGTCGGGCTTAAGACGGCGCACGTAGTCATTGTGAAAGATGAACCGTCCGCGGCGCGTCTCGTTTTTATTCACGAACACCGGTTCGGCAACCGCAAGTTCCTCCGCGTTTTCGCGGCAGAAATCGGCGAGCGCCTTGGTCATCCAGTATGCGTACTGCGGCTCTCCGAATTCGCTTATCGGTGCCATAAACTCATAGCTCACGACGGGCAGATCGTTGTAGTTCGTGAAACGCCCGCGCTGGCTCTCCGCTATGTTGACACCGTATTCGGTCGGGTTCGAGCCGCCGCGGTACATGTAGAATCCGGGAAGGTTCGACCCGCTGCCGAGCTTCACGACGGCGAGCGCGAAGGCGTCCATCGGCTCCATCACAAGACGCCTGTGGTAGCTCGACGCCATGCCGCCGCCGAGTTCGCAAGTGAAGTACGGATACTTCTCCGCGCCCTTCGCGTCCTCGGCCTTCTGTGCACCCAGCTGCTCCGTCGCGATTACCGATGACGTACGCGCCGGTCGCATCTCGAACGCCGACTTGTAGCCGCTCGGCATCGACTTGAGCTCGCGGTCCCAGAATCCCTCCGCGTAGTCGCCGTAGAGCGGGATCATCTCGCCGAACGTCGTCTCGGGTCCGTTGAGCCGCGGCCAGCCGGTCCGCGTGTACATAGGCACGTCATATCCCGCGTCCACGGCGAGCTTCTTGAGTGCCTGATAATATGGCCACGGCCCGCGGCTTTCGTTCTCCAGCTGAATGCCGATGACCGGTCCGCCGTTTTTCCAGAAATGCGGCGCCACTTCCGAGTGGACGCGCTCGAACAGCTTTTTCGTCTCGCCGAGGAAACGCGCGTCTCGCGAACGCAGGATCTGCCGCGCCTTCTTCGCGTCGCCGTTCGCCCACTCGAGCCCCTTGTCGACGAGCCAGTCCGGGAATCCGCCCTCGCGGCACTCGCCGTGCGCCCACGGACCGATACGCACAACCGCCCACAGTCCAGCCTTTTTGACTTCGCCAAGGAACGCCGACAAGTCCCGGTTCCCGGAGAAATCCCATTCGCCTTCCTTCCATTCGTGATGGTTCCAGAAGACGTATGTCGAGACGATGGAAACTCCTCCCGCCTTCATCGTCGCAAGAGACTTCGCCCATTCGTCGCGCGGCACGCGGGAATAGTGCATCTCGCCCATGACTGGGATGAGCGCCCGACCGTTCAGCCGGAGGCACTTCGACGTGACATCCAAGCGGTCGCCGTTCGGCGCGACGTTCGCGCCCTGAGGGATGATCCGCTCCCCGGAACCCGATGCCGGTCGCACCGGCCGCACGCCCACGCGGTCGATGACGACGCCGGGATCGACGGCCGTGATCGTCGCCGTCTTCGCGCCGGACGGAATCGGCACGTCAACACGTATGAAGTTGTCCTGCACGGCCACGGCGCGGACGGAATCCTTCTCGCCGATGTTGGAGTCGCTGCGCGGCACCTCGACGTATTTCGCCTCGCCGTCGTCGAACGACACTTTCACACCGAGCTTGAGCCCTGGCCAAAGCGCAAAGTCAGGAAGAAACTGAAGAACGAGGCCATCCGACTTCTGACTGCGGACTTCAGAAAGTTTCTTATGTCCGGAGTCCGAAGTCTGAAGTCCTAATGAGTATTCAATTCTGGCTCCCTCGCCGACGCCTGGCTTGACCGGTAGAAGCGCGAGGGCGTTGCCGCTTGTGCCAAGGCCCGCGACATTCACCCATTCGCCGCCCTTCGCGCCGCGCTCGCGCGCGACAGGCTCAATCCACGTCGGCTCCTCAAGACCCTTCGCGCGCTCCCACGCATACGCCGTGGCGACATAGTCGTTCCTGCTCTCGCCGCGACGGTCTTTCCGCGCAGGATCATCCGGCTCGTTCCACGGCCACTGCATCTGCGAGCTCCAGCGGTTGTGCGCCGTCGGCTGGTACATTCCTGGCTTCTCGTCGATTGTGTCGATCCAGAAGCCAGACCACTTTCCGCCGTCGAGCGCATTCCATCGCGCATAAAGCGGATCCAGCACCGAGTGCGCGTATGCCTTGTCGCGTCCTTCCAGATGGATGATTCCCGCGTAGGCGAGGAAGCGCGCCTGAAAGCCGATTAGGCGGAAGTAGTTTTCTTTTGCCCGTGTAGATTTTGGGATATTGCTTTCGCTTCTTGGAGTTTTGGAGTCTTGGAGATTTTGGGCCAATGCTACTTTCTCCGAAACTCCAAGACTCCCAGTAGCGACAGCAACATTTGCATTTGTGAACACTTCCTCTATGGCAAGGTCTTCCTCCAGCAACGCATGATATCTCCTCAACAAAGACGACTTAACCGACGCGGGAAGGTTCGTCGTCCACTGCACGCACATGTGCTCGGGCTTGCGGTTGAATCCGAGATTGTAGTATTCGGCGAGATGCGCGGCGATTCTTTTTGCAAGGACATCCGACTTCGGACATCCGACATCAGATTTGCCTACACGACTTGAAAGGAAAGTTGTCGCCCACGACGAAAGAAATCTAACCTGCGCGTCAGGTCCCCACGATTCGGGATCGGCGGCAAACTTCCCGAAGGCGTCGAGCAGGATCTCCGCCTGGAATACATCGCCCGCATTGACCATCCAGACGTCGCGAACGCCGTTCTCCCAGCACTTCGCAACAAGCTCGTACCACATGAAGGCCGGAGACGTGGTGCAGAGATGGATATAGCCGTGAGGCCGCCCCCAATACGAGAGATGCCAGTAAATTCCCTGACGGGAATAGTGTTTGATTGGGTGAGTGGTGGAGTTAGGAGTGGGGGAGTGGGGGAGTGGAGGAGTTGACGGATGCAGACCGCCAAGGCGACGGATGTAGCCGAAGTTGTCGTTCACCCATAGGATCGTCGCATTCTCCGGCACTTTCAGTCCCGCGTTGAAGATCGGCAGGACCTCCTTGTACGGACAGAACAGCTTCGGCGCACCCTCCGGCAGCATCGCGCACTGCGCGGCGAAGACCTCCTCGAGTATCTTTATCTTCTCCTCCGCCGTCTTTCCGTCCGGCATGCGCCCGTCGTGAATGCCGCGCATACCGATCGTCCACAACACATCTCCTACATGGTCTGCATGTTCTACACGGCCAAAACACTCCGTTCCCCGTCTGACTCCCTCTCGCCAGTAATCTTCAAGAAAGTCGCGGTTCGACACCCAGCTCCACTTCTTCTTGTCCGCTTTGGCGAGATAGCAGTTGTTGCGCAGCATCGGCTCGCAGTGGCTCGTGCCGACAGTGATGCCGCAGCGTCTCGCGAGTTCGAGGTTTTCTGGGCGCGCGGAAAACTCGTAGCCGCCTTCGTGCATCGCCGGCCAGATGAGGTTTAGGCCGTCGCGTTTCATCAGCGCAAAAATCTCGGCGTACGCGTTTGTGCCGATCTGCTCCTCCGCGCCGAAGTGACGGACGGCCCACGGCCGCAGCCCCCAGTCCTCGTCGTTCACGAAGATGCCGCGATACCTGACGCCTTCGGCTAAAGACAGAAGCGGCAACACCCACAACGCCCATGCCGTAAGAATTGCGAAAACCTTCATTCCGTCCCCCTATCTGGCAAAGAACTTCCAGTCCTTGATGCGGCCGATGTCTTTTCCCTGGCGCGGCGTGTAGCGGAAACCGAAGACCTCCGCCTTCGCCGGGACATGGAACTCGATCCAGTGCGGAAGTGTCCGTGAACTCGTGAGCCAGAACGCCTCGATCTGTCCGTCGACCGCGTTCTCCGCAACGCCGTCCTCGCGGATCTCCTCCTCGCTGTCGACGCCGGTTATCTGCACGTCCAGCGAGTTCATCGGATTGCCGTCCCTGTCGAGAAACGCGAACTCCGAAACCGTCGCGAGGTTCTTCGCGTCGTATGTCGTGACCGCCTGCAGCGTGAAGTAGTTCCCGCGCACGCCCTTCCCGAACATCACGACCTGCGACTCGTCGCCGGACTGGAATGTTCCGGCTGCGACCTCCTCGCCGCCGGCGAACTTCTCGTGCTCGCGCCGCACGCGGTTGAAGTCCGTGTCCGGTTGAAGAACGTCGAGAACCGCCTTCCCGACGAAACCCACTTCGCACTTTCCGCGCGGACCGAAGAAGTCGAGAACGACGATCTCGTTAGCGCCCTTCCTCAGCCAGCAGCCGGGAACGTACAGCGTCTGCTGCGGGCCTATCGACCAGAAGCGCCCGAGGTTGTGTCCGTTCACCCACGCGATTCCCTTCGTCCAGGCCGTCATGTCGAGGAACGTGTCGGCCGGCGTTTCGTCGGAGACGTCGAGTTTGCCGACGTAGAGCGACGGCGAATCGGAGACGGACGGCGCAAGCGGCGAAGCCGGAGTCTTCGCCCTACCGAGGATGTCCTCGCCATCCGGGTCGAGCGGAATCATGCGCGCGGTCCAGCCGGCGAGTTCCGTCTTGTCTAGGCGGACGCGTCCGCTCAAGCCCTTTCTATCTTCCATTCCGGAAGAGGAGTTGATGCGCCCCATCGCCTCTACGACGATCTGCAGCAGCCTCGGACGGTTCTCCTTCGAGCGATAGATGCGCGGCCTTATTCCGCGATGCCTGCGGTCGAGAACACCAATGCGCTTTCCGTCGAGGAACACGTATCCGAAGTCGTGCAACTCGTCGACATTGAGGAGCCCGCCCTCCTCCGGCGCGAGCATGCGCTCGTACGAGACGAGCCCGAAGCCCTGTCCGAGTTTCTCCATGAACTGCGGGCGTTCCATCTTCAGTTCGCTTTTGACGAGAGATTCTACCGACGCGACGCGCGACATCGCGACCGATCCGTATGCCTTTGTCGGAATGTCAGCGGGCGGATCGGGTATCGACTCTCCCTCGTTGAGATGGCGCATTGCGCGCTCGCGGTATTTCGCGTAGCTCGGGTTGGCGCGTCCGTTCTCGTTGATCGGCGCCTCGAAGTCGTAGCTTGTCACGTTCGGGACGAACGGATTGCGGCAGCCGACCCATCCGCCGAAGCTCGTCCCGCCGTGCGCCATGTAGAGCGAGAAGCTGACGCGGTGGTCGAACATCCAGTCTATCGGACCGAAGAACTCGCGATCGGACTTCGCGTAGTGATGGGCCTGTCCCCACGTGTCGAACCACGCGGGATAGTACTCAGCGCACATGAGCGGACCTTTAGGCTGGTATTTGCGGACGATCTCGAATCTCTGCTCGGGTTCCGCTCCGAAGTTCGCCGCCTGGAAAAGCTCGGGGATGAATCCGTTCTGCATGACCCGCGGCGGATTGCACGCGTAGAGCGGAACCTCGAAGCCCGCGTCGAGCACGGCCTGACGGAGCGCTCGCATGTACGCGACGTCGCCGCCGTGGAGTCCGTACTCGTTCTCGACCTGCACCATGAGGATCGGTCCGCCCCTCGTGACCTGGAGCCCCGCGAGCTGACGGCCCACCGCGTGCAGCCAGTTCGTCGCGGGAACGACCCAGCGCGGATCTGACGAGCGCATCGAAATCGGCTTCCCCCGTTCCCCGTTCCCCGTTCCCCGTTCCCCGTTCCCCATCAACCACCAAGGCGCACCGCCTCCTTCCCACTCGGCGCAGCTGTATGGTCCGGGACGGAGAATCACCCACAGTCCCTCCTTCTGCGCCATGCGGCAGAACTCCGCGACGTCGGCGCGTCCGTCCCACTTGAAGACGCCCCTCTCGCGTTCGTGGAAGTTCCAGAACATGTAGCACCCGACGGCATTGCATCCCATCGCCCGCAGCATCCTGAGGCGGTGCTGCCAGTAATCGCGCGGAATGCGCGCGTAGTGAACCTCGCCGCAGCGAACGACGAAAGGCTTTCCGTCGAGGAGGAAATCATTCTCCCCGATTTCAAACGCAGCGGAAAACGCTGAAAGAACGACTGACGCTGCAGATGCAAGAACACATACTTTTCGCATAATGGCCCCTTTCTGGCTGGTATCATTATAGCAAACCGTCCCGCCAGCTGCAATACCCACATGGGTAAAACGCGGGTTAAGAAGACAAACCTGTAAACCTGATGCGTTGACCGCTGGATACAATTCAGCGTTTGCGCGCTAGAGGGTGATTTTCAGCAGCAAAGAACGCACAGCGTCATCGCCTGGTCCGGCAGCCTGCCGCGAACGTCAGCACAAGGGACAGCGCGGCGACGCCGATCCAGAACACGGCGAGCCAGTCGAGCGTGTAGCCGTTCGCGAAGGTGTGTCCGAGGAGAGTCGCCGTTCCGTCTTCCGCGCGTTCGACAAGACACCCCGAAATTATCGACTGCGCTCCCGCGCCGACATAGTTGCCCATGCCCGCGATTCCCAGCGCGGCGCCCGCGGCGCATTTCGGCACGAGGTCAACAGCCATCAGTCCGCCGAGGAACGTCAGCAGAATGCCTACGGCAAGTCCGAAGAGGACCATCGCCGTGACGTCGAGCCACGGATGGCGGCCGGGGACAAGCATGAACAGCGAAAGCGCCGTTACGTTCATCACGCCGGCGATTATGGCGAGCTCGCGCCTGCTGGACTTGAAGAACCTGTCCGAGACGATTCCCGAAAGAGCCGACGAACCCGCCCCGACCACGGAGTTGATCGATATGACCGTTGCGGCGCCCGCCTCGGTGTAGCCCTTCTTCACCTGCAGGAAGAACATGCCCCAGTCGATGACCGCATACCGGCTCGCGGCGAAGAACCCTCCGGCAAGCGCGATAATCCACACGGCTGTAGTCGCGAGGGCGATGCGCTGCCCGCCGGACGTATCGACCTTCTCGTCGACAGGATCGGCAGGCACGGGCGGCAGACCCTCGTCCTCCGGCGCGTTCCCGAAGAAAAGCCACGCGGCCGTGATGCCTGCGAGCCCGAACGCGGCCGCTCCCCAGAAGCAGCTCTTCCACGCCCACGACGGGCCGAACGCCTTTCCGACCCATACGACGATTCCGGCCGACAGCACGTACGCGAGAACCTCGCCGAGATTGTTGGAGCAGCTCCATATCCCGTAGTACGTTCCGCGCTTGTTCTTCGGCCACCAGCGAGAAAGCGCCACTACGCAGCACGGAGCGCCCGACGACTGCGCAAAGCCGTTCACAAACCATACCACGGCCAGCACGAGCGCGGGGATGTGGAATCCGACGAGCAGGTTGGCGAGCGACGAGACAAACAGTCCGAGCATTATGTACTTCTTTACGTTCACGCGATCGGCGACGAATCCGTTGACGATCTTGCCTATCGCGTATGCGAAAAGCATCGCCGAGCCGACATAGCCGATCTCCGCCGGAGTGTAGGCGCCCTGCTCGATCATCCCTTTCTTCGACGCGGAAAAAGCCAGCCGGCACACGTAGAATATCGCGTACACGAAAAGCATCGCGCCAACCTGGCGGATTCGCGCTCTTGCACATCTGTCAAACTTCATCTCTTGCATCCTCGGTTGCGATTCACGGGCCTTTGCCGCCGTTTATCTTCTTGTCATAATCTGCTCCATCGCCCGACATTATACCAAATTCCCGTGCAGATACGCAACCTGACTTTCATTTTCACTCTGTCTTCCCACCAGCGAATTAAAATTTAGGATTTGCCAACACTTTAAGGCGCAAATATGGTATAATATTGACGTTGCAAATATGTGCATGTTAGACGAGATACGCGCGAAGCGGGACGAGATATATGCTATCGCGAGGAGGCACAAGGCCGAAAAGCTTTGGGTCTTCGGCTCGTGCGCACGCAAGGAGGAGAATGCCGATGAATGATCGGTTGTTAAATCCGGACTACCGAGACATGGTGGAATGCCTGCTCCGCGAGGGAGTTGACTTTATGCTTGTCGGCGGTTATGCTGTCGCTCTTCATGGATGGCCGCGGACGACGTTTGACATTGACTTTTGGATTATGGCGAATCCAGAAAACGCCAAGGCCGTCATGCGGGCTATCACGGCGTTCGGCGCACCGCTGATTGGGTTGACAGAGACGGATTTTCATCGGCCGGGCATGGTGTTTCAGATTGGAACCGCGCCGCAACGCATAGACATCATTTCCGCTGTTGACGGACTTGACTATGCGGACGCCGCTCGTCGTGCCGTAAAGATGACTGTTGACGGACTTGAAATCAAGGTCGTGTCGCTCGACGATCTCATCGTCAACAAGCGGGCGTCAGGACGTCCAAAGGACATCGCCGATGCAATGGCGCTTGAAAAGCTGAAAGAGAGGGAACATGGATAGGACGACTGTGAAAGTGACAACGCTCAAGGAACAGGAAGAGGCTTTCTGCCTCCCTCTGTCGATAGACGAGCGTCTGCATTTGCTAGAAGAGTTGAATCGGATCGGGCGAATTGCCGCCGGATATCCCGAGTCGCGTCTGGATCGGACAGTCGTTCATGCCGCATGATTTGTGCTGTACTAACAGCAAAGAACAAAAGCCAATCTCAAATCGTGAAACTGCAAATGAAAGGAACAAGCCATAACACAGTGAAACAGTCATAGGCGAGGCTAACGCCTCGCCACGAGTCACACGCAACGGAAGGGCCGCGCTCTGTCGCGGCCGTAGCCCAAGTGGAGTGACAGTCAATTTCAAGCAATGCTGCAAAGCAGTCGTCAAACGGAACGTGAGAAATTCTATAACCGACGGCACTTGGCAGAGGTAGCGTGTAATGCGCTTCGCCTCTCTCGTGTTTCGGTTAAGGTAAATCTCACGACCTCGTTTGAGACACGATGAGAGGCTTTCTTATGCCCTCGATTCGTGTCCGACCGCCGCACAGCGGAGCGACACGGAACGAGGACTGGCCCGATTCTCCGACTGTGACCAAACGAGAGGGCACAAGGAAACAACAAAATGACTCTACTGGGAATAGAACTGTCGGCTATCGCCAATCTGGCGGTGCGCATGGCGCATGCCGATGGCCACATGGATACATCAGAGATTGATGTTATCGCAAACGGTTTCAAGTACTTCAACGTTCCACTGGAACAGGCAAAGCCATTGATTTTGATGGCGATGGCTGCAAACGAAGAAGATGCAATCACAATTGTCGCTGCAATGCCAAGCGAACACAAGACTTTCATAGCGGCATGGCTTGCGGCTGTCGTAATTGCCGATGGAGTTATTGACGAAAGGGAACAAAAACTCTTGAACTATTATAGCCGCAGATGTGGGTTGCCATCGTTGACGATTGAGCAGGCACTTGAGAAAGTAAAACAAGAGCAGGCGAATATCAGTCAACCCAAGCCAGCACCTTCGACAAGTAGCGGGTGCATGTTGCCATTGTTTGCCATCATAAGCGCGTCTGCTTACGCGGCGTACAAGGTTTTCACGTAATATTGAGGGAACTGGCATGGATGAGAAAGTTGTCATGGAGCGGGCGATTACCTTAAAGCGCGCTGGCCGATATGACGAAGCAATATCTTTATACCACTCTGTTATCGACGCAATCCCTCAATGCGACCATGCATACAAAGGATTGGCCAAGGTTGAGATTGGGAGCGGAAGGTATAAGGATGCCATCCGATCAACGCTGATGAAAATTGATCTGGGAATTTTCTTCACAAGGCAGTTGCCGAGACGAGATTTCCTCATGCTCTGTCATGGTGCGTTACAAAACCTCGACGCACCGCAGTTTGACCCAGAAATCAGATTCGGGAAAACAATTATCCCTCAGGGGGCAACATATGATCGCAGTGTCTCAAATCCACGTGCCTCCTCCGTTGCATTGCTGGCATGGGCGGAGACCGACTTGTACTTTTATTTGGGACATTGTCTTGTACGGTTGTTCCCGCAAGCGTTTTCGCATTACGTCATTCCAAGCGCGTACCTGAAAAACTTCGAAAATGCACTTCTTGGACACATGAGTGGCGCGGATGCCCGTGACACCCAATACGCACCGATATTCTATGTGTCTGGCTTTTGGTTGGCCGTCGCCAATATTGAGTCGCCCATGACGTCCATCGATCCGACCTCGATAAAACGACGATATAATCGGCAAGTGGATTTTATGGGACTCGAAGGTGCTGTATGACGTAAGCGAGGATAACCATGTCAAGAGATACGGACTTACAGATGCAAGCATTTCAACAAGCCTTCGAGCGCTTAGCGCACTTGTTTTCGCCCGAATACACTCAAGCTGGTGGAAGCGTGGGTATGCGTTCAGCTTGTGTTAGGGGTGATATTACCGCCGTTGAACTACTTATCAAGCAAGGTATAAGTATCAATGTGGAATTGAACCCCGATGGAGATACGCCTCTAACCAAAAGTATTTTCAGCCATCAAACAGATCTTGCGGTCTGGTTGATTGCCAAAGGAGCAGATGTTGAGAGAGCATTGCGCAATGGTAGGACGCCCCTGATCACAGCTGCGGGATGCGGAGACATGCGTGTAGTAGATGCGCTCCTTGCGGCAGGTGCTAGTATTGACCGCCAGATGAACAATGGTGCAACAGCATTGATGTACGCGGTATCAAAGGGCTTTGTTGATGTCGCTAGTAAGTTGATGCAAAAAGGGGCGTCAACGACACTACGGGACAATGACGGTTGGACGGTCTTCGACTATGCCAGGATGTCTGGCGTTAATTTGGCTGAGCAATAGTGAAAAGGAGGGTATTAAAATGTTTATGCTATACGCAAGTGCCGGTGCAAATGACATTAACGGTGTCGCGAAAGCATTGGCAGAAGGTGCAAGAATTAATTCGCGTGGTACAGTTGAAGGCTGGACGGCTTTGATGTGTGCCGCTCGAAACAACCATGTGTCTGTAGAACGCTATCTCTTGTCACGGGGAGCGAACCCGAATTTACATGGGCGTTTTGACAATCAAACGGCTCTATCTATTGCCAAACGTAATAGATGCAATGAATCAGTCGAATTGTTGGCTCCACTCACCATGCCTGACGGTCCAAACAATCCATATTGTCATCGGCCATTGTTTGATGCTATTCGTAACGGACAAATCGCCGAAGTGAGTAGGATGCTTGAGACTCAAACAATGTCTCTTTACGATGCAAAGACTGAAAGCTATCATACAGTTCCGCTACCTCCAGATGAAATAAATTCGCTTCAAATCGACGATGCCGAAACGTGGGTAAGGACACCATTGCTTCAGGCATGGAACAAAAATGATAACGATATGATCCGGCTATTGGTGGAACATGGAGCTAATGTCAATTGGCAAGACGCTTCTGGCGATACAATTCTTTCATGTGTAGCACGAGATGGAAATGTTGATATGGTTAAATACCTGCTTGAACATGGTGCAACATGGAAGTTCAAACAGGCTGACGGTAAATGGTTTATTGAACACCCACTTCCATTGAATGTGTGTCGTTTCTTTGAGTCGTATCTTAACCGATAATGAAAAGCAAACGCAAAGTTTGGCTGGGGGGTCGGTTAAGACTGTGGATAAGAGTGTGGATTGGAGTGTGGATAGGGCGTGCGATCATGTGCTCAGCATTCTGAAAACTAATCAATGGGCCACGCTGAATCAAGTCGCGAACGTAGTTGGCCTTTCAGTTCGTGGCATTGAATATGCTATCGGAACGTTGAAGACAGCCAAGCGAATCAGGAAAGTCGGCGGCAAACGTTTCGGCCATTGGGAGGTGAACCAATAAACAAGTACAAGGGAATTCATGTCCACAAAGTTTGTCAACAACATGTCTGTAATAAACTTTTCGTGAAGCTTGCCAGAATCGAGTCTGGCATGGGCGTAAAATAGGGCACTTCTTACCACATTCAATATACCGCATCAGCGACAACTGTCAAAAATCCAATGTTATAAGATATACCAACTCTCAATAATCCAAGGTTATAAATCAACACAAGACGCAATATTCCAAGGTTGTTCTGTTCGCAAAATCAATGGTGAAATCAAAGATGCCAAAACAGCTTTGTGCGAGAGGTACGTTTTGTTCAGAATCGGGTTTTACCTCTTCTGCATAAGCGGTTTGCCGGCGTTCCAGGTCGGCCTTTTCGCCGACAGGCGCCGATCATCGCGCCTCGTCTGCCGCGACATCCACTTTAATGCGGAAGAAACGGTCGCCGCCGGTCGCGGGATGCCATTCGTCGCCAAGTTTCGCCTTGCCCTCGACGGTGTAGATGCGCCCCGCCAGCGGACCCGGCACCGGCGACACGACTGGATTCCCCGCCGCGTCGAATTCGATTTTCGCGCGGAAGGCGTCGTTCGCGTCGGATGGATCCGTTCCGGCGACGAAGTCGTGCCACAAATAGAGAGCAGTGCCGTCCGCCGCAAGCTTTCCCGATGGCCGTCCAAGTATCCTCGCCGCGTCGGCATCGGTCGCATTGCGTCCTGAAAGCCCATTGGATTCGAGCCACGACGAGGCAAGCGCAGGTTTCAGGCCGGACGGCTTGGCGACTTCAAGACCGCGGGCTGCAAGGACGGGCAGGGATTGAATGCGCACGTCGCCCGGCGCGGATGCGTCGGCATAACGATAAACCCACGCCGGCCCCTCGTAAAGCGTCCACGACTTCTCCACGGGCGTCAGATCCACGATGTCGAAGACGTTTACGGATACGGGGACGAATTCTGCTTCGACGACGGGCCTGACCTTCACGTCGAGCGATCGCGCTCCGCCGGCGATTTCCGCGCTGACGTCGCCTCGGACGCCGGCCGCCGCCGAAATCGAGAAGAACGTGGCCGAAAGCCCTCCAAGAGGAGACTCAACGCCAAACGCCGCGCCGACTTCCATCCCGGCGAAGACCGTGGCGTCGGCGAACAGACGAGGCACCGAAACGGTGCCGGTCTCGACCGCCGCGCCGCCGACGTGGCGTGGATGCCGTCCGTCGCCGTCGTAGCGCACGCCGCGCGCAAACCTTCCGCGCGCGGAGATTTCGAGATCCGCGC
>DGHT01000018.1:1558-9161 GCA_002392765.1 Verrucomicrobia bacterium UBA3841 | reverse complement strand
CATTCGGGTCAGACCCTTCTGTATAAGATTAACTGTATATGCTGTGTCTGCATTCATGCCAGAACATCCTTCCCCTTGCGCAGAAGCCTGTAGCGCTGCAACGGCGACTTGGGCTTCTTTGGCAGGGTCTGCGCGATGTAACCCTGCGCCATCAGCGGATTCAGGTAGACCCTGGACAGCCAGGGCTGGCTCGAAATACCCAGCTCCGACGCCAGCTCGCTTCTGCTCCTCTCCCCTGACGCGAGGAGCGCCAGCATCCTTGTCGCCGTCTCGCCGTTTCCCTCCTCCTCGGACAGTTCGCGCGGGTCGTCAAGGTAGATGAAGACATGGATGTGGTTCGACATGCAGCAATACGCCAAAACCCTCACGCACGAGAAGAACTCGACCCGCATCAGCAAGTCGACAAACCGGTTCTTCTCGTCGTCATCAAAGAAAAACGCCCTGTGCGCCACCCTTGAGACAAGGTGGTAGTGGTAGCACTTCCCGGCCTGAACGTCTCTTTTCTTCCTCATGACAGCATACAGTCTACCATATTCCACAGCCAACAGTCAAGCATATACAGCAGAGCTTATATAGAAGGGTCTGACCCTTTTTGCCTACCTGTCCTGGCATTGTTCTGTTCCTTTCAACCTTTCAACTTTTCAACTTGTTCAACCTGTTTACACGCGGGAAGCCGAAAGGTTGCAAAATAAAATTCGCTTGCACCCACATCATTGGTTTGTCCGCACCGCCTTCACGCGATAAAAGCGCACGGGGGCGGATTTACTGAACGTTGCCGTGTTGGATGATGTCGCTATCGTCTTCTCGTCTGTTACGCTGTTGCCCGCCAAGTCGCTCGTCTCGACAACCGAAACCGCGAATCCCTCGGGATTCACCACCTTTGCCGTCGTGATGACGACATTGCCTTCCGCGTCAAGGGAGATGTCGATGATCTTGAACCCCCCGGTCGCCTTGTCGAACAGATACCTGAACACGTTGTACACGCCGCTTTCATCCGCCTCGTCCCACGCGCCGGTTATGCCGTGTTCGGCCGCCCAAGCCGCGTAGGGGTCGGTGATGTCCCCGGCGAATCCGAGCGTGACGGTATCGTCCGTTTCGGTTACAACCACCGTGTCCGTCCCGCGCGTATATGCGGCGGTCTTTGGCAGCGTCACGCTGCCGCCATCGTCGCTGACCGTAATCGCCGTGGTGCCGCTCGTCCACGCATTCGTGACGACGATCGTGCCAAGGCCCGTTTTCGCAATGTCGCAGCCGAGCGATGTGTAGGAGAGCGTAAGTTTTGCTCCTTCTTCGACCTTGATCTCCTTGCACGCGCCGCCGCTCGAACCGATGCTGGCGCTCCATCCCGCTTCCGGCATACCGTCGGCCCTGATTGTCACGGTATCGTTTGTGTCCGGTATGCGCGTGGCAATGGGCAGATCATATTCAAGCGCCATATTGATCTTCCAGTTGCCCATCGCATCCCATTCTCCGTCCTGTCCTCCGTCCCAGACGTAATCGGTCGCCTTGTGGACTGGCGTGAAGACGGAAAACGCCACGCCGTACACCTCGTCGAACGTCCAATCTTGCACAAGGGATTGCACCTTGAACACAAAGACGGCATTGTCGTACTTGACCCTGATAACACCCATGGTCGGCAGGCACCGGAGCGTCTGGTTGTTTACCAGCACCTCGATGTACCGGTACGTCGGATTGAGCTGCGCTGCGGCCCCAGCCGCATTCATGGAACTATAGGCTGTGGACGAACCGTCCGCTTTGACAAGGTTCGCCACGGCGATGCCGTTCTCGAACGTCGCCCATTCGGCGTCTTGCTCCGAAATCTGGGTATAGTCGCCGGGTTCGCAGTCTGAGGAAGCGGGCGCGAGCACTTTCCCGCAACCGGACTGGATGGTGATGACCGAGCCGCCGACAACCCCGCCGGAAAGCCTCAGGTCCGCCAAGCCGGCCTTGAGTATTACGGGCTTGTTTTGGAGGCCGCCCGCAACTGTGAGGGCGGCGGCAATATCGGCGCTGTAGCCGTCGGTATCCACCTTCACGCCTCCCTCCCGAAGGGTCACTTCAGTCCCTCTGCCGATAAGCGTGCAATTGGCTTTTGCGGCCTTCAGCGTACCGGCGTTGATGGTGATTCCCGCCGAGGCCGTGAATGTGCATCCGCCCACCGTCAGCGTGCCGCTCAGGTCGAAGGGCTTTGCAACGGCGTACGTTTTTTCGCCGTCGAGGACAAGCGTTTTTCCATTCGGGACGGAATACCTTTCGCCGTCGGAAAGAAGGTTGATGGTGTCGCCGCTCGTCCAGGCGCTCTTCGCGGCGGAAAGTATCGCATAGTACGACTTGACGGACGAGTTGGCCGCAAGGTTCGCGGACGCGCCGGTCACGGTGCCGGAGTAGGGCCAGTTGTTGAGAAGCAGTGTCTGCCCCGATTCCTCGGATGCGGTGGCAAGATGGATGGAGTCCCCGGATTCCGCCAGCAGCCGGAACGTGTAGGGCTCGTCGCCCATGTCGCTTTTGGCACGAGACAGCGAGGAGTACTTCTTGCCGGTTTCGACAACCTCCGCGCGCGCTTCCTCTTCTTCGTCGTATTTCTTGGAGCCGTCATCGCCCGAGTCTTTGCCGCCAATCACTATGCCCGCGGCGGTGACGGTTACGCCAACCACGCCGGCAGGCACGATGATTGACGCACCGGTGGAAAACCAACCCGCGCCCAAGCTTATGGATTCCCCGCCCGCGAGGACAGTTACCTTGCCGCCTTTGCCTTTCGCGGCATCAGCCGCATCCTGCGCGGACTCGTGCGCGGACACTTCGCCTGTTGAAGCCGTGAACGACGCCCGGGCGAAGTAGAGTCCGTCATCCGCCACAACCCGGTTGCCGGCCCCCTGCGGCAGTTCGGGATCGAAGACGAAAACGTCTGCGTCGGGCCGCGGCTCGGACCACCTGCCGCCGACTACTCTCCACAATCCCGACGGATCCTCGCCCGTCGTGTTCCGGATCAAGACTGTGCTCTCGCCGCCGTTCCCGCGCAGCCGCGGCGCACTGAGCAGTGGCACGCCACCTCCGGTCGACACCGATATTGTCAACGCGTTTACCGTTTTCGCGCCGCGGTACACGGTCGTGCCCATGGCAAGGGACACTGCGTCGGCCACAAGTCCGTCGCACTCGGACGCAATGCCAGCGCCGGACCTGACGTAGACCACACCATTCGACACAACGCCCGTATGGACATAGGTGACATTCTCGCCAAGGTCAAGACCGCCGATTCCAGCCGTGCCGCCGGTGAACAGCAGCGTGGCCGGCGCAGTCGCCGAGACGGACACGCTGTCGAAGTCAAGTCCGTCCGCAACCGCCACCTCGTTCGTCCCCTCAGAGAGCACGATCGTCGCCTCGCTGTAGCGTGACATGTCCCCCGAACCGACATTCCAGACTCCGTTCGACCATACAAGATTGTCGGGAAGTCGCACAGCGACAATTCGCCCGGCTTCGGCCTTCAGGCTGTAGTCCGTCTTGCCGGCGACATGCAGGCACGAGATGTCCGTCGCCGCCGTGATGGAGCCGCACTTTATCAGGCGTAGCTTGCCGCCGGCATCGACATCGGGCATGGCGGAAATGTCGATCGTGACGTAGCCTTCGGAAGGCAGCGCGAACGTATCGCCGGCCTGTAACGTTTCGTTGTCGCGGTTCGCGTCGCCAAACGTAATCTTGCTGCCCGCCGCGCAGACGATGTTGGAGAAAGATACAGGGTATCTATCGACGTACAGCCCGCCGCCGCCCTTTATGCTGCATGTGGCTCTGTTGTTTTCCCAGACTCTCCCGGCCGCCTTGAGCGTGGCCCCGCCGCCGACCTCGATCGTGCCATCGCCGGAGATTTCCGTGCTTCCCAGAAGGAAATCGTTCGTGCCCGCGATGGACAGCGTGTGCCCGCCGAGATCGATTCGCGCCTCGTCGAAGGTGGACGGGACAAGGCCCCATGCGTCGTCCGACCTGACCGTCGCATCGTCCGTGAGCGTTATGGACTTCGCTTGCCGGCTGTCCTGCGGATTGTCCTCCCCGCACGAAAGATATGCCGCGCCAGATCCTACGATGCCGGTTCCGGCAAGGCAAAGGGAGTAGTACGAGCAGTCGTAGCAGTTCGCCATGTCGACCGCGCCGCCGGACTCCACCGTCACGCCCCCCGTGAAACGGCCACTGGATTTCACTCCGCCATATCCGCCGCCAGACGTGGCCGGGACAGTGGTCCTGGCGCGGCCGCCCGCGGCGACCGTGAGGCCTCCTTTGAACGTGCTCTGCGCCGCGAAGACGACCTCGTCTGCGGACACCCTCACGCTCCCGTCGCCGGATATCGCGTGAGACCATGTCATCGGCGCGACGATCTCGAACACCGCGTTTGCGGCGACCGACACGGGTGCGGAACCGAGCAGTCCGCTGTTGACGAATGTGACGTTCTCGCCGAGGACAAGTTCGCCGACCGTCGCCGCGCGTCCGCTGAACGATGCTGTCGCCGCAGAAGCCGCCGAGACTGACACCCTGTCGAGAGACAAGTCGATGGGAAGCTCGACAACATTCTTGCCTCCCGAAAGCACGATCGTCGCCTCGCTGTATTGCGGCATATCCTCCGAACCGACATTCCAGCTTCCATTCGACCAGATAAGATTGGCGGGAATGTCCTGGAAATGTTCGACGACAATTCCCGTGCCCGCCTCGGATTTCGGACGGTACCCCGCCTTGCCGACAACGAGCAGACGGGAAATATCCGTCTCGGCCGTGGCGGAACTCCATCCAATCAGCGTCTTGGTTTCGCCAACTGCGATATCGGACAGGGCGGAAATGTCAATCGTGACGTAGCCGTCGGACGGCAACGTGAACGTGTCGAGCACTGTCAGTAGTTTGTTGGTCACGAACGTCATTGTGCAGTCCGCCTCGCAGACGACGTTGCTGAACGTAGTGTTCTGACTGACGTAAAGTTTTCCGCCGTTCTTTACGTCGCAAGTTGTGTTGTTTCCCGAAACACCCTTGTTGATAGTCTTAAGAGTGGCGCCGTCGGCGATTTCGATTGTGCCAGTGCCGTTGATTGTCGTATTGCACAGGAGGAAATTGTTTGAGCCTGTAACCGTCAGCCTATGGCCGGCGAGATTCAGCTGCGTCGCACCAAAGCTTGGCGCGACAAGTCCCCATGCGTTGTTTGCGCTGACTGTCGCATCGTCCGTAAGCGTCAAGGACATCGCATGCGGCTGGTTTTCTGCATCGCTTATCCCGCCCGAACGGAATGCCGCGCCTGATCCGTTGATGCCGGCCCCGGAAAGGAAAAGAGAGTAGCACGAAAGGTAGTGGTTGTGAATCATGTCGGCCGCGCCGCCGGATTCAACCGTGACATTGCCGTAGAATCGATCTGCTTTGATGCCGCTGTCATACGTTGCGACGCCTCCGTACCCGCCGCCGCCACCGCCGCCAAGCGACGCCCCGACATTGCTTCTGGCACGGCCGCCGGGCGCAACCGTCAACCCGCCTGTGAATGTGCTCTGCTTGTTGAATACGACCTCGTCGGCGGAAACCCTGACGCCGCCTGCGCCGGATATCGCGTTCGTCCATGTCATCGGCGCGGCAATCTCGAACACCGCATCTGCGCCGACCGCCACGGGCGCGGAATTGAGCTGCCCGCAGTTGACGAGCGTGATGCCGTCGGAAATCTCAACCGAACCTGCGGTTATCTTGCCCTCGCCCGCAAGCGTCAGCTTGCCGCTTCCCGTGACGGAGAACGATTCATATTCAACATCAACATCAGCGTCGACCGTGAGCGTGCAGTCATCGTTGATTTGCACCACATACGCGCCTCCGCCAGGCAGAATCAGTTCCGGCCCCGCTGCATTGCCCGCATACGTCACGGCAAGGGCGAAAGCCGACACGGCAAACGCCCGTGTCGTTTCAGTCAGTCGCAGCATCGTTCTTCTCCTTTCTTGACATTGGACTTCCAATCCGAATTTGCAACTTCTCGGTTTTAATACACACGAGACGCAAAAAGGTTACACATGGAAAAATCCGCTTGAAAGCATGTCATGGTGCGAATCGTCCACTTCCTGGTCCGCGGGCTGTGCGGCTTCGGCCTCACGAAGTCCCACAAGCGCCTTGCGCCAGTTCTCCGTCTGGTTGACAAGCGATTCGAGGCCTGCGGCGAGCGATTCGCCGTCCGCGAGCGCCAGCGGGAACGGGCGCACCAAGGCGTACGCGCCGGTCTCCGGGTTCTGGCAGAGCGTGGCGCCATCCGTGGCGCGCAGCAGAAAGTTCGCCTTTAGCATCATGGAGCCGAACGCGCCGTTCGCGTCCGGCGGCGGCAGTCCGATCTCCGCGCAGGCGACCAGACTCCGCGTCGGCGGATCTTCCAGCAGCTCTACGCGGACGCCGTCGACTTCGAGCTCCGCGACGCCGTCAGCGCCGCCGAGCCCTTCGATGCCGAATTTCGCGGCGAACGCCGCAAGCAGTTCCTTGAATTCCATTTGTGTTCCTATTTCCGGAATTATGCAACCCCGCCAGCAAATTTCCAGTGCAACGCCCGTTGCCTAGCCCAGTGTTGACAGAGCTTCGTGTGTTTGGATATTATAGCACATATCAGTTGAGGGCACAAGACGCCGTCGGACTCACCCTTATCCCAGAAATTTCCGGGATAAGGGTGCAACTCTTTTTTGGGGGAGGATTTCTCCCCATTTCCACAAGCCGGTGGCCCGTTTCATAGGCGACATGATGTATGGCATCATGGCGGAGAAGGACGTGAAGCTCACGTCCATAGTCCGTGCCCTGGACGAGGAATCGAAAATCGCCTGCGAGCGGCAAAGAGGTAGGATGACTTATGCGATAGGAATAGACTATGCAGATGCGAAACCGTTTCCGATTACCCTATAGTCCTTGGATTATGGTATAATATTCGCCGTTAACACCAAAAGAAAGATGGTCAACTATGTCAGATCCGAATGCCATACGCAAAACCCATCTCACGCGCGACGCCGCGTGGGAGCTCTTGACGCGCTACAACAAGGACGCGTTCCATCTCCATCATGCCGAGACGGTCGAGAAGACGATGCGATATTTTGCGCGCGAGCTCGGATACGCCGAAGAAGAGGACTACTGGGGGATCGTGGGGATGCTGCACGACATCGACTTCGAGCAATGGCCTCAGGCGCACTGTATCAAGAGCCAGGCGCTGCTGAAAGAGCTGGGCGTCGAGGATTCAATCAACCGGGCCGTCGCCTCGCACGGCTACGCCATCTGCACCGACATCGCTCCCGAACACGAGATGGAGAAGATCCTCTATGCCGTGGACGAATTGACGGGGCTTCTCGGCGCCGTCGTGCTGATGTACCCCTCGAAAAGCGCGAAGGACCTGAACCTGAAGAGCGTGAAGAAGAAGTTCAAGGACAAGAAATTCGCCGCCGGCTGCTCGCGCGACGTGATACGGCGCGGGGCGGACCAGCTCGGCTGGACGCTGGACGACCTCATTACGCGCACCATCGCCGCCGTCCAGACGTTTGAAGCCTGATATTGCGAACCAGAATGCGATAGGAAAATTTACGTGCCGCCCCTTGACAAAAGTTAGATATCTAACTATAATAGGCGGCCATGA
>DGHT01000018.1:0-1505 GCA_002392765.1 Verrucomicrobia bacterium UBA3841 | reverse complement strand
CATGAAACACGATGCTGTCATGCTGATGGGTCGGATTCACGACTTGACCCATAAATGGCTGCGCGGCGAACTCGCCGCCGCGGGGCTTTCTGGCATAGTGCCGTCACATGGCGACGTGCTGGCGCTTCTGTTCATGAAGGGCGAGGCGACCATGCATGAGCTCGCCGCGTTCGCGCACCGTACGAGGCCGACGACAACCGTTCTCGTCGACAAGCTCGAGGAGGTGGGGCTTGTCCGCCGAATGCAGTCAGAGGACGATGCGCGAAGCGTAGTCGTCGTGCTGACCGCCGAAGGCGAGGCGTTGCGCGGCAGTTTCGCCGCGATATCGAAGAAGCTCGCTTCGCGCGTCTATTCGCCCCTCTCAAAGGACGAGGGCGAAATGCTTGAAAAACTGTTGAACAAAGTGTTGTCCAATTTAGAAGCCGCAAAGAACGCAGAGAGCGCAAAATCGGATTGACTCTTTGCGATCTTTGCGTACATTGCGGCGAAAACAAAACAAGAAAGGAAGAAAGCAATGAAAGAAATAAAGACAACGGCGGATATCGCCAACGCGACGGCCATCGATCTTGGCCCACTCGCGGAGATCAAGGACTATGTGCTTGAACTCGGCCCGAACGTGAAGATTCCGGGCAAGGTGTTCGGCGGGGCGGCGGTCAAGGCCGGCGGCGCGGACTTCTCGCTTCAAGTGTTCGCGCCCGGAACGGAGGGCGGTTTCTACCACACGCACAAGGAACATGAGGAGCTGTATTTCTTCCTTTCGGGAGAGGGCGAGTATCAGGTCGACGGAACGAACATCCCCGTGAAAGAGGGCTCGGTCGTGCGCGTCGCTCCCGCAGGCAAGCGCGCCGTCCGCAACACGGGTTCGACGCCGCTCACAATGCTCTGCGTCCAGTACAAGTCCGCCGCGCCGGGCAGTGTTACCCCAGCCGACGGCACCATCCTCGCCGAGCCGGTCAAGTGGTAGGCGCGTTGAGGATTGAGCGACTACGAGCCTGTTGAATGGTAATTGAAAGCTCTGGAGATTTCTCCGGAAGTTTGACATTCGTATGACATTTCCGCTTCAGAAAAATGTTATACTCTACGCCGCTTTGAGGCATGGTGCCTTGAAGCGCAAGAATGCGAAAGGAACTAATAGATGAAAAGCAAATTGATGACAATGGCGGGCGTCGTGGCGTTGGTGGCGATGGCCTTCACGGGATGCTGCACGTGCAATGGAAAGAGCGCGTGCGCCTGCACGGACGGCAAGACGTGCGTCTGTGGCAATGCCTGCAACTGCGCGAAGGAGAAGGCCTGCGCGTGCGACAAGGGCAAGCCCTGCACCTGCTGCACGGACCACGCGAAGTGTGCCTGCGGCAAGACCGGCTGCAACTGCAAGAAGTAAAATCGCCCAATGAAGCGAACCATTGCGATCATCACGCTGATTGGCCTGCCGGCGCTTCTCATCGCGCTGGCGGGCGTTCGCCTCGTCATGTACGACCGCTCCGGCATCTGTTCGGCGGTCGCCA
>DGHT01000054.1 GCA_002392765.1 Verrucomicrobia bacterium UBA3841 | reverse complement strand
ATCGAAAACAACTTCAAGGTGGAGAAGGCGGACTACGGGTTCGGCCTCGAGCACGTGTTCTGCAACCACTGGAGGTGCAGCCGCAACTTCTACATCCTCATGCAGCTGGCGAACAACCTCTGGCAGCTGTTCGACGCTGGGTGCCTTCCAAGACTCAATGCTGATCCCCGGAACGTTGCGCAGTACCACTGGGCGGACATCCTGGCGCAGACACTCAAGTTCGTCGGCATTAAGCGCCCGATGGACTCCGTGCCCACGAGGTACATGCGCAGAATGGACTTATAGCGGGCAAAGGCGGGCACGCCATCGCAATGCGGCACGGAAATCCCCCTGCCACAACAGGGGGGTAGGGGGGGCTTTGCCCTCTTCGCGCTCTGCGCACCTCCGCGTGATACATCCCAGCACCCAGACGGACGCGATGAAGCGCGTCCCTTCACCTCATTTGTAATTTCTGGATGTTGCAATTACAAGTTGACATTTTTCCCTTATTTTGATAGAATCTAATCAATAGCGGGACGTCTCTGGTGAGCCGTCTTGTCTTAGTTATTGATTTTTGACAGGAAGGAGATCGCCTAATGGCCATGAACAGTCAGCTGCTGGCTGTCGTCCAGCACATAGAAACGGAGCGCGGGGTGAGCCGCGAGATAGTCTTGACGGCTATCGAGCAGGCTATCGGCCAGGCGGCCAGGAAAAACCGCGACCTGACCAACGATTTCCGCGTTGTCATCGACCGCAAGGATCTTTCCCTCCATATATACGATACGTTCGTCTGTTCGAACGAGGATGTGGGGCCCGGTTTCATCTCTCTTGCGCAGGCGCAAAGGCTCTCCAAAGGCAAACCCGTCGCCGAGGGCGACACCATCGAAGTCGAACTGCCGGCCTCCAAGCTCGGACGCATAGCGGCCCAGATGTCCCGCCAGATGATAATGCAGAAAATCAGGGACGCAGAGCGCTCGAACACTCTTTCCGAATACCGCGACAGGGTCGGCGAAATCGTGACCGGCACCGTGTCGGCCATATCTCACCGCGACATGTTCGTGACCGTCGGCAAGGTCGAGATGTTCCTTCCGGCCAAGGAGCGCATACCGACCGAGGATTTCCAAGTCGGCGACACGATCAAGGCGATAATCCTCCGCGTCGACAAGGAGGCGAAGGGCCCGGCGGTCATTCTTTCCAGGGCGAGCGGCAAATTCGTCGAGGCTCTGTTCCGCCTTGAGGTCAGCGAAATCGCGGACGGCGTCGTCGAGATAATGGGCGTCAGCCGCGACCCCGGTTTCAGGGCCAAGCTGGCGGTCAGGACTTCCAACGAAAACGTAGACCCGGTGGGCGCCTGCGTCGGGCAGCGCGGGAGCAGGGTGCGGACGATTGTCAGCGAACTCGGACACGAGAAAATCGACATCGTGCGCTGGAACGAGGATATCCGCCTGTACGTAGCCCAGGCGCTCGCGCCCGCGAAACTCGAATCCGTGGAGATCGATCCGGTCCTCCCGAACACGGTCCACGTAGTCGTCGCCGCTGACCAGTATTCGCTCGCGATCGGCAAGAGGGGCCAGAACATAAAGCTCACCACCAAACTGACCGGCTGGCACATAGAAGTCAAGAAGTCGATGGCGACGGCCAGTTTCGAGGATCAGAAGGCCGAGGCGATCAAGGAGCTTGCGGAGACGTTTTCCGTGTCGACGAAAGTCGCGACGCAGATGGCGGACGCGGGCTTCCTCACGGTCGAGGGAATCGTCGAAGAGGACGAGGCGAGCTTCATGGCGTCTACGGGTCTGGAGGAAATCACGGCGAAGGGAATCTACGCGGCGGCCCAGGCGGTCGTGGCGTTGACGAAAGGCGAAGCCTCCTCGAACCAGCAATAACTAGCGGGGTTTTCCATGAGAGTATACGAATTGGCCAAAGAAACCGGCGTTTCAAGCCACGACGTCCTTAAAGCCGCCGGACAATGCGGCGCGGACGTATCCAATGCGATCAGCATTATCGAAGAGAGCGATCTCGCGCCGCTGAAGGTTGCGCTGGCGCTCGTGCAGCCGGACGGAAGTCTTGCGGCCAAGCGGAAAGCCAAGCGCGAGAGGGCGTCCGAAATGTCCAGACAGGGGATGTCCGCCGACAGGCAGGCTCTCGACCGCCATCTGGAGATCGCCAAGGCGGCCCACGAAGGGCGGAGCGTCCAGTCCGCCCCCGAACCCGCCAAACCCGCGGCGGCCAAGCCGAAGGCGCCATTGCCGGCGGCCGGGAAATCCGCGCCGGCGGCGGCCAAGACCGCCGCGCCGCAGACTGCTCCCAGAACCGCACCTTCGATCCGCGTGTCGCCCGCCCAGCCGCAGAACCAGCAGCAGGGCCGTCAGCCGTCGCAGACGGGGACGGCTTCGATCGTGGGTCTTACGGCGGCCGGTTTCAAGCCTCTGCAAAAGGCTCACGTCCAGCCTTCCATCAAGATTACGGTCGCTTCCCAGCCAAAGCCGAAACCCCGCAAGCAGGTCGATTACGACGAAGGGGAAAAAGGCAACCGGAAGGACAAGAAGGGACGCGAGGGGCAGAAGTCCTTTGAGAAGCACCAGAACATATTCCGTTCCCAGGCGCCCGCGCAGCCGTCCAGCCGCATAAGCATAAACGAAGAATCACGCGAAATTTCGATCCGCGGCGCCGTTGTCGTCAAGGATCTGGCGGCCAAGCTGAATATCAAGCCGAACAGGCTTATCGCCGATTTGATGGCGCTTAAGATTCTCGCGTCGATAAACCAGCGCGTCGAACCGGACGTCGCGACGAAAATCGCCGAGAAATACGGCTTCAAGGTGACAATCGAACATGCGCGCGACAAGGCGTCCGCAAAGCCCGTTCTCAAGGCGATCGACGCCGACGATCTGATACCGGAAGACGCGCCCGAGACTTTGAAGCCGCGCGCTCCTGTAGTGACGTTCCTCGGACATGTCGACCACGGCAAGACGACTTTGATGGACTGGATCCGCAAGGAACACGTCGCCGCCGGCGAGGCTGGCGGTATAACGCAACAGATCAGCGCCTACCAGGTCGAGATCGCCGGAAAGAAAATCACGTTCCTCGACACCCCAGGACACGCCGCGTTCAGCGCGATGCGCGCCCGCGGCGCACAGATCACCGATATCGCCGTTCTCATCATCGCAGCCGACGACGGCATAATGCCCCAGACGGAAGAGTGCATTTCCGTTGCGCGGCAGGCCGGCGTCCAGATCATGGTCGCCATAACCAAGGCGGACAAGCCGAGCGCCAATGTCGACAGGGTGAAGCAGCAGCTCCAGAAGAAGGGCCTTACGCCCGAGGATTGGGGCGGCGACATCATCTGCTGTCCCGTCTCCGGCATCACGGGGCAGGGTGTCGACGAGCTTCTCGAGAACATTCTCGTCCAGGCGGAGGTTCTCGAACTTTCCGCCAACCCGAACCGCCGCGCGAACGGCTATGTCATCGAAGCCGAACTCCAGCAGGGTCTCGGACCGTGCGCCACGCTCCTCGTTACGGGCGGAACGCTCAAGGTCGGCGACGTAATCCTGATCGGCGAGTATTTCGGAAAGGTCCGCGCCCTTATCGACGACCACGGAAGACGCATCAAGGAAGCGCCTCCGGCCATGCCGGTCAAGGCGACCGGTCTTTCCGGCGTTCCGGAAGCAGGCGCGGAATTCAGAGTGATGCTCGATGAAAAACGCGCGAGGACGCTTGCCGAGGAGTCGGCGAGAGAACGCAAGGAGCAGGAGCTTTCCTCGTCCAAGGCCGCCACGCTCGACGCCCTCATGAGCCGCATGGCCGCGGAAGGGCGCCGCGAGTTGAACGTCGTCGTAAAATCCGATACGCAGGGTTCGCTGGAAGCGATCGTCGAGGCGCTCGGCCAGATCAAGAGCGAAAAAGTGTCGCTCAACGTGATAGGTACGGGAACAGGCAACGTCTCGCTCACCGATGTCAAGACCGCCGCGGCCGGCAAGGCCGTGATCGTCGGCTTCGACATCGGAAACGATTCCGGCGTGCAGAGCCAGGCCCGCCACGACGGCGTCAAGATAAACTCGTTCAGGATCATATACGAGCTTCTCGACCACGTCAAGAACTGCATGCTCGATCTGCTGCCTCCGGAATACAAGGAGGTCGTCCTCGGCCATGCTGAAATCAAGGCCATCTACGACATCGGCAAGCTCGGCAAAATCGCCGGTTCGCAGATGCTCGACGGCAAACTTCTCGCCAAGGAGAACTACCGCATTCTTCGCGGCCGCGACAAAGTGTGGGAAGGCAAAGTCAAAACGCTGCGCCACTTCAAGGACGAGGTCAAGGAAGTCTCCGGTCAGCAGGAATGCGGCGTCTGCTTCGCGGGCTACGAAGGTTTCGCCGTCGGCGACAAGATCGAATGCTACCAGATGGAGGAGCTTCCCAGAGAACTATGAGCGTAGACAGGCTCCAGCGTCTCGACTCCCTCCTTCGCAGGGTGATCGCGGAATCGATGTTCCAGGTGCTTCAGGGCGACAGCGTCGCTCCGGGAACCGTGACGGTTACGAAGGTTTCCTGCGGCAAAGACCTCAGAGACGCCACGGTCTACGTTTCGGTTTTCGGGGACGATGCGTTCAAGCACAGGGCGATAAGGCATCTTCAGAGCAGGGCCAGGCGCTTCCAGCAGGCGATAAACGCCCAGGTCAGGATGAAGTTCACTCCGCGCCTCCTGTTCAAGCTCGATCTTTCCATCGAGAAGGGCGATGCGGTCCTCGCGCTGATCGACAGTCTCAACATACCTGCGGACGACAATGGCCAATCTGTCCCAACTGAAAATCCTTGAGGCGACGGACGGTTTTCTTTGCGTCGACAAGCCCGCCGGAATCCCGTTCTCCAGCGTGGTGAAAGCCGTAAAGAGGAAATTCAACCTTGTCAAACTCGGACACGGCGGATCGCTGGAGGCGATGGCGTCCGGTCTGCTCGTCCTTCTTGTCAACGATGCCAGCCGCTACTCCGCCGACATCATGGGCGCGGACCGCGCATGGACCGGTACGATGCGCCTTGGCGTTGCCACCGACACCCATGACATCCACGGGAGAGTGTTGTCCGAAACCACCGTTTCGCAGCTTCCCTCCCCGGAACGACTGGACGAGGCGGCGCGCGAATTCAGAGGCGACATATTCCAGACCGAGAGCCGGTTTTCCTCCATTAGGAAGGAGATGTCCGCATCCTACGAAATCGCCGACACGGGCGAACACAAACCATTTCTTTCCCACGTGTACAGATTCGAACCCGCAGCGGACGAAACACCCGGCGCTCCGGCGAGAGTGCGTTTTTCGCTAGAGGGCACGAAAGGCGTCATCGTCAGGACGCTGGTGGACGGATTCGGCAAGGCGCTCGGTTGCGGCGCGGCGCTGGAGACGCTGACGAGAACGCGCGTGGGCCGGTTCGATCTCGAGTCCGCAATCCCGTTCGACAAGCTGATGCAGACGGATCTCAATTCCCTGACGTCGCTTGTCGTGCCCCTATCGGCCATGCGCGCATGACGTCCGGTGTGGTAGCTGTCGGTTTTTTCGACGGCGTCCATCTCGGACACCGCGCGATTCTGGACGGTGCGGACGTCGCAGTGACCTTTTCCAACCATCCGCTGTCGGTTCTCGATCCCGGAAAGGCTCCGCCGCTGCTCGTCACGCCCGGAATGAAGGACGCTCTTATCCGAGAATGCGGAGTCAGGACCGTCGAGATGCTGCGTTTCGACAGGGAACTCGCCGACGTTCCGGCGTCCGTTTTCATGGAGCGGTTGCGCGGCGCCGGAGAGATAAGGTGCGGACGAGACTGGCGTTTCGGCAGGAACGGAGAGGGGAATGCCGGTTTTCTGCGGCGCAACGGCTTCAACGTGAAGGTCGCGGAGGAAGTTTCGCTGGGCGGCGAAAGGATTTCGTCCACGCGCATACGCCGCGCGCTGGCCGCCGGCAGGATCGCCGACGCCAACGCGATGCTCGGCAGACCCTGGACGATGGCGGGGAATGTAGTCCGGGGGAAGGGGCTCGGTTCGAAAGCCGGATTCCCGACAGTCAACGCAGTGCCGTGCGCCGGCATCGTGTTTCCCGCGTGCGGCGTATACCTGGTAAAAGTGGGTTCCGCGCCCGCCGTCGCCAATTTCGGATATGCGCCGACCATGGGCGCCGATGCATGGAAGGAGCCGGTCCTCGAAATCCATTTCGGCAAGGCGCCTGACGCCCCTTTCGCCGAAGGCGATTTTGTCGCCGCCGAGTTTCTGCGTTTCATACGCCCGGAGCGGAGATTCGCCTCGCGCGAAGAACTTTTCGCCCAGATAGCGGAGGATCGCAGGTGCATCCTCTGAATTCGTTCAGAGGCCGCGCGCCGTATCTCTTGGCCGCCGCCTGCTTCGCGTGCGGAGAATGGGCCGGGTTCGCGCTCTCTCCGGTTTCACAGTTGTGGCCTTTCGCGCTTGTCCTGTCCTGCGCGGCGCTGGCATGGATCGCGGGCGCGCGCTTAAGGCGTCCGTGGACGTACGCGCTTTTCCTCGCGGGAGCGGTGCTGTCGATGCGCGCGGCGGAATCGAGGGGAAGGGCTCTGGACAGGATGCTCGACATGACAGGCGGGAAGTCTGTCGCGCGGGAATTCAAGATCCCGGATACGGTCAGGTATGCGGAGGACGGAGCGAAGACGGTGGTGTCGTTCCCGGCCTCGGTCGATTCGATACCGTGCTTCGTGAACGCAACCTTCGATTCCCCGCGCGGCATTCCCCGTCCCGGGGAGCGGTGGAGATTTTCGGGAAGGCTTGCGCGCGGGCGGGGCGTACTTGACCCCCGGCGGCGCGCTTTCAGGTGCGGCGTCCGGTCCGGGACGTCCGAAAGGCTTTCTCCTGCGCCGCGTTTCGACACCGACGCGTTTTTCCACAGGGCCAGGGAAAGCCTGTCGGCGAGAATGTCGGACGGCATCGAGGATTTTCCCGATGTGGCCGATCTCAACCGCGCCATTCTTCTCGGCGAAAGGCACAGGATGCCGAAAGACCGCAAGGAGTCGTTCGTTTCCGCCGGTGCAATCCACATATTCGCCATATCGGGACTGCATGTTCTTATAATCGCCAAACTCGTCGTCATTCTTCTGGCGCTTGCGTGCATCCCTTCGAGATTCCACGCGCTCTTTCTCGTCCCGCTGCTGTGGGCGTACGTGCGGTTGACCGGGATGGCGCCGAGCGCTGTGCGCGCGGCGACGATGGCGGGTTTGTGGTACGGGGCGTATCTTTTCTGGAGAAGGCCCGATCCGTTCGTTGCGTGGACGATCGCCTTTTTCTTCGCGTTCGTACCCGATCCGTTCATGATTCTCAATCCAGGGGCTCTTCTTTCATTCGTCGTGATGTTGAGTCTGGTGGCGCTTCCGGGAATATTGCCGGACACGGAAAGCCATTTCGCCGGCGACATAAGGGCGACCGCCGTGGCGTGGGCCGCCGGCGTGCCGATAATAGCGCACCTTTTCGGACGCTTCACGCCGGCCGGGCTTGTCGCCAACATCGTCATGATGCCGCTTGTCGTCGCCAGCGTCGTCTCAAGCGCGCTTGCTCTAGGGGTGGGATTTTTCTGCCGTACTCTAGCGGGGTTCCTGAACCGCGTATCCTGCTACGCTACGGGGACGATGGATGCTGTCTCCAGCCTGCTTTCCTCGATTCCGTTCCTGGATTTCCAGATGGCAAAGTGGTCTTTCGCCGCCTGCGCGGCGTGGTACGCGTTTTTCGCGTTCGCCGCGGTCGCTGTCTGGAAAGCGCTGTCGCTCCGCTCGCGCATGCCGTATTAAATCGCGCGGTACCTTCCCGGCGCTATTTCGTACGCCGGGGGCGGGTCGCCGGCGGCGTACCCGAGCGAGAGGTGTCCGATGCCCTCCCATTCCCCGTCGAGACCCAGCCGGGCGAGGATTTTCGCGCCGAGCGGAGATTCCATCTCCTCCTTGGCGCGATGGATCCAGCAGCTGGCGAGTCCCAGCTCGTGGGCCTTGAGCATCATGTTGCCGAGCGCGAGGGCGCCGTCGTAGACGTGCGTGGGCTTCGATTTGTCCGCAATGACAAGCAGCATCACCGGCGCGGCGTAGAAGGGATCGGGACCCCGGTCGGGAGACGGCGGCGCGCCCATTATCCTGGCGTTCTCCGCGCGTATCTCCTCCTTGAGCGCGCTGTCGTCTATGCGCACTATCACGGTGGACTGCATTTTCCGTCCCGTGGGCGCGAGAAGACCGGCTTTTACTACGGCATCGACCATTTCGGGCGGCACGCCGTCGGGTTTGAACTTCCGCACGCTTCTTCTCGTGCGGACGATTCTGTCGAATTCGGATTCGTTCATCTCATAGCTCCTTCCCTGTCGCGCGCTTCATGCGCGCCCCATGTTTCTCAACCTCAACTGGCCGCACGCGGCGTCCGCTCCAAGACCCCTCGAACGGCGGAGCATCGTCTGCACGCCGTTTTTCATCAGGACGTCCAGAAACATCAGCATGACGCTTTCGTCCGGCGTTTTGTATTCGGGCCTGTGGGAGACGGGCGAAAGGGGTATGAGATTGACCTTCGCCATCGGCACTTTTCTCACGGCCGCCGCGAGCTCCCTTGCGCAGGCCGGCGAATCGTTCACACCATTGATGACGGTGTATTCGAAGGTTATGATCCGTTTCGTCGCAAGAGTGTATTTCCTGCACGCGGCCAGGAGCGTGTCGATGTTCCACTTTTTGTTGACGGGCATCAAAACGTCCCTCAACCTGTCGTTCGGCGCGTGCAGCGAGACGGAAAGCTCGAACTGGATGCCTTCGGAGGCGAGCCGTTCGAATCCCGGAACGACGCCGCACGTCGATATCGTGATGTGCCTCGCGCCGAGATTCGGCCCTTTGCCGGCGTTGATCAGTTTAAGCGCGCGCATGGTTTCGTCGTAGTTGGCGAAAGGCTCGCCCATGCCCATCACGACAATGTTCGTGATTTCCCCGGATTTCCTTCCGCACATGTACTGCGCGACGATTTCGTCGGCGGTCAGCGAGCGGACGATGCCGTTCGCGCCGCTTGCGCAGAATCTGCACCCCATCGCGCAGCCGACTTGCGTGGAGATGCATTGCGTGAACCTTTCCCTGGCCGGGATCAGGACCGTTTCCACGCTGTTGCCGTCCTCGAATTCGACGAGAAGTTTCTTCGTTCCGTCGGGCGATGCGGATTCGTCCGCGATCACGGCGTGCGTGATCGGGCATTCGCGCGCAAGCGTTTCGCGCAGGTCGAGCGGCAGGGTGGTCGCCTGCGACCAGTCGCCGATCCATTCCCTGTAGAGAGCCTGCAGAATCTGCTCCGCGCGGAAAGGTCTCGCGCCAAGGCGCGAGAGGACGTCTTTCCACTCGCACGGCAGTATGCTCCAGGCTTTCATTTCGCCGGGCCGGCTTCCGCGACCGCAGGCCGGACTTTCAGAGTGAGACTGTCGCTGGATATGACTACAACGGCAGCGCCCGCAGCGACCGGCACGTCGGACACCGCGGTCCATGACGCGTCCCCCACCTCGACGCGGCCGGTCAGCGGAGGAACGATATCCTCGGTGGCAACGCCGGTCCTTCCGGACATCGAGTCGTTGAAATCTTCTCCCTTCTGGCTGACGAACCCCGAAAACAGTTTTCTGAGAAGCCGTCTGAGCACCGCAAGGTAGATTATGCAGAGAAACGAAAACGACGCCAGCTGCCAGGTAACGGTAAACGAGTCCTGGAATGCGAAACGCATCAGGCCGACCGTCGAAGCCGAAAGTCCGAAGAAGAATATGACGAATCCCGGGGATACGATTTCGAGGAGCATGAGAAACGCCCCCAGATACATCCACAGCCAACCTGCTCCGAGCATATCAAGCCTCCCTTATATCGCGGATTTTCGCTCCCGGCACCGAAAGCAGGAGCGAGTTGAGTTTCGGATCGTCCATAAGCTTGGAACGCATCGCACCCGGGTCGGACGATTCCGGGACAACCGGTTCGGGCACCGTCTGCGGCGGAACGGCAGGGGCTGCCGCGTGCGCCGCCGGCGCGGTCAAGGAGATGGAGCGTCTCGCTCCGTCAATATGAACGGCAGTGGCTGCCGCGTGCGCCGCCGGCGCGGTCAAGGAGATGGAGCGTCTCGCTCCGTCAATATGAACGGCAGTGGCAGCCGCCTGTACCGGGGCGGGCCGGGCCGGAACGGAGACTCCGCCCCCCTGAGTCTGCGACTTGAGTTCGCGTACAGCCCTCATCAATTCCTCGACCGTGGCGGTGGATGCGATCCTGCTGGCGCGGATAAGCGTCAGCTCTATCTGCGCGCGCACGCTGAGCGTGTACCTCAGTTTCTCCTCCAGCTCGGCGAGCTGGTCGCAGATCCGGAACACTCTCGAAGGGTCGATCGCGGCGGCCTGCCGCTCCAGAGTCGCTATCTGCGCATCTGTCGCCTCCAGCGACGGAACGCGGGACCCCGCGGCCTGTACGACGATAAGGTTGCGGAAGTGCGCCATGAGTTCGGCGGCCACCCTGCGCATGTTTTTCCCCGCCGAGTCGAAAGATTCGACGCGTTCGAGAATGGACTTGACGTCTCCGGCGATTATGGCGTCCGCCAGACCTTCGAGGGCGGCGCGGCTGACGAGTCCGAATACGCCAAGGGCGTCGTTTTCGGTGATTTTCCCGCCGGTGAAGGCGATCAGCTGGTCCAGAGACGAAAGGGCGTCGCGCATTCCGCCTTCGGCGCCGCGGGCGATGGCGAGAAGCGTGTCGTCGTCGGCATCGATGCCTTCCTCTTTGCAGATGTGTTCAAGGCGCGATACTATATCGTGCGTCTGGATGCGCCTCAGGTCGAAGCGCTGGCAGCGGGAGACGATCGTCGGCAGGACCTTTTCGCCCTCCGTCGTGGCGAATACGAACCGCGCGTACGGCGGCGGCTCCTCGAGCGTCTTGAGAAGCGCGTTCCACGCCGCAGAACTCAGCATGTGGCATTCGTCGATGACGAAGATCTTGTACTTCGAAGAAGACGGCTTGAACTGCACGTCTTCGATTATGGGTTTTACGTCGTCGACCTTGTTGTGCGACGCGGCGTCGATTTCGGTGACGTCCATCGAACCGCCGCGCGCTATTTCAAGACAGTTGGAGCATTTGCAGCACGGTTCGCGCCCCTCCGGAGAAAGGCAGTTCAGCGCTTTGGCGAAAATCCTCGAAAGAGTGGTTTTGCCTATTCCGCGCGAGCCGACGAACAGGTAGGCGTTCGCCACGCGGTCCGCCTCGATCGCGTTGCAAAGCGTCCTGACTACGTGCTCCTGTCCGATCACGTCGGAAAACCGCATCGGCCTGTACTTCAGCGGAAGTGGTATGTGCTTCTTTTCGTCCATTGCGCAATATTATATCAAAAATTCGCTGAAAAATGGAGTTATTGCGCAGGCTCCTCCGCGACGGCGGGCGGCCGGCCCGGTTCGCCGAGGCGTTTCTTGAATCGGCGGGATTTCATCACCAGTTCGCAGACGCGTCTTGCCGAGTCGCGCACGCTTTCGCGGTAGAGATATACGAATGCCGCGTTCTCGGCCGTGTACGCCGCGAACGCATTGCGCTCGCCAAGTCCGGTGCGCCATGTCGATTTGTCCGTGAAAAGTTCGAGGTCGTGGCTCATCTTGACGTCGTTGCCGCTGTTCAGTTCGCGCCACATCGGCTGGGACGTGTACCAGTCGGTCATCGTCACTCCGTCGAAACCCCATTCGTCGCGGAGAATGCCTTTCAGTATGCCGGGATGCGCGCTTGCGGCAAGTCCGTTTATGTGGTTGTAGCTTGTCATGATCGCCCACGGCTTCGCCTCCTTGACCGCGCGCTCGAATCCGCGCAGATATATTTCGCGCAAGGCGCGCTCGGACACGACCGCGCTTGCGAGGCGCCTGTTGGTCTCGCGGTTGTTGCAGCAGAAATGCTTGAGCGTGGCGCCGACGCCGGTCGACTGGACGCCCTGGACGTAAGCCGAAGCCATCGCCCCGGCGACGTACGGATCCTCGGAGAAGTATTCGAAGTTGCGTCCGCAGAGCGGGTGGCGGTGGATGCACAGGCCCGGCGCCAGAAGAAGGTCGAAATCCACGTCTGCGGCCTCCTCGCCTATCACGCGTCCGATATCGCGCGCGAGTTCCTTGTCGAACGAACACGCGACGAGAGCCGCGCACGGGAAAGCCGTCGAGGGGAGGGCCCGTCTGACGCCGCACGGTCCGTCGCACGTCTGCGCTCCCAGTATGCCGTATTCGTCGAGACCGCCGCCGATAGACCCCGTCCCCCCGGCGGCGAGAGCGGGATGTCCGTGCGTCAGTTTGAGGAGATCCGCCAGGGAGAACTGGTCGAGAAACGCATCCATCGTCGTCTTGCCCGCGGCGACGTCGAAAAGAGTGAGTTCGCCCTTCGTCTCTTTCGGATAGTCGTTTTTGCCGCGCCATTCGATGCCTTTCCTGCCGCAGTAGTCCACGTTGCGCGCAAGGCCCGATCCGTCCGCCCTGAGACGCCTCGCAAGCGTGTCGGGGCTGCTCTTGACGCCGGGTGTGCAGAGTATCTGCGCTTCGGCCACGTCGAACGATCCGGCTTCCATCACGTCGCGGACGCTTCCGCCGGCATAGACGGTATATCTGCCGCGGTCGATGACCCACGACCCTTGCTTGCCGCTCCAGCCTTCGTCGTCGAACGAGGCGAGATCGCTCTTCTCGAAAGAAACCGCGACGGTTTCGCTCTCGCCCGGTTCGAGAAGGCGCGTTTTCGCGAATGCCCTGAGTTCGAGCGCGGGATGTTCGGCAAGTCCGCCGGTCTGCGAAGTGTAGTAGAGGACCGAACGCCTTCCGGCGGTTTTGCCGGTGTTCGTGACGCGTACGGCGGCGGCGACGCGAGAGCCTTCGACATTGCATTCAGCATTTTCTATTTTCCATTCGGTGTAGCTCAGACCGTGTCCGAAGGGGTATGCGACTTTGTCCTTCGCGCCGGGGACCGTTTCGAAGTATCTGTAGCCTACGTATATGTCCTCCTCGTAAGGCACGTAGTCCGGCGATGCCATGAACGAACTGTCGGACGGAATGTCTTCAAGCGCGTTGGCGACGGTGCAGGCGAGACGTCCGGACGGATTCGCGTCGCCGCACAGGATGTCGCCGATGGCCGCGCATCCTTCCTGTCCCGGGTACCATGTGAAAAGCGCGGAATCGACGAGCCCCGAAGCGACGAGAGGCCGGATGTTGGGCAGCACTCCGCCGTTGACGATCAGCACGATGTTCTTGAAACCCTGTTTGCGCAGAGCCGCTATTTCCGCGCGCTCCTTTCCGGAGACGGAGTAGCTTTCCCTGGGCATGTCCCGGTTTTCGCCCGACTTCCTGAACATGACGTAGACGGCGTTCACCCTGTTGGACGGGTTGACGGTGAATCCCGCTTCGGCGAGGCCTTCCGCGAAACCTACGGTGCGCGAAGGCTTGACGCGGGAAGATCCGCCCCCGCCCGTCTTGTAGTCCTTCCACTCTCCGAAAAGGGCGATCTCCGAACCCTTGGCCAGCGGCAGCGCGCCGTTGTTTTGAAGAAGCACGATTCCCTCCGCCGCCGAACGGCGCGCAACGGTGCGGTGCCGGGCGGCGATTTCCGGCGACAGCTGCAGACCGTCGCCGGCGGTTCCGTCGGCGGCGCACGCCGATATCGACGTCGCGACCAGCGCGAGCAAAAACATTTTCATCGTCTTGATTTCCACAGACATACTCCTTTCTTGTTGTCCAATGATTGGAAAGAACGCAAAACAGTATATCAAATTTCGCAGGCGATGTCATCAAATCTTGATATGCGGGGAATCGTGCGGGCCGATTTGCGCCGGTGAAGAAAATTTGCGATTGGGCGGGATATTTGATATAATTTACTACATGTTCTTGTTCAAAAACAAATTCAGGCTGTGCGAATTGTTCGGGATCCCCATCTATCTCGACATCTCGCTCTTGTTCCTGCTTCTCTTTTTCCTGACGGGGCCGGGCAGCGTCGAAACGGGACTGCTTTGCGCCGTCCTGCTTCTCGTGTCGATTACCGTCCACGAACTCGCCCACGCGCTGACTGCGCGCGCGTTCGGGTTTGCGACGAGGGACATAACGCTGTCGCTTCTGGGCGGGTGCGCGTCTTTGATAGCTCTGCCCCGGAAGGCCTGGCAGGAATTCTGCACCGCGCTCGCGGGCCCGCTGGCCAGCGTGGGGATATCGCTTCTCGCCATGGCGCTTCTTTCCGCGGCGTCCCTGAACGCCGGTTTCGGCGATGCGGTGCTGTTCGTCGTCGAGGATTCGGTAGGTTCGTTCGGACTCGATCTCGATATCGCAGGCCCTCTTTACGTCGAGCCTAAAATGGCGTCACTGGCGAATGCCGCGTTTTATCTCGCCACGATGAACATGATGCTGGCCATATTCAACATGCTCCCCGGCTTCCCCATGGACGGCGGACGCGTATTCCGCAGCCTGATGCGCCAGTTCACGTCGCGCGTAAATGCGACATTTGCGGCCATGGTTGTCGGCCGCGCCGTGGCGGTCCTGATAGGCCTGCGCGGAATCGTCGCGATGACCCGCGGCGGAAACTGGGGCTTCGTCTCGGTTCTGATCGCCTGGATGATTTGGCAGGAAGGGTACAGGGAATACATTCAGGTGTGCCGCGAATCGGGATGGGGACGCGCCTGGAACGACTGGCGCGCCAAGGTTTCTCCGCCTCCGTACGGCGGCGACGGCGATGAATACGATGTTACCAGAAACGGTTGAAACAAACAGGAAAGGTTCGACAATGATCGAAAAAATGCAGGCTGCCGGAATAATACCGGTGATAGTGATAGATGACGTCGGGAAGGCCGTGCCTCTCGCCAGGGCGCTTGTGAAGGGCGGTCTGCCGGTGCTGGAGGTAACCTTCAGGACGAAATGCGCGGGCGAGGCGATTGCCTTGATAAAGAAGGAGGTTCCGGGCGCGACGGTCATCGCCGGCACCGTTCTGACGATGGCGCAGTTGTTCGAGGCCAAGGCGGCCGGCGCAGAGGCGTGCGTGGCGCCCGGTTTCGATCCGGCTATCGTTAAAGCGGCGTTTGCCGCGGGGATGCCGTTCTGTCCGGGGGTGGCCACGGCGTCCGAACTTTCGCAGGCGCTGTCCTGCGGATGCAAAATCGTCAAATTCTTCCCTGCCGAATCCGCAGGAGGGGTCAAGTACATCAAGGACCTTCTGGGCGCGTTCCGCTGGACGGGCGTCAAGATCATGCCCACGGGCGGCGTCAAGCCGGCAAACGTCTCCGATTATCTCAAGGTTCCGGAAATCGCCTGTTGCGGCGGCACGTGGATAGCGCCCAAGGACGCGATCGCGTCCGGAGACTGGGCGGCGATCGAGTCTCTCGCGGCGGAAGCGGCCGCAATGGTAAAAGCGGTAAGAGGTTGAAAAAATGAAAGGAGCATTCGACATGAACGAGGACTTCATGGTGTTTTCCGGGAGCGCCAATCCGGATCTGGCGGAGGCTGTCGCCAAATATCTCGGCAGGCCGCTGAACAAAATCGACATCAGGCATTTCCCGGACGGTGAAACGTTCTGCCAGGTCATCGACCCTGTGCGCGGACGCGATGTTTTCGTCATCCAGTCCGGTTCCCCCTCGCCAAACGACGCGTATATGGAGTTGTTTATCATCATGGACGCCCTGCGCCGCGGAAGCGCCGCGAGAATCACTGCCGTCCTCCCGTACTACGGCTACGCCAGGCAGGACCGCAAGGACCAGCCGCGCGTTCCGATCACGGCGCGTCTCGTAGCGAACCTGATCACCACTGCCGGCGCCGATCGCGTTCTCACGATGGATCTGCACGCCAACCAGATACAGGGCTTTTTCAACATTCCTCTCGACCATCTCAAGGCGGAGCCGGTCATTCTCGAATACATCCGCGACCAGCACTGGGCCAATCCCGTGGTCGTCGCGCCCGATACCGGCGGCGCGAAGACCGCCTACGGCTACAGCCGCAAGCTCGGTTGCGGACTGGCGATCGTCGCCAAGCAGCGCACGGGCGATTCGACGGTGGACGCGTTCAGCGTAGTCGGCGACGTGAACGGCTGCGACGTCATCATGATCGACGACATGACCGCGACCGGCGGCACGCTTTCCGCGGCGGCCAAGATGTGCCGCGAAAGCGGCGCGAAGTCCGTCCACGCGTTCGTCTCCCACTTCCCGCTCACCGCGAAGGGCGAGGAGCGTCTCATGACGGAGACGCAGCTCGACGAGCTGGTCGTGACCGACTCCATCCCGCTGCGCGAGGGGTTCGATCCGTCCAAACTGCCTTTCAAACTGACCCGCCTTTCCGTAGCGCCGCTCATCGGCGAGGCGATCAGGCGCACACACGAAAACGCATCCATAAACGACCTTTTCAACCACGAGTGAAACACATGGCTGCTTCACGGAGGAAACCGGAAAAGGCTCCGGACGAAAAAAGGATCGCCGCGCTCGTCAGGGAACTTCTTGTCGAGCTCGGCGAGGATCCGGCGCGCGAAGGGCTTGTCAAGACTCCCTCGCGCGTCGCCAAATCCCTCTCCTATCTGACGAGGGGGTACAGGCAGAATCTGAAAAGCGTCGTCAACGGCGCATATTTCAAGAGCGGCACCAATCACATGGTGATTCTGAAGAATATCGAGCTGTACTCCCTCTGCGAACACCATCTGCTTCCGTTTGTCGGAAAGTGCACCATAGGCTACATATCGACCGGCAAGGTCCTGGGCGTGTCGAAACTCGCGCGCATCGTCGACATGTACGCCAGGCGGCTTCAGATACAGGAGCGCCTGACCGAAGAGATCGCGGACGCGGTAATGCGCGAGACGGGCGCCGAAGGCGTGGGCGTCGTGATAAACGCAAAGCATCTTTGCATGATGATGCGCGGCGTCGAGAAGCAGAACAGCGAAATGACCACGTCCGCCGTCCTTGGATCGTTCCGCTCCGACGAAAAAGTCCGTCAGGAATTTCTCAATCTGGCCAGGTAGCGGCCCGTTCCGTCATTAACTGGGAAAGCACCCCTGCTAGGGCATCGCCAAGGCGGCTCGCCTCTCAAACGGGCGAGACACCCGTTCCCCCAGTGTGGTCACTAACTGGGAAAGCCGGCATCCTGCCGGCGGCGATATCAAGGAGATGCGTATCCCCCGAGCGAAGCGAGCGCCGAGGGCGGCTCAATGCGGGGTGCATCCTGCCGCGTCCCTAACTGGGAAAGAGCCCCTGCTAGGGCATCGCATTCACAATTTCACAACTCTTAAACGGGCGAGACGCCCGTTCCCCCAGTAAACTCGCCTTCGGCTCGGGGGATATGCCATCTTGGCGGCGATATCAAGGAGATGGAGCGTCTCGCTCCGTCAATATGAACGGGCGGGACGCCACCCCTGCTAGGGCATCGCCAAGGCGACTCGCCTCTTAAACGAGCGGGACGCTCGTTCCCCCAGTAAACTCGCCTTCGGCTCGGGGGATACGCCCGTTGGCCGATGCCCGTTTACACATTTACACACTTACACATTAAGGGAAGTTTCGGCTTAGCCTTGCCAGAGACCACGCTTTATGCCGCAATCGTTTTCAAATGCGTAAACCCTGCGAAAATTGCGGTTGAATGATACGGTGTGTTTTAGTATAATGTATTGCGTCATGCAAAAGATTGTGATTGGCGGGAGCGCAAAAGCGCAGGCGTGTCTCCGCGCCGTCGGCTGTGCGGCTCCCGGCGGTATGACGAAACGAGGCGCTTAAAGGATGTGATGAAGATGAGATGGAGCATGATTGCTTTGCTGGCGCTGACGTCGTCCTGCGGCAGCCTTATGGCGTTTGACCGCGAGGAAACTCTCCAGTGGTTCCGCGAACACCAGTTCGGGGCGACTCCGATCGGACGTCCGGACGACGAGACGTTCGGCGATAGAAGCGTATCCTGCCTTGGCGGACAGATCAAGATCGACATAACTTGCGTCCTCCCGGACGGCGCGGACGCCGACCATCCCGTTCCGGTCTTTGTCTTCGGCGACCACGTGTGCGGTAAGGCGCCGGACTTTGCGCCCGGCGGCTACGGCGGCATTCCCACGAATGCGATCGTCTCGCGCGGCTACGCATACGTGCGCTGGAACTTCAACGATGTCGCGCCGAACGCGGCGCTCTATTCCGGCGACTTGTGGCGCTGGCCGCGCGGCGTGATCGCTGCGCTGGCGACGGGAGACCGGGATGCGACGAACGTCGTCCGCAAGGCGACAAGCTGGGGGACGATCGGTGCGTGGGCATGGGGGCATTCGCGCGTGATGGACTGGATCGAGACCCGCCCCGAGCTTGATGCGTCGCGCGTGGCCGTAGTCGGGCACAGCCGCGGCGGAAAGACTGCGCTCTGGGCCGGCGCGCAGGACACGCGCTTCGCGATGGTCGTTTCGAACGGCTCCGGATGCGGCGGCGCGAAGCTGGCCCGGCTCGGGCTCAAGAAGGCCGAGACGGTGAAGCAGATACTCCGCAACTTTCCGAACTGGTTCTGTCCCGCCTTTGCGGAATGGGCCGGTCGAGACGCCGAGATTGCGCACGACGCCGACGACCTGATGCGACTGATAGCGCCGCGCCTCCTCTACGTCGCGAGCGGCAGCGAGGACGAATGGGCCGGCCCCGCGGCCGAGAAGGCGGCATGGGACGCCGCACACGACGTCTGGCAGGCGGCCGGCCTTGAGGAGAACATGGGCTACCACATGCACGATGGCCCCCACCTGCTTCGCGCGGACGACTGGGAGCGGTTCCTCGATTTCGCCGACCGCCGCATGGCGCGCCGGGCGGAGGCCGGTCCGTCTGTCGCCGAACGTACCGCATTCTGGCAGTCCGCCATAGATGCCGCGTCGGAACGGGGCGGCGGAACCGTGGTCGTGCCGGCGGGACGGCACCTCGTCGGAGAGCTGGAACTCAAAAGCAATGTCAGGCTGCATCTCGAGAAGGGCGCCGTGCTTGAAGGCGCGGTCGGCATCGCGAACTACCGCAAGCGCGTCCTGCCGTTTTCGGAGGGGACGTGGAGCGCTGTCGTTTCGGCGGTCGGCGTCACGAATGTCGCCGTGACGGGCGAGGGAGAGATTTTCGGCAACGGCAAGGCCTGGACGCCGCCTGCAGGGCGGACGGATGCGATGGGGTGCACCGAAGGCGTTCGCCCGCGCGGGCTCTTCTTTGCGGATTGCCGGGGAGTTCGCCTCGAGAATTTCCTTTTGCGCGACGCGGCCTGCTGGGGAATCGTCCTCAAGCGCTGCGACGGCGTGATCGCGCAAGGCGTGCGGATCGACAGCTGCGCCAACTTGAACAACGACGGCTTCGACATCGAGGCGAGGAACGTCCTGATCGAGAACTGCGACCTCAACTGCGGCGACGATGCGCTCTGCATCAAGTCGAACGACCCGAAGTATGTGGTGGAGAACGTCGTCATGCGCGACACCGCAGTGCGGACGCACTGCAATGCAGTAAAGATCGGAACCGCCACCCACGGAACAGTGCGCAACATCCGGTTCGAGCGGATCCGCGCCGCTGCGCCGCTGCGCGTTTACCGCGACTATGCGTCGATGCCGCAGGATCTTCTGGAAGAGCCTTCGGTTGACGGCGCACCCGGTTATCTCGCAGGAGCGGGGATCTGCGCGATTGCGGTGGAGTGCGTGGACGGAGGAACGGTGGAGGATGTCGTTGTCGACGGCGTCGAACTGGACGGATACAAGGTGCCGATCTTCGTCCGCGGAGGAACCCGCTCGAACCGGGTCTGCGGCATCCCGCCGGGAAACTCCCGGGTTCTGAGGAACATCGTCATCCAGAACGTCCGGGGGCGCGCCGAATCGCGGATCCCGAGTTCTGTTTCCGGTGTCGGGGGATGCAGACCCTCCGGCGTTACGTTGCGGAACATCGACATCGAATGCGTTGGCTCAGGTGAAGTCTCTTTGCCGTTTGAGACTCCGGGACGCGAGACGTGGGGTGCGTATCCTGAAGCCACCATGTTCGCGAAATACCGACTGCCGTGCTTCGGCCTCTTCGTCGACCAGGCCGACGGCGTTGCCATTGAAAATGTCCGCTTTACCTTGCGTGATGGAACATTCGACAGCCGTCCTCCTGTCTTTCGGCAAGCCGATGTGCGGTGATCTTGCGCTGGCGGATGGGGCTTCGGCGCGACATTGGCGGGCTGGCGCTTTACAACTCAACCCGCAGGCTCTGCGCACGCCAGTCGCGCATTGACATTCCGGTTCGCTTCTTGAACAGGTTCTTCAGGTAGTTGGCGTCGCGGTAGCCGCAGCGAGCGGCGATATCCGAAATGCGCAGATCTGTTTCGCGCAGCAGCCGCTTCACCTCGTCGAGCCGCCGCGCGAGTATCGCCTCGAGAATCGACCTCCCGGTCACTTCTCTGAACCTGAGGTCGGCAAGGCTGCGCGAGACGCGCAGTCGGGCGACGACATCCGCCGCCGTCATCCCTTTCAGCGCGTAACGGTTGATCAAGTCCTTCATCCGCTCCACAAGCGCCGCCGGGGTCTTCAATGCGGCCGTGGAAGCGCGGAATACGACATCCTTGACTCCGCACAGGATTTCCCTCCTCGCCGGAGCGCCGCGCCGGAGCATCATTGCCTGAAGTTCGCGCGCGGCGACGTATCCCTCGCGCTCGAAGTCTACATCTACGCTTGAGAGTGCGGGGACCGACATTTCGCAGATCGGCTCGTCGTTTCCTATGCCAAGCACGGAAAGCTGTCCAGGTATGTCGATTCCGTATGTCCGGCACGCCTCAAGCACATCGTGCGCGCGGTCGTCGAAAGCCGCAAGAACGGCTGACGGCTTCTCCAGCCCAAGCAGCCATTTTCCGAGCGCCCCACGTGAATCGCCGGGTCCGTCGTAGATGGACAGACTTCTTCCGCTCTTCCTAAGTGCCGTCGCAAAGGCGGCCTGCCGGTTTTGCGACCAGCGGGACGGGGCGCGGGTGGGGACAAATCCAAATGACCGAATTCCCGGACAGGACATGAGGTGTTTCGCGGCGGACTGCGCGATTTCCTTTGCGTCGTCGTTCACGAACACGCAAAGAGGGAGCTCTTCAAGCGTATTCGCGTTGGGATTGTCGATGAATATGGTAGGAAGCTTTTTGTCCGCGTGGAGCGTCCGTAGTGCGCACTTCCCCGCGAAGCCGATGAGTATTCCGTCGAATTGCGAACGGCTCGCACTCGTCAGCGCTTCAGCCGTTAGGCCGCCCTCGTCGCGCAGAAGCTCCATGTCCCAGTCGTAGCCTTCGCTCAGGAAGCGGTGTATGCCGTTGAGCTTCTTGCGTCCCGCAGCGCCTGCGAGCGAAAGCGCGACCATCACGCGGAATGTTCTTTTTGCAGTCATTGATGCAAGATATTATATCAAATTTCGTTGGTTGATAGATACGAAAAATGTGGTTAAAAGATACGATTGATTTTAGTATAATATGTGGCACTATGGAAAAGATTGTGATTAGCGAGAGCGCTAAAGCGAAGGCGCGCGACTTCATCGACAAAGAGAAGCAGTTCCAGCTCGGGTTTCTGCCGACCGAGCAGTCGAACCCTATTACCGCGACGCTTGAGGAAGACTTCGGGCGCTCCACGCTCGCGGGCGTCCAGTGTCTCCAGCGCGGCGACAGGCAGATAGCGATAACAATGCGCCACGTCTTCGCCTCTCCGGAGTACCGCGCCCTTGTTGATTCGATGGTCTCAACCCTCACCACCCCTGTTCCCTGTTCCCAGTTCCCCGTTCCCCGCACTCCCCGCATCATCTTCTCAGGCTGCGGCGCGACAGGCCGCCTCTCCATTCTCCTTGAATCGATGTGGCGCGACTTCTTCCACCGCCGCGCTGCGGAACTTACGCCGGAGGAACTGAAGCTCGCCGACCGCGCTGCATCTATTATGACGGGTGGCGACTTCGCGCTCATACGCTCCGTCGAGTTCTTCGAGGACTACGCCGAAGGCGGACGCCGCCAGGCCGCCGCGCTCAATGTCGGCGAAGGTGATACGTTCGTCGCGATAACCGAGGGCGGCGAAACGTCGTCCGTCCTTGGAACGCTCAAATACGCCGCCGAGCATGGCGCGAGGTGCTTCCTGGTGTTCAACAACCCGGCGGATATCCTCCGCAAGCACCTCGACCGCTGCCGCGAGGCGATCGACAATCCGAAGGTTACGGTAATCGACCTCTATTGCGGCTCCATGTCCGTCGCCGGCTCTACGCGCATGCAGGCGACGAGCAGCGAGCAGCTTCTCGGCTCGTGCGCTCTCGAAGCCGCGCTCTGCCGCGTCCTGCCGCGCTTCGCGAAGGAGACGGCGGACGACTACACGCTTGCTTTCGAATCCGTGCTGTCAAAGCTTGAATCGCCTGCGGTGCGGAAGAGCATTGCCGACGCGATCGACTTCGAGAAGTCTCTTTATGGGCGCAGGGGGCGCGTGACGTATTTTGCCGATGACTGTATGCTCGACCTTTTCACCGACACCACGGAGCGTTCGCCTACTTTCATGCTGCCGCCGTTCCGCTCGACAGACGAGAGGAACCTCGCGCAGTCGTGGGCGTTCGTCAAGAATCCGCTTTATCGGACGCCCGAATGCTGGGATGCTCTTCTGCATCGTGATGTGCGTTGCCTTGAATGGACGGCTGAGGACTATGCCGCAGAGGGAATGCCGAAGGTAAAGGCGCCGCCGCCGATTGGCCGCAGATTCCTGATGAAGTATCTTATCGGCAACGAGGATGCGCAGGAACGGTACTCAAATTGCGAATCGGCGGCGATTGTCGTCCGTGCTGGCAAGCCGGATGCGAAGTTCGAGGCTGCTGCGCGGGAGTGTGCCTCAAAGTTCGGCCAGACCCGTCTTTTCACTGTTGCGCCGGTCGATGCGTCTCCGCTTGAAATATGGAAGCACCTTGCAGTAAAGCTCACGTTCAACACTCTTTCGACAGGCACGATGGCGGCGTCGGGCCGCGTCGCGGGCAACTGGATGAGCTGGGTCTCCATTTCCAACAAGAAACTTATCGATCGCGGCATTCGGCTCATTGCGGAACTGGGCCACGTATCATACGAAGAGGCGGCGATACGCCTTTTCGCAGCGGACGAGTGGATCAAGTCGCAGGACTGGACCGGCAGGGAGGAGCCTTGCGCCGTACAGGTCGCGCTCAAGCAGCTGCGCAGTGGCGAGGCGAAATAAGCGGTTTTTGAAAAGAAAGGAACAATAAAATGAACAAGATAAAGCACATGATGGTTGCAGTGGTCGCTTCGGCGATTGCGGTTTTGACCAATGTGGTCTTTGCCGCATCGCGCGACCTAAATGGCGCAGCAATAACAGTTACGGACGTCGCCGAACTCGCTGCGTACGACGGTGTGACGAACTCGTCCGGCGGAGACCCCGCGACGTTGACGTTTGACGTCGCGACCGACATGGCCTACGCGGGAACGATCTCCGGCAACATCAAGGTCGTGAAGGAAGGAACGGGAATGCTCGACCTTTCGGGCGACAGCACCTACACGGGCGGGACGGTGATCAACCAGGGCCGCTTGATGGCGAGCAGTTTGACCGCTTTCGGCGCGGCGACCGGAGCGATCCAGGTGAACAGCGACTGCCAGCAGACGTCGATGGCCTCCAACAAGGTGACATGCGTCGTGTTCAACGCGGCGGGCACGTTTGCCTATCCAATCAATACCTCCGCATGGACGAACCCGTCCGAAGGACCGCTTGGAGCCGCGGGGCAGCGGCAGTACAACGTCGCCGTCACGGTCCGTGGCGTCACCCTGTCGGGGAAAATCACAGGGGGCGGCCTTTCCGTCCACTTCGGAGGACTGAATTGGGAGGCCAAAGCGGACCAGCCTACAGGATCAGGCGAACTTACGATCAGCGGTGACATCGATTGCGGCGAAGGAACGTGCCACTTTGGATCATGGGCAACGGCGATCAATGCGACCGGGAAGGTAACCGCGCTTGGCATATACCAGAATAGCGGTAATTCCAACTGGCCGCCGGTCTGGGCACTCGGCCATTCGGGCAATTCCATCGGGGTCATTGACATCGGCGGCGGCGCGACCTCCGGTGACAGGTCGTTGACGGCATCGGCCGCCGATGCCCTTGGCGGAGCAACCGTCTATTCAGGAAATGGAAATCGAGACAGATCGAATTCCGTCAAAATCTCCGCCGACCAGACGGTCGAATCGTTTTCCATGAATCCTGCCGGTTCGTATGCCGGCGGATCACTCGCTTCGAGTGATGGACGCCACTACATCTCGGCGACGGCGGCCGCGACGGTCACTATGATTGGAACGAACAACCGCACGAACGACTGGTTACTAACGGACGGCGGCGCGTCGAAGGCGATGTCGCTCGTCTGGAATCCGACAGGCGACTACACCTACACGTGCGTGGGACACGAGAACACGATCCACGGCACGATCACGGTGCGGCGCGGCACATTCGAGGTTGGCGATTCCTGCTCGTTCCCGAACGCGACGGCCGTCAACATCGCATCCGGCGCAACCCTGTCACTCTCCAACGGAGCACTGTCTCCTTCCATCGCAATCGAAGCCGAGACCGGTGCAACACTCGATCTAGCGGGCGACATCACAGCCGAACACGTCAAGATCGGCGACCACTACCTTTCGGCGAAGGATTTCTCCGCAGGAAACTACAAGGGGCTGACGATCACCGGCGCGGGGAAACTCTACGTCACTACCAAGCCCGGCGGCGAGGACACCTATACGTGGATAGGCGGCGGTGCCGACAACAACATCACGACACCCGGCAACTGGCAGAACTCCGGTGTGCCGGACTTCGACGACGAGACACCGTTCATTGTCTTTGCAGGCGGCACGTCTGCGGTGCTGAACCGCGATATCGCGGTGTCGGGCGTCACTTTTGACGGCGTGACGGCCTTCGACCTGTCCGCTTCAGTAAATTACGTCCTTTCTCTCGGCGAGGGTGGCATCTCGAACGCCCCGACGGCGAGTGCGCGGACTGTCACGGTCTCTGCGTCCGTCATGCCGAAAGTCGATCAGATTTGGCAGATGGAGACGAACACGACGTTCACGCTCTCTGGCATCTTGAAGCAATACGGCACATCAACGCCGACATTGACCTTCCGGCAGAGTTCGATCGCAGATCCTGTGATTACGTTCATCGGCGCGGCGACGGCCGAGGGTGCAGGCGACTTTGCGGGCGATATCGTGTTCGAGGAGACAGAGTTGCCGGACGGCGAGTACGGCACGGCGCATGTCCGCGCGGTCGGATTCGAGCCGTTCGGACCTGACGGGACGCTCAAGATAAAATCGCAGGGGCAAGGCCATAGCGGCCGCGCGCGCCGTGCAAGGCTCGCCCTTGCCAACGCCGTCGTCTCCAAGGCCGTCGAGTATGGCGAATACTACATGATGGACGTGTATGCCGATGACAACACGACGAACGTGATGAACGGCGCGTTCACGCCGTTTAAGTTAGGCGCGACAAACGGCACGTTCCCTCCAGAGTTCCATGTGGGGACCAACGCGGTTTTGCGGCTTTGCGGCGACATAGATTTCGGGACGCGAAACAACAGCAGCAGCGCAGTCGTCTCGCTTGACAGTGCGACGGAAAACGTCGCCGACTCCCCCACGGGAACGATCGCCTTCGACGGACGAATCACGCAGCTGCCGCTCTCATTGAATCTGGACAGCCCCATACGGCTGGAACTCAACGCTGCGAACAACGCGGTAACGAACCTCAACCTCCGCCATGGACAAAACGCCACCGCCGTCGTATCCTTCGGATCTGACTACGCCTTGAGCAATGGACAGGCCATGGTGACGTTCCCGCACTACCAGGGCCAACCCGTCGATTTCGACTTGAACGGCACGACGCAGCACATCGCGGGCTTCGCGGCGAGAACGAGCGGCGTTGCGCCGACGACGAGCCGCATCAGTTCCTCCGGCGCGCCCGGCGTTCTCCGCGTCAGCCAGGCTTCCGACGTCAGCTTCGAGGGATACGTCGCGACGAACGTGACGATCCGGATGGAGGGCGATGCGACGCTGACGTTCACCCACGCGACGGCGTTCAAGGCCGGCTCGACGCTGGCGGTCTCGAACGGCACGGTCGCGGTGTCGAACGCCTCGGCGCTCAACGAGGACGTCACGTTGACGCTTATGGGAGGCACGCTGTCGCTCCCGGAGGGTGAGACGGTCGTCCATCGCGTCGATTACCTCGAAGACGGCGAACTCAAGTCGCTTCCGAAGGGAACCTACAGAGCGGGCGACGGATCGAAGATCGGCTCGTATCTGACCGGCAGCGGCACCTTGCGCGTAAAGACGAGCGACGTCAAGACAAGCTTCATAATCATTGTCCGTTGAGGCCGGTGAGGTTGTTGTTCGCAAATCTCAATTGTGTACAATCGCCATCAATATAAATCGGCGCGATGGGGTCATCGCGCCCTACCGGATCTGCCGCTAACTGCTAAACGCTAAGCAATGAAAACGACTGGAAAACTGATAGTTACCGCAACGCTTACGTTTGTTTCCAGCGCGGTCTTTGCCGCGTCGCTCGACCTGAACGGCGCAGAAAGAACCGTGACGGACGTTTCGGAGCTCGCCGCCTATGACGGCGTGACGAACTCGTCCGGCGGAGACCCCGCGACGTTGACGTTTGACGTCGCGACCGACATGGCCTACGCGGGAACGATCTCCGGCAACATCAAGGTCGTGAAGGAAGGAACGGGAATGCTCGACCTTTCGGGCGACAGCACCTACACGGGCGGGACGGTGATCAACCAGGGCCGCTTGATGGCGAGCAGTTTGACCGCTTTCGGCGCGGCAACCGGAGCGATCCAGGTGAACAGCGACTGCCAGCAGACGTCGATGGCCTCCAACAAGGTGACATGCGTTGTGTTCAGCGCGGCGGGCGAGTTCGCCTATCCGATCCATACCTCCGCATGGACGACTCCGAGCGCGGGACCTTCAGGAGCCGCGGGGCAGCGGCAGTACAACGTCGCCGTCACGGTCCGTGGCGTCACCCTGGCGGGGAAAATCACAGGGGGCGGCCTTTCCGTCCACTTCGGAGGACTGAATTGGGCGGCCAATGCGGCCCAGCCTACAGGATCAGGCGAACTTACGATCAGCGGTGACATCGATTGCGGCGAAGGAACGTGCCACTTTGGATCATGGGCAACGGCGATCCACGTGACCGGGAAGGTAACCGCGCTTGGCATATACCAGACTAGCGGCAATTCCAACTGGCCGCCGATCTGGGCGCTCGGCCATTCGGGCAATTCCATCGGGGTCATTGACGTCGGCGGCGGCGCGACCTCCGGTGACAGGTCGTTGACGGTATCGGCCGCCGATGCCCTTGGCGGAGCAACCGTCTATTCAGGAAATGGAAATCGAGACAGATCGAATTCCGTCAAAATCTCCGCCGACCAGACGGTCGAATCTCTCTCGATGAACCCAGCCGGATCCTATGCCGGAGGCTCACTCGCTTCGAGTGACGGACGCCACTACATCTCGGCGACGGCGGCCGCGACGGTCACTATGATTGGAACGAACAACCGCACGAACGACTGGTTGCTAAAGGACGGCGGCGCGTCGAAGGCGATGTCGCTCGTCTGGAATCCGACCGGCGACTACACTTACACCTGCGTAGGGCATACGAACACGATACACGGCACGATCACAGTGCAGCGCGGCACTTTTGCCGTCGGCGACTCCTGCTCCTTCCCGAACGTGACCGCAATTTACGTCGCGAACGGCGCGACGCTCAAGGTGTCCTCGGCAGAGGTCCCTTTCGGCTCGACCGTGACGATCGAGGCGGAATCCGGCGCGACATTGGATCTTGCCGGAGACATGACGGCCGAGACGGTCAAGATCGGCGACCATTATCTTTCGGCGAAGGACTTCTCCGCAGGGACATACCACGGCCTCACTGTCACGGGCGCAGGAACGCTCACCGTCACGACCAGACCTGATACCCCCGATTGCACATATACATGGATTGGCGGCTCTGCCGACGACAACCTCACCACGGACGCCAACTGGCAAGACGGGGAAGCTCCGGACTTTGACGGTGAAAGGCCGTTCGTCGTGTTCGCCGGCGGATCGGTCGCCGTGCTCGACCGCGACGCTTCGTTTTCAGGCGTCACGTTCGCCACGTCCGGAGACTTCGCGCTTTCGGCGGCGCCCGGGCGCGTCATGTCGCTCGGCGAAGGAGGCATCTCCAACGCGCCTGCGGCGTCGGCGCGCTCCATCACCGTTTCGGCCCCCGTCATGCCGCTCGCAAACCAGGTCTGGCAGATGGAGACGAACACAACCTTCACGCTTTCCGGAGTCTTGATGAAATACGGATCGTCCGCCCCGACCCTCACCGTGCGGCAGGGCTCCTACGCCGACCCCGCTGTCGGCTTCGTCGGCGCGGCGACGGCGGAGGATGCCGGCGACTTCTCTGGAGACGTTGTCTTCGAGGAGACGCCGCTGCCGGACGGCACCTACGGGACGGCGTACGTCCGGGCGAGCGGATTCGAGCCTTTCGGACCGGGCGGGACGCTCAAGATAAAGGGCCAGGGCGTCGGCCGCAGCAAAAGCGCCCGGGTGCCGAGACTGTGCCTTGCCAACGCCGTCGTCTCCAAGGCCGTCGAGTATGGCGAATACTACGGGATTGAAATCTATGCCGAGGATGGTACGACAAACGTGATGAACGGCGCATACACGCCTTTCAAGGCGCATGCGACGTCCGGCACCTTCCCGCCGTCGTTCTGGGTCGGAAGCCATGCGGTCCTGCGCCTCTGCGGGGAAATGGATTTTGGAACGCGCAACAACAGCGGCAGTGCAGACGTCTCGCTTGACAGTACGGCGGAAAACGTTGCGGACATGCCAACGGGAACGATTGCCTTCGACGGCCGCATCACGCGGTTGCCGCGCTCCCTGAACATGGTCAATCCGATACGGCTGGAACTCAACGCTGCGAACAACGCGGTAACAAACCTCAACCTGCGCCATTCCAGGGATGCCACCGCCGTCGTTTCCTTTGGAACCGACTACGCCCTCGGCGGCGGACTGGCCATGGTGACGTTCCCGAACTACCAATCCCCCATGGTGGATTTCGATCTGAACGGCACGACGCAGCACATCGCGGGCTTCGCGGCCAGGACGAGCGGCAATCCGCCGACGACGAGCCGCGTCAGCTCAACCGGCGCGCCCGGAACGCTTCGCGTGAGCCAGCCTTTCGACGTGGAGTTCGATGGATATATCGCCGAGAACGTCACGCTGCGTCTGGAAGGTCCGGCGACAGTGACGTTTACACACCGGGCACCTTTCAGACATGGTTCGACCCTTGCGCTTGCGGGCGGCGGTGCCGTGTTTTCGGAACAGAGCGCGAGCCTTGTGGGCGCGTCGCTGGTCCTTCTTGGAGGTTCGCTTGGGCTGCCGTCCGGCACCTTGTTCGTGGACCGGCTGTATTGCGACGATGGCTCAGGCGGAATCCGGCCCGCGCCGAAAGGCCGGTATTCCTCGACGTCCGTGCCCGGCGCCGAATGGGAGTTCCTGAAGCCTCTTCTCGGCGGCGTTACGATGTTCGTCAGGCGCGGCGACGCCCCGTCAACGGGCCTGCACGTCTTTTTCATGCTGGAGGACTGAACATGAAATCCGCAATTGTCCTGCTTGCGTTTTCCGCAACCGCATGCTTGGCGCAGGATGCGCCAGAAATGCCCCTGGCATACTATCTGGACAAAGGGTATGTCATGGCGACGGCATTGAACACGATCATCGTATTCGACGCCAAGACGCCCGGTCCCGCGCCGGTCGTATGGGAGTGGAGGCCCGATGGTCCGTATACGAGCACTAAGCCTAATGCGCTCGGCGTCAAATCCTTCGACGAGGTCAAGCTCCGCGACGGCGGCAAGACGATGCTTGTGTCGTCCACGCAAGGCAGATGGGTGGAAATCGACACCGAAACGAAGCGGATTCTCCGCACAGGCACCGCATACGGCAGCAGCCCGCATTCCATTGAGAAACTTCCAGACGGCACCATCATCCTGGCGCGCGCCAGCACAGACGAATATGGACTCATGCTGATCTGGACTGGCGACGACGGCAAGTTGAAGAGCCGGATTGACACGAGCTGCGCCATTGATATCGGGAATGGATTCATTTACGGAATCGCCACCCAGCATGGCGTGGAATGGGATTCCCGCAGACAGTGCCTCTGGCTTCAGGACTATGGCGCCATCGGACGCTACGCCTACGATCCCGAAACGAAGTCCATTTCCCCCTTGGACATCTGGCGCATCGGCGGAAATCATGACCTCAGTATCGGCGATGACGGGTTGCTCTACAATACGGGCGGCGGCTATCGGTTCGATCCGGATCATGGCGATGGTTCAAGGGTGTATGCCGATGGGAGGCGGTGGTACCCGGATCAACAGTTCTTCCCGGATCTCCCGCACTACAGATACGACATCGGCGAGAATGTGTATGTCTGCAACGCGGACAAATCCCTGACGCACGATGCAAAATACGGCCTTGTCGCCAGTCTATGGAACGACCACGCTCACGTTATTCGTCCGAATGGCGAAGAGTATGACGTCTATCCGATTTCGGAGAATGCCTCCAGTATGTACAAGATTCGCTGGGTGAAGAGTTCGCCGGCGACGTGGACGAATGCATTCACGCTGGGGAATACGGACGTTTCCGTGGCGGACGGAGGCGGCGCCGTCTCCGCCAAGACGCATCTGGAAGTTTCCGACGGGAAGCAGGTTCTGCTGGAGCTGTCGCTTAATGGCGTTGTCGTCACCAACTGGACTTCGAACGGCAGCGGCGACTTCGTCTATTCCTCCCCTGTGCTCTCCGGCACGTCGAACGTCTGGTCGGTCGCGGCCCGCACCGCCGACGGCGCGACGGAAGCCCGCCGGAACGAAGGCTCGTTCCTCGCGAGCGGCGGCGAGCCGTGGTTTCGCGTCGCGTTCTCCGAGGATTCCGTCTGTCCGTCCGGGAGCGGATGGATCGCCGGCTCGACTGCGGCGCAGCCCGGCGGCACATGGTCGGATCCCGGCGCGGCGTCGTGGTTCGACTCCTCGCGCCGGACGGTCGTGCTGCAGGAGGCGGACGCGCTTTCCTTCTCCCCGCTACAGGCCGCGGCGGACACCGACGCCGAGATCAAGACCCGCATCGAGATCCGGACGCTCGACGCCCCGCCGGAAGCCCCCGCCGCGAGCGCGTCGGGTTTCTGCTTCGTGTCCGGAGCCTCGGGCATTCCCGTCCCGTACGCGCTTGGCGCCTCCGGGTGGGTTGCCCTGCCTGGCGGCGGATGGACCCCGGAAGGCGATTTCGAATACCGTCAGATCTGGGCGACGCTGCTCGCGGAGTTCGACTTCATGTCCTCCCTGGCCCCGAGAGCGCGGTATTCGCTGGACGGAAGGACACTTTCGACGGTGGAGGGGAACGAGTGGATTGCGCTCCCGGCGGGCGCGAGGAACGTTGGGGCCGTTGCCTTCTGCGGATCGGGCGAGATCGGCGACTTTTCGGGAACCCGGCGCAGCCGCTTCGTCGAGCCGGTCTTCGACCCGCCGACGCCCAGTGGACACGGAAACGCGCTGTCTTTCGCCGGTGAGCCGGGTTCGCGGACATTCCAGATCACCATTGACAACGCCGTACTCGGCGGGTGGTACTCTGCGTTCGTCTCGACGTCGCTTGACGGCGAGTTCATCACCGAGAGGGACTCTGTTCAGGCTTCGTCGGCCGGCGAACTTACGCTTGAAGTCGAAGACGACGAGAAAAGCAAGTTCGCGATCATCGTCCTTTCCTCCACGCCGATTCCGGCTGGGACACTGCTACCTGCTAACCGCTAACCGTTAACTGCTAACCACTAACCGCTAACTGCTAACAACAATGAAAACGACTGGAAAACTGATAGTTGCCGTAGCACTTGCGATTGCGTCCAATGCGGCTTTTGCGGGCGGAACCGTATTCGAGAACTGGTCTGAAAAGACGGCGAGCGTGAATATCTCCGAGGACGGACGCAAGGGCTGGATAAAGGCCCTGCCCGCGAACGGCGATAAGAAGGGCCGGTTCCTCGGCATGCTCGGCTGCAAGCTCTCGGATCTCTCGAAGGCCAAGATCGGGTTCCGCGAAGGACGGCTCGTCGTCGATACGACGGAGTGCGACCTTTCGCAGCCAAAGGCGTTCATCCGCGTCCAGTTCGCGATGCCGCTCGCGGACATGCCGCGCGACGGCAAGGTCGATTTCACCGCCGAGATGAAGGCGACGCCCGGCGCGCACTGGCTGATCGGACACAACGGCCCGTTCTCCGAGGAGGCGGCGCCGTTCGACAAGCAGCGCCAGCGCAAGAGGACATCATACTGGAACAACCGTCCCGTGATCGCCGAGGACGGCAACGTGCATCCATACGTATATTCCCGCGCGATTCCCGCCGGACTCAAGTACCTGGATTTCGACATCCGCCTCGAGTCGCCGGGTGTTTACGAGTTCGGCAAGATATCCTGGGACGTCTCGAAGGCGGCTGCGGCATCGGTCGATCCCAAGCGGAACCTCGTCGTGAACGGCGGAGCGGAGCGCGGCTGGTACGGCACTGCGATGGCCAGCACGATCTGCTATTCCGAAACGGGGCGGTTCCTCGGACAGGACGGGCACTGGTTCACGACCTCGACCGAACCCGCGATAGACGCTGAAGAGAAGCATTCGGGGCGTGCGTCGTTCCGGTTCCATATCGACCACGACCGCGAGTCTATTCCTCCGTGGGGGCCGTACAACATGGAGTTCAACTCCGTCCCCGTCGTCTCCGGAAGGCCGCTCGTCTTCACATGCTGGGCGAAAGGCGACCGCGACGGACGCCGCATGAACCTTCGCCTTAAGGCGGCGAGCGAAGGCGGATCGTACATCGCCACGTTGAAGCTCACCACGGAATGGAAGCGGTACTGTCTTCTCGTCAAAAGCATCAGGGAGAAGCAGAATGGAAGCAACGGCAACCTCGTCGTGGATGCATACGGGCTCTACGTGCCGCGCCTCGACTTCGTATCGCCCGGAACGTTCTGGGTGGACGACTGCGGCGTGTTCCAGGCGGAGGACGGCGACTACGAACTCGAGTCGATATGCGCAAGCGGGAAGATCAACAAGGATTCGGCGGTTTACTACGCGGGAGAGAAGATTTCAGCGAAACTGAAGATCGATGTAGGTGCGGAATCCGGTAGGGACGCGCGTCCCGCGCGTCCGCAGTCACGCGAGACGCGTGACCCTACCTGCCTCGTTTCGTCCAAGGCGATCAACTACCGCGGCGAGACTGTCGCGACAACGGCGGAGCGCACCGTGTCGCTGAAAGACGGCGCGGCGGAGTTCGCCGAAGAGCTGAAGCTTCCTGCCGCGTTCAGGGGTCCGGTTCAGTGGCTTTTCACGGTAAAGGCAGGCGACGTGTCGCAGCATGTCGGGTTCGGGCTCGGCGTCATCGACGTGCGCAAGCCACTCCTGAAGCGGTTCGGCTACAACCTCTACCGCGACGCGAACATCCCGCGCGTGCTGGAGACGTTCAGGGATTTCCGCATCGGCTCCGTACGGATCTGGGACGACAACCTGCGCACCGAGCGCCACATCGAGGAGATACGCCGGTTCAACGAGGCGGGCGTCGACGTGCTCTACTGCTTCGCGAACGCGGGCGTGCTTCCAAACAGCCTGCGGCATCTCGTTGTGAAGGATCCGACCGAGTGGCAGGACCACATTGCGTATGTCGTAACGAACGTCCTCGGCAAGGTCTGCGCCTACGAGATACTGAACGAGCCGAACGCGCGCTCTGGACTGGGCAAGAACCCCGACCCGGAGAAATACCTCGACATAGACACCGAGTCAAACACATGGTGCATCAAGGTCGCGTCGGAGGCGATACGCAAGTACGACCGGAAGGCTCTCATCGTCGGTCCCACCACATGCCACACCGACGTCGGCTGGACGCTGGAAGTCCTGAGGCGCGGAGCGGCGGAACACCTCGACGTCATATCGGAGCATCCGTACTTTGCCATGCCTGAGGTGCAGGGCTACGCAAAGAAGGTGGAGACGCTGATCCGCGAAGGGTCTAGCATGAAGGGGCGGTATACGCCGTCATGGGCGACGGAACGCGGCAAGACGACGCCGTCGAACCCAGAGAACGCCTGCATGTATCCGAATGACGTGAAGGGCGCGGCGAGGAACGTCAGTACGATGATCGTCAGCTTCGCGGGCGGAAGCGAGCGCTTCTTCGACTTTCGAATCGGCTCCTTCAATTACATGTTCCAGTACATGAGCCTGCACAACGGCAACCCGGACAACGGCTGCCTTGCGCGTCCGAGCTGTCTGCTGTACGCGCAGCGCGCGCTGATGGACCTTATCGAGGATGCGCCATGCGTGAAGGAGCTGAACGTTGGCGTCGCCTGCCGCGCCTACGTCTTCGACCGCGGCGACAGGCGGGTCGTGGCGATGTGGAAGTTCACGGGAGAGCCGAGGACGGTTAAGCTCCCGCGCCCGGCGCTCGTGTACGACTTCATGGGCACTCCATCGCGCAGGGACGAGATGGTCCTCGACATCTTTCCGCAGTACATGGTCACGAAAGCCCCTGTAGAAAAGATCGAGGAAGTGTTCGCGAAGCTAGACTTCGGCGCGGACGCTGCAGCCATCGAGGAGAAGCGCGAACAGCTGAAGGTTCCGTTCTTCGAGAAGAACGTCGATTGGTCTAAGGCGGCCGTTGTGCGCGGCAAGAAGGCCGACGCAGGGGCGGCCAGAAGCGCGAAGGTGCCCGCGAACGAACCTAAGAGCGGCGACGCCCTCGAAGCCCGTCTTGCTTGGAACAGGTCGGGGCTGATGATGCGCGTCACCGTGGAGAAGGACGGATTTTATCCGGACGGAGAGGTGATGAACACGTGGAAGGGCGACGGACTACAGATTGCGTTCGACACGATGAAGAACGCGCAGAAGATTGCGACGGGCTACGACGACGAGGACTTCGAATACGACCTTGCAATGTTCAACGGGAAACCGACGGTGTTCCGCCGCAAGGCGTCGCTCGCGTACCATGACTCGCTCCACAAGCCGCTCGGCGTGGTGGATGATGTCGCGCTCGATATCGCGCACGAAGAACGCCGGACGATCTACACGATAAAGTTCTCGCCACAGGCCGTCTCGCCGTTCCGGCTCGACAAGGGCGAGTCGATGCGCTTCGCGGTGCTGACGAACCTGAGCGACGGCAAGGCGCGCTACGGCGCGCTCGAGACCGCGCCGGGAATACTAGTAAAGGGCAAGTGGCCCTACGGCTTCCAGGAGCTGGTGCTGGTCGAAACACCATAAAGTTGAAAAGTTGGTAGGGCGCGATGACCCCATCGCGCCGAAGGTTGAAAGGAGAAAACGATGAATAAACTGTTTTTATGCGCGGTGGCGCTTTTTACCGGGGCGGCGTATGGCGACTCCGTGCGCGCCTATGGCGGACGTGCCAATGTGCGTCCGAAAGCGAGGGGCGATGCGCTCGACTACCGCATCGAGCTTCGCGATGCGAGGTTTCCCTCGCGTGTGACGGCCGGAGAGAAGTCTGTCATTGAGTCAACCTGGGTGAACATGAGCGTCGCGCCGAAGACGAAAAGCGCCGCGCTCACATGGTCGCTTATCGACAAGGATGGCTCGGTCTCGTGGTGCGTTACGGACGATTCGTTCGACTTCAGGTCGCTCGAACCGAAACTCGACGGCGAGGAAAGGCCGCAGACCATCCTGACGCCCTGCCGGTTCCCGGATGCGCCCGCCTCGCTCAAGCCCGGCGTTTATGCTCTCGCCGTCTCCGTCGGCTCTCGGCAGGGCGCGCCTGAGGTCGCGCTTCCGCTCGACGGGCAGATAGGCGCGACGCTCCGCTATCGGCTGGGAACGGTGACGGTCGTGGAACGGCAGACGGCCGAGTCGCCGGACACGGTCGAGACGCCTGTTGCAGGCCGTGCGCCGAGCCTGCTGCCTGCGAGACGCAAGTTCAAGTTGGCGTGGTCGGATGAATTCGACGGGGACAGGCTTGATGAGTCGATATGGAGCTACCGCACCAACTTCTGGGGACGCCCGGCGCATTGGTTCGCGCATCCGTCCGACAACACGGTGGAGGTGAAGGACGGGCTTCTGCACATGAAGGTCGCGAAGCGTCCCGACGGACAGTTCGTCTCGCCGCAGCTCCAGACGGGCGAGATTCTCTGGGACTATCCCGACAACGGCACCACGAACAAGTTTTGGTGGATAGGGAAGCGCGAGCCGGCGAAGTTCCAGCACCGCTACGGGTACTGGGAGTGCCGGTGTAAGTTGCAGCGCAAGCCCGGCTGGTGGAGCGCGTTCTGGATGCAGAGCGAGAACATCGGCACTACGCTCGACCCCGCGGACTCCGGGGCGGAGATCGACATGCTGGAGTCGTTCAAGCCCGGCATCGTCTGGCCGCACAATGTCTTCGCCTGCGGCTACGGAGCGGACGAGAAACGCATCCAGGTCGGCGGCGACTGGGACGTGCAGCTGCCCAACTGGGAAGGATGGCATTACTTCGGCGTTTTGTGGAACAAAGACGGCTACGTGTTCTACGTCGATGGCAAGGAGGACGGACGCGTCGCCGAGTTGATCTCCCACCGTCCGCACTTCATGTACCTCACGACTGAATGCAGGAACTACCGTGTCAGACGCATGACCGGCAAGGCGGACCCGAACCTCGATGACGCCGTTGCGGCGGGCGACGAGTTCGTCGTCGATCACGTGCGCGTATGGGACGAGGTGGAATAGCGGATGCCTGTTGAACGGTTGAAAGGTTGAAAACAATGAATGCGACAAGAATAACGATGGTTCTGGTGCTTACTGCTGCGCTTGCGTCCGCCGCCGCCGCCGATGACGATGCGGGCGATCTGGTAGGGCGGGCGCACCGCGCACGCCGCACTGCGAACGCGACGGTGCGGCCGAAGGCGACAGACGAGGCGCTGATAAATCCCGACATGGGCTGGGTGTTCTACAAGTACTCCAACCGTCTCTGGGCCTACGGCATCAATACCCCGGAGAGCGACACGCTCGACTGGTTTCCAGGCTGTTCGACGGTCTATATGCGCGTCCTCTGGAACGACATTGAGCCGGAGGAGGGCGAGTATCGCTGGGATCTCTTCGATTCCGCAGCGCAGAACTGGATCGCGAATGGCAAGAAGATTGCGCTGCGCATCATCTGCTGCAACCAGACGGAAACCGCCACGCCGCAGTTCGTGCGCGACGCGGGCGCCAAAGGCTACTGGTTCGAATACAAAACCGACACCGCGTTGAGCGGCAAACTGCCGCCTCGCTGGGAGCCGATCTACGACGATCCAGTGTTTCTCGCGAAGCTGGAGAATTTCATAAAGGCGTTTGCACGGCGCTACGACGGCGACCCGAATGTGGCGTTCGTGGACGTAGGCAGCTTCGGGATATATGGGGAGTGCCATCACGGCAACACGTCGCAGGAGTCGCTGGACAAGCCTGAGAACCGGACGGAGTTTGTGCGACTGGCCAAGATGCATCTCGACCTGTGGAAACGGCTTATGCCCAACACCTACCTTGTGGTTTCTGACGATCTCGATGGCGGATGGAGCCAAGAGGAGGATCCCGACATGATGCGCTACTGCCGCGAAAACGGAATAGGATTTAGGGACGATTCGATATTCTGCTTCCCGCCGAAGGGCACTGTGGCGAACTGCCCGTTCGCCTACTGGGCGCACGACGGATGGGCGCGCAAGTTCGCACCGACGATGCCGGTTGTGGTGGAGACAGGACATTGCCCCTACCTCGTAGGCACGCCCAAATGGGACGACGACGCCTACGTTCGCTGCGTCGAGGAGTATCAGGCGTCCTACATGTCAATACACGATTTCCCCGACGTGCATCTCGGCATGTTCCGGAAGGAGATCGACCAGATCAACAAGATTCTCGGATATAGATTTGAGTTGCGCGAGGTGACGTATCCGAAGGAGGTTAAAGTTGGCGCGAAGGTCGAGATCGGATCGACGTGGGTGAACGTGGGCGTCGCGCCGAAGACGAAGAGCGCCGCGCTCACGTGGTCGCTCCTCAATCCCGATGGCTCCGTCGCCTGGTGCGTGACGGACAATGCGTTCGATTTCAAATCGCTCGAGCCGAAGCTCAAGGGTGTGGAGAAACTGCGCAAGGTTGCGACACCGTGTCGCTTCGGGTATTCTAAGTGCATTCCCGAACCCGATAACTGCGTAACCTGGGCGCGGGCGGCGGGGCGGCAGTTCCCCGACACGTTCGCGCCGCTCAAACCAGGAACCTACACGCTTGCCGTCTCCGTCGGTTCGTGGCAGGGCACGCCAGAAATCGCGCTCCCGCTCGAAGGGCAGATCGGCGCGACACACCGTTACGAGGTCGGCAAGATAAATGTTTTTGCACGTTGAAAAGTTGAAAGGTTGAAAGGTTGAAAAGTTGATAGGTTAAACAATGAAAAAAATCTTTATATGCGTTGCGGCGCTCGCGCTTGCCTCCGCCGCAGGCGCGGCGGAAACGGAGGTCTGGAAGGAAATCCCGCTCGATTCATGCCGGAAGGTTCAGGGCGTTTCGGAAAACATGATGGGGGTGTGTCTTGATGGCAAAACCCTCTATGCGATAGGCGACGGCACTCTCTACGCGCTCGATGTGTCGGACCCTGCCAACCCGAAATTGCTCGGCAGCATTGACGGGATGGACCACAACAGGCAGATCGTCGTCTCGGACGGCTTTGCATACGTCGTATCCCGCGAGACCGGCATGCGCATCGTCGATGTCTCCGACCCGAAGAACATGAAACTCAGGTCTCTCTACGATTCGGTGGAGTTCGCGACGGGAATAGATGTCGTCGGCAAGACGGCCTTCCTTTCGGAGCGCATCTACGGAGTGGAAGCGGTCGATGTTTCCAATCCGGACCGGCCGCGGCACATCGCGATTCGCATCACGCCTGAATCCCAGTCCAACCGCTACCGCGACGGCTATCTCTATTCGGGCGAGTGGGGCGGCGGCAAAGTAACCGTGTTCGATGCGCACGACATGCGCGCGTTTCGCGCGATCGGCACCGTCGGTCTCGGAGGCTTCGGCGACGGACTCGAGATTGCGGGGCGCTATCTCTACTGCTCTACGGGACACGACGCCCGCCATCACCGCGCCAAGTCGCTGACGGGCCGCGTGTCCCGGACTGACGAGGCGCTTGTCGGCGCGGGGCGCGGGCTCGACATCTTCGATCTCGCGGACCCGGCGAAGCCCAGTCATGTCTCGCGCATCGACTTCCCCGTGTTCAAGCCGCGCAACCACGATTTCTGGACTGTTCGCGTGGCGGACGGATTCGCGTTCTGCTGCGACAGCCACAACGGCTTCTTCATCGTGGATGTGAGCCGTCCGGAGCTGCCAAAGCCGGTCGCGCGCTTCTGCGTTCCGCAGGCGGGTCAGTCGTGGCCTTCCGGGGCGATCAGCTCCGCGGCGGTCGGAGAAGGGTGCTGCTATGTTACAAGCTTTCCAGGCGGGCTTTGGGTCGTTCCGTTTCCTGGCGTTCATCCTCCGAAGCGCGAAAAGGGCGTTCCGCCCAAGAACACTGCAACGAGCGATGCATACCCGACGGACGCAAGCCTCTTTGAAGTCTATCGTCCGTCCGCCGCAGGGCAGGCGCGCACGGCGTGTGTGCGCGGAAATGTCGTCTATGCGGCGTTCGGGAATGCGGGGCTTCATGTCGTCGGGATACGTCCAGACGGTACGTTCAAGAAGATCGGCGAGCTTCCGGGCGGAAGGCGCGTGACGGACTGCTGCTTCGTCGGCGACAGGCTCGTTACGGCGGAAGGGGTGGACGGCTGGGCGGTGTACGAACTGGACGGTGGCCCTGCTGCATTCCGGGAAGTTGCGCGGCGGTCTTCCGGAAACAAGGTCGCATTCTGGTGCTGGAATGCCGGCGAGGGGCGCGCCGTGCTGTCAACCCGGACAGGGCGGTATGAAGTCGTGGGGCTTGACGATTTCAAGTCCGGGAGGCCGCTTTGCAGAATGAACGGAGCCGCGTGCCAGTGGAACAAGTATCTGCCGGACGGCCTTGTCGGGAAACGCCATCCGAGCCTGTGGCCGTACCGCGGCCTGAACTGGATCGACTTCTCGGGCGGCGCGCCGGTCGCGACGCCGTGCAACAAGCGCGAAGCGCAGCCGGCGGGAAGCCAGGGCAACGGCGTGTGCGTGTTCGCGGACCGCTATCTCTACACCGTTGGGGAGAAATACCAGTTTGTCTCGCCTGACGGGTTGCGGACGGAGCTACGCGACTTTCCGCCGGATGGACAGGGGAGGCGCCATTCTGGAATCCCGCGCTCGGACGGGCGGCTGGTAGCCGTGACAAGCCGCAACACGCGCAAGGTTGCCGTGTATGATTTCTCGGATCCGGACAATCCGAAGTTTCTGCGCGCGTATGAACTGTCGGGCAATCCTGACCTTGCGGCATTCTGGCGCGGACGCGTCATCGTCCCCGCCGGACACCAGGGCCTGATCATGGAATCGGCTAACGCGGTACGGCAGCATTGAGACGGAGGACAATGGTAAAATGAAAACGCGAATGCATAAAACGACTGTGCTGATTGCCGCGGCACTTGCGATTGCGGCCGCCGCCGGCGATGCGGGCGATCTGGTAGGGCGGGCGCACCGCGCACGCCGCACTGCGAACGCGACGGTGCGGCCGAAGGCGACGGACGAGGCGCTCATAAACCCCGGCATGGGCTGGGTGTTCTACAAATACTCCAACCGCATCTGGGCGTATGGCGTCAACACGCCGACGGAGGACACTCTCGACTGGTTCCCCGGATGCTCGACTATCTACATGCGCCTGACGTGGAACGACCTCGAGCCGGAGGAAGGGGATTTCCGCTGGGAGATACTCGACACGTACGCACAGCCGTGGATTGCCAAGGGCAAGAAGATGGCACTTCGCGTGATGACGTGCTCGCAGGTTGAGGAAGGAACGCCCGAATTCGTGAGGAAGGCGGGCGCGAAGGGGCACTGGTTCACCTACCCGAAGGATACGTCGGGGCTCGACTTCCCGCCGCGCTGGGAGCCTGTGTACGACGACCCTGTGTTTCTGGAGAAGCTCGGCAATTTCCTGCGGGCGATGTCCGCGAGATACGACGGCGACCCTAACGTCGCCTTCATAGACATCGGCTCGCTGGGCATCTACGGCGAAGGGAATCCGCGCGACACGTATCCGCTGACCGACGACGAGAAGGCGCAAAACGACGGCGTGCATCCCGACCGCTTCCCGCCGCCGTGGAAGACGCGCCTTTCCAAACTGCACATCGACCTCTGGCGCAGGCACTTCACGCGGACGCAGCTGATTGCGCTGGACGGCTTCGACGGCGGGTGGAATCCTAATTCGGACGGAGTGCTTATGGCGTACTGTCGCGAGAACGGCATCGGCTTCCGCGACGACTCGATCTTCTGCTTCCCGCCGCCCGATGAGAACGAGTTCCGTCCGTACGACTGCTGGGCGCACGACGGCTGGGCGCGTCTTTTCGCTCCGACGCTGCCCGTTGTGCTCGAGACCGGACATGCCCCGCTTCGCCATCGCGCACCCGAGCGCTGGAAACCCTGGCGCTACCTCGAATGTGTCGAGAAACACCAGGCCTCGTACATTTCGATTCACGATTTCCCAGACTGCCATCTCTCCGAGTTCCGCAAGGAGATCGACGCGATCAACAAGCGTCTTGGCTACCGCTTCGAGCTGCGGGAGGTGACGTATCCCGCCGAGGTCGCGGCGGGCGAGAAGTTCGAAATCGCCTCGACATGGGTCAACGTAGGCGTTGCGCCATGCGTGAAGGGCGCGGCGCTTACGTGGTCGCTCGTGGACGGAAAGGGCAACGTCGCATGGACGATGGTGGACAACCGCTTCGACTTCAAGACGCTCGATCCAACGCTGAACGGCGTGGAGAAGCCGCGGACGGTGAAGACGCCGTGCCGCTTCGGGTTCACGAAGCGCATTCCCGAGCCGGACAACGTGGTGCAGTGGTGCCGCGAGTCGGGGCGCAAGTTCCCAGGCACTGTGATGATGCTGAAGCCGGGCGAGTACACGCTCGCCGTATCCGTCGGCTCGCGGATAGGAACGCCCGAAATCGCGCTCCCGCTCGAAGGGCAGATCGGCGCGATGCGCCGTTACGAGGTCGGGAAGGTGAAAGTGGAGTGATAGGCGACGCCAAGAACTTATGGAGGTGTTGAAATCATGACAATGCTGATTCTTGCGGCTACGGCTGCGTTTTCGTTTGGTGATGTGAAGGTTGAGTGCAAGGACCCGGCCGACGGCGACGACGAGGTTGTGATTGGCCTCTACGACGACGGGCGCGTCGTGGATGTAAAGACCGACAAGAGGACATTCGTGATGAATGCCTCCGGCAAGCTACGAAGCTATTGCTTCCGCCGTTTTTAGGTTGATTCGCTCATGAAAGTGATCGTGTCACCTATATATTCGCTCATAAAAGTGTTGCGCGAGTTGCGCTATTCCCACATAAAAGTGTTTGGCTGTGTTGCGATTATGCGATAAATATGCTATATTATCCGTATGTAACGTGTAAAGCCAGAAATTTTCCTCAATCGAAAATTCGAGTCGTTGCTGATTGACTGGAAAGCGAACTCGCGCCGCCTGCCAGGTTTTGCAATTACATCTTGCGTCTTGCGGAAAGTATTATACAAACTTTCGGAGAGTTTACATGAAAAAGTTATCCCGGCCCCGCAGAGTATTGTGGTGCGGATCACCGCCTTGCGCGTTTGCGAACATGGCTATCCGTTTCCAAAGTTGCGTGAAATTGGATAACTTTGGAAACCAATAAATGTATGGTTGCCAATTAGTGCAAACGGGCTCAAGCACAACTGCTACTGGCATACTTCACCGTCTCGCCTTCTGGTGATTGGAAACAACAAAGGTGAAACAACTTTTTTACGGCGGGCAACCGTCCGTCGGCTTAATAACGCCGCGCAGTTGCGCGGCGAAAAGAAGAGGTTGTTTTCATCAGCTGTAACGGCTTAATATTGTGGAATGAAGTTATTTAATTATCGGGAACTAAAATGATTATTTTTATGGAATACCATTGACAATCTGTGCTGATATTTGCTACAATTTGAGGT
>DGHT01000035.1 GCA_002392765.1 Verrucomicrobia bacterium UBA3841 | reverse complement strand
ACGGCGGCACGCTGATGACATACGCCCAGGACCTCGCAAAGCCCAGCCAGCTCCTCAACGGCGAGTACGGCGCGTGGCGCGTCGCCGGATGGCATTCAGACCCCGACGAGCCGTTCGACCTGAAGGGCGCGTGGACAGAGGAGCACCAGGCCCGCGTCCTCTACGAAAAGCTGATGCGCGGATGGAAGGCGAGGGACAAGGTGTGCGGACACCTCCTCTGGACGTTCTTCTCGCACTGCAACCCGGGGCGCGTATCACTAGTCGAGGAGGGCTACCGCGAAATCGACAAGACCGGCCCCGTCAACATGAAGGGGCTCTACACCCTGGACGGACGCAGGGTCGAGGCGTGGTACCTCTATCTTGCATTCGGACGCCATTTTGAAAAGGGCGACCTTGCCGAACATGTCGACCGTCCGCTTTCATGGTGGCTCGCCGAAGGGTGCAGACTCGCCGCCGCTCCCGCTGCGGCGGAGTGCCGTCCCGAGCCCCTGCCCGGAAAGACCTACATCCACCGCCTCAACTGCGGAGGCGATGCGGTGACGGACTCCTGCGGCAACCGCTGGACGGCGGACGACTCGCGGTACGTCAGTTCCTGGTCGCAGGACGGGGACATGCAGATAAAGGGATACGAACTCAATCCGGTTCTCGGCAGCCAGGGCGTCGTCGACGGAGGCGTCTCAAACGCGGCGAAGGAGGACCAGGAGCTGTTCGGGACATTCCGCTACGGACGCTCGCGCCAGAGTTTCGCGCTCCCGGCGCCCGCGAACGCGACGTGCGAAGTGGAGGTCTATTTCGTGGAGCCGGGGTCGTACGGCCGCATGTTCGACGTGGCGATAAACGGAAAAGTCGTCGACAGCCGCCTCAGACTTGAGGATATGGTTCCGGAGCGAAATGTCGTGTGCCGGCGCTACGAAGTGGATACGGGAACGAACTCGGAGATCAGGATCACGTTCCCCCGGGTTCAGGTCAACCAGGCGACTGTCGCCGCAGTGGCCGTCTCGACGGATGCCGAAAGCGCGGCGCGGATGCCGCCGGAGCTGCGAAAGCCCGGCTATCCCGAAAGCGACGGCCTGACGTGGAAGGAGCTGTCGGCCCGCGTAAGGCATTCCACTCCGGCCAGACTGCTTCCGCTCGGCGGCAGGGCCGCCGCAATGAAGGCGCCTCTCCGCGCGCTGCCGTTCCCCGACAAGGGCGGCTTCCACAGGGTGCTTTTCCATCCGTATGCCGCCGGAAGCTATTCAATCCGGTTTCGCGTAGTTGCCGGCGATCCTGTAGGGAAGCGGGTCAAGTGGAAGATCGAGGCCGAAAGCTGGGTTGACGACGGGGTCGACCGCACGATAAAAACGGGGGAAGCAATCCTTGCGGGCCCGGTTACTGAAGACGGCTTCATCGACATGCCCATGGACGTGTTCGTCAACGCAGGAGGCTATTTCGTCAGCTACATGATTGAAGATGACAGCCTCAGCGCACGGGAGTTCAGGCAGTAGAGATTTTCGCCATTCGCAACCTCAAACCTCAAACTTCAAACATCAAACTTTAAACTCCCAACTCTTAACTTTTCAACCATTCAACCATTCAACTTTTCAACTTTCCTTGCCCCACTTGACATTGTACTTCTGTGGGAGTATAATATGAGGCATGAAAATAAGACTCTACCATGGCTCGCCTGTCATTGTCCGAAAGCCTCTGTTTGGGGTTGGGAAGACATACAATGACTATGGGCAGGGATTTTACTGTACCGAGTCCTTGGATTTGGCTAAGGGATGGAGTGTCGACGAAGGGCGAGACGGATTTGCCAATGTTTACTCTCTTGAAACGGATGGACTGAATGTAGTCCATCTTAACGAAGCTCCATTTTGCATCATGCACTGGCTTTCCGTATTGTTGCGACACAGGGAGTTTGAACTGGACACAGATCTTGCGGCTGAAGCGCGAGAATATATTTTATCGCGCTTTCCAGTGGATCTCTCAAATGCGGACGCGGTCGTCGGCTATCGGGCGGATGACAGCTATTTCACTTTTGCTCGCAACTTTCTAAATGGTGCAATAACACTCTCAAAGTTATCAGAGGCCATGCAGCTCGGGAAACCCGGACTTCAGTTCGTGCTGAAGTCGAAGCGTGTCTTTGATAGAATTGCATTTGAGGAGGCGGTACCGGCTGCTGCATCGGAATGGTATCCGCTAAAGAAGGGACGTGATGACGAGGCACGGCGCTCTTATCGTGATATTCGCAGAGGTCGCGGGCGCAACGGGCTTTACATCACACGGATACTTGAGGAGGAGATGACAGCTGATGATCTGCGCATATGACAGAGTTTATCTGGCTCAGGCGCGAGAAACGCTGGGCGCAATGCTGGACTATGCCGTCTGGGACTGCAAGTTGAGTGCAGATGAATATTTTGCACTTTTCGTGACGTCAGGTCTTGCGGATCGCTTTGGCCGTGGTGACCCAAAGCTCGTTTCAGGCATGTCCGGGGTAGAAATCGTATGGGAGACTTTTGCCAGGACGCACTTTACGGAAGAGCGCCCTCGTCCGCGGTATAACTTGAACCGTAGCAAGGACTATTGGGTCGGCTGGGCGTTGGCTCACTGCCAGTGGGCGACGTCGCTTCCTTTTCGCGAATTGACGCGTTATGTGCCTCCGTCGCGGATGGCGGGGCTTTATTCGCCTTATCACGAGCGCGATGTTCAGGCCCTTGTGGAGAAGGTAGTTGACATTTGCCGTGCGGGCAAGAAGGAAACGAATCTAAAGTCAATGCGCCAGAGAAGGGGGCTGTCGCAGTCCGAATTGGCGGAGGCGGCGCAGGTGCCTTTGCGGACGCTTCAGCAGTACGAGCAGGGGCAGAAGGACATTCTCAAGGCGAATGTATCGTATGCGGTCTCTCTTGCGCATGTCCTTGGCTGTTCTGTCGAGGAGATATTGGATTACATCCGACTCCTGCGCCCCTCCACTCCCAAACTCCAAAACTCCCAGCAGCGAAAGCAATATCAGGCCATAAACACGGCAGATGGATGATACGTTTTCCCACGCAAAGTCCGCCAAGTGCGCGAAGGGGTAGAGAATCTAGTGCGGAAGGGCACGAAATATGTAAAGCAATTGATTTCGTGCCCAAAATATGATATCATTCTTTCCAACAAAAGGGAGACATTGACATGTTCATCGGAAGAGCGGCGTTTCCGGGCACACTTAAGATGGTTTGGGATCGCATGCTCAAGAAGGAGCGCAATCTTGTTCTTGTCCTGTGCGGCGGCGTTTCGAGTTGGATAGCGGAGAATATACTCGATGGAACTGGATTCGCGGGGCGTGATTCGCTCGACTTTGCCGTAGAAGAACTCCCAATGTCCTTATGCAAGGCTTTTTGGGGCAACGCTTCTGATCGTGTGCCTCTTAAGGTGTGCGCTTCATGTATAATATAAATCAACTGTTTGGAGATTCAGATATGAATACAAAGTTTTTTTTGGCGATTTCCGCCATGACGGTCGCCGCGCTGGCGGCTGACGGTTCGTCTCGTCTTTTTACGATGGACATGGTGCACCACAATCCCGGCGAAAGACCGGCGGAAAGCCGCTTCCTCGACCCTGCGTATCTCGCAGAGATGGGAACTGGTGCGAAGGTCGTGAACGACTTCCGCTATCCGCAGTGCGCGTGTACGTTCGAGGATTTCGACGCCGGAATATTTCCCGCAGGTTCGCCGGAGCGCAAATGGGTTGACGACTTTGCGGCCGAGGTGGAGGCGAAGGCCCGCGCCTGCCACGAGAAGGGGCTGGAATGCCACTACTTCATGGATATCATCGTTTTGCCGCGCCGTCTCATCGAAAAGTACCGCTCGGAGATTTGCGGCGAGGACGGACGCGTTTCGTTCGAGCGCGAGAAGACATGGGAAATCCACCGCCTGATGATAAGGGAAATGCTGCGGCGCATTCCGTCCGTCGACGGGTACGTAATCCGCACGGGCGAGATGTATTCGCACAACGTGCCGTACCACGGCGGCAACACGCCGCTTGATTTCCGCAAGCCGCTTGACGGGTTCGTGGAGACGCATGCGAAGCTCATGAACCTTCTCCGCGAGGAGATATGCGTAAAGGGCGGGAAGAAGGTCTTCTACCGCACATGGGACTTCCGCCGCTTCCACGTCCGTCCCGATTTGTACCTCGCCATCACGGACCAGGTGGAGCCGCATGAAAAGCTGTTTCTTTCCATCAAGCATACGGCGGGCGACTACTTGCGGTACGTGCCGTTCAATCCGACGCTCGGGATAGGCAGGCACAAGCAGATAGTCGAGGTGCAGTGCCAGCGCGAGTACGAGGGGAAGGGCGCATATCCGAACTATGTCGTCAAGGGAGTGGTCGAGGGGTTCGAGGAGAATGCCGCGTGTCCGGGGATTCAGGGACTTGGGGCGTTTTTGAAGGACAGCCGCTTTGCGGGCGTCTGGACATGGAGCCGCGGCGGCGGCTGGGAGGGTCCGTACCTCAAGAATGAACTTTGGTGCGCGATGAACGCCTTTGTGATGACCGAGTGGGCGAAGCATCCGGAGGCTGGGGAAGAGGCCGCGTTCGGGAAGTTTATGGACCGTATCGGCGTCGCGGCGGAATCGCGCGGGGCGTTTCGCAGGCTTGCGGTTCTTTCCGCCGAGGCGGTCGTCCGGGGGATGGGATACATGCCGGACGAGAAGCTGACGGCCTGCTGGACGCGCGACCATTTCATCGGAGGCTTCGGCGACCCGCGACTTGACGCGGACGCGAACAGGCTTGTGAAGGAGGGCAAGGTCGCCGCCTCCTTCGCCAACCGCCGCGCCGCAGTCGAGAGGTGGCGCGAAATTGTCCGTCTCGCCGATTCTGTCAAGATCGCGGACAAGGATGACGAGGCGTATGTGCGCGTCTCGTCGCGCTACGCTCTTCACCTCTACCGCATCTACGAGGCGGGATGGACGGCGATGCTTCTCATGCGGCAACGCGAGTTGACCGGGGATGCCGACGAAGAGGAAATCGCCGCCGCAGTCAAACGCTACGACGAGGCATGGCGCGACTACCGCGCGCTTGCCGCCGATCCGCAGTGCGCGACTCTTTTCGATGGACATTTCGCCAAGTACCGCATTTCGCAGGACCACAATTCAATCGATCCCGCGCCCGGCATGGACGCAGAGGTTGACAAGGCGCGGCGTTTTTTGAACGGAGAATTGCTCCGGTGCGACGGACTTGTCACCGAAAAGACGGCGGGGTGGCGGTTCGAGGCGTCGGGCGCGAAGGGCGGCGCGGCGTTCAATCCGCTTGAGGGATGGTATCCCGACAAGGGCGGAAAGCTCGTCTCGCCGCGCATCGCCATTCCCAAGGCGGGCGCGTACTACAAGCTGTCGTTCACGGGTTCTGCGCCTGTCAGGTCATACGAGACTGTCGCGTTCTACGACGCGGCGGGGAACATGATCGCGGACAACTATGATGTGATATATGGGGAACGGGGAACGGGGAATGGGGAACGGGGAACTGGGAAGAGGTACGAGCGGGTTGTCTTTGCGCAGGAGGGCGTGAAGGAGGCGGAGGTCTTTTTCCAGTCGCCGAAAGGGTGCACGGTTTCGGACGTCAAGTTCGAGCCGGCGACGGTCGAAGATGCGGCCAAGTGGTGCGACGGCGTGTATGCGAAGCTGCCGCCGGTGGAATTAACGGGCGGCGATGGAACGCCGCCCCTACCCCCAAAGACGTATGATGCGCTCAAGACGGGGAGACCGTGGCGAATCCTCATGCTGGGCGACTCGATCATGCAGGATACGTTCCATTCGCAGTTCCATGCGCTCGTGAAGCGGGCGTATCCGAAGAGCGATGTCACTTGGCTCGTCTCTGTGCGCGGATCGACGGGATGCTGGTACTACTGCGAGCCGGAGAACTTCAGGAAGTATGTCGCTGACTACAAGCCCGACTGCGTATTCATAGGAGGCATCTCCGGTTGGATACATCCAGAGATGCCGCTCAACGGAGGGCCGGCGATAGAGTCCGTCGCGCGGCGCGTCAACGAGGAGCTTGGCGCGGAGGTCGTCGTGATGACGCCGACTCTCGCGATCGACCTTCGCGTTCCTGAGGGAACGGAGCAGGGCGCCGCCGTCGCTCCGTCAGAGTTCGACCACGCGGCGCTTGGCGACAGGGCGTGGAGATATGATGTCGCAGCGGCGGAGGAACTGAAGGCGATCTGCGCGAAGAACGGCTGGCCGCTCTGGGACATGTTCACTCCCGCATACGGCTGGCTCTTCAAGACGGGACTTCCCTGCCAGTTCTACAGCCGCGACTACGTTCACTCAGGCGAACTTGGCAAGCAGATCATCGGCCGCATCGCGCTCGGGTACTTCCATGGTTTATTATGATGTCTGCGACGCCCAAGGTATTCTCCGCGCCTTCGCGCCTCCATATCTCCGTGTTTCAGCGCCGCAGGCACATATCAGCGCCGCAGTACAATATCACTTGAAAGGAAAAACATAAGATGAAAAGAATGATTGCGACTGTGACGGCGATCGCGGCTGCGGCCGCAGCGAATGCCGCAGGGCTTTTGCCTGACGCCGATGCGGAGCGCATTGCGCGCGGCAAGCTCGCCATGATGACGCTCGAAGAGAAAACGTCCCTGTGCGGACTCTGCGCGACGATGTATCTCAACGCGATTCCGCGCGCCGGCATAGACCGCGAATGGGCGTTCAGCGACGGAAGCCACGGGCTCAAGCCCGAGCACAACCGCGACCGCTGGGGCTACATAGGCGGCATCGACGACCGCTCCACGTCCATGCCGTGCATGTCAGCGCTCGCCTCGACGTGGAACCGCGCGCTTGCGGCGAAGCACGGCGACGTGATGGGCTCGCAGATGCGCGCGCGCAACAAGGACCAGATGCTGGGCCCGGGACTGAATATCATGCGCAATCCGCTCTGCGGACGCAACTGGGAGTATATGAGCGAGGATCCGTTCGTGATTTCGCAGATGGCCGTTCCGCTCATACAGGCGGCGCAGTCGCACGGACTCGCCTGCACGCCGAAACACTACTGCCTGAACAACCAGGAGCTCAACCGCTTCAACACATGCTCGACGGTGGACGGCCGCGCGCTCCATGAAATCTACCTTCCGGCGTTCGAGGCGGCGGTGAAGGGCGGGGCGCTTTCGCTCATGACTGCATACAACCGCTGCAACGGGACGTATTGCAGCGAGAACCCATATCTCCAGAAGGCGCTCTTGAGGGAGCAGTGGGGGTTCAGGGGGACGGTCATCACCGACTGGGGCGGACAGCACTCGTGCGACAATGCGGCTCTGAACGGCGGCGGCATAGAGGCCAACTGCGGCTCCAATGTGACTTACCTTACCGACTTCTACGGCACGAAAAGCGCCGACAAGTATCCGCTCGCGACAGCTGTCAGGGAAGGGCGTGTTCCAGAGGCGGCTGTTGACGAGATGGCGATGCGCACGCTCTACGTGATGGCGAAGACGGGCTTTCTCTCCGGGACGCAGGACAAGGGCGAGCGGCTTGTCGAGAGACACCGCGAAGTCGCGCGGGAGATTGGCGGGGAGGCGATAATACTCGCGAAGAACTCCAAAGGCGTACTTCCTCTTGACAGGGCCGGAACGAAGAAACTGGTCGTGTTCGGACAGGTCGCGCGGCTGAAACAGGCGGAGTTCGGATCGTCGTGCGAATGCCATGTCGTGTCGGAAATATCGTTTCTGGACGGGCTCAAGGAGTATCTCGGCGCCGGATGCGAGATAGCATATTATCCGCTCGGCGGCGAAGTGGGAGAGCGTGCGAAAGCCGCCGACGAGGGGGAGAAGGGGTACGACACCGGCGGAATCGTCGCGCTGACTGCCGCGGACAAGGAGCCGCGCGTCCCGCTTGCGGAGCTGCGCGGCGAATGCGCGGCGGCCGACGCCGTGCTTGTGTTCACCGGTACGACGATGGGCTACGGGCAGGCGAAGGAGACTGAAGGCAGGGACCGTCCGAATATGAAAAGCGCGCCGGGCCACGACGCGGAGATTGCGGAGATACTTTCGTGGAAACTGCCGCGCACGGTCGTCGTATGCCGCGCCGGATCCGCGCTGGAGCTGCCGTGGCTCGGCGAATGCGACACGATGCTGCTGACGTCCTATCTCGGACAGGAGGCCGGGCGGCCTATGGCGAAGGTTGTTTTCGGCGACGTGAATCCTTCCGGCAAGCTGACGTTCTCCTGGCCGAAACGCTATGCGGATACGCCGACGGGCTTCTTCGGCGAGCGCGCATACAACGCGACGAACTCGGTCTACCTCGAAAGCGTCTACGTCGGCTACCGCTGGTACGAAAAGCGCGGCATTCCGGTCGATTTCCCGTTCGGGCACGGGCTGAACTATACGGACTTCAGACTTCAGACTTCGGACGTCAGAAGTTGCGGGGGCGATTATCTGGTTAAGGTCGACGTGACGAACGTCGGCGGGATGGACGGCGCGGAGGTCGTGCAGCTTTACGTCGCGGCGAAGAATCCGAAGACGGACCGTCCCGTCAAGGAACTCAAGGGCTTCGAGAAGGTGTTTCTGAAGAAGGGCGAGACGAAGACCGTGGAGTTCCGCATAACGCCGCGCGACCTGGCGTACTGGGATGCGTTCGCGTCCTGCTTCCGCGCCGACGCCGGGGAGTATGCTCTTCTGGTCGGATCCTCATCGTCGGACGTGCGGGATTCCGCTGACATCGTTCTTGAAGAAGGAAGGGAGTTCAAATGATGAAGACGCCCGCTGCGTCAAATTTTGAGGAAGTGTTTACGGATGGCTATCGCGACGGCTTCGTCATCGTTCGCTGACGTTCCGGGCTTGCATACGGCGGTTGCTGCGGCCAGGATGGAGAGAAAGGCTTTCACGATGCGGTCTTGCGGAATTAGGTTCTATAGCCCGAGAAGTTTTTTGAAGGGTACGATGGCGTCGAAATATCCGTCGGTCGACACAACAGGCGAAAGATTGCCGTCATACACGAGCGCGGTTCTTATCGATACGCCGTCGGGACGGTGTATCGCCTTGACGCGGTTGTCCACCTCCTGTATTATTTCCCGGTCGATGTTTCCCATGCGCTTGATTTCAACGATGTATATCGATCTTCTTGTCTGAATAAGCAGATCAATCTGGACGCCCTTGCGCCCGTTCCTTTCGTTTGTCGCCTTTCGGCGATAAGGTGCGGCCGATGTGATCAGCTGTCCTTCCAGATGAAGCGGCTTTATCAGTTCTCTGTAGTTGTTTATTACCAGATTTTCGAATGCGAGTCCCATCATCGCGCTTATGTTTTCAAACTGGCCGAGCGAGATGAATTCGAATGCACCGTTGTCGATGATGTCTTTTACGGGCTCGACGTATTTCAGATAGAAACGCGTGTAGTTGTCCCTGATCCGGTATCGCTTTTCCCTCGGACGTTCGCCGGTTTCAGGATTCGTCCCGTTATCGGCTGCGATGAACCCCGACTCTTCGAGCCTTGACAGGGCTCCTGCCACCCGTCCGCCTCTCGGTTTGGACAGCACTTCGGCAATTTCTACGCCGCTTTTCGGCCCTCCGACCATAGTCTTCAAAACCCGCCCCGTGAAATTCGTCTCCTCCGTGACTACGTCCCGGAACATGTCGTCGAAGTCCATCCTGAGAACTGCCTTGGGCATGAAGAATAGCCGTTTGATGTTTTGTTCCGCGCTTTCCGCAGGGTTGATTTCCTCAAGATATCTTGGAATTCCGCCGACGACGGAAAGTACGTCTATGATTTCCCGCGTCTATATGTGAAAATCCCGAACAGAGGAAATGTTTCCATGAAACGAAACTTCACGCACTTGGCGAACTTGGCGTGAGACATATTCGGGGGTTTGCAAGACGCCGCTCGTGAAATGGACGGCCTCAAGCGCTATCCGCGGCGCCGTTCTTTCCGGCCTTGCATTGGCGAATGGATATTCAACCGAGGGCGGCCTTGCAAGCGCCGGCGTCTATATGCACGGCGGCACTATTTCCAACTGCACCTTGGCCTTTACGCCGGAGAGGCGGCTCTTTTCGCAGGCGAAGCCCATTATGTGGCTTTCGACCGATGCGGCCAGACTGGAGGTGAGGAACGATTCGTCGCGCTTGTCCACCGCGGTCAGAAAATCCCGCACGAGCGCGAGATCGCCGCCGCCGTGCCCGGATCCCTTGTATTCGGCGATCTCCGCAACTTTCCTGTCCCATACGCGCTTTCTGCCTGTACGGAAGTCGTACGCTGTGAAGCTTCTGCCGTCGCCCTCGATGAAACCTTTGGTCCCCATGACGCGCGTGCGGCGTCCGCCCCAGGGCGTGAACGCCTCCATCGAGAACGCGGCCGTCGCGCCGCCCTCGAACCGAAGCGTTGTCACGTAGTGGTCGCACTGGTCGTTCTTGCAGCGGAACACGCAACGCCCGTAGTCGGTGGTGCGCAGCTTTTCCACGACGTCCTCGTCCGTGTAGCCATTCGGCAGGTCGAACACGTGCATGTGCTGCCGCTTGGTTACATAGATGTCCAGCGCCGAGAACGGACAGGTCGCCTCGTGCGGACAGCCGTCGGTGCATCTGGCCGGAGCCCCGGCGGGCGCGTTCGCCTCCTTGAACAGCATGAGAGAGCCTTCCGCCGATACCTCTTCGCACTTCTTGCCGACAAACCACTTGATGATGTCGAGGTCGTGGCAGCTCTTCGCCAGGATGATCGGCGTAGTCGCCTTCGAGTCGTGCCAGTTGCCGCGGACGTAGGAGTGGGCCATGTGGGCGTACTCTATCGGCTCCATGTGCTGAACGGATACGACGTCGCCTATCAGCCCGTCGTCGATGGCGGATTTGAGCGCCTGGAAATACGGCGCGTATCTGAGCACGTGGCATACGCCGACTATCGAACCTGTTTCGCGTTGGCGCTTGAGTAGATCGAGGCATTCCTGCTCCGTCTGCGCCATGGGCTTCTCGAGAATGAGGTCGTAGCCCTGCGCCATCGCGGCCATCGCGGGTTCGTAGTGCAGATTGTCGGGGAGCGCTATCACCATCGCGTCGGCCGTGCGTCCCGCAGCGAGGATTTCATGGAAATCGCCAAACTGCCTGTCCGCGGGAATGCCGTGGGCTGACGCCATCCTCTTGCGGCGGTACGGGTTGATGTCGGAAACCGCGACGATCTTCATCGCGGCGGGGAAGCGCTCTGCGTAGCGGGCGTACGTGGAGCCTCTCCCGCCTGCGCCGACAACAGCCACGGTGATCTGCCGCGACAGCGAACAGTCAAGTCCCTTCACGGGATAGTCAAGATATTCTACGCCGGTTTCCCGGGCGCCATCGGGCACCCCGGCGGCCGACACGCTGCGGGACCCCGTCTCCGGAGAAATCCCGGCCGCACCGCACGCGAGGAGCATTCCCTTGAGGAAACCGCGACGTCCGAACCGGACGTCGCCGGTGTTTTGACATGATTCCGGATTAGCTTCCATTTTGTCTTTCCTTCATTTGGCGAACATGCCAATATTATATACCAAACTCCGGTTTTCCGCAACCCCGGAACTTCCGGGGGTTGCGGAAAACGCATTAAAAATACGTTCTATCCCGCGTCAGCGGGAAGAAGGAATTTTTTGATGCGTTGGCCGCAGCCGCTTTCCCGATCAATGACGGAGCAAGATGCTCCATCTCCTTGAGTGATGATTCCACAATCCCACAATTTTACACTTTACATTTTACACTTTACACTCATCCCTCTTCCCTCTTCCCCATTTTTTTGATATAATTGCTGGCATGACAAAACTAGACCCGACAAAGATGGCGGATTGGCAGCTTGCCGAGGCCGCAGAGGAGAATTTGCGCAAAGCATCGGACCTGGCCGGCGAGCTGGGCCTTGAAAAGGACGAATGGTCCCCGTACGGCGACGTTCTCGCGAAAGTGGACGTGACGAAGGTGCTCAAGCGCCTTGGCGCCGGACGCCGCGGCAAATACATAGACGTGACCGCCATAACCCCGACAGCGCTTGGCGAGGGCAAGACGACGACCACCGTCGGTCTTGTCGAGGGTTTGGGGCGGCTTGGAAAGAAAGTCGTCGGGTGCGTCCGCCAGCCTTCCGGCGGGCCGACGTTCAACATCAAGGGTTCCGCCGCGGGCGGCGGCCTTGCGCAGGTCGTTCCCCTGACGTCGCTTTCGCTCGGACTCACCGGCGACATCGACGCCATAACGAATGCCAACAATCTTGCGATGGTCGCGCTCAATTCGAGAATGCAGCACGAGCGCAACCACGACGACGCGTGGCTCGCGGAAAGGGGGCTGAAGCGTCTCGACATCGATCCTGACAGGATCCAGTTCCGCTGGGCGATGGATTTCTGCGCGCAGGGTTTGAGGAACATCGAAATAGGCAAGGGCGGAAAACTCGACGGCTACAACTGCGATTCCGGCTTCTACATCACCGTCGCCTCCGAGGTCATGGCCATTCTCGCGATGAGCGGCGACCTCGCGGATTTGAGAAAGCGTCTTTCCAGGATCGTCGTCGCGTATTCGCGCTCCGGCGCGCCGGTGACGACGGCCGACCTTGAAGTCGACGGCGCGATGTGCGCGCTTCTAGTCAACGCGATCAAGCCTACGCTCATGCAGACGATGGAAGGCCAGCCCGTGTTCGTGCACGCCGGACCTTTCGCGAACATCGCCATCGGACAGAACTCCGTCGTTGCCGACCGTCTCGCATGCGCTCTCGGCGACTACGTCGTCACGGAGAGCGGATTCGCCAGCGACATGGGCTACGAAAAATTCTGGAACATCAAGTGCCGCTGCTCCGGCCTCAAGCCCGACGCGGTCGTGCTCGTGGCGACGGTGCGCGCTCTCAAGGCGCACGGCGGCGCGCCGAAAGTCAAGGCCGGGCTTCCGCTCGATCCGGTCTACACCACCGAAAACCTGCCGCTTCTTGAAAAGGGATGCGACAATCTCCTGGCCCACATCGACATCATACGCCGCAGCGGCGTGCAGCCCGTGGTCTGCCTCAACGCCTTCTACACCGACACGCCCGCGGAGCGCGAGCTCGTGCGCCGCGTCGCCGAGGGGGCCGGGGCGGCGTTCGCCGTCAGCGACCACTGGCTCAAGGGCGGCGAGGGGGCTCTCGAACTCGCCAGGGCGGTGATCGACGCGTGCGAAAAGCCAAATTCCTTCGCATACCTCTGCGACCTCGCCGAGCCTCTCAAAGACAGGATCGAAAAGCAGGTCAGGGAGGTCTACGGCGGCGACGGCGCCGATTTCGAACCCGCCGCCCTCGAAAAACTGGCCAAATACCAGGCCGATCCCGAAACCGCCGCGCTTCCCGTCTGCATCGCGAAGACGCAGTATTCGCTTTCCCACGATCCGAATCTTCTCGGACGCCCCAGAGGGTGGCGTCTGCCGGTCAAGGACATTCTCGTGTACAAGGGCGCCGGACTGCTCGTGCCCGTCGCGGGCGAAATCAAGCTGATGCCCGGAACGAGCGCCTCCCCGGCATACCGCAGGATCGACGTCGACGTTGAGACCGGAAAGGTCAAGGGGCTGTTCTGATGAAGCGGCGCATCGTTCTCGCGGCAAGTCTCGTGGCCGGCATTCTCGCGGCGCTGCTCACTCGCACGTATCTTTCCGCGCGCGACGCAGAGATGGAGCGCTTCCGAAACAGATACCTGCGCGAATACGGAGAGATGGAGGCGCTGTGCTTTACGCGCGACATCGCCTCGGGAAGCGTGATATCGGCGCAGGATCTCAGTACGTGCAAGACCGTCGCGAAAGGGAACCGCGGCGTGGTGCTGACGCAGGACAACATACACGACATCGTCGGACGCAAGACCGTCGGGTACCACCAGAAAAACGAACCTTTGAGGTGGAATGACATCGAGGGCGGCAATGCGCGCGAAGGTCTTTCCAACGACATACAGCACCATTTCCGCGCCATGTCGATCAACGTCGCCGGCTCGGCGGCGGTTTCGGGCATGGTCCGCGCGGGCGACTGGGTGGATGTCATAGGCACGTTCGACTTCCCCGACGACGAAGGCAAGATCCGCCGCGGCGATCCCGTCACGTGCACAGTCCTCCAGAAGGTGCTCGTGCTCGCGGTGGGGTCGGAGACGGCCAAGGCCCGCGCGGCGGGAATGGGGCTTGTGCGCGAATCGGCGGGCTATTCGACGGTCACGCTTTCAGTGACGCCGCGCGAGGCCGAGATGCTGGCGTTCGCCGAACAGGTGAAGGGACGTTTGATACTGACGCTCCGCAGCAGGACGGACGTCGAGACGGAAGACGAGCTGCCGATAGTCGATTTCTCAAGGATACGCGGCCAGATCGAAGAGCTCAACAAGGAGCGCAACCCCTCCGGGCGCAGAAAGGGACACGGGGGAGCGAGATAGATGCCTGTTCTGACATCCATGATCGGCGGCCGCCGCGAAACGGTCGCGCTGTCCGACGGCGCATGGCTCGTCGGCCGCGGCGCGATGTGCAGGATACGCCTCGACTTCCCCGAAATCAGCGAGCGGCACGCCATAATGTCCGTGCGCGGCGACCGCGTGACGATAGAGGATCTCCACAGCGCCAACGGCACATACGTGGACGGAGAGCCGATCGACAGCGCCGTTTCCATCGAAGACGGGCGCGTCGTCCAGATAGGGGACTGCCTTTTCCGCGTGTCCGCGGCGTCCGCCGCGGAAGCGCGCGCGCCGGAGCCGGAGCCCGACGCCGGGGATGTCGCGGGGAGCGAAGCGCCCGCTGTCGATCCGATGCGCGAGGTGCGGCGGAACGTCCAGGAGCAGATCCAGAAGGAGCTTCTCAAGCGCATGGACATGAAGCGCCTCACGCTCGAAGGTGTCGATTCCGGAGGGATGGAGCAGATCGCGCGCGAGAAGATTTCGCAGATCGTGGAGGAAGTCGTCGCGAAAGGGCGCCTGCCCGCCGGGATAGACGCCGTGCGGCTGGAAGAGGACGTTTTCAACGAAGCTCTCCGGCTCGGGCCGCTCGAAGAGCTCCTGGCCGACGATTCGATAAGCGAAATCATGGTCAACGGGCCGCGCCAGGTGTACGTCGAGCGCAACGGAAAACTCGTCCTTTCAGACTGCCAGTTCACGGACGACGCCAGCGTGCTGGCCATCATCGAAAGGATCGTCGCGCCTCTCGGCCGGCGCATAGACGAATCCCAGCCGTACGTCGACGCCAGACTTCCCGACGGAAGCCGCGTCAACGCCATAATCGCGCCGCTGTCGCTCTCCGGCCCTGCCGTCACCATAAGAAAGTTTTCGAAGAACGCCATGACGTGCGCGGATTTCGTCAGGTTCGGCACGTGGAGCGCCAACGCGGCGGAATTCATGAAACTGTGCGTCATGCTGCGCAAGAACGTGATCGTGGCCGGCGGGACGGGATCCGGAAAGACGACGCTTCTCAATCTCCTTTCCGGATTCATTCCGAAGAGCGAGAGGATCGTGACGGTGGAGGACGCCGCCGAACTGAGGCTCATGCAGCCGCACGTCGTGAGGCTGGAGGCGCGCCCCGCGAACATAGAGGGCAAGGGCGCGGTGACGATCCGCGATCTCGTGCGCAACTGTCTCAGGATGCGCCCCGACCGCATAATCGTCGGCGAATGCCGCGGAGGGGAGGCCCTGGACATGCTCCAGGCGATGAACACGGGACACGACGGCTCCCTCACGACAGTGCACGCCAATTCGCCGCGCGACGTCATATCGCGCCTCGAGACGATGGTTATGATGAGCGGCATGGAGCTGCCGTCGCGCGCGATCCGCGAGCAGATAGCAAGCGCCGTGGACATCATAATCCACGAGTCGAGGCTTTCGGACGGAAGCCGCAAGGTGGTCGCCATCACGGAGGTGACGGGTCTGGAGGGGAACCAGATCGTCATGCAGGACATTTTTTCGTTCAAGCAGACGGGAATCGGGCGCGATGGAAAAATCATCGGCGAGTTCAAGCCGACGGGCGCCATACCGACATGGTTCGAGACGCTTCCCGGACGCGGCATAACGGCCGACATAGCCATGTTCGATCCGTCCCGCGAAGAGGATTTCAAGGTGGCGTACCGGTAATCCGCATGGAGGGCTGTTCGAGATGATACCGGTTGCGATTTCCGTTCTTTCCGCGATATCGTTCGCGGGCGTCGCGTGGTACATCCTCTCCGGCGTGAAGGTCAAGGAGGGATGGCAGAACGGACGCGGGCCGTTCGCGGCGTGGCTCGACGCGAAAAGGCGCGCCAAATTCGACGCGCAGCTCCCGGAGGCCCTTTCCACGATGTCCAATTCCCTGAAGGCCGGCTATTCGATATCTCAGGCGTTCGACGCCGTGGCCGAATCGATGGACGCTCCCGCAGGCGAAGAATTCGCGATACTCCAGAGCCAGCTCAGGATAGGAATGGATTTCGAAAAGGCGCTCGAGTCGATGTCCGCGAGGGTCGGATCCGAAGACCTGTCGCTCGTGACGACGGCGATACTCGTCGGACGCAAGACGGGCGGAAACCTCATGGAGATTTTCTCGAAGATATCGCAGACGATACTCGCGCGCATGGCCATAGAGCGCAAAGTCAAAACGCTGACGGCGCAGGGCAGGATGCAGGGCATTCTCATATCCGCCATGCCGTTCCTGCTGGGCATTGCGATGACTGTTCTCAAGCCCGAAACGATGCTGCCGTTCCTGTGCAGCTTCGCCGGCGCGGTTTCGGTCGCGGCCGTCGCGATTCTCGTTGCCGTCGGCTGGTTCGCGATTTCAAAAATAACACACATTGACATCTGAGGTGCGGGAAATGGACAAAAAAAGATTTTTTTCGGCATTCGACAAAGCGGCGTTCTGGACCGCGACGCTCGCGACATTCGCCGTATACTTCTTCACTCTCGGTCCGTCCGTGGGAGTCGAGGACTCCGGCGAGCTGGCGACCGCCGCGGCGCACCTCGGAGTCCCGCATCCGCCCGGATATCCGTTCTGGACTTTCTGCAGCTGGATATTCTGCAAGATCTTCTCGTTCGTGACGTACATGGGACATCCGACCCCAGCGTGGGCGGTGAGCTGCTGTTCGTCCGTGTTCGGCGCCTTCGCCGCCGGATGCACCGCGATGCTGATCTGCAGGAGCGCGAGGGACATGGTCGGGGACGTCGCTTTCTCCGGCGGGGCGACGCTCCGCGACGACTGGCTCTGCTTCGCCGGCGGCGTCGGCGGGGCGATCGCGTTCGCGCTTTCTCCCGTCGAATGGTCGCAGTCGACGATAGTCGAAATCTACTCGCTCAACGCTCTGTTCCTGATGTGGGTCTTCCTGCTTTCCTACAGGTGGATGAAGAAGCCCTCCGACAAAACCCTCTGGCTGACGGCGTTCGTTTTCGGTCTGGGGCTCACCAACTACCAGGTTCTCCTTTTCGCGATAGTTCCGCTGGCGATCATAATCGCGATGAAGAACTTCGCAATGTTCATGGACTTCTTGCTGTACCTGATGCCGGCGGCGCTGGTGTACCAGATTCTGCAGATCGGCGACATGCAGCGCGCCACGGAGAACATGACGGCCAACGTCATCGCCAAGCATCCCGGCGTGGCGGCGGCGCAGTGTCCGTCCGGCATCGCCGTGGCGGCGTCCGTCGCGCTTCTCGTCGCCGCGGCCGTTCTCGCCGTGCGCTTCAGGAAGCGCAAGCCTTTCGAATACGCGGAACTGGTCCCTCCGGGCGTCGCTCTTGCGGCGGCGGCCGTTCTCGGTCTCGCCATGCTTTTCCCGTCCGAAATCAGCTGGGCGAGCGAGGCTCTGCGCCCCGACTGGCAGTACGCGCGCAGAGTCGGCCTGCCGTATTTCGGACAGTGGCCCGCCGAACCGCTGCAGATCGCCACCGACATGCCCAGCGTGACCGCGCCGCTTGTCGATCCGCGCATATACGCGGGCGTCGCGCTGTGCATAATGCTTTCAGTCGCCGCGTCGATACTGGCGGCCATGAAGCGCGACGAGGAATCCAGCGCGTGGCGCATCGCGCCGCTCGTCTTCTCCGCAATATTCGCGGTAATCGCCGTCGAGATCGTCGTCACCTGCGTCCCCCGGGCCGACTGGGCCGGATACGAAGGCGTCAGATACGACTGGTCGCAGTCCAGGTTCTGGTGCCACGCTGTCATAGCGGCGTTTCTGGCGTGTTCCCTTTTCAGGAAGGGGGGGCTCGCGTTCTCCATCCCCGTGGCCGGATTCCACATCGCCGCGTTCATGCTCCTCGAGAGGGGCGCGATGAACGGGCTCGTCCATCCCTCGTGCTGGTGGTTCTGGTGGCCGATCGCGTGGAACTTCATCGTCCTGACCCTCGCCTGGCTCGTTCTTCCGCACGGAAGGACGGTCGCGTTCGCGGCGCTGTTCGCGCAGCTGGGGGTTTCGTTCTACGCCTACATGCCTGTCGTCTCCGATCTGCGCAATCCTCCGATGAACTGGGGCTTCCCCAGAACGTGGGACGGATTCAAGCATGCCATCACGCGCGGACAGTACGAGGCGATCACGCTGCCCGGGTTCAAGAGTTTCGGCGGGTTCTGGAGCTTCATCAAGGGACAGATGGGGCATTATTTCGCCGACGTCAAGATGCAGTTCTCCGATTTCATCGTGTTTTTCGCCCTGCTTCCGTTCGCTTGCTGGCGGCTCGTCCTTCCGGCGGGCGGCGGGCGCAGGACGACGGTAAGGTGCCTGTGGCTCGTTCTCGGGGCGCTGGCCCTGCTTCTCGTCCGCTCGCTCGCGTCGCTCGCGGGCGCGTCCGGCGGCGGATTCTGGGAGGGTTTCGACAGATTCCTCATCGCCTACATGGGCCTTTTGTGCGTAGTCGGAGTTGTCGCGATCTTCTTCAGGCAGATAGTGTTCGGTCCTGCCGCGGCTCTCAGGCGCTTCGTCTGCGGCGCGGCAGGGCGCAGGGACTGGATGTCGATCGCGGGAATGTCGGTCCTTTCCGTCGTTCTGCTGTCGGTGCTCTTCAAACTCGCAGCGCCGTTCAAGGGCGTGACGTGGCTGCTCGTATTCAGCGGTGCGTTTTTCGCGATCGCCGTTTTCGCGAGCGTGTCCGCCTTCGCGCCCAAGATCGTGCGAGGGATGTCGTGGATGTCTTCGCGCGGCGTGTCGCTTTCGTTCGAGTCGAAGAGCGTATGGCAGCAGTGGCTTTTCGCCTCAGGCGTATGCTTTTTCGTCATGACCGTTCCGCTGATCGCGCTCGCGCAGGTGAAGGGAGATCTGCAGGACGGGTTCATCCAGAAGGTCAAGTTCATCTCCTCGCACGCCATGATCGCGCTCTGGATCGGATACGGTCTTGCGTTCGCCGGGGTTTTCACCGTGCGCCTTGCCGACAGATGGGCGCCGCTCGCCGCCCGCAAGAGGCTTTTCGCGGCGATCGTCTGCGCCGTCGCCGTTCTCGGCGCGACCATTGCGCCTATCGTACAGAATTACACCGACGACGATCTCGTGCGGCGGCTGGGGGGCTCCGAGCAGAACGGGCACACGTTCGGCTGGCAGTTCGGCGCGTACCAGCTCGAAGGCGCCAAGGCGATACGCGCGCAGCTTTCGGCGGACGAGGAACCGCTTCCCGATCCCTCGTGGCCGCCGCCGATGGATCCATACGCCATATTCTTCGGTGGCACCGATCCGGGCAGGTTCGTCCCCACTTACATGATCTATTCCGCGGGGTTCCGTCCCGACGTGTATCTCATCACGCAGAACGCGCTCGCCGACGACACCTACATGGCCGTGGAACGCGACCTCTACGGCGACGAGATATGGATCCCGGCGAAGGAGGACTGCCAGACCGCGTTCAGCGTCTACAAGAGCGAGGTCGACCGCGGCATCCGCGAACCGAACGGGGAGATAAAGGAGGAGAACGGCAGGATACAGGTAACCGGCGCGCTCGGCGTGATGGAGCTCAATTCGATACTCTCGCAGATGATGTTCGAGCACGACCGCGACAGGCACTCGTTCTATCTCGAGGAAAGCTACGCCATCAAGTGGATGTACGACTATCTTTCGCCGCACGGCCTGATAATGAAAATCAACCGGGACAAGACCGGCTACGACAGGAAGACCGCCGCGCTCGACCGCGATTTCTGGGACTGGTATTCGAAGCGTCTGATGGACGATCCGATGTACAGGCGCGATTTCGCCGCGCAGAAGAGCTTCTCCAAACTGCGTTCCTCCATAGCGGGGCTCTACAGGATCCAGGGCAGGGCGGGCGACGCTTCGCAGGCCTTCCGCGAGGCGAATCTTCTCTATCCGGCGTCGCCCGAATCCGTGTTCAAGTACGCAACCGAGATTCTCATGCCTTTCGGCAAGCTCGGAATCGTGCGCGAGCTGATGGACTACACCGATTCCATCGATCCGAACAACAAGCGCACGGGCAGGATCCGCGAATACGTGGAAAACACCGAGACGGCGCGGCGGCTGGAGATCAAACTCGCGAGGGACGGCACGCTGCCCGTCGCCGAGGCGTTCGAACTGTCCTGCGCTTACGCATTCATAGGCAACCTGCGCCAGAGCGGGCGCATCATGTCGCAGGTGTACGACAAGCTCGCGGCCAGGTCCGACGTGGAGCAGGCGATCGACATCCTTCTCTCGTCCGGATATTCGTCCGATGCCGAGAAGCTCCTGAAAAGGTATCTGGCATCGTACAAAAATCCGGAAGTGCGCTACATGGCGAAAATGGCCGTGCTCCAGCATGCAAAGGGGAACGCCCCCTACGCGTACGCGCTCATCGACAAGGCCGCGTCAAAATCCAGGAATGAGACGGCCGACGTCCTCCGCCAGTATGTCGATCTACTCTCCGTCGAAAAGCGCGACTGCATGCTGCTGCTGAAGCTTTCGAAGATGGAGCTCAAGCTCGGCAGGCGCGACAGGGGATACGGATATTTTATAGAAGCCTGCAACGTTTCCGCGGAGGCGTGCCAGATGGAATTGTCGCGCGACAGGGAATACAAGCGACTTCTCGAACCGCTTTTGTCAAGAATCACAAGGAGGTAGGCAAATGCCAAGAAACGACATAGATTGGGAGAAGCTCGGTTTCGGCTTTTCCGACGTCAACTGCCACATACGCTATGTGTGGAGGGACGGCAAATGGGGCGATGCGGAGTTTGTGAAAGATCCGCACATAACGATGCACATCGGAGCGAGCTGTCTGCATTACGGACAGGAATGCTTCGAGGGCATGAAGGCGTTCCGCCAGAAGGACGGCAGGATCGTCATGTTCCGTCCCGACGAAAACGCCCGGCGCATGTACCGCACGGCCGTGAGGACCGTCATGGCGCCGGTCCCCGAGGAAATGTTCCTGGAGGCGGCCGAAAAGGTGGTCGCCGCGAACGAGGAGTACGTCCCGCCGTACGGGACGGGCGGCTCGCTCTACCTGAGGCCGCTTCTCATCGGAACCGGCCCGCAGATCGGCGTCGCGCCCGCCAAGGAGTACACGTTCATGATCATGGTCATGCCTGTCGGCGCATACTACAAGGGCGGACTCAAACCCGTAAGGGCCGTGATTCTCGACGACTGGGACCGCGCCGCGCCGCACGGCATGGGAGACGTGAAGGTCGGCGGCAACTACGCCGCGTCTCTTTTCGCGCACGAGAAGGCCAAGCGCGACGGATGGCCCGTCGAGCTGTATCTCGATGCGAAGACGCACACGTATGTCGAGGAGTTTTCCACGTCGAACTTCCTTGGCATCAAACCCGACGGAACGTACGTCACGCCGGACAGCCATTCCGTACTCCCGTCAGTCACGAACAAGTCCCTCAAGGAGGTCGCCGCCGACCTCGGATGGAAGGTCGAATGCCGCCCCGTCCCCTATTCGGAGATACGCGAGTTCGCCGAAGTCGCGGCGTGCGGAACGGCGGTCGTAGTGACGCCCGTGTGGGAGATCACGCGCGGCGCGGAAGTGATAAAGATCAGCGACCCCGACAAGGTCGGCCCCCACCTCCAGAAACTGTACGAAACCGTGCAGGGCATCCAGTACGGCGTCCTGCCCGATGCGCACGGATGGTGCCGCGAAGTGAAAATCTGAGGTGAAGATCGTATTCCTCTTCATCGACGGCGTAGGCTTGAGACCTCCGGCCGTGGACAATCCGGTGAACCCGGAGGTCTGCCCCACGCTTTGCAGGCTGATCGAGCGGCATTCAAGGCCGATCGACGCGTGCCTCGGCGTGGGGGGGCTCCCGCAGTCCGCCACCGGACAGGCCACGATGTTCACCGGCGTCAACTGTCCCAAGGCGATGGGACGCCATTGCGAAGGTTTTCCGGGGCCGTCGCTGAGGAGGATAATCGAAGACAACAACCTGTTCCTGCAGCTCAAGCGCATGGGAAGGTCCATACGGTTCGCCGACGCGTATCTTGTCGATACGCCCGACGAACTCGCCGACCGCCGCTACAAGTCCGTCACGACAGTCATGGCGCTCACCGTGCCGGAATCGATCACGACGACCGACGACCTGATGGACGACCGCGCGCTGATGCAGGATCTGACGCGCGAAACGATCCAGGACAGATACCCGGACATACGCGTCATTCCGCCCCAGCGCGCGGCGGACCATCTTTTCTCCATAGCGCGCGAATACGATTTCACGCTGTACGAGTTTTTCCAGACGGACGTGTCCGGCCACTCCATGGACTACTCGCGCGCGTGCGCGGTGCTTCGCACCTACGACAGGTTCCTGGCCTCGCTCGTAAGGTTCACGGAGGCCGCTGGAATGACACTCGTGATGACCGCAGACCACGGAAACATCGAAAGCATGAACGACCGCGGGCACACGCGCAACCCCGTGCCGTTCATCGTATTCGGTCCGCGGGAGAAGACGATCCGCGACAGGGTCGAGTCCCTTGCGGACGTTTCGCCGGCGATCGTGGAGGCTTTCAAGGAATAAAAGGTACATGAAAATGAAGATTCTGCTTTCTTGCGCCATAGCCGCCGTTTCTTTCGCCGTTTGGGGCGACATCCAGATAGTCAACGGCATGAAGATCGAATGCGGGGAGGACGGCGTGTGCCGGATAATAGGTCCGGCCGATGAAGACGCCGGCGCGTTGCCGGGCGAAGAGCCCGCGGAAGCCGCCGCGCCGTCCACGGAAGCGGGCGATGCCGTCCAGACCGCCGAGTCCGCCCCGCAGTCCGCCACCGAATACGCAAGGACGGCGCTCAAGCACGGATACATGGATGCGGACGATTTTCTGGAGTTTCTCGGCGAGCCGGTTGAAAAAAAGGGCGTCTGGTCCAGATTTCTCGCATGGTTTTTGGCGATTCTCGACAGAGCCGGCGGTGCACTTGCGATTCTTCTCGCGATTCTTGCCGGATTCCTTCTGAATCTTACGCCGTGCGTTCTTCCAATGGTGCCGGTCACGCTTATGGTCATCGGACGCTCTGCGGCAAAAGGCTTTATGTATGCACTCGGCATACTGTGTTCTTACACTGTTCTCGGAGTTTTGGCTTCCGTGTTTGGAAGACCTTTCGGGGCAATACAATCCAATCCGTGGTTCAACGTCGCAATGGCTGTTCTTTTCACATGTTTCGCTCTTGCGATGTCCGGAATATTCGCTTTGGATTTTTCCGGTAGGCGCAATGTTTTCGCTTCGAAGCGCCAAACGATGGCTCCGCATCTGTTCGCATTTTCCATGGGTGTTGTAGGCGCCGTTCTGGCAGGTGCATGCGTTGCGCCGATGATGTTTGCAACTATTACGAAAGCGGCTGCATATTCAGCTGAAGGGCGCATCGCTCTTGCCGTGTCGCTTCCTGCGGCTCTGGGTTTGGGGATGGCGCTGCCGTGGCCTTTTGCCGCCGCCGGAATAAAGGTTCTGCCGCCTCCAGGCGCTTGGATGAAAACCGTCAACAAAGCATTTGCCGTCTTTCTCGTCTGCTTTGCCGTCTGGTACGGGCGCCTCGCTTACATTGGTTTTGCCGGATCTGCTTCTGAAAACGGCACGACGGTGGACAGCTTCTCGCTCGAAGGGCTGGACGGACGCCCGGTTCTCGTCGACTGCTGGGCGACGTGGTGCAAAAACTGCTCCGCCATGGAACGGACCACGATGAAAGATCCGCGAGTGGTAAAGGCGCTGGAGAAATACAACGTCATCCGGCTCCAGGCGGAAGACATGAACGAACTGAAACGGCTTGACGGCTTCGAAGATGTCATCGGGCTGCCCGCTTTCGCGATATTCAAGAAGCCGGAATGACAGCCGGAGACCGCTGCGAACTTTGTCCGAGGCGTTGCAAAGCGCGGCGTTTCGGTCCTTCTCCCGAAAAAGGGTATTGCGGAGCGCTTGACGCGCCGCGCGTTTTCCGCTACGGTCCGCATTTCGGGGAGGAGCCCCCGATTTGCGGTGAAAAGGGCAGCGGATGCATTTTCTTTTCAAGATGCACGATGAAGTGCGTCTACTGCCAGAATTCGCCGTGGAGCTGGAAGGGGGGCGGCGACGACATGGATGTCGAGGGTCTTGCGTCCATAATGCGGAAGCTGGCGGTAGAAGACGGCGTGGGCAACTGGAATCTCGTCTCGCCCACTCCGTATCTGCCGTACATCGAAAAGGCGGCGGATTTGCTGTCGCGCGAAGGAGTGCGGTTGCCTTTCGTGTGGAATTCGTCGGGATATGAGCGCGTGGAAACGCTCGAAAGATACAGACGTCTCTGCGACTGGGCGCTTTTCGACTTGAGATATTCGTCGGACGCAACGGCGATGAAGCTGAGCGGCGCGCCGGATTACGTCGAACGCGCGAGGGAGGCGCTGAAGTGGGCGTGGGAGAACGCGAAAGGAAAGCGGGAGGGGGAAGGCGGACTTGTCGCAAGGATTCTCGTCATACCGGGACACGCAGACGAGGCGATTGAATCTCTCGCGTGGATGGCGACGGAACTGTCGCCGGAGATTCCGGTCTCCATCATGTCGCAGTACACCCCCGCATACGAGGCGAAGTCGATGCCGCCTCTCGACCGCAGCGTCACGGAAGAGGAATATTCGTCGGTCGTCGACGCGGCGGAGGATTTCGGTTTCGGGAACGGCTGGATACAGGACATGGCGTCGAGCAGTGCGGAGCTGGCGCTGCTTGGCGAAAATATGTCCGCCGGACACGGCCCCGTACGTCCCTGATATATTTCACGCCAAGTTCGCGAAGTGCGCGAAGTGCGCGAAGTTTCGTTTTTAGAGTCGCTTTGCGAACTTGGCGTACTTTGCGTGAGACAGACAAGGAAGAGGGATGGGGGATGAGTGTAAAGTGTAAAATGTAAAGTGTAAAATTGTGGGATTGTGGAATCATCCCTCAAGGAGATGGAGCATCTTGCTCCGTCAATGTCTGGGAAAGCCAGGAAATTGTGGAATTGTGAAATTATGAAATAGTGAAATTGTGAAATTCGGGGGAGAGCTCACTGGGGGAATGGGCGTCTCGCCCGTTACTGGGGGAACATATCCTCCGAGCGGGATGCGCCTGCGACGAAGTCGTCAGGTCGGCTGAGCGCAAGATGCACCTGTCGCGAAGCGATCAGGTTCCCCGACGAACGAAGTGAGGAGCCTTGCGAAGCAAGGTCGCAAGGTATAATGTAGAACAAACGCTTTTTCAAACTGGGGAAAGGCTTCGTTCTTTGACAACTGGCTACTGACGGGGACGACTTGCAAACATGCCAACAAGCGCGCTTGCGTCGTGAAGCGCCGCGCGCTTGATTGACATGTTCACAAGTCTCTGCACGTTACGCAGACCGACTTGCAAACAGCCGCACCGTTCAAGGTGCGGTTGTTCACAAGTCTCTACGCGACAACTAGACAGGGTGATTGAAAAAGAACACCCCTGTTTGCTACAATGTGATTTG
>DGHT01000025.1 GCA_002392765.1 Verrucomicrobia bacterium UBA3841 | reverse complement strand
GATGTACAATGCAAATTTCATTTTCTGATATTATATCATATCTCAACTTCTTGCGTCAGTCGCAAATTTTTCTGGCCGCGCAAAGAATAGACGTATCATGCCACCTATGGCATTTCAACTCCCACTGTGAAGAAGCGCATCGTCTGGTCACCCTCTTCTGGCACCACGCGCCATTCCTCTGTGGCGTCCGAAAGATCCGCTTTGCCAAGTGTCTTGATACGCGACTCAAACGAATTGCCAGAACCATCCTTTGTGTGGTTGAGAGTAATTACCGGCTTGCCGTTCTCCATCTTGAAATCGGCAATCTTCAAATCGTCATTCGGGTCTTCGGGATTTATGCCGAGCGCATAACACTCACCGACAGTTCTGCAACCATTCGCCGCTGGCATGGTTTCTGCCGCAACCACATCACCATTTGCCGAAGAAAAAAGCGAAGCGAATCTTGTAAGCCACTTCCATTTTCTGTCGCTCGTGTTACTCGACGGGATTTTCCCCGCGACGATATTGCTAAGGATAAAGGTGTTCGCAGGTTTCATTTGCTGCCTATGCCCGTAGTATTCGTTTTTGATAGTCCAGTCTAGTCCGTATTCCGCAAGTTCCGCGAACGTTACATAGCCATCTCCGTCGCCAAACCCATATTCTCCGTTTAGCACATCGGCCTTCCCGTTGAACCAGCCGTCGTTGCAGATGATAGACGTCACCGAGTATGCCCATGTCAGTTCATCGGCTTGCGATGACAATATCCACCCGACACGCCCAAGATTCATGCTGTCGTTGTCTTGCAGGAACATGCTGGCCGAATGGCAACAATAGATGACGGCGGCTATTCCAGCTCCGTCGCAGAAATCCTTGAAGTATTCTTTCAAATCGCTATTCGTGATTTTGCCGTCTTTGTCATAGCAACACAAATAGCCCGTGCCTCCATGACCGTAAAAGTAAAACAGGAATATGTCGCCAGGCAAGACTTTCTCTTTCATCGCAGATAGAAGCCCAAGAACCTCGAATCGCGTCGGTCTTGAGTCTTCCGTCCAGCATATTCCGACCCCTTCACCGTAGCGTACATACGCATCCTTAAACACAGCGCATTCGTGTTTTACCATAGGAAGAGGAGATAGACTAGGATCCTCATACTCCCCCACCGCCACAAACAGCCCGTATCGCTTCCGTGTCTCGCACCCCGCCACACGGTTCGAATTCACCTCATCCACAACGCGATACTTAACCGTCCCGACGCCATTGTTCCTCTTTGAGAAATACTTGTCCGTGATTCTTGTTACGGTTGTTTTTCCGCCGCTGCTGTTGGTTTCTTCTACGGGTGTCGGAATCGTCAGGTCATATCTGTCGATGACACGCCACTTCGCTTCTGCCGTGTCATAGTACATAAGATTATAAAACGGAACGGCTGCACCGTTTAGGTTTGCATCCTCGCACCGCAGCGTAATTGTCCCATACGTCCAATCAGCCGTCTCCGCCTTTAGCGTCGGCGGAGGCATCGGCGCCTGCACCACCTCGAACACCGCAGTCAGCGTTTCGTCGCCGCATGTGTGCGTGAGCGTGTGAGTGCCGGGTGTGGCCTGCGCCGCGTTCCAGACGACATCGCCAGTCGCGGGCGCATTCGCCTCTTTGATTGCAACGCCATCAACGGCAACGGACACCGCGCCGCCGTTGTTCCATGCCGTCGAATAGGCAATCGTCTCGACCGACCGCGCAGTACGAGTCCCATCCATCGTGTCAAGCCTGAACTCCGCCGACTCGCCCGCCCATCCGGTCATCGCGGCAAGAGCCGCTGCCACCGCAATTATTGTCTGTTTCATTTTGTATTTCCTTGTTTTCAATAAAATCATCTATGCCGCATTGACATTGCACATATTCTGTGATACAATACTGACATCTTTACCACAAATAGGACAATCTGCAATGACAACAACACTTTCAATCCGCATGGACGAGGACCTCAAGGCCGATGCCGAGGAGTTTTTCTCGGACATTGGCATGAACCTCACCACCGCCATCACGTGTTTCTTCAAAAAGTGCATCGACGCAGGCGAAATCCCCTTCAAGCTCGGACGCAAAAAAACGCCGCGCGAAGAAACGCTGGAGGCCTTTGAAGAGGCCAAGCGCATCGCGCACGATCCCACGACACCGCGTTGCAGCGACCCCGCAAAGCTGAGGGAGTTTCTGCTGTCATGAAATACGACGTCATTCGCACCAAGAAATTCCGAAAGGAATTGAAGAAGATGCTCAAGCGGGGCGCCGATGTGTCCAAGCTTGAAACAGTTGTCGGCATCCTTGCATCCGGGGAGCCCTTGCCGCCGCAGTATCACGACCATGCACTCACTGGAAACCTGACTGGACTCCGTGATTGCCACATCGAAAGTGACTGGCTGCTGCTCTACACGATTCAGGACGACGTCCTTGTCCTGACCCTCACCCGCACCGGCTCCCACGCCGGCCTGTTCTGACTCTTCCATTTCGACCATGTCGGCGGCCTTATCCGCCTCGCGCCGTAATCTGCGTGTCATGTGACAAATCGCATGTGTCATACGCGGCTTTTCTGTTGGCCTTGTGAAACAGCACTCGCGCATCTCGTTAGCTAGTTGGTGGGTCCATGTACGGGGCGGATTGAAAACCCGCAGTGGCGGGAGCTAAAGCTCGTGAAGTGAGTGCCAGAACTGTAGCCGCCAGGATTGTAGCTACTAGAACTGAAAAAGAGGCACACTGAGTCGATGTTGTTCGGATGCGTGGCGGACGACCAGTATATGCCGATCAAGCCGGCACCGTAGAGCGAAAGCGAGACAGGGTAGCCGGCGGCGGGGAGAAAGATGCTGTTAGAGGCGTAGGCGCCCCTGCCGCGAACAACATATCCGTTCTCACCGTTCTGAGTCGTCCACGTCCAGTCGCACTTGCTATTGAGATCGTCAAATTCCTGTTTCGTCGGCATCCGCCAAGCACCACCCCACTTGACATACGCCACATCATGCGAAGGCGCAAGGACTCCGCCGCTAGTCAACCACCCTGCACTTTGCAGTTGTGATACGCTCTTGCCGTATGTGTAAATGGCGGAATTGGCCGAGCTAAAGTTGAAACTGAATTTTCCATCTAATGAGGGCCGATGCCCCCTCGTGTCGCCCCACCAGAAGTATAGTCCGTAGCCCTCCGGCTTCTTTGCCCCGATGTTCCGGTCGGCCCAGTACGGGCCGCCTTCCCATAGCTGGACTTTCCCAACTGAAACGGCAAGTGCCTCAAGCGTGATGCGCACTGTCATGCGCTCGATCACGACATGCCCCATGTCTTCCCGCGCATTCCACAAGAGCGAATAATCGCCGTTATCGCAAACATCAGGCACTTCTTCACCATTATGCTGAATCGAAAATGTTGAAACCATGCACTCCCTGCCCGTGTCTTTGTCAGCGGCCACCACTGCAAACTCATATCCGCCCGCATCCGCTTCTATCCCCGATACCTTGCAGGAGATATCCACAAGCCCGTTCCACGGATACCGCTGCTTTGCCGTGATGTCGGTCACCGTCGGCTCGGCAGAAACGAACTCAATGGCCGTAACTGCTATAATCGCCATTGCAATCAACCTTTTCATGCGTCCCTTTCTTTCCCCTCCGCACCTCCGCGTCTCTGTGTGAGATTATGGTGCGGACGAAATCTCATTCTGCGCTTTTGTTCGCCGTTGGCCCGTCCAGTACATGAAAAGGGGCGCATTCTCCCACTCCTGCACTCACACGAAGCCCTGGTCAGGCCTGAACTGAATACATGAAGAAAGAATACGCCCCAGAGGAGCGCATCTTCACTAACATGCCGTTCAGTTCTAAAATATGACCAGTATTTCGTGTGAACGACGTGTAGCGTTGATGCTACATTGATGGACGTCTGGCGGGGCGTTCGCGGCGGCCGCGCATGGCGCGGGGAGGCCTGACTACTTGCCCGTTTTCCGGACTATGACCCCGCGCCGCATGGGCAAGTGTAAAGTGTAAAATGGAAAATGTAAAATGGTGGCCTGTTTTCCGTTTGCGACGAGGCAAGATGCCGCATCTCCGCAACTTTACATTTTACACTTTACATTTTACACTCGCTCCTCCGCCTCGCGGGATGGATATATTATAGCGAACCGCCGCGCAGAAATCAAGCGGTTTTCTTGACTTTGTCAGTTGCCCGCGTACACATTTACACGCTAAAAGCGTTGGATCCTGTAAAACCGGATGTTTCGGACGGAATGGGGCATTGATTTCAAATGCGTAAACCCTGCTAATCGAGGGAAGAAATCGCGCGATAGCAGATTTGTCACAGCCCTTTGCACGCATAATGCAGACGGATGTTGGAGAATCTGCGCCTTGCGCGGTCGAGAGCGCCCCAAAGATTTGAAACGTCCCCGTGCGGATCGTGGAGGACGACGGCGGATTTGTCGATATTCTGCGCGATGCGCACTCCGGGGGAAAGCCGCAGCCCGGCCCGCTTTGCGCCTGCGGCTATCCACGCGAGCGAAAGATCGGCGACAAGATGGTTGTCGGCGTAAAGTCCGCCGACGTCGCTGTGGCTGCCGGGGAAGAGCATTTCGACGACCCTGTTTCCGTCTCCTTTCAGCGGCACATACTTGAAAAAACGGCGGGTCTCGTCGCGGGCGACGGCATGCCGCGCTTTGCGGACGTTCTTGGGACACTCCTCCCCGACATCGAGACCGGCCGTCGCGTCGACGGTGTCCCACAACCCCATATACGCCACTTCCACGCCGATTCTTTCCAGCCACGACGAAAAATGGCGCGCGTACAGGGCGCCGCGGGAAAAACCGAACAGGAAAACCGACGTGGTTAAACTGTCTGCGGGAAGCGTATCGTAATTGGCTTCGAACCAACGGCGCGACGAACGGAATATGGCATTCCAGTCGACTCCCGCGACTCGCCCGCCGAGATACGAGCCGAAGCGCGTGCCCGAACCGGATTCGACGTGAAGCTTCTGCCTCGAATCCTCGATGCACGCGTCGCGCATCCGCGTAACGTTCGTGACGCGCCCTTCCACACCCTGTCCGGTGCCTTCGAAGAAAAGACAGATGTTCATCCCTTCAGGCGCTCCTTTGTTTCATTTGCGTCTTGAAAGGAGTTTTTCGGCCGCGCGTTTCAATCCGCGGTCGGAAGTCGCCACCTCGATGCGGGGGTCCGTGCCTGTCATGCGGGCCATGCGGATGAAATCGACGATCATCCTGTCCGCCCTCTGTCCGCCTTCGCCTCCCGTGTATGAAATCCTCAGACGCCCCTTTCTGCGGGAATTCTCCTCCGGCCCGTCGTAGACGATCCACGCAAGATCGCGGGGGTTGTTTTCGAGTTCTTTTTCGACAATCGCGGCAAGTTCATCCCTCGAAGAGGCGATTCTGCCAGCGCCGAGAACGAGGTTCCAACCGTCGTAGATCCTGAACACGCCGCCCGGGGCGAGCTCGTGCAAATCGGAAGCTGCGAGCACGGCAAGATGGAAGTGGCTTTTCAGAGATTCGTTTTCGGCCTTCAATGCGGCATTCTGCGCTTTCAAAGCGGAAATCTCCGAGCGCAGTTCTCTTACATGGACCGCCCGGGAACCAAGAATCTCGTCTTGGGCCGACATCAGTCCACCGCCTCGCCGACAAGCGTTTGCGCATGTGCCTGCGTTATGCGTATTCGCGCGGGAGCGCCGGACGCGAACGGGCGCGGGGAATCCTTCGCGTCCCACACGACGATCCGGTTTCCGCCGTCGCGGCCGGAAAGCCTGGCCGGATTGCGCTTCGACGGCCCTTCGACCAGCACTTCGCGGACCGTCCCGACAAGTCTGGAATTGCGCTGAAGCCCGCGCCGTTCCTGATCGGCGAGCAGAACCTGGTCGCGCCGTTCCTTTTCCTCCGCCGGAACGTCGTCTGGCAGCGCGGCCGAGCGCGTTCCCGGCCTTGGAGAATATTTGAAAATGAACGAGTTGTCGAAACCCGCCTCGTCCATCAGCGTGCGCGTCTGTTCGAAGTCCTCCTCCGTCTCGCCCGGATAGCCCACTATCACATCCGTTGTCACGGAGAATTCCGGATCGAGTTCCCTCAGCGCGCGGACCGCAGAAAGATATTCCCCGCGGGTGTAATGGCGCCCCATGCCGGAAAGTATGCGGTCCGAACCCGACTGCACCGGTAGGTGCAGATGACGGCAGACCTTCGGGAACTCCCCGTATGCGCGGACGAGCTCGCGCGTACACCCCTTTGGATGGGCGCTCGTAAAACGTATGCGCTCGATTCCAGGAACCGCCGAGATCGCCTCCAGAAGCCGCGGAAACGGCTCCGTGTATCCGCCGGGGCTCGCTTCGTCCGCATCCCAGACGCTGTTGCGCGCCCCGTAGCGGAGCACGCTCTGTCCAAGGAGGCACACTTCCCTGACCCCGCGCTTCGCAAGCGCCGATATTTCGGCGAGCACCTCGCGCGCGGGACGCGAATACTCGTGTCCCCGAACATCCGGAACGATGCAGTAGCTGCACCGGTTGTCGCAGCCGAGAAGTATTGTCACAAACGACTGCCATCCTCCGTCGACATGCGCGGAAAGACTGTCGGGCACAAGACCGTCCCCAAGCTCCAGACGCGGGAATCTGCCTTCCGAGACGATTCTGGGAATCAATCCGAAAGAGCGCGGACCGACGGCGAAATCGAGTTTCGGCAGGCGCTTGAACACATCAGCGCCCATTCGTTTCACCGCACACCCCATAAGACCGGTGATCTTCCTGGCGGCGATCATGTTCCCGGCCTTGCCGACGGCCTTCTCCTCGGCCTTCTGCCTTACGGTGCAGCTGTTTATTATCACGATGTCGGCGTCATCCTCCGATGCCGCTTTTTCGTATCCGGCCGCGACCATGAGGGACTCTACCGCCTCGGAGTCGCGCACGTTCATCTGGCATCCGTAGGTATGGACGAGGAATTTCATGCGCGCAGCGTTTTCCTTGACAGGCAAACCATCGTTTCGAAAGAGGCTGTGCGGGGAAACATGTTGAACCATGTCACGGATTCAACGTCGAAATCGCGCGTAAACTTCGAAACGTCGCGCGCAAGCGTCGCGACATCGCAGCCGACCATGATAAATCTGGACGCCGGCGAGCGGACAAGCGCTTCCGCCACGCCGCGTTCCAATCCGCCGCGGGGCGGATCGCAGACGACGGTGGAAGACGGCGAAAACGGAATCTTCTTCAGCATTCTACCCGTTTCGCCCGCAGCGAACGTCGCGGAGACGCCCAGGCGCGCGGCGTTTTTCTTCGCGAATTCGACGGCCTGTCTTCCCGACTCGGCGCCGAAAAGCCGTCCCTTACCGCCGGATGCGGCGATGCACCCCAAACCAAGAACCCCCACTCCGCAGTAGAGATCGACAACGTCCGGGGCGCAGTCGCGCCAGCTTGCGTATTTCGAAGCGACAGCCTTTGCGAGGAGATCCGCGCATTCGGGGTTAACCTGCCAGAATCCGCCGGCGGGGACGTCGAACGGCCTGCCCATCGAAGTTTCCTTGAGCACGGTCCCCGCGGGGGCGTCGCCGATCCACCATTGCACGCCTGACTTCAAAGTCCACCTGACGGTCACGGAGGCTTTGCGTTCGACAGATTCACGGACCTGCCGCGAACCCTGCGTGAGAAGCGCCTGCACGTCCCTGCGTATCTCCGGAAGCTTCGCGTTGATCTCGGCGCGGGCGAGCGGATCGCTTTCGACATCGACAATCTCGTGCATGGACTCGCGGTGGTAGCCCATGCGCAGAACGCCGCGCTCGCACCGGAAATGGTACGAAACCTTGTTCCTGTAATTGAGCGACTGCCCTTCCACGCCGCCGAAGGAAATCTTCCCGAACGGAATCCTCGCGCGTTCGAACGCCTCCGCAAGTTGCGAGCGTTTCGCCTCGAGTTCGCCTTTGAGACTCAGGTTCGCATACACCATTCCGGGAACTGGCAGAGAACCGTACGATATCCTTTCGGGGCTCGGATCTTCGACGGAAACAAGTCTGGCGCGGACGTAGCCGCGTTTCTCGGCGACGATTTCGGCCTTGACCTGCTCGCCGGCGAACGCACCGGGGACGAACACCACGCGACCGTCGCCGAGGCGTCCTATCCCGTCTCCGCCGTAGACGTTTTTGGCGATGTAAACCGATGAAATCATTTTTTCTTCGAATTCTTCTTCGGAGCGGGCTTCACCGACGGTCCGTAGCTCTTCTTGGGAGCGGCCGAGGATTTCTGCGGTGGCGTCGGCTTCGCGGTCTTCGGCGGCGGAACAGGTTTTGAAGCCTTCGGCGGCTGCACGGGTTTCGGAGCCGGAGCCTTTGGCGGCGGCGAGACCTTCGGCGGCTCTTTCGGCTTGACCGCTACGTTCGGACCGTGATGTCCGCCATGTCCGTTTTTATAGGAATGATGCTTGCCGTCATGATGATGCTTGCGGCCCTTCGGCGGACGGATGCTCTGCGAATGTCCGCCGTTGTCGATGTAATACACGTTCGCGGGCCTGCCGTAGTAATCGTAGCCGGAATCGTAGTACGTATAATCGGGATCGACACACCCTGCGACGGTCGCTATCGCGGCTATGGCCAGTATTCTAGTCGTCATTTCGGCATCTCCTTGTGTTTATACGAGTTTTGCGAGTTTCGCCGCCAGTCCCGTATATCCGGCGGGCGTCAGAGACAGAAGACGTTTTCTGTCGGCCGCCGGTAGCGGCAGGGCCGATATGAAATCGCGCATGATCCGCTCGTCGACACGGCGTCCGCGCGTGAGTTCCTTAAGCCGTTCGTACGGACGGTCCATTCCGACCTTCCGCATGACAGTCTGGATCGGCTCGGCGAGAACCTCCCAGTTGGAGTCGAGATCGGCGGCAAGCCGGTTCTCGTCGAGTTCGAGCTTGCCGATGCCCTTCAGCGTGGAGCGGATGGCGACAAGCGTATATCCGAATCCGACGCCCATGTTCCTCAGCGTCGTGGAATCGGTGAGGTCGCGCTGCATCCTCGAAACGGGCAGCTTCCTGGCCATGAAACCAAGCACGGCGTTGGCCATGCCGAGGTTCCCTTCGGAATTTTCGAAATCTATCGGATTGACCTTGTGGGGCATCGTGGACGAACCGATTTCGCCCTTGACAGTCTTCTGTTTGAAGTATCCCATGGATACGTACATCCAAATGTCGCGGTCGAAGTCGAGGAGTATCGAATTCCACCTGGCTATGGCGTCGAAAAGCTCGGCGATGCCGTCGTGCGATTCGATCTGCGTCGTCAGACGGTTCTGCCTGAGCCCCAGCGACTCTATGACGCCGCGGGAAAGCGCCTCCCAGTCGACCTTCGGGTACGCCGCCAGATGGGCGTTGAAATTGCCTACTGCGCCGTTCATCTTGGCGGGCATGACGAGCCTGTCGATCTCCTTCGCCTGGCGGCGGAGTCTTGCGACGGCCACGGCGAGCTCCTTGCCGACAGTGGTGGGCGAGGCGGGCTGGCCGTGGGTGTGCGCGAGCATCGGAACCGCCGCGTATCTTCGCGCGAGCGCGGCGATCGCATCCTGCGTTTCGTCCATGGCTTTGCGCAGGATCGCCTTGCCGTCGCGGAGCATCAGCGCGTGGGACATGTTGTTGATGTCCTCGCTCGTGCAGGCGAAATGGACGAATTCGCCGCGGCTTTCGAGTTCCGTGCCCTTGATCTTTTCCTTGAGGAAATATTCCACGGCTTTGACGTCGTGGTTCGTTACGCTTTCGATCTCCTTTACGCGCATTGCGTCCTTCACGGAAAAGTCCGCCGCGATTGCGCGCAGCCGCGCCGCGGCCGTCCGCGCCAGTTTTTTGCATTCGGGGATATCGGGGGAGGCGCAAAGCGCCTCGAGCCAGGCGCACTCGACGGCTACGCGCCTTTTGACGAGCCCGTATTCGGAGAACACTTCCGGAAGGTCCCCGCATTTCGAAGCGTAGCGCCCGTCGAGCGGGCTAATGGCAAGCAGGCTTCCGTCGGCCATCACAGTATCTCCTTCGCGACTTTAAGGACATGTTCGGCGGTGAAGCCGAACTTGGCGGCAAGCTCCTTGTAGGGGCCGGATTCTCCGAATCCGGCCATGGTGACGAAACGTGTCGTCTTGACATCCATGCGGAAGCGGTCCCAGCCGAAACGGACACCCGCCTCCACGATGACGCGCTTCTTCATCAGTTCGGGAACGACCTTTTCGCGCCATTCGCACTTCTGCGAGAGGAACAGCTCGACGGATGGCATGGACACCACGCGCACCGATCTCCCTTCGGCGGCAAGCGCCTTCGCCGCTTCGAGGGAAATCGAAACCTCCGATCCCGTGGCGATGAACAGGAGCGTGTCGGATCCCTGCGAACCGGATTCGTAAATCACGTAGCCGCCCTTGGCGACGCCCTCGTGCCTGACGCCGTCGAGCACGGGAAGGTTCTGCCGCGTCGTCATGATGCAGCTCGGCCCCTTGGTGTGGAGAATCATTTCCACGAGCGCGTAGGCCGTCTCGTTCGCATCCGCCGGACGGAACGTGAGAAGTCCCGGAATCGAGCGGAGAGAAGCGAGCTGCTCGACCGGCTGGTGCGTCGCCCCGTCCTCGCCGACGTAGAAGCTGTCGTGCGAAAAGACGAACATCGACGGCACGCCCATCAGAGCGGCGATCCTGAGCGCCGGCTTGCAGTAGTCGCTGAACACGAAGAACGTCGCGCCGAGGCCTCTCAGCCCCGCGCCGTAGGCCGTGATGCCGTTGGCGATCGACGTCATGGCCAGTTCCCTGACGCCGTAGTGGATGTTGCGGCCCTCGAAACTACCTGGCGCCACGTCACCCGCGCCTTTCATGTACGTCTTGTTGCTGGGAGCGAGATCGGCGCTTCCGCCGACGATCCCCTTTGCGACAGGAGCGAGCGCGTTGAGAACGGCGCCGAAAACGCTTCTCGTGGCTTCGCTTTTCGCGGGGTCGAACTTGGGAAGTGCCTTGACAAGATCCATGTAGTCCGGCTCCAGCGTCGCCGCCGCGAGCTGCGGGTTCTGTCTGATCCAGCGTTTTGAAAGACGGTGCATCGCATCCGCCCTGTCGGAGAACATCGCGTATACTTCGTCGGGCACGAAGAAACTCTTGGACGGATCGAATCCGAGCGCCGTTTTCGTCGCGGCGACCTCTTCCGCGCCGAGCGGCGCGCCGTGGCATCCGCTCGTTCCGTGCTTGGCCGGCGAGCCGTGTCCGATATCCGTCTTGGCGATGATGAGCACGGGCTGTCCGGCGGTTTTCATCGCGCGGCGGTACGCGCGGTCGATGGAGTCGAAATCGTGTCCGTCGCAGTCGAAAACCTTCCATCCGTACGATTCGAACCTCTTCTTGGTGTCGTCCGCCATCGAAAGGGATGCGCTGCCTTCGATCGTAATTCCGTTGGAGTCGTACACTGCGACAAAATTGTCGATCTTGTTCGTGCCGGCCCAGCTGCACGCTTCGTGGGAAATGCCCTCTTCGAGATCTCCGTCGCCGCAGAACACCCATGTCCTGTTGTCGGATTTGACGTGTTTGGCCGCGAACGCAAGACCCGCGGCCATGGCGAGGCCCTGGCCGAGCGGTCCCGTCGTAACCTCGACTCCGGGCATTACACCGCGTTCGGGATGACCGGCGCAGCGGCTTCCGACCTGCCTGAAAGTCTTGAGTTCGTCCATCGAAAGTCCGCCTGTCCCGGAAAGGTGGGCGAGAGCGTAGACGAGACTGCTCGCGTGTCCGCCGGAAAAGACGAGCCTGTCGCGCCCGGGCCATGCGACGTTCCTGGGATCGACGTTGAGGTATTTAAGCCAAAGGGAAACAGCCAGGTCGGCCATGCCCATAGGAGCGCCGGGATGGCCGGAGTTGGCCTTCTCGACCATATCTGCGCATAGACAGCGGACCGTATCCGCAGCCAGTTTCAAATTCTCATTAGTGTACTTCATGTTTCTTTACCTTTTTCTTGCAGCAATCTCTGCATTCATTCAATTTACTGTTCTATTATTATATCAAAATATATGAATCTGTCACGCGGGATTATCAAAAAGAAGAATGGGCCGGTTTTCCCCCAGTGACGGAGCAAGATGCTCCATCTCCTTGAAAGCTGGGAAAGCAACCAAGGAGATGGAGCGTCCCGCTCCGTCAATATGAACGGACGGGACGTCCGTTCCCCCGGTTGGACGGACGGGACGTCACCCCTGTTGCCACCGCCTGGGCGGCCACCTCCGCTCATATTCCGCCGAAATTCGAAATGATCGAGCCGGCGAACGCCGAGAGGTCGGGATAGCGCGCGACGGCGTAGTCGTCGAGAGGCGTGGGCTGTCCGTTGACGATGAACACCTTCCCGCCCTTCTGCAGAGTAAGTCGCGGCAGGCCCGCGGCGGGATATACGGTAAGCGAGGTTCCCAGGACGAGCATCGTGTCGGCGCGGCACGCAAGATCGCTCGCGCGGGAAAAGGCTTCTTCAGGAAGGGACTCGCCGAAAAAAGTTATTTCCGGCTTGAACACGCCGCCGCATCCGCACCTCGGCACGTACGGTTCGCCCAGCTTCTCCGGTCCGCCATTCGCGGCGATCATGTCCATTATTTCCCCGAAGGATTTTTCAGCCCCGCACCTGCGGCAACTGTGGACGGCGGGAGAACCGTGGACTTCGTACACGTTCGAGGAGCCCGCCTTCTGGTGAAGCATGTCGATGTTCTGCGTGGCGATTCCGTCGAGACGCCCGGCGTCTTCAAGAATTTTCAGCGCGCGGTGCACAGGCCCGGGGGAAAATCCGCCTAGCCCGTATACGAGATCGCGGCATCCGCGGTAGTAGATGCGCGGATCGCGGTCGAACCAGTCTATGTCGAATATCCTTTCGGCGTCGGGATTCCTGTAAAGGCCCTTGGGCCCCCTGAAATCCGGAATGCCGCAAAGCGTGCTGATCCCCGCGCCCGTAAGCGCGGCGACGCATTTTGCAGAGCGTATCGCATCGATCAAACGTTCCATTCAATCCTCCCCCCGCATCCGGTCAACGGCGCGGAACGGAAAGAACCGCCTGGCGCACCTGCGGCGATGTCGCCGTCAGAACGACGGGCAGACCCGACCCGCCGGTTCTCCTCGCCAATACGAAACACGATCCGCCGTATAACGGACACGGCTCTTTCGAATCGAAAAACCTTCCCTGCTCCGGCGCGCCGTTCCCGGCGGCGACGATTTCGCCCGGACCTTCGACGGAGAACGAAACATCGGCGCAGGCGACGGGGTTGACGTTCCCCTCGGAATCGACGGCCTGCACCAGTATGAAGGTCGTCTCCCCGTCGGCAAGCGCCTGCTTTTCGGGAACGAGCTTTATCCGGAACGGTTTGCCGGCCGTCGTCAGCGTTGTTTCCCCGGCATACTCTCCGCCCGAATACAAGATCGCCTTCAGTTCCCCGGCCTCGAACGGGATATCCCATCCGGCCGCGCCGACGGACGGGGGAATATCCTTCGACCCGGCGGATTCGCCGTTCACGAAAAGCTCCGCCGCATCAGCGCGGGCGGCGCACAAGACGTGCGCAGTCGATCCGTCCGGCCAGTTCCAATGCGGAAGCAGCACCGCAGGCGCATCCGCGTTCCACCGCGCCCGGCGCACATGCCACGCCTCCTTCGGATACGCGGCGATGTCGCAAAGGCCATCCCCTCCCGTCGAGAAAACATCGGCGGACGCATCCCTTCTCCTGGGATGGTCGAAGGCCTCCACTCCGAAAGGCGACGGAGAAACGACGAATCCCATTTCGTCGCAAAGTCTGAGGAGGTCGGCCGCGGGACGCGCCCCCGTGAAATAAACGGCGTTGGCGCCCATGTCCTTCATCGCCTGCAAACGCCTTCTTGCAACGTATTCGCACCAAGCCGATCCGAGCGGACCCATGTCGGTCGAAAAGTCGACTCCGCGCAATTCGAGCGGCTCTCCGTTCAACCTGCACGCTCCCGCGTCGAAAGACAGCGTCCTCACGGCGTACTGGTGCATTCTGCCGCAGAGATATCCTTTGTACAGGAACGGTCTGTCGCACGTCCACACCCTCGGCCAGGAAATATCGAAACAGTTCGTAACCGCGCCGGACGGCGTATCGTACGAAATCCGCATTTTTGCGATATCATCGCCCAATTCCAGCGTATCCACTTTCAGCGTTCCGTCGACGATCCGATCCGTCGCGTCCTCTATCGAAAGAGTGACGTTCCCCGAAATCCCAGCGCCCGGGGCCTGTCCGTCCGCAGGCGGCGGAGCGTCGATCTCGACTTCGAGGATGTTCGGGACGGCGAACACGGCCATGCCGGATACGTCCACTTCGAAAGACCCGGCGCCATATCCGCAGGAATAGAGCTTGACGCCGTTGAAATACACAGTGGGCGCGCCTGCGACGGACGCGAATCTGAGCGCCATCCTTTTGCCCGACGCCTTGGATGGAATTTCTATCAACCGGCGGTAGCGTCCCCTGCCGGAGGTTTCGAATCCGCGCGAAACGGTCCAGTCGTGCGGCACGCGCGTTTTCGTCCACTGCGAATCCGGCGCATCCTCGCGGCGGAACTCCCATCCGCCGTCGAGAAGCACGTCACCCTCCACGGGGATCTCGGGATGCAGTATCTGGCGCAGCTCCTCTTCAAGCTGGCGCTTGTGGTTCTCGTCCTGCGCCACGACAATGTCGCGAAGATGCATGGGGACCCACTCTTTGGTCCATGACGTGTCGCGGAAGGCGAGATCGTAGTCGGAGGGGTCGGCGATTATGTCGTCCGTCGTCCCCGCTGCGCCGTCGGGGCCTCTCGAATAAAGCGTCGGCGGTTTGCTTTCGCCGTTGTAGACATACTCGTACTCGTGCTTCCACGGGTCGAGATTGACCTTCCTTACGTACGGTCCGTTCCATCCGCGCAGCGTCACGGACTTCGACGCCAGATGCTCCAATCCCTCGTCCGTCGTCGGGAATTTCCCGGTATGGTAGCGGTATCTGCCAAGCGCGACCGCCAGGGCCTTGATCGACTTCACGGCCTTCTCCCTGTTTTTTCCGGCTATATCTATGCCGCCGTTTTTGGATATGGCGGTGCCGACGAGCCCTCCGACCACGAGAAGTCCGATGATTATCGCCATGTAGTACGGAAACCCTCTCTTGACGATCGGAGCGTCGAGGCCGAGTTCCGCCTTCTTCATTTCGAATTCGCGGGCGATCGCTTTTATCGCCGCGGAATTCCGTCCTTTCTTCTTCGACTTCGACGGAAATTTCATCCGCAATTTGTTGTAATCGACCATCGCAGGATCCCTTTGGCGTATCAGGTTATGCGCTCGAGGATGGCGGGACGCTCCTGCGGCGCGGACGAAGAGAACGAAAACGCGTCGAGCAGTTCCGCGGCGGCGCGTTCGAGTCCGTCCGGCCCCGACGATTTCTGCAGCATCGCAAGTTTCGATCCGGCGCTGACGCGGTCGCCGGATTTCACGGACAGAAGAATGCCTGCCAGCGGATCTATCGAATCTCCCGCCTGCGCCCTTCCCGCGCCGAGCGACAGCGCTACGCGCGCGACCTTCTCCGCATCGATCGATTCGATGTAGCCGCCTCTGGGGGCGACAACGCCGAATCTCGACACGGGCGAAGCACAAAGGCTCTCGAAGGCGGACAGATTTCCGCCCTGGACGGCGATCATCTTCTCGAACTTCGCGAGCGCCGCGCCGGACGAAAGGCTCTCGCGGCAGCGTTCGCGCGCCGCATCAAGGCCGATTCCGAGCCCGAGCGAAACCATCAAGGCGGCAAGCTCCAGGGAAATCTCCACGTCGCGGCGGACGCCGCCGCCGGGATTGCGGACGCTGCCGCGCAGGATGTCGAGCGCCTCGGCGACTTCGCTGGCGTTGCCGACGGCATAGCCCAGAGGCTCGTCCATGTCCGTGACGAGCGCGGCGGAGGCGCGTCCCGCTTTCTTGGCCCCGCCCACGAGTGCGCGGGCGAGAGCCGACGCCTCTTCGCGCGTCTTCATGAAAGCGCCCCTGCCGCATTTGACGTCGAACACCAGCGTGCGCGCCCCTTCCGCGAGTTTCTTCGAAAGGATGGACGCGACTATGAGCGGAATCGACGCCACCGTGCCCGTGACATCCCTGAGCGCGTACATTTTCCTGTCGGCGGGCGTGATGTCGGCGGTCTGCACGGTCATGGAAAGACCGCACTCTGCGACGGTTCGCCTGAAAGCCTCGACGGACAGGGAAGCGTCGTAGCCGGGGATCGATTCGAGTTTGTCCGCCGTCCCGCCGGTGAGTCCGAGCCCGCGCCCGGTGAGCGACGGAACGAGAAGCCCGCAGGCGGCGGCGACGGGCTGGACGATGAACGACAGCTTGTCTCCCACGCCTCCGGTGGAGTGTTTGTCGGCGGACGCGCCTTCCCATTCGAGACACGCGCCGGAGCGCATCATCGCGTCGACGAGCACGGACGTCTCCTTCGCCGTCATGCCCCTGCAGCATATCGCCATCAGCAGCGCGCTCATCTGGTAGTCCGGAAGCGCTCCGGACGTGAAAAGCGATACGAACTCGCGGATTTCCGCGGCGGACAGTTCCTCACCCCGCCTTTTCCTGTCTATCGTTTCTTTTGCAAGCATGTCAAACCTCCACTCCCGCTCTGTTCATTCTGTAGTTCATCATCCGCGGCGAAATGCCAAGTTCGCGTCCCGCCGCGGATCTGTTGCCGCCGTGCCTTTTGACGGTGTTTTCGAGAATGCTCCTTTCGAACGCCAGAAGCTGCTCGTCGAGCGTCATGGTGCAGTCGGCGCGGAATGGATCGTCGGCGCACCCCGGCAGCTGCATCGCAGGCGGAAGGTTGTAGCTGCGTATCGTGTCGTCCTTCGCCGTCAGCACCGCCCGCTCGATGCAGTTTTCGAGTTCGCGCACGTTTCCGGGCCACGAATAGGCCTGGAGCATTCCAAGGGCCGGCGGCGAAATGCGCACGACGTTTTTCGAATACCTGGCGTTCATCCTTGAAAGAAAATGCTGCGCGAGAAGTTCTATGTCGCCGGTGCGCCGGCTGAGATCGGGAACCGTTATCGGGAAAACCGACAGTCTGTAGTAAAGATCCTCCCTGAAAAGGTTTTTCGCCATCAACTCCTCGAGATTGCGGCTGGTGGCCGCGATGAAGCGGACGTCGCTTTTGAGGACTTCGTTGGATCCGACGCGCGAAAAGGTCCGCTCCTGCAGAAAACGCAGAAGCTTCACCTGCATCGAAACGGAAAGATCGCCGATTTCGTCGAGGAAAAGCGTTCCCCCGTCCGCGGCCTCGGCGCGTCCTATGCGGCGCGCGTGCGCATCGGTGAAAGCGCCCTTCTCGTGTCCGAACAGCTCCGACTCCACGAGCGTCTCCGGCAGCGCCGCGCAATTGAGGACGACGAAAGGCCTGTCCTTCCGTGACGACAGCGACTGCACCGCCCGTGCCACGAGTTCCTTGCCCGTTCCGCTCGAACCGCGTATCAGAACCGTGGCGTCGCTCGGCGCCACCTGGCGTATCTGCTCGTAGACGGAGCGCATTTCCACGCAATCGCCTATCAAATCCCCGGGATTGGCCGAAAGCAGTCCGCGCAGCCTTCTGTTCTCCTCCACGAGCGCATCGTGCTCCGCGCGCTCCTCCCTCAACACCGACGCCGCTTCCGCGACGATGTTCGCGATGATCCCCAGAAGCGCCGCGTCCTTCTCAAGCGCCGCGGCGTCCCGTCCGTTCTCGCGGTCTGCGGACAGCGTTCCTATGACCTGCCCCAGGCGCACGAGCGGAACGCACACGAAAGCGAGCCCGTCCATGTCGTCTCTCGCCCCCGTGCGGTTCAGGAACCGCCTGTCCCTGCTCACGTCCGGAATAATCTCCGGCCTGCCGGTCTTGGCGACGGCGCCTGTGACGCCTTCGCCGAGCATATACCTGCCGTTCGCCCTTTCCTCGGCGTTGAGCGCCTTCGTGGACGCTTCTATGCGCAGCTCGTCCCCCTCGAGAAGACAGAACGTGCCGCGCAGCATCCCCATCCTCCTTTCGAGGATGTCGAGAACCTGCTCGAGCAGTTTCGCGACATTCCGCTCGCGCACGGCGGCGGATGTTATCTCCTGGAGAGTTTCGAGATCGGACGGTCTGTCGGTGTTCATCGCGTATTTCTCAGAAATCGGAGGAATCGCAAACGAGCGAATCCATTATGTAGTCCTTGCGCTCCGGCGTGTTGGCGCCCATGTAGAACTTTATCGTCTTCTCCACGTCCATGTCGTCGGAACACGTCACCGGCGTCAGGCGCATTTCCGGTCCGATGAAATCCTTGAACTCCTTCGCGTTGAGTTCGCCAAGGCCCTTGAAGCGCGTCGTTTCGCAATCCTTTCCGCATTTTTTCTGCGCGGCGTCGCGCTCTTCCTCGGAGAAGCAGTAGTACTGCTCCTTCTTGTTCCTGACGCGGAAGAGGGGCGTTTCGAGGATGAACACGCGTCCGTCCGTGACGAGCTGCCTGAAAAAGCGCATGAAGAATGTCGTAAGCAGCATTCTGATGTGGAGCCCGTCGACATCGGCGTCGGTCGCGAATATTATCTTGCCGTACCTCAGGCGGTCGAGCGAATCTTCGATATCGAGGGTTTTTATGAGATTGAAGAATTCCTCGTTCTTGTAGAGGACGTCCTTGTTCAGGCCGCACGTGTTGAGGCACTTGCCGCGGAGGAAGAAGACGGCCTGGTTCATGGCGTCGCGCGCGTTGCCGAGGGTTCCGCCCGCGGATTTGCCCTCGGTCAGGAAAATCATCGTATCGCTTCCCTCGGGCTTGCCGGTCTTCTTGTCCAGTTTTTCGAGCTTCAAGTGGTTCTTGCAGTCCTTGAGCTGCGGAACCCTGACCGACACGGCCTGCGTGCGTTCGCGCGCCTGCTTCTTTATCGTGTTGAGCTGCGAACGTATCTTGCCCGTCTCTTCGATTTTCGCGATCAGTTTGTCCGTCTCGGACGGGGAGCGGTGGAGCGCGGCGTCAATCTCCTTGCGCATCTGCTGGACGAGTTCCGCGCGTATGTCGTTCATGACGAACTTGATTTTCGTCTGGCCCTCGAACACCGGGTTCATGATCCTGAGGGAAACGGCCCCGATCAGTCCGTCGCGTATGTCGTCGCCGTCGAATTTCTTCTTCGGATCGTAGTCGTTCAGAGCCTTGGTCAGCGCCTCCTTGAAAGCGGTGAGATGCGTGCCGCCGTCGGTGGTGTACTGTCCGTTGACGAACGAATGGTATTCCTCGCCGAACCTGTTGGTATGGGTGAATATGATTTCGAGATTCTTCGTTTTGATGTGGAAAGGCGCGTACAGCTTCTCGAACTGGGCCTCGTCTGAAATGAGATCCGCCAGCCCCCTTTCCGAACAGATCGGCTCGCCGTTCAGCCGTATCGTCAGGCCCGCGTTCACGTAGCAGTACATGCGCATGCGGCGCTGGACGTGCTCCTCGCGCACCTTGAACGATTTGAGGACTTTCGGGTCCGGCCTGTAGCGTATGTACGTGCCGTTCGGCTCCTTGGCCGCGCCCTGGAAGCGCTCCTTGAGACGTCCCTCGCGGAACATCGCCCCGGCGTAGCGTCCGTCGCGGAAGCTCCTGACCTCGAAAAACTCGGACAGCGCGTTCACGGCTTTCGTGCCCACGCCGTTCATGCCGGCGGAGAACTGGAAGCTGTCAGAATCGAACTTTCCGCCGGTGTTCATCTGGCTTACGCAGTCGACGACCTTCTCGAGCGGGATTCCGCGCCCGTAGTCGCGCACGCTCGTCTCCCCCGTCGCGTAGTCGATCGTCACATCTATCTTCTTGCCGCACCCCATGACGAATTCGTCCACCGAGTTGTCGATGACTTCCTTCATGAGAATGTAGACGCAGTCGTGGTACATCGCGCCCGTTCCGGGCTCGCCCACGTACATCCCGGGGCGCATCCTTATGTGCGTCACGGGATCGAGCGTCTTTATGCTGTCTGCTCCGTATTCGTTCTTTGCCATTTCAATCCGTCCGTTTAAATGCCCGCCGGGGACGGGGTTCAGTAGTGAAGTCTCGTCGGCACGCCGGCCTGCGCCATGGCGGATTTTATGTCCGCTATGGTCCATTCCCCGGAATGGATTATGCCGGCGACGATCGCCGCGTCCGCGTGCGCGGACTGGAACGCCTCCACGAGATGCGCGGGGCATCCGGCTCCGCCCGATGCTATGACGGGCACGCCCACCGCGTCCGATATCATGCGCGTGATTTCGAGTTCGTATCCCGCCCTGGTGCCGTCGGCGTCGACGGAATTGACCACTATCTCGCCGGCGCCGAGGCCGACCGCCCTTTTCGCCCACTCGAGCGCGTCGATTCCCGTGAACTCCCTGAATCCGCGGACCGTCACCTCGTACCCGCAGGGGCACGACCTATTCGCGCTTTTCACCGGATCCATGCCGAGCACTATGCACTGGCTGCCGAACGCCTTCGCCCCCTCGGACACGATCGCGGGATTGCGCACAGCAAGGGAGTTCACCGATATCTTTTCCGCTCCCGCCAGCAGCACCCTTTCCATGTCGGCCGCGCACGAAATCCCGCCTCCGACCGCGAAAGGGATCCTGATCGCCTTTGCGACCGCTTCCACCATTCCGATGTCTATCGGACGGTGTTCCGCCGATGCGGTGATGTCGTAGAATACGAGCTCGTCGGCCCCGCCTCCGGAATACCCGACGGCCATCTCGACGGGATCGCCCAGATCGACGTTGTTCTTGAACTTGACGCCCTTGGTGACGCGCCCGTTGCGCACGTCGAGGCACGGTATCACCCTTTTCGTCAGCATTCCGCGAACTCCCTGACAAGTCTCAACCCTGCGGGCCCGGATTTCTCCGGATGGAACTGGTACGCCCTCAGCGCCCCTTTCTTCGCCGCGCTCGTGAACTTCACGCCCGCGTATTCCGTCACGCCGTCCGTCCATTCGCACAATCCGGCGTAGTAGCTGTGGACGAAATAGTATTCTGTCGAACCGTTCACCTGGTTCCATCCCATGTGCGGGATTTTGCAGCCTGGAACCTCGGGGAATTTTTTCACGGTCCCCGGAAGTATGCCCAGCGTATCGACCCCGCCGTCCTCTTCGGAACGCTCGAAAAGTATCTGCATCCCGAGGCAGATGCCGAGGAACGGCCTGCCGGAAAGAGCCGACGAACGCACCGCGTCCTCGAGCCCCATGCTTTTCAGATTGGCCATCGCGCTGCCGGCGGCGCCCACACCCGGGAAAACGACTTTGTCGGCCGACAAGACTGCCGACGGGTCGCGCGTCACGCGCACCTCCGCGCCCACGGCCTCGAACGCGAGGCGCACGCTCGTGAGGTTTCCTGCTTTGTAATCGACTATCGCAATCATTTCATTCTTCCAGCGAGGCCGACGCGTACCTGTCGCGCCCGGCTAGATCCTTTTCAACCTTGATTCCCGAAAAGCCGTACGACTCCATGAGTTTCGCAACGGCTCCGCCCTGGGTTTCCCCGATTTCGAAAAACACGCGTCCGCCCGGCTTGAGGACGTTCAGCGCGTCGGAAAGATACCTGTCGTAGAAGTCGAGCCCAGAAATCCCGCCGTCGAGCGCCAGACGCGGTTCATAGTCGCGCACTTTCGGATCGAGCGACTGAATCGCCGCGCTTTCAATGTACGGAGGATTGGATACGAGCGCATCGACCACGCAAGGCTCGTCGAAATCGTCGAGGCCGTCCATGACCTCGAACGCGACGCGTCCGGCAAGGCCGGTCTTTGCCGCGTTTTCCGCCGCGAGGGAAATCGCGTCCTCGCTGACGTCCGTTCCCAGAAACGCCGCTTCGCCGGGGAACTCCGCCGCGAGCGACAGGATTATCGCCCCCGTCCCGGTGCCTACGTCGACTATGAAAGGAGGCGTGTCCTGCTCGCGCTTCTTCAGCCAGTCGAGGACTGTCGACACCAAACCTTCCGTCTCCGGTCTCGGGATCAACGCACGCCTGTCGCACTTGAGCGTGAGCTTGCGGAAATCCCACTCTCCGAGAACGTACTGGAGCGGCTCGTGCGCCAGCAGACGCTTCACGGCGCGGCGCATGGCCTCGAGATGCCTTTCCGATGCCTCCGAGTCGAGACGCGGCGCCAGCGCGCCCCTTTTGCACGCAAGAAGACGGGCGGCGAGCTCTTCCGCCGCCACCAGCGGATCTTCGACGCCTTTCGCGCCGAGGAAATCCGCCGTCTTGGAAACCGTTTCGCGCCAGATCATCTGCGGCGGCGCGTCAGAACGGCATATCGTCGAGCTCGCCGACATCCATGGCCGGCGGCGCGGGCGGAGGCGGAGGAACCGCTGCGGCCGTCGCGGAGGACGCGGCGGCCTGTCCGTCGGCCGCGAGGACTTCAAGCTTGAGTCCGGTCAGGTCGGTGAAATACTTGACCTGCCCCTGCGGATTCGTCCACTCGCGTCCGTCTATCGCGAAGCGCACTTTCGCCCTCTGCCCCTCGCGGACGTTTTCGAGAAGCGCGGTCGCCTCCTTCTTGAAAGTGAATGCGATGTGGTTCGGCCAGCGGCCTTCCTGTCCGACATCGTCCGTCAGCACGAGATCGCGCTTCATGAATCCGCTCGAGAAAGTCTGCACGGGCATGACTTTCTCGACAACGCCCGTATATTCGTATATGGCTGCCATGTTTTGTTTTCTCCGTAGTTGTTGTGTTGTTTTTTTTAAAATTCCGTCTGCTCGGCCTTCCTGAGAAGTTCCCGGTTTTTCTCCCCCAGCGCAGGCTTCTTTTTGAAACTTGCGACAAGCGACTTTTCGAGGCTGCCGTCGGAAAGCCCGGTGCATTCGAGCTTCTTCAGCGCGGCGAGCATCATCGTGTTCGCAGCCTTCGGGACGCCGAACTCCTCGGCCATCCGTATCGCCGGCCAGCGCACGAGCCTCACGCCTTCGGGGGGCCGGGTTTCTACAGGCACGGTTTCGTCGACTATGACGATCCCGCCCTTTTTCACATCGCCGGCGAAGCGTTCGTACGCAGGCTGGTTCATGCAGACGAGAACGTCGGGGTGTTCTACCGCGGGCGAGCCGATGGGAGTGCCCGAGACGACGACGGAGCAGTTGGCGCTGCCGCCGCGCTGCTCGGGACCGTAGCTCGGGAACCACAGCGTGTGGCGTCGCTCGAGGCGCGCGGCCTCGGCGATGCAAAGGCCGAGCGAGAGAATGCCCTGTCCGCCGTAGCCGGCGAACTTGAAACGCCGCTCGGGGAACGAGGGATCGTCGACGGCCGCCGGAGCCGCGTCCTTTTCGAGAAAGAGATCGTGGCAGCTCGCAGCATGGGGTACGGGACGCAAAGACAGGACCGACGCCTCTTCCCCCTTCCCTCTTTCCTCTTCCCCCTTCCCTCTTTCCTCTTCCCCCATCCCTCTTCCCTCTTCCCTGAACACTCCGAGCGGGAACTCGCGCTCCATCTCGTTGATGCAGAACGCCGCCGCGTCGAGCGCGTTCATCTTGAAGTTCGTCGGGCACGGCGCGAGAATCTCCAGAAGCGCGTACCCCTTCCTGTCGCGCTGGATCTCGAACACTTTGCGGATCGCCTGCTTCGCCTGCATTATGCGCTTCGTGTCGGCGACTGAAACGCGGGCGATGTAGACCGGCGCCTTCAACTGCGCGAACACCTCGCAGACGTGCAACGGGTGGCCTGTGAGCGAAGGATCGCGTCCGAACGGCGTCGTGGTCGTAGTCTCGCCTTCGAGCGTGGTCGGAGCCATCTGTCCGCCGGTCATTCCGTAAAGCGAGTTGTTGACGAAAATACAGCCGAAGTTTTCGCCGCGCGACGCCGCCTGGAAAGCGTTGTTGAATCCGATCGCGCCAAGGTCGCCGTCGCCCTGGTAGGCGATGGTGACGGCGTCGGGCCGCGCGCGGCAGGCGCCCGTAGCGACGGCGCTTGCGCGTCCGTGGGCGGCGGATATGTGCGCGGCATCCCAGTAGTAGTATGTGAAAACGCCGCAGCCCACCGGGTCTACGAAGATCGTCCTGTCCTGAAGCCCCAGTTCCTCGCACGCCTCGGCGATCAGCTTGTTGATTATTCCGTGTCCGCACCCGGGGCAGTAGTGCGTAAAGCTCGTGTTCTTCCCGCTTCTCGGGAAGGTTTTGTACATGCCCCTCTGACATATCTCCGCCATCACACGACCTCCTTCGCCGCAGCGACCGCCTCCTCGACCGTCACGAGCACGCCGCCCATCCTGTTGACCATCTTGACGCCGGCAGCTTCCGCCCCCAGCCCGGCTCTCGCGAGATTGAGCCTCGTGTCGTCCGCGAACTGCCCGGCGTCCAGCTCTATCGTGATCACCTTGCGGCCCTTCGCTGCGGCGGCCAGCGCGTCGCGCGGGAACGGATTGAGCGTGACCGGACGGAAAAGTCCGGCCTTTACGCCTTCCCTGCGCAGTTCTTCCGCGGCCGTGCGCGCTATGCGGCTCGAAATGCCGAACGCGACGAAGAGAATGTCGGCGTCGGCCGTCATGTACGATTCCGACATCGCGTCGGCCGCCATTCTGGAATACTTCTCCTGGAGACTGAGATTGAATTCGTACTGCTGCGCGGCGTCGAGGTATATCGACTTGACTAGATTCCGCCTCGTCGCAGGCTCGCCCTGCGCGGCCCACGAACTGAAGTCGGGACGCGGCATTTCGCGTTCGGGAAGGCGCACAGTCTCCATCATCTGGCCTTGCAGACCGTCGGCGAAAACGACGGCCGGAGTGCGCCATTTTGCCGCCATCTCGAACGCCTTCATCGTGAGATCGAACATTTCCTGCGCGCTGGCCGGGGCAAGGGTGAAAGTCTGGTACGAACCGTGTCCGCCGCCCTTTACCGCCGGCGTATAGTCTGACTGCTCGGGATAGACGTTGCCGAGTCCAGGCCCCGCGCGGTTCACGTCAACCACCACGGCGGGCAGTTCGGCGCCGGCGAGATACGAAAGCCCCTCCTGCATCAGAGAGAATCCCGGACCGCTTGTGGCCGTCATGCAGAGCTTGCCCGCTCCGGCGGCTCCGAACATCATGTTTATGCTGGCCGTTTCGCATTCGGCCTGGACGAACGTCCTGCCGAGCATGGGAAACCATTTCGCCGCGCCGTGCGCAATTTCGCTGGCCGGAGTTATCGGATAGCCGAAATAGAGGTCGCAGCCCGCATACAAGGCCCCCATCACGACAGCCTCGTTGCTTTTCACGAACTTCGTCATTTTTGCGCCCCTCCCGTTCCCTTCTCGACCTTCAATGCGTACGGCTCGGGGCAGTTGTAGAAGCATATCCCGCAGGAAATGCATCCCTCGCCCTTGTATTCGACCGCCTTGATACCCATTGCATTGAGCGTTTCGCCGATGCGAAGGCATTTTCTTGGACATGCGGCGACGCATCGACCGCACCCCTTGCAGTTTTCTTTGTCTACTATAACCATTTTTCGAAACCTTTGACCAAATATTATATCAAAACGGCGGGAATCTGTGCGAAAAAAATTATCCACTGAAGCATGAAAACGGTAAATTTCGGGAAATTTTGATATAATGTTGTCAAATCGGACAATCAAGAAACAAAAAAGGCACGCTAAACAGCAATGGACGCAAAAACGATAGCAGCCGTAGATGCCGCGCTCAAACGCGAATTCAAAGCGCACCCCGCCCCGATAATCGAACTTATAGAGGCGCAGACGAAAGACCCGTTCTGCGTACTCGTGGGGACGATTCTGTCATCCCGGACGAAAGACGCAGTGACAGCCGCCGCCGTGCGCAGGCTTTTCGCGAAGGCGGCGGACGGACGTTTCTCGCCCGCCGATCTCGTCAGACTCGAGGAGAGCGAAATCGCAAAAGCGATCTACCCGGTCGGGTTCTACAGGGACAAGGCTCGCCATCTCAAGGAGCTTCCGGCAGTTCTGGAATCGAAATTCGGCGGCGTTCTTCCGAAAACGGTGGAGGAACTGTGCGAACTGCCCGGCGTCGGAAGGAAAACGGCGAATCTCACGGTGGCGGTCGGATTCTCGCTCCCGGCGATCTGCGTCGACGTCCATGTGCACAGGATATGCAACCGCCTTGGAATCGTGAAAACGTCGAAGCCGTTCGAGACGGAGATGGCGCTCAGAAAAATCCTTCCCGTCAAATACTGGAAAACATGGAACAGCCATCTGGTGTCGTTCGGCCAGACTAGATGCGCGCCCGTCAAACCGAAATGCGCGGGATGTCCGATCGCGCGTTATTGTCCGTGCGCCCCCTCGCCTTGTCAACATAAACGGACGGGACGTCCGTTCCCCCAGTTGGACGGACGGGACGTCACCCCTGTAGACACCTCGTTGCGGCTCGCCTTCGGCTCGGGGGATATGCCGTCCCGGCGGCGGGAAGAGGGAAGAGGGGAACTGGGGGAACGGGCGTCTCGCCCGTTTGATGAGGGAACGGGGAACAGGGAAGAGTGTAAAGTGTAAAATGAGGAATTGCGGTTATGCGTCCTTGACGATCTTGACGCCGGAGACGGTGCGGCGCTTGGTGGAGAACGCGATGCCGATCAAGGTTATCGGCTTGCCGGAGGGACGGAAGCGGTCGGTGTAGGATTTGTCTTGTATCTGCTCGATCGCCTTCTTCGCAGTAGAATCGCGCTTCACCTCGATGATGTACGCGTCAGTGGCGGTCTCGACCGTGAGGTCGATGCGCCCTTTGTGCGTCCGCACCTCGCCGCCGACGTTGATGCCAATCACGCGAAGGACGACGTACATTATAGCCTGCCACGACTGCTCGTTCTGCTTGCTCGTAAGATCGTACGGAATCGCCGCGAAGAACTCGCGGAACGCCTCGACGAAAGCCTCGGGATCGCGTGCGAGAAGTGCGTTTACGACTTTCGCCGCGATGTTCGCCGACCCAGAGTTGTCGGTTCCGATGTACAAGGCCGAAAGATCGACAAGGAACGAATTCTCGACCTCCATATTCGGGAATTTGAGGCCGTACCGCCAGATTCCCCCGGTCTGGCTGCAGCTCTTGATCGTGAGATAGCCCGTCTGGAAGAGAAGCGTGACGGGTTTGATGTGCTCGGGCTCGTATGCGGCAAGATCCGCTTCCGTAACCGAAAGATCGGAGACGTCCAGCGGACGCACCTTGAAGAACTCCATCAGGAACGTCGGCATGGCTGTAAGCGACCACCAGTTGCCGAACCTCATCGTGTCAAACGTCATGCCGAGCGAAACGGGGTTGATGACTGGCTCGGCATCATCGGCAAACCTGTAGCCGTCGTACCACTTGACAATCTCGTTGAAGGTCTCCTCCGGCGACTTGCCGAGCTTTGCGCCGAGCGCCGCGATGCTCTGCGGGAAATTCCGCCGCACCTCGTCGTGCGTATAGCCGAAGAGCGTCGCCACAACCGATTCGAGCGTGTAGTCCTTAAGGTTGTTGAGGTCGGAGAAGATCGACACCTTCGAGAACTTGCTCACGCCCGTTATGAAGAGGAACCGCTGCTTCCCTTCCAGCGTTTTCAGGACGGAGTAGAAAGCCTTTAGCGCGTTCTTGAACTCCGTCGCCTGCGGCGTCATCAGGTGCCCGAGGAGCGGCTTGTCGTATTCGTCGATCAGGACGACAACCTGTCCGTCGTCGGACTCGGCAGCAAGGTCGTTTATGACGTTTGAAAATGCTATGGATGGAACTTCCGAGTCTCTGAACGCGATGCCGTTGCGCACGCATTCGTTCGAGAGCATGCTGCGCCATATGACCTTGAGTTCCGATACGCTTTCACTCTGGGCGCTGCCCATGTCGAGGTGGATGACGGGCCATTTCTTCGACCAATCCCACTCCGGTTCGATTGCAAGACCCTTAAAGAGGTCGCGCTTACCCTCGAAGAGGCACTTTAACGTCGATATGGCGAGAGACTTCCCGAACCTGCGCGGACGCGCGATGAAGAACTGCCTGCCGCGCACATCGCCGGCAAGTTCCTTCAGAATCGCCGTCTTGTCAACGTATGAATAACCTCCATTCCGGAGGTTCTCGAACGTGTATATATCTGTCGCCGCTTTTTCCATGCCAAATATCATATCATAATCGCCGCAGTTTTCCAATCGCTAATTGAGGAAAGAGGTAACTGGGAAACTGGGGGAACGAGCGTCCCGGTGGAATCGCGATTCCCGGCATCGGCAACGACATCTTCCTCTGATAGAACCAGCCCATCCCGCTCTCCGGCGTTATTTACAATCTCGAGCGCAGCGGCCATCTAAAGAGTTCACAACAAGCGGCCGAAACTACTGCTTCAGGACGCCGTCGGCTGTGATTGTCTTCCTGCGAAGAAAGTCGATTGTGTAGTTTACCGGCACGTGGCCGTATGGATAGCCATCATAGACGGGACACGTCATCTTGGCGGCGAAGTCTTTCTTTATCTGCTCCATCTCGGCCTTTGCGGCTTTATGGGCCTTCCCCGTAAGCTTCGTCCTGTTCGGCCCGCCTGCGGCAAGATCGCCGAACACTACGCCGGCGCATTCTTTAAAGTAGCCAAGCGAGACAAGTTCGTCAAGTGCCGCGCGCACGACCGATGGCTCGCGGATGCTCGTCTCGAGAAAGACGATGCGCCCTTTGGCGTCCGCCGCCCAGCCTGTCTGCGCGCCTTTCAGGACGAGCGCGACATGTCCGCCGCAGGCGGTGCCTGCGCATGAGCCCGGACGCAGTGCGCGCAGTTTCACGTCCGGCATCGGGCCGTCTTCCGCAAACGCCTTCGCCATCCAGTCGAATGTCGGGCGTTTAGCGTAGACAAACTGGCTGAGCGTCGATCCCGAAAACGGATGGCCCGCCTTCTTCTTCAGCATCGCGTTTAGAATCATCGTGATGTTGCTGAAGCCGAGCACCCGCTGGTTGCGGGTCTTTAGTTTGTCCCAGTCGATCTTGTCGAGGAGATCCTCCGCCCCCTGCCCGCCGCGCGCGCAAAGCACGAGATCCACCTCCGGATCCATCCACGCCTGCTCAAAGTCGGCAACGCGGTCTTCGACCGGCGCGACGCGCTCGAAATTGAGGCGCGGCATCACCTTCACGCGGTAGCCGGCCGCCTCCAGAGCGGCTTTCCCTCTGTCGAACTGGCTCTTGCTCTGGATGCTCGCAGGCATAACGAGCGCAATCGTGCGTATTCGGTCCGCCGGGAAGCATCCCGAAAAATCGAGCGTGCCGTTCGCAGAGTTGCCAGGCGCTTCGGCGCCGAACGCGACCGTATCGACAACAACCGCGAAAACTGCGGCAATGGCTATGAACCATTGTCTGACGAGGTGGCGGCAAAAGTCCGGCATGGCATCATCCTTTGGATTGAAGGTCCGGCGAATCTTCCGCCTTGCCGAAGAACCGGTCAAGGGCAAGCGCGACCGCGCCGTCGCCTGTCACGTTCGCCGCCGGACCGTATCCGTCCAGCGCGAGGTAGATAGTCATCATTAGCGCCGTCTGCTCCTGCGTGAAGCCGAGAATCGACTCGACAAGTCCAACGCTCGCCATCAACACCCCGCCCATCACGCCTGGCGCCGCGACGGCGGCGACAGCCATCATGCACACGAAGTTCGCCACTGCAGGCGGCGGCAGGTCGAATCCGTACAGAATCGAGATCGCGTACGTGCTCGTCAGGAGCTTGATTGCGCTGCCTGCCATGTGGACGTTCGCGCAGAGCGGCACCACAAAGTCGCGGACATTCTTCGAGATTCCGTTCTTTTCGCAGCAGTCGAGCGTGACGGGAATGACGGCGGAGGACGATGCTATGGAAAGCCCGGTGAGATAGGCGGGCAGCATTCTCCAAAGGCAGACAAAAGGATTGCGGGCGGCAACGACGCCTGCGGCGGTGTAGAGAAGGACGAGGAATACGATCGTAAGGCCCCACCCTGTGCCGATGACCTTGAACATGACGCCGGCGGCGGCCGCGAGCTTGCCGGACGCTGTCATTTCGCTGATCATAGTCAGAATATAGATAGGCAGACCGGGAATTACGACCCTGAGAATCGTCAGTTTGACGATGGACCCGAATTCCCCCGCGACGCGCTTGAGCGAATCGGCGCCTGTGAATACGATGCCGATGCCGACCATGAATGAAAGCGCAAGCGCCGTCAGCACGTCGCACACCGGCGGTATCTTAAGTTCGAAGAACGGCAGGAACTCCCTGCCGTTCCCGGCCGCCTCGAACACGCCGGCCTGCAAATAGTGCGGCAGAAGAAGCGATCCCGCCCCGTAGGCGAAGAAACCTGCTGCCACAGTTGAGCAGTACGACAGCGCCATCACCGCCAGCAGCATCTTGCCCGCTCCCCTGCCGACATCGGCGATTGCCGGGATGACAAGCCCGAGGATGAGAAGCGGTACGATGAACTTCAGTATCTGCGCAAAGAGAACATTGAATGTCTTGAGTATCCGCACGCCGAAATCGGGGAGGACGAGTCCAAGCGCGACACCGAAGACGATCGCTATGAGAATGCGGACAAAAAGCCCTGTACTATGCTTCTTCGACACCGTTGCCATTTTCTCGCTCATCGAATGATCAAAAGCGTGCCTGATTTAAACGGGCGCACATACAGAACGCCGCCGGACACACTCGTCCTGCAGCGGTTGAAGTCGCCGGCGTTGCGGACGCGGAGAGCATTCTGAAGAGTAATCTCGCCGGAAACCGCCGCGACAGGCGTCCAGCCGGACGGAACTTCTTCGTCCTCGGCAAGTCCGAAGTCGATCGCCGCGCCGTCTCCAAAGGTGAGGTCGCCGCCAACGGAGAGAACTGAGCCGTTGTTTGCAAGAACGACAGCATCGGTCACAGTGAGATTGCCGGCGACCGCGCCGCTCGCGGCGATACTCGCGACTGTCGCACCAGTCTCGTCAAGATCGAGGACTGCGCCGTCCGCAACCTCCACATAGCCGGAAAGCGCGTCGGAGTTAGCAATGCCGAGCGTACCCGCCTCAACTTTGACAGGACCCGTAAACGTATTCGCGCCGGAAAGCGCGAGCGTTCCAGCCCCCTTCTTCACAAGGCCGCCGTCCTCCGCGCCATCGAGCGCAGGATCGGTCAGCAGCGCCTGCGCGATAGTGTATGTCTCGCCGGCGGGAAGCGCCGATGTGTCGATAATCGCACCGTTCGTAGAGACATATGCCTCATTGAGACCCTGCATCGTGCGGTTCGCAGCTGCCGCGCCGTATGGGGCGTAAACGCCGCCATCAAAATAGAAGTGGGCGTAGGGGCAGTCGTTCGTCGTCTGAATCACGTTTTCGGCCTTGAGAATGCCGCCATGGAGCCATATGCCGCCATTCTTTGTTCCACTTGCCTGATTCTTCGTACGGGAGAGATCCACAACGCCTTTGACATCCACCTCGCCGCCGGTGATGTTTAGAATGCCGGCTGCGGAGAATACACCGCCAGAGTAGCGGATGAGCAGCATGTCGCCGCCGACCGCGAGGCGTCCGCCAGAGACGTTGATTGTCGAAGTACGCCCGGATTTCATGCGGTTGTATCCAAGTTCCACATTGCCTGCAACTTCAAGGAGTCCGCCTGAGATGTTGATCTCCGTGTCCGCGCGTCCGGCGGTGTCATCGGAATTTTCACCTACCCAGTGCGTTTGCAGTGTCTGGACGCTGACCTTGCCGCCGGTTTGATTGTAAGCGTCAAGGTGGATGCCATCTTCCGCGCTCGTGCCAATTCCCGGCTGGTAGGCCAGATGGAGCGTGTCGGCCGTCACCGTTCCGTCGGAAACGGTCAGCGTATTGTTTGCCACAACGCCGAAGTCGCCGACGTAGATATTGCCATAGGTGGCATCGGCAGAAATTGTTTTCTCCGCACTATCATCGAGCGAAAGGTCATCTTGCGCCAATGTAAGAACGAGCGCGGTATAACCATTGTAGTCACCAGTATTGATTGCGACGGTTTCGGAGGAAATAGAGAAGCCGGGCGGCACCGTAAAGAGCGAGGTGTCGAGTGCAGGCGAAGCCGCCTGATAGACGAGCGCCGTATAGACGCCAGCCGACACAGTGGAGTCGTCGTTCCAGCTACCTGTAAATGCAACTTCGACGGGAGAGAGAACGGACAGCGTGCCAGACACGGCAATGCCAGGCGCAGATACCGAATTAGACGGGAGATCAAGTCTAACGGCTTCCGAGGCACCATTAGAGCCAATCGTCAAATCCGCGACATTGACAGTCGCATCACTAAATGGGCGGAAGCGCGAACCGGAGGCAAGGGCAACGGTCTGCCCTCCAAAAGCAGTGGCGTGTGCTGAAACGATGGCTCCCTTTTCGGCCAGAATACCACCATTAAGACCAGAACCGGCAAAACTTCCGCCAAAATACACCACGGCCTTGTCGTCGCCAGCAGCCTTGACAGTAATGCCTCCATCCACACCAACGCAGTCCGGATCGTGGTAGATATTGCTCTGAATGGACGCGCGAACCCAACTGTCATACCCATCTGGACGAACCCACTTCGACATGTCTATGAAAAGACCGTGAGCGCCGACGATCGCAGGCTGATAGCGGAGGTAGTAACGATTGCCGTCACTTGTGTTCAATCCGACGGGATAGATTGTGCCGCCATTGAAATGAAACATTGGCGTAGTCGTCGCAAGAGACGACTTTCCTTCTATGCTGCGCGCCACAAGCGCCCCGCCTTCGTTGAGGTAGAGGTGGAACGAGTTGCCGCTTGCGTCTACTGGGCGGATGTTGCCGGCGGAAGCGTCAAGCGTCCCGCCGTTATTGATGGTGATTGAGCCGCCAGTCGCGGAGCCGTAGATGTTCTTCTTGGCGACAAGCGTTCCACTGTTGTTAATCGTTATGTTGCTGTCAACGGAATAGTCATCCGCATTGAGGTTCGAGGTCCCTGTAATTGCTCCGCTTGAATCTGCGGCTATCGTCATTGAGAGCGTCGCCGTGTCGCCGCTCGTCGCCACGGAGAACGTGTAGGACTTGCCGCTCGTCGCCGTCGCGCATGTCCAAGAGACGGCGCGGAGTGCGTCGGCGTATGACGCGGGAACCTTCAGGACGGCGTATGTTCCGTCCGTGTTGTTCTTACCCGTAGTCGGGTTCGCGTTGTTGTAAAGCGCGATTTTTGCATGCGCGGGGAACGTTACGCTACTAGAAGCCGTAAGCGTATTAAGGCTTAACCCGAAGCCAAGAATCGCGCCGTCCTGGAGAACAAGCGACGAAACCGTTTTGGATTTGTTTTCTGCCCCGCACACGCATAGTTCGCCACCAGACGCGACCGTGACGACGGAGCCGGACGGGATTGTACCATTGCTGTAAAGGAAGAGCGCAGCACCATTCCTGATAACAGTCGGCCCCTCGTAGTCATTCCCAGCGACATAGTAACCCCAGTTGCCGGTTTTGAATGTAACGCCTTTCGCCGTCTCCCCTTCGCTGGCGGCCTCGGCGAGAATTGGCATGCGAATCTGTGCAAGTCCGGCGCCTGCTCCATTGTCCGTCGTGAATGTCACGCCACTGGGGCCGACCTTGAATGAAGTGATGTTATTTCTTATCCAGCCATAGTTATTGCTTGACGTGCGCGCCGAAGCAATCCCTGTTGTGTCGTTTGCGAGCGTACCACCGTCGACGGAAAGCGTCGTAGAGGCGGAAGCATTGTCGTACAGCGAGACGAATCCGAACGTTCCGCCGTCGTGAACGCTGATTTCATTCACGGAGGATGATCCTCCATCGGCGTGAATGTAGAAATTGCCGATATTCCGCAAAGCCGCGGTTCCGGCAATGTCGGTTCTAGCCGTGACCGGTCCGCCATTGAAACCAACGACGGAATTATTTCCGCCAACGTCAAAAGTGCCGCCGGTCATCACAAGAACCGATTCGGTGTTCGCGGCGTATCCGCGCTGTAAGTTGCCACTGCTTGTACTTGTAATAGAGCCACCACTGATGCGAAGCGTCGCAGACTTGCCGGACACCGTTCCGAGGTCTATGCGAGCTCCGGACGTCACCGTTCCGCCTGAGATTTCCACGACACCTTCGGAAATCGCCACCCCTGACTGGAAATTGTTGTTGCCCGAGAGCGTTAACTTGCCGTCGCCGGCGAGGGTGGCCGCCCCCGTTCCTGTGATGTCTCCGCCGAAGGAGCCGGTGCCGCGGAGAGTTCCGCCGGAGACGGTGAATGTTCCTGTGCCGACTGGCGAAGGCCCGCCCGCAGGAATGTCGCCGGAGAGGATGAGCGTTCCGCCGGAAAGCGTAGTTCCGCCGATGTGCATGTTGGAGGGGTTCAGCTTCACCGCGCCGGGTCCCGCGACTTCTACCGCAGTGTCGCCCGTAATGAGCGAAAGCACATTGGTCGTTGCACCTTCTGGCGGCGCGAGCGTTACCGTATCTGCAACCACAGCCGAGTAAAGCGCTGCGACAGCCAAAGCCAAGACAAGAACTCGAACCCTTGAATACTCCATGATGTTAATCCTTTCGGTTTGCTTTACCTTGTTGAAATAATTATATCATAATTCGGGACGTCTATGCAAGCGCGCGCCCACGCGAACGCATCGCGCCAGAAGTTGCTGGTGAAGCCCGTCGCGCCTAGATACGCGGCCTGCCGCAGGTCGGCAGGCGAGTTGACGCCATAGACGCGAAACTCCAGTCCGGCGGCGCGCACCGCATTTGCGTCGGCGAGCGTCATCACATTCTTTGTCGTGTCGCATCCGGGACAGAACACTTCGACATTCGCCGCCTTGCAACGGTCGATCCACTCGCTGACGTTGAACGGTTTGCCGCGCGGCAGAGCCGCGAGCCAGACTGCGCGGTACTTTGGATATTTCGCCTTGAAGTCCTTGAGCGCATCGTACTGGAACGACGAAACGACGATATTCGCCTCGGTGAGTCCCGCCTTTCGGACTGCCGCGTCGAACAGGTCGGCATACTGCGGCGAATAGCCCTTGATCTCCGCCTGCAGGACGCAGTCTTTGGGAACTACCGCCAAAACCTCATCCAGAAGCGGGATTCTGTAGGGCCGGTCGAGCTTGTCCGCAGAGCCGAGGTCGAGCGTTGCAATGTCGTCGGGCGTGAGGTCGACGACGCGCTTGGCGCAGCCGGTGTAGCGCTTCAGTTCCTTGTCGGCGTGCATGCACACCATCTGTCCGGACTTCGTGTGGTGGAAGTCGGTCTCGACCCAGCGCGCGCCGCTCTCGTATGCACGGCGTATAGCTTCAATCGTGTTCTGCGGGACCGATTTGTCCCACATGCCGCGGTGCGCGATGTCTGTCATTTTGAGCGGCGCGGTTCTTGGCGGCGGCATGTCGAGCAAGAGAAAATCGACGACGACGGGCGAGTGGTCGGAAATGTGGATCGCCTCTTCGTCGATTACCACATCATGCCGCAGCGCCTTTGCGCCGCGCAAATCGAAAACTATGTGGTCGAGCATGCGATGCCCCTTTTCGCCCGCCTTGCCGACGCGTCCGCGGCAGCGCCCTTGTTCGTCGCGCACGAGCTTGCCGTGCTCTGACGGAATCTTCGACCGCACTGGCGCAACCTCGCCCGCGTCGGCGTATCCTGCGGCGGCGAATGCCTTAAGCGCAGGCGAACCGGCCTCGCAGTTGAAGTCGCCGCCGCCGATCACGGGCAGATCGCCCCATTTGGCGCGGACGGACGCGATGCGGTCCAGCACGTGGCGCGCATTAAGTTCGCGGATGGCGTCGGACTCCGCGCCGTTGCTCTGCCACCAGAAGTGCGTCGCAAAGGCAATGAAGCGGCGTCCGTCGGTCCTGTCCGCGAAAACGGCCCATGTTAGGCTTTTCTCGACCTGGAGCGAAACATGGTAGAAGTCAAGTCCCGAGTCGAGCAGATCCAGACGGTCCTTGCGGTACATGAGCGGCTCGTGGTTCACCCAGTTGGCGCGGCGCTCCGCGAGATTCGCGCCGGCGCGCACGAGAGCCGCATCCTCGTCGCCGCGCACGACGCCATATTCCGTCATGTCGCCGAAAAGCCGGCTCTGCCACCAGCCTGCGTTCACCTCCTGCCACGAGATGACATCCGGCGACTGACGCCGCACGACCGAGATTGCACGGCCTTCGCGCTCTTCGGCGGAAAATCCTCCGTATCCGGCCCCATAGATGTTGAATGACATGAACCGAAGCGGCTTCTGCTCCGATGGTACGGCTATTGCCGTCAATGACGCGGCAAGAACGATTATGCACGCAACTGCGCTTCTATTAATACTGAACATCTTCTATGCTATGGTCTGCGAAAGTTTGTAGTTGACAACGCTCTTCGAAGTCCGTGGAGCCGGGATAATACTCGGCCTGGGCAGACGCGACGAGGCCGACCATGGCGGCGGCGATGGCAAGATTCTTCAGTGTATGCATTGTGTTGGTCCTTTTGGTGGAGAATTAGGGCTTATTGACCTGTAAGCCTAAATTCCATCAGTTGGGAAATTATATCAAAAAAAAGTCTGACGCGTCAATGCAACCATGTCCCGCTCGTTTCAAAATAGTGAAATTATTAAATTATGAAATTGTTGCCACTATATATAATTGCCACCGAATATATTTCACGCCAAGTTCGCGAAGTGTGCAAAGGTTCTTTTTTAGGGTTGCTTTGCGAATTTAGCGTACTTTGCGTGAGACAGATATGCAGGTTTTTCAACTGCATCATTCCCAATCCCAATTGGCAACACTTCCACATTGGCAACACTTCCGCCCCCGCCGCCTCATTGAGGGTTGCCATATTCCGATTAGACAAGACCCGAATGCCGCTAACTTAAGG
>DGHT01000059.1 GCA_002392765.1 Verrucomicrobia bacterium UBA3841 | reverse complement strand
GGGCGTCTGTAGTGAAACTCTACCATTATGCCTTGCAGTATTCGTTTCATACAAACAAAGCTCTGCTTAAATTGATATTGAAGGAGGTGCGCCGTGTCTAAGGTCTCGTTCCGGCATCTTGTGGAGAAGGCAGTCGCCGAAATATCGCTTGCGCTTGTGAAGAAATTCAAAGTTTCTGAAAAGGAAGCTCTGCGCGAGGTGTATAACTCTCGTTTCTATCGGAAGCTTTTAAACCCCAGGACGGCGCTCGTTAGCGAAAGCCGCGCGTCACAGGTCTATCTTTATATGCAGCAACGCGCGGCATAGATTGCAATCTCAAACCGTAAACTGCAAATGAAAGGAACGACAATCAGTCGCTAAACGGTACATAGGCGGGCCTCGTTGCGATTTTGCGCTGCAAGGTATTGTCGTAGAAGGGGAAATTTGGTATAATGTCTGCATCTGATATGTGCATGCTTGACGAGATACGCGCGAAGCGGGACGAGATATACGCTATCGCGAGGAGGCACAAGGCCGAGAAGCTTTGGGTCTTCGGCTCCTGCGCCCGAAAGGAGGAGCGCCCCGACAGCGACATTGATTTTCTCGTGAAGTTTAGTAGCGGGGCATCTTTGTTCGATCAAGGAGCAATTCAGTCAGGATTGTCTTCCATTTTAGGACAGGGCGTAGATGTCGTGGATAGTGATGCGTTGTCTAGGGAACCCTATTTCGCTTATACCGTGAGAAAGGACCTGGTGGCGTTATGACGGATATCGAATCTGTGAAGAACGCCCAGCGTCTGCATCATATATTGCAGGCTGTTCAACGTATACATCGGTCGGTAGGCGAGCTGTCGTACGAGATGTTCATGGCAGATGAAGACAAGCAGGGTAATGTAGTCAGGTGTCTGGAGATAATCGGAGAAGCGGCCAACCATGTTTCCGAAGAGATATGCGCCGCCAATCCCGAAATTCCGTGGGCTGCGATTATAGGGATGCGTAACAACCTCATACATGGGTACAACGAGGTGAACTATAGTCTTGTATGGGCGACTGTGCAGAACGACCTGAAAGTGTTGGAAGAAAGAATTCCGCAGATTATCGGCAGTCTGAACATGCCGTCGGATTTCAAGTCCGATCAATCTGCTAGGGAAAATTTGATATAATATTTGTATCTGATATGTGCATGCTTGACGAGATACGCGCGAAGCGTGACGAGATATACGCTATCGCAAAGAAACACAAGGCAGAGAAGCTTTGGGTCTTCGGCTCCTGCGCCCGAAAGGAGGAGCGCCCCGACAGCGATGTGGACTTTCTTGTCAAATGGATGCCGGGCGAGTATAGTTGGCGTAATGAACGAGCAATGTCATCCGCATATGAAAAACTGCTTGGCAGCAGAGTTGATCTTGTGGCATCTAGGATTCTGCCGCAGTCTCTTGGCTTTGCGCATCGTGTTTGCAAGGAGGCCGTGCCGATATGACGAATCCTTCGCTTTATCGTGATGATTCGCGTGTTCGGCACATGCTGGATGCGATGGAACGCATATCCGAGCTGAGCAGGGGCTTGGAGCGCGACCAGTTGCGGCGGCATGAAAACACAACTGAGATGATCCTCTTTAATTTGATGGTACTTGGCGAGGCGGCCAATAACATCACCCGTGAGTTTGCAGCTCAGAATCCTGAAGTAGATTGGAAGGGACTTGCCGGTGTCCGGCATAAGATTGTGCATGACTATGCCGACATAGATTACGACACTATTTGGGATATACTGCAAAACGACATTCCGGTCGAATGTGAAAAAGTGAAAGCTGTCGCCGCAACACTGCCGCCTGAGCCAACGCAGCCCCCTGCAAATATGGCAGACTTTTTGTAACCAATCTCAAACCGTAAACTGCAAATGAAAGGAACGGCAATCAGTCACTAACCGGTACATAGGCGGACATCCTCCTTCGCCCTGTGGGGCTACGGAGGACGGGTCTGCCGCATAGACAATTTGCGCTGCAAAGCGGTCGTATCTGGAAAACCTGAGAAATTTTGTAGGACGACACATTGCAGAGGAAAACGCATAATGCGTTCGCCTCTCTTCGTGTTTCCTACAAGGCAATCTCAGGGCCTCCAGATGAACACGAAGGGAGGTTTTCTTTTTTCGTTCGATTGCCGAGTGGTGGAAATATAAGCACGCCACTCTGATCCGGCACCGTGAGTGGATGACGTGAGAATAGCGGTGCGAGAAAATAAAACAAGATCCCCATGTCAGATTTCAGGTCTGACGGGAAATATCAATATGGAAACACGCGACACTTGCCAACCGCGCCGCAAGAGGAGTGTTCAACAACCGGCGCGGGAATGGAACGAAAAAGATGAAAATCAAAGTCGAAGTGTTTAGAGATGAGGAAGATCGGAAATCAAATTTGTCTTCGTGGCATACATTCAACTTGTCAATTGATGTTCCGTATCCATTTCCAGCTGCAGGAGATGAATTCAAGAAAGTATTAACAAAAGAAACTCACATCGAGATATTGAAGAAACTTTGCGCAGAGGGCTGTTCACAAAAGTCAGTCAATCTTTCGGCAGATGACGTGGCTCGTGATTCTATTCCTGTAAATATCGCATGCGCTGCAAAAGATTGGGATTGTAAAGAGAAGTCATTTACCGCGCAATTAAAGTTTTCGAGAAGATATGCTGTGCAGACTTACAATAATGATGATAGTATGACGTTAACAGACTATAGCAAGCCAGATGAAATCTTCTATTTAAAAGGTGTCATTGATCAATGATAATTACAGATGGCATATTCTGATATGCAATAATAAGGAGAAAAGCGTGAAAAGTAACAAACTACTTGCGGTCGGCATCGTTATGCATTTGCTGACAATGGCAATAACATTATTTGCCGAAACCGAGAAGGTTGGCGACTACACATGGCAATACTTCGTCCGAGACGGCAAGGCGTGGATTGGGTCGCAGGTCGCAGAGACGGCGGCGGTTTTCCCGAAGCCCGTCGGCGAAGTGACTGTGCCAAGCGAACTTGGCGGCTATGAGGTGTTTAGGCTTGATGATTATGCGCTGTATGGATGCGATGAAATGACAAAACTCGTCATTCCCGATTGCGTTCGTCAGATGGGCGGTTCGGCAGTGGCGGGATGTTCCGCTTTGGGCGAGGTCTTATTGCCGGAAAATCTTGAATATGTTGCGGGTAAGTCTTTTTGCGATTGCACTTCGCTCAAAGAAATGCTAATACCCAAACATGTAGAAAAAATAGACGCGCGAGCGTTTCAGGGATGCACGTCGCTCACCAACGTTGTGATTCCTTCAAGTGTACGAAGAATTGGGCAAGATGCATTCTACAATTGCAAATCCTTGACGGATGTGATCGTTCCGAATAGCGTAACGAATATTGACAAGTATGCTTTCTCGTGCTGTACAAGATTGAGAAGCCTGGCATTGCCATTCATTGGCTCACAACGTGGTAATACGGGGACGGAAGAGTCTGTGCTTGGTCATATATTTGGCGTATCGGCATCTGATGGCCTTGCAAAAGTGGTGCAGATATATGATGGAAGTTCCTCCGTTACGCGCTATATTCCAAGTTCATTGAAATGCGTTAGAATATCAGGCGAAACGCTGTTGTCAAGTGGTTCCTTCAGAGAATGCAGTTTTCTCAATGAGATTCATATAAACGAGGGTGTTGGGAAGATTGAGGAAGGAGCGTTTGCTAATTGCAAGTGTTTAATGAATCTGACAATCCCGCAAAGTGTCACAAATATTGAGACAAAGATTTTGTTGGGATGCAATGGTTTGCAAACTTTGACGCTGCCGTTTATTGGTTCTCGACGTGGAAATAGTTTCAGCAATGACACAACATTAGGTTGGCTTTTTGCAACGAGTCAAGCTAATGGTGTCGATTGCATAAAAGTGACGCAATGGTTCGGTGATGGGCATGGTCGTACGTCTTATATCCCGGCATCATTAAAGTCGGTTACAATAACTGACGAGACAATAATCCCGCATGGCGCTTTTGAGAATTGCAGCAATCTGACGAGCGTAGTGATTGGAAATAGCGTGACGAATATTGCAAAGGGCGCGTTTTCGGGATGCGGCAGATTAGAAAGCATGACATTGCCGTTTGTCGGTTCGGAGAGAGGTGGCGTACCGCATACGCCAGAGTCAGTATTCGGATGTATTTTTGGAAAGAATCCTGCCGCAGGACTTGTGCAGCTTCGGCAAAGTCTAAATAATGGCACTTGGACAACCAACTACATCTCCTCCGCATTGACTGATTTGGTCTTCCTCGACGAGACGATTGTTAATGACGGGGCATTCTACGCTTGTAATATGCTGACTAACGTATCGTTGAATGCAGGAATTACACGTATAGGTGGATACGCATTCCGTAATTGCACGGGATTAAAGACCATGGTGATCCCCGAAGGCGTAGAACTTGATGACGCGGCATTTCGTGGAAGCGGACTTGAAACGGTCTTTGTGCCGTTGAGTGTGACAAACATGGCTGGATGGGTGTTTGAAAGTTGCAAATCCCTTCGCCTTGCATACGTGCCGCGACGTTTCAAGGGGAATCTTGGCTACAATACATTCGCCAACTGTGCCGACGATTTGCAGATCATCTACTATGACGAGAACATGAAGTTCTTCAACGAGACGCTTACTACCGAAGATAGTGCTTCGACAAACATTGTCGCAGTCTGCACGAACGACTGTCGCGTTTCGTTCGAGTGGAAATGCTCGTGCGAACCGCTGTTCAAGAACAATCTGTACGACTATCTTTCCTTTGAGATTGACGGCGTGCGGCAGGATTTCATCTGCGGCGAGACGGGCTGGCAGACAAAATCATACGAGGTGTCGGGTGATGGCGAACATACGTTCCGTTGGATTTATCAGAAGGACGAACAGGACTCTGCCGGCGAAGACTGCGGCTGGGTGAAGCATGTCGTCGTCGCGCCGCGTGTCACGCTGACGTTTGATGGCGGCGAGGCGACAGACGGCGAAGCACCGGCGGCAATGTCGTTCTATGCGGACGACGAGACCGTTACGCTGCCCGGTTGCGGTACGTTGTTCTTGGCGAAACATTCCTTTGCGGGATGGAGCGATGGCGAGAAAGTCTATGCGGCAGGCGCGGCGTGTCCGTACCAGAAGACGGCGCAGACGCTGACGGCGGTGTGGGCGGCGAACACGCTCTCTGCTCCTGTCATCACCGCGCCAGAAACCTACGAGGCGGATTCCGCCACCGTGACGATTGCGGCGGACGGCGGGGCGACGGTTTACTATACGCTGGATGGAAGTGCGCCGGAGGCGGGCGGCTTGGCGAGCCGTCCCTACCAAGGCCCGTTTGAGATAGAGGGGAGCGCGACCATAAAGGCTATTGCCGTAAAGGATAACTACTTCGACAGCGAAGTCGCGTCCTTCACCGTGACAAGGCCGACATGGACGTATGGCGAACATCTCAACTGTCCGGAACGCATGTTCACGATGGGCGGCAATACGGAGTGGGTGCGTGAAAAGGGTGTGTCCGCTGACGGTTACGCCCTGCGGAGCGGCGAAGTCACGCATAGCCAGACGAGCCGTCTTGAGACGGTTGTGTATGGGTCTGGAACGATTGCATTCCGCTGCAAGGTTGACGGCGAGATCGTCAAGAAGATCGTGTATGACGGGCTGGCGTTCTGCGTTGACGGCGAACAGCAGGGCGACTTGATGGGTGACGCGGATTGGACGGAGAAAACGTTTACGGTCACTGGCGACGGGCGGCACGTGCTTTCATGGCTCTACGTGAAGGACGAAGAGGGCGACGGCGGCGGTGCGGACTGCGCATGGCTGGACAACGTCGTCTGGACACCCGACGATCCTCTCCCGCCGCTTGATGTTACGGCAACGGACAATGATGCACATGCGATTGTTGCGGGACTGTCGGATGTTCGGTTGTCGGACAAGATCGGCAACACGGCGGCATATACGGCGTTCCGCAACTGGGTGGATGGCAAGGGGCTGTCGCATTCGACTGTCCGCGATGCGCCCAATGCCTGGTTCTCGTATGCGTTGGATGCACCAGCGCTGATGACGAAGGTAACGGCCTTGGCGAGCGAAGATATCGTGATCGAATCCATAGCGCCGTCAAGCACGGCAAGCGGCGCGTTCGACCTTACCGTCAGCATCGCCGACGCGGAGATTGGCGAAGGGGCTCGTTTGGCGGAAGTTCTGGGCATCGAAGGCGCGGCGGAACTGGACGAATCGGAATTTTCCTCTGATGGCCTAACCGTCAACTTTACTCGTACCACCGACGGAAAGGCCAAGGCGACGATCGCACCCGACGGTGCGCCGGCCGCGTTCTTTCTGCGCGTTAGGGTGAAGTAGCGTAAGCAATCATGTTTGGCGAACCGCTCGTGCAAATCTTACTTGCAAAGTAAGATTTGCACGAGCGGTTCATATTGACAGGAAGCCAGAATCTTCAGATAATGAGAGGGGTGTCTCAGTCGCTTGCCGGACGGACTGCGCTCGCTTCGCTTCTGCCATTCTCGCTCGCAGAACTAGGCGGCGGCCAGGATGTCTGGGAGACCCTGTGGCGAGGTTTCTTCCCGCGAATCTTCCATGACAACCTCAATCCGACCGAGGCACTTGCATTCTATACCGCGACCTATCTTGAGCGCGACGTGCGCGAACTTGTGAAGGTCAAGGATCTCTCCAGATTTTCGCAGTTTCTCCGTCTCTGCGCCGGGCGAACGGGCCAGCTGCTGAATGCGGCAAATCTGGCGGCTGACTGTGGAATCGCCGGAAAGACCGCAATGGAATGGGTTTCCATCCTCGAAGCAAGCTATATCATTCGACGACTTTCCCCGTGGTTCTCGAATGTCTCCAAGCGTCTTTCAAAGACGCCGAAGATGTATTTTCTTGACACGGGGCTTGTATGCTATCTTCTCGGGATGGACTCACCCGGACAGCTGGCGAACCACCCGCTTCGCGGCGCCATATTCGAGACTTTTGTTATGACGGAATTCTGGAAGCACTACGCCAACGGCGGGGTGACCGACAGGCTGTTTCACTACCGAGATGGAGCGCAGCGGGAGATCGACCTTCTTGACGAATGCAGTCCGCGCAGATTGCTTGTGGAGATAAAGAGCGGGCAGACGCCGAGCGCGGAATGGGGCGAGACGCTTAAGCGCATCTCTGCGGCGATTCCCGGCGCGTCTCGGCTTTGCGTTGTCTATGGCGGCAGATTGTCGCAGGTGCGGTCCGGCGTTGAGTATGTCCCATGGTCACGCATTGGAGGTGAACTGTTCGGGTAGCCGACGGAAAAGCCAAGGCGACGGTCACGCCCGACGGCGCGACGCCTGCCTTCTTCCTGCGCGTAAGGGTGAAGTAGTCTGCTGTCGAATTTTAGACAGTAGTCTCACTTACGCGGCGGAAACGACCAAGCTGCGCACCGCGCGGCATTGCCCGCTGAAGCGAGCTGCCAAATGCCCGTTGCACGGCAATGCATCTGTTTTCACGCCTGCAAGATTGCCGCGATTACGCCAGAATCGAGCCGGGCGAGAGCAGAAAGTCTATCAGTCCGACCGTCACATATCCGTTCTCATCCGTTCGCGGCGGCATCTTGCCCTTGACGATTATGATCTTTCGGAATGAATCGCCAAGTTTCGTGAACGGGCGCTTTTCCTGTGCCGCCTTGTCTGGATCGTCGATGTTCAATGCCGACTGCACATAATACCGCTCCCTGCCCCTGTTGGCCATGAAGTCGATTTCAAGCTGTTTGCGGATGCCATTCCCCGCCTTGTTCTTCTCAAAGGACTCGACGATGCCGATATCAACATCAAACCCCTGTACCTTGAGTTCGTTGAAGATGATGTTCTCCATCAAATGCGTTTCCTCGATCTGCCGGAAATCGAGCCGTGCATTCCTCAGTCCCGGGTCGGCAAAATAATACTTCATTTGGGCGGATATGTACTTGCGTCCTTTGATGTCGAACCTCTTCGCTTGCTCTATCAGGTAGGCGTCTTTCAGTTTGCCAATATATGACGCTATGGTCTTTGACTTCAGCGCCTCATGTTTTACAGTCCTGAAGGTGTTTTCAAGGTTGAGCGGATTCGTCAGAGAGCCGATATTTGATGCCAGCACATCCACGACGTCGGCAAGATGTTCTGGCTTGCGAATCTTGCCGCGCTCAACAACATCCTTGAGATACGTCTCCTCGAAAAGATTCTTCAGATACCGGCTTTTTGCTTCGTGGCCGTTTGCCAGCACGGCGAGTGGAAGTCCGCCATAAACGACATACTCGTCCCATCCGTCTCTCGCATCGCCAGGGAAGACCTGCATGAATTCCGAAAAGGTGAACGGCGACAGGCGAACCTCGTCGCCACGTCCACGGAACTCCGTGCGAATATCGCTTGAAAGCATCTTTGAATTGGAGCCTGTGACATAGACATCCACATTCTCTTTCCGCATGAGGGAATTTATGACCGAGTAGAAAGTGATCTCGTCCTTTTCCTTAAGTTCAGAATCGCGCACCTTAATCCGTTTGACGAACTGCACTTCGTCAATGAAAACATAGTAGTCGCCATTGTCCTTGATCTGACGCTTCAGATGCTTTTCAAGCTTCAATGGATTATGGTATTTGTAGTTGCCCGGCTCGTCCAGAGCAACCTCAATGATGTGATCTTGCCTAACCCCATCGGCAAGAAGGTAGTCTTTGTAAAGAACCCCAAGGAGATACGACTTGCCGCATCGCCTAAGACCGGTGATTACCTTGACCATGCCGTTTCTCCGGCGGGCAATCAACCTCTTCAAGAATATGTCGCGCTTTACTTGCATATTGCTCCTTCATAGGGATACAGACTGCGTCTGGGCGCAATTTTTTACCCTTTAGCGCCGTATATTGTATCACAGACGCAGCGGTAAAGTCAATGGTAGCGTATGGGCGCGGTGGAACTGGACGAGTCCGCGTTCTCGTCCGAAGGGCTGTCCGTAACGCTTGAACGCACCGCCGACATAACCGCCGAACGAAGTGAGGGGCGAGCGACCCATAGGGAAGCGAGCGGATAGCCGAGCGTAAGCGAGAGCCGAGTAAGGCCAAGGCGACAGTCACGCCGGAAGGTGCGCCGGCCGCGTTTTTCCTGCGCGTGAGGGTGAAGTAGCGCAATCGGCCGTGCCTATAGTACCCGACTGGGTATTGTCAGCCAGGGCGGGATTTGGTAGAATTATGGCATGAAAATCAAGATTTGCCGCCCGTTCCTCTCCGCGATTGCCGCGGTTTCCATCTCTGTTTTCGCGTTTGCGGACGGAGGGCCCGATGCGTCTAAGGCCGTCGACGGGAAAAGTCTGGCGCTGGAGGAGTTCCAGGGAAGCGACACGCTGATGAACCGCGCGTGGCAGTTCCGGCTCGGCGACGACGCCTCGTGGGCTTCCGTGGACTGCGATGACGCGAAATGGCGCTGGCTCGACCTTCCGCACGACTTCCAGTTCGAGCTTCCCTGGGACAAGGGGGCTCGTCCGTCACACGGCTACAAGCCGCTTAAGGTCGCGTGGTACCGCCGCCACTTCAAGGCCGATCCGGGATGGAAGGGGAAGCGCGTCTTCGCGGAGTTCGAGGGCATCATGGCCGTCGGCGACGTCTTCCTCAACGGAGAGAAGATCGCGTCCACGGAATACGGCTACCTCGGCTGCTGGGCGGACCTCACTTCGAAGCTCAATTGGGAAGGCGACAACGTGCTGGCCGTGCGCGCCGACTGCGGACGGTCGGGCGGCTCGCGCTGGTACACGGGCGGCGGCATCGTGCGCGACGTCCATCTCGTCGTGAAGAGCCAGGTCTCCGTCTCGCGCAACGGATTCTACATCAAGTCCGGCGTGAAGGACGGCGCGGCGTTCGCGGACGCGATTGTGCAGCTCGACGGCTACAGGGGGCAGGGAGGGAAGAACAAGCTTGAGATCATCCTCGAGGTGTTCGATCCGGACGGCAAGCGCGTGGCGCGCGAAAGCGCCGTTGCGCCTTGGAGCAAGAAGGCGCACCAGGAGGTGGAGCTTCCGCGCGCCGCGATATCCGCGCCGAAACTCTGGGATATCGACTCGCCGAATCTCTACACCGCGACGGCTACGCTGAAGCTGAACGGAACGGTAGTGGACCGCGCGAAGGAGCGGTTCGGAATCCGCACCATCGAGTTCGACAAGGACTTCGGCTTCAAGCTCAACGGACGCAAGGTCTTTCTCGCGGGCATGGCGAACCACGCGGACCTCGGCGCGCTCGGCGCGGCGGTTTTCGACCGCGGCATCGAACGACAGTTCCGCACGATGAAGGCATTCGGATTCAACGCCGTCCGCTGCTCGCACAATCCGTACTCCAAGAGCTTCCTCCGCCTCGCCGACGAGATGGGCCTGCTGGTCGTGGACGAGCTGATAGACAAGTGGACTACTGGCACGCATTATTGGAACGGGCGAAAGCCGTTCATGGAGATATGGCCGCAGTTGATCACGGAGTGGGTGAAGCGCGACAGGAACCATCCTTCCGTCATCGTGTGGTCCATCGGCAACGAGACGCAGATGCGCGAGGACATCTGCGGATTCGACACCGACGACTGGGGTGTCACCGCATACCGCATTTTCGACACGATGGTGAAGCGCTGGGATGCGACGCGTCCGACAACCGCTGCGATGTTCCCCGCGCGCGAAGGGTCCGTCACGAGGAAGGACAAGGGCTTCAACGACGATCCGAAGCCTCCGGAGCTTTCGCGCATCACGGAGATCGCGAGCTTCAACTACTGCTACGAGGACTATCCGTCCTACAAGCGCCACGCACCGGAGCTCAACATCTTCCAGTCCGAGGCGAGCGTCCACGCGCTGCAGCGTCCGTATGTCGCGATGGACCGCGAGCATTCCATTGGACTCTGCTGGTGGGGTGCGATCGAGTATTGGGGCGAGTCGGACGTCTGGCCGAAGAAGGGGTGGTCGTATTCGTTCTTCAACAGGACGCTCGATCCGTTCCCGACAGCGTACCTGATAAAGTCGTTCCTCGCGTCCGAACCGATGGCGGAGATCGCCGTCGTCGAGCCTGCGAAGGGCGACGAGGCGGTTGTGTGGAACGACATCAAGGTCGGACGCATGAACGCGGTGAGCGACTGGACCTTCCCGGAGGGGTCTGTGCTGCCCGTCGTCTACGTCTACACGAACGCGGAGGAGGCGGAGCTGTTCGTGAACGGAAAGTCGCTCGGCGTGAAGAAGAACAACGAGACCGATCCCAAGACGGCGCACGCGCTCCGCTGGACGGACGTGAAGTACGAGCCCGGCAGGATCGAGGCTGTCGCGCGCACAGGCGGGAAGGAAGTCGCGCGCCGCGTCATCGAGACTGCGGGCAAGGCGGTGCGGCTCGAGGCTGCGGTGGAGAACGCGGATGGCTGGAAGGGCGACGGACAGGATATTCTCTACGTGCACGTCACGGCTGTCGATGAGGCGGGACGTCGTGTACGCGCGGCGGCGGATTCCGTCAAGTTCGAGGTTTCCGGCGCGGCGACGCTACTTGCCGTCGACGATGGAGACGAACGCACCGACCTCCTTTTCCGCAACGCCGACGAAAAGCAGCTCCGCGACGGTTCGCTGCTCGTCATCCTGCGCTCGAAGGCGCAGCCCGGCGAAGTGACGCTAAAGGTGACATCCGCCGCCTTCGCGCCGCTCGCGCTCGGTCTTAAGACTCAAAGGTAATCATCCAAAATATTTTGTCAAACATGAAAAGTCTGTCTGCCTACTCGCTGTTCGCCATTGCCTTCTGCATGCCGCAGATTTTGTTTGCGCAGTCCGTGGAGCGTCCGCGCCCCGCTGGATGGGACCGCATCGTCCCCGGCGGACGCTTCATGGATCGCTTCGAGGAATCGCAGCCGATCGGTCCGCTGACCTCCGAATGCTGGGGCGGCGACAACGTCAAGCCGCGCGACGTGCGCAACGGCATGGAGGAACCCGACTACTCCTACTGGGGCGGGAACATCGTCTATGTCGACGGAAGGTACCATCTTTTCGTCGCGCGTTGGAAGGAGTCGGAGCCGAAGGGTCACATGTTCTGGCCGAACAGCGAGATAGCGCACTGCGTGTCGTCCCGTTCCGACGGGGACTTCAAGTTTGTCGAGGTGCTTGGTCCGGGACACAACCCGGAGCTCTTCCGCTGCAAGGACGGATCCTTCGCCGTCTATTGCATCGATTCCAAGTCGCAGGCGCACGTCTACCGCTCCGCGACGGTGAACGGTCCGTGGAAATACGAACGCCTGCCGCTCGACCTCAACGGGCGCAAGCTCATCGAGGGCGAGTCGAACTTCTCCTTCACGCGGCGTCCCGACGGCTCGGTGCTCGCGGTCTGCCGTGGCGGGGCTATATGGCTGAGCGAAGACGGAATCAAGCCGTTCGTGATGATGACAGGCCGCGTGTATCCCGACGTCGCGGGGCGCTTCGAGGATCCCGTCCTGTGGCGCGACGAGGTGCAGTACCACCTTGTCGTCAACGACTGGCTCGGGCGTGTCGCGTGGTATCTCACGTCGCCGGACGGCTTCAACTGGACGACCCAGCCGGGCGAGGCGTACAGGCCTGGAATCGCACGCGTTGCAGGCGGGGTGACGAACGAGTGGTTCAAGTACGAGCGCATGCGCGTGACGACGGATGTGTACGGGCGCGTCTTCCAGGCGAATTTCGCTGTCATTGACTGCGTGAAGCGCGATGACCGCGGCGGCGACATCCATTCGTCGAAGAACATCACGATACCGGTGAATCCCGGACGCCGCGTGCAGACATTCCGGAAGACGCGCCGCGGATGGGAGATGCGCATCATGAAGGAGCGCGGGTTCAATCCGCTGACCGACGTCGATGTCGAAAGCGTGACGTTCGGCCCGCAGTCGATGGTCGCGTTCGGCGCAGGAGTGAAGCCCGTCGGGACGGACGAGGCGAACGGCGATCTCGTCCTGATCTTCCCGCTCATCGAGCTTGACACGCCGGTCGTGAAGGCTCTCGGCCGCGAAAAGTCGGGCCGGCTCTTCTTCGCGACATGCCGCACCGGCGGCACGAAGCTCGCCGGCGACTGCCGATTCGGCGCCGGCGATGTTGCGAAGGGGCCTTCCGTGCCGCGCGTTCGCAATTCTGATCCGACGAGCTGGTGGATGAAGCGTCACCAGGGCAAACTGTCAGAAATCGCCATCAACGGCGACAAGCCCTATGATCTTGTTCTGATCGGCGATTCGATTACCCACAACCTTGAGGACAAGCCGCCGCTCGCGAAGTTTTTCGCCGAGGCGTTTAACGGACGGCGTGCCCTGAACCTCGGCTATTCCGGAGACGGCGTCGAGCATCTTCTCTGGCGTCTTGAACATGGCGAAGCGGATGGCTGGAAGGCGAAGGCGATTCAGTTGCTGATCGGCACGAACAACTTCAAGGACAAGGCAGATGACATAAGCGCCGCGCATCGCCGCATTGTGGAGCTGCTTCATGCGCGGCATCCTGAGGCGAGAATCATCCTTGTTCCCGTCCTGCCGCGCGACGACCGGCAGATTGCCGACAATGTTCCGAGCGTCAGTGGGAAATTCAATGAAGTGTCCAAGTCTCTGGAGCGTCTTGCGAACGAGAAGGGGTGTGTATTTCTGGATGTGCGCGGCGATTTCCTGACCCCCGACGGCAAGGTTGACCGCAAGCTTCTCCCCGACGGTCTCCATCCCAACGCCGATGGTTATGCGCCCTGGTTTGAACGGCTGAAGAAGTATATGTGAGAGGCACCATCAACTTCCCGCGTGAAGACGAAACGCACAGACAGAGTTTTTTCCGGTTGAATCCAAAACTGCTTAATAGGTCATTAACATAATGCAAAAGGAACCATAAGATGAAATCCTTCGCGATAACAGGAGTAAAAGAAACGGGATACGTCGAAAAAGCCGAGCGCCCGGTCGGCGCAGGCGAGGTGCGGCTCAAGGTCGACTATGTCGGTTTCTGCGGCAGCGACCTCAACACGTACCGTGGGCTGAACCCGCTCGTCAAGCTGCCTCGCGTGCCGGGCCACGAAATATCCGCGACGATCGCCGAGGTCGGCGCAGGCGTGCCTGACGCATGGAAGGTCGGGCAGCGCGTCGCCGTCTCGCCCTATACGAACTGCGGAATGTGCACGAGCTGCCTGAAGGGGCGCCCCAACTGCTGCCGCTTCAACGAAACGCTCGGGGTGCAGCGCGACGGCGCGATGCTTCCGTCCATCGTCGTTCCTTGGACGAAGCTCTACGACGCCTCCGGGCTTTCGACCGAGCATGTCGCGCTCGTCGAGCCGTTGACGGTCGGCGGACACGCCGCGGACCGCTCCGGAGCGATGGAGGACGACATTGCGGTTGTCATCGGGTGTGGCGCCGTCGGACTTGGCGCGGTCCTCGGCCTTGCCCGCAAGAACGCCCGCCGCGTCATCGCCGTTGATGTTGACGACGAGAAGCTCGCGCTCGCGAAGGAGTTCGGCGCGACGGACGCGGTGAACAGCGCGAAGGCCGATCTCCACGCGGCTCTTGACGAGATGACCGAGGGGCGCGGCCCGAACGTAGTCATCGAGGCCGTCGGACTCCCCGCGACGTTCCGCGCGGCGGTGGAGGAGGTTGCGTTCGCCGGGACGGTCGTGTACATCGGATACGCCAAGGCGCCGGTCGAATACGAGACGAAGCTCTTCGTCCAGAAGGAGCTCGACATCCGCGGCAGCCGCAACGCGACGCCGCAGAACTTCCGCCGCGTGATAGACTTCGCGCGGCGCGGCCTCTTTCCTATCGGAAAAATGCTGACGAAGGCGTACTCCTTCTCCGACGCCGGACAGGCCCTCGCGGACTGGAACGCCGCGCCCGGGAAGGTATGCCGTTTCCTCGTCAAGGTTTCGTGAGGCGCACATGGTCGTCGACTCGCATCACCACCTCTGGCGCTACACGGACGACGAGTTCGGATGGATCGCCGACGACTGTCTGCGGCGCGACTTCAATGCCGGCGACCTCGAACGGGAAATCTCGTCCGCAGGAGTTGACCGCACTTTCGTCTGCGAGGCACGCCAGTGCATCGAAGAGACCGACACGCTGCTGAAGACTGCGGAAGAGAGCGAGGCAATCGCCGGAGTAGTCGGATGGCTTCCGATCGCGGCGGACGATTTCGGAGATCTGCTTGAGCGGTATTTGGCCGCAAAGAGCGCAGAGGGCTCAAAGAAAGGCGGACTTGTTGGGTTGAGGCATGTCATTCAGGACGAGCCGGACGATGAATTTATCCTGCGGCCAGACTTCATGCGCGGCGTGCGGCGTCTGCGTGGGACGGGACTCGTCTACGACATACTCGTCTTCCAGCGCCAGCTCGCGAACGCGATAAGGTTCGTGGATGCCCAGGCGGACGACCAGCAGTTCGTGCTCGACCATGTCGGGAAGCCGATGCCCGGCCGCGAGGGCGAATGGGCGGAACTCGTGCGCGAGATGGCGAAGCGCGATAACGTCGCGTGCAAGTTCAGCGGCGTAGTCACCGAGGTGGGGACTGGATTCGATTCCGTTAGGCGCGTCTTCGACACGGTGCTCGAGGCGTTCGGGCCGAACCGACTGATGTGGGGCAGCGACTGGCCTGTCGTGACGGCGAAGATGGCTTATCGCGACTGGAAGGAACTTGTGGACAGGCTCGTCTCGCCGCTTTCGGAATCCGAGCGCATGGCGATACTCGGCGCAACAGCGGCAAGGGTCTACGGACTGGAGGGAATGAAATGAGACTGAATCCGATCATATTCGGCACGAGCTGCCTTGGCAATCTCTACAGGGAGATCCCGATGGAGACGAAGGTCGCAGTCGCCGCGGAGTGGTTCAAGGCGTACGAACACCCGACGATCGACTCCGCCGGAAAGTACGGCGCGGGTCTTTCGCTTGAATGCATCGGCAAGGCGCTTCGCACGCTCGGCAAGACACCGAGCGACATAGACATCAGCGTCAAGCTCGGATGGCGCAGGTCGCGCCGGCTTGCGCCCGGCGAGGAGCCGACGTTCGAGCCGGGCGCGTGGAAGGGGCTCGAATGGGACGCGGTGCAGGACATCTCGTATGACGGCATCCTGCGCTGCTTCGCCGAGGCGAAGGAACTCTTGGGTGGCTTTCCGGTTGATTTGGTAAGCGTCCACGACCCGGATGAATATTTATTTCACGCAGAGACGCAGAGAGGCGGAGAATTCATAGATCAAAACGCTCTCTGCGACCTCAGCCTCTCCGTGCCTCTGCGTGAGATAAAAGATGCCTACAGAGCGTTGTTCGAGCTGAAGGCGCGTGGTGAAGTGAATGCCGTTGGCATCGGGGCAAAGGACTGGCGCGTCATAAAGGAGCTGTGGGACAGGGGAATACGCTTTGACTGGGCGATGTTCGCCTGTGCGCCTACTCTGCTCGTGCATCCGCCGGATCTGCTTGATTTCGTGAAGCGCCTCAAAGATTCCGGAGTGACGCTTATCGACTCGGCGGTATTCAACGGCGGATTCCTCATGGGCTCGAACATGCTCGACTACCGCGAGGCGAACCCCGAACGCGACGCGGCGGCGTTCGCGTTCCGCGACCGCTACCTTGCGCTCTGCCGCTTTCATTCGCTCGATCCCGCGGCAGTGGCCGTTGAATACGCCTTCCGACTCGGCTTCGATTCCGTTGCGCTCAACACGTCCAAGCCGCAGCGCGTGGCGGACAACGCCGCATACGGCACTCATCGTTCGCCGGAAGCCTTCTGGAGCGAAATAGGCGAGATTCTCTCGATTTCTGCTACTTGAACGGGTTTATGGCCAGCATTCCCCTGTAGAGCTGCCCGTCGTTCAGGTCTTCTGATATGATTTCGTGGCAACCAAGCCTTTCCGCCGCCGCGACAATCAGCGAATCATAATACTGAATGCCGTATTCCTTTTCGATGTACAAGGCGCTCCGCACCATGTCGACAGTCACTTCCGTTCCGAGAAGCGGGTAGAAAAACGACAAGTATTCCTCAATGCGCTCTTCGCTTTGGTGCAGCTTGTTTCTCAGGATGTTGGCGAACTCGGAAAGCACCTGAACCGATATGGCGCCGTCGTGATTTACGTCCAAGGCATGGGACAGCAGCTTGCAGGCGATGTTCTGCTTGCGGCTATCCCTTGGATCGACCGCATAGACGAGGATGTTTGTGTCGAAGAACCTCATGTCAGGCACCTCATTTTCCTTTCGGTGGCTTCAGTCCGCGACCATTGAAAATCCGCCGGAACGTCTATAGGATGTTCGCGGACAAAATCGCGGAAACGCTCGCCCGGCGTTGCAGCGCGCCCTTTTTGGTTCTTGGTGGAAGGGAGTGTCTTGAAGTGCGAGTCTTTTGTCGAGCCCCTTGCAGAGGGTGCGGCAAGCGCGCCCGCCGCTTCGATGGCGAACGGGAGCCTGTGTTTCATCACGACCTGCGTACACAGCAAAGTGATCGCAGCTGAAAAAGTAAGGCCCATCTGCCGGAACTCGGCGTCTGCCTGGGCCTTCAGCCGATCATCCATTCTGAAATTTACCTGTGCCATGATTGCTCCTTTGACTCGACGAATCAAATTATATCACAAATTGCTTTACAACGTCAAGCATACGGTTGCTAAACGTAAAAGGGCATTTGCCTCTAAATGCAGGACGCCGCAAAATCTCTCATTCTCACCCATTAGGGTAGTGCGGGGGTGGGCGGAGTTTGGTATCATTGTGACACAATTTGCAAAAGGAGGGTACAACACAATGAAAAATTCGACGGTTCTGGCGGCAACAATGGCAATGGGCCTTGCATTCCACGCGCATGCGAAGTTATATACGCCTGTGTTTACGCAGTCGTTTGACGATGCTGATACCTATACGGCGAACTTCTACGACGGATCTGTCGCGAGCGACATCCTCGACACATCCGAGAGCGACCCCGGGACGGCCATAACCGGCGAAACCGAACAGAAGCAGCGCAATGCCGCGGCTGAAGGCGAGATGTTTTGTTTCCACAAAAAGACAAATAGTTCGAACACGAACAGGGCGCTTTACAAATTCCCTTCGTCTGTGACGGGGCTGTCCGACTACAAACTTGAGTTTGACTACTACTTGAGCCCGGGGGTTGGCACCGACACTCGTCACTCCGCGCTTGTCATCAAAGGCTCTAACGATGTCATTGCGACATTCGACAAACCCGTCGGTGGGTCGAAAGATAATGTGACGTATAATTGCAATCTAATCTATGGAGAAGGCTCGTCTTGCACAAATACTTTCTCTACAGGCGGTCGTGGTTCCGATCCTTCTGATTCCCAATGGGCCCCGTACTGGCTGCATGTGACGATTTACGGCAACGCGACGGACGGACTGTTTTTGTCGGTCGTGCAGGATAACGGAGTTGTCGTTCTGTCCGATATCCGCGTCGGCAACTTCCAGACGGTCGACCGCCTGTTTTTCTACGTAAATTACAGCAGGAGTAACGACTACGCCAAGATTTTTGCACTCGACAATGTTGTCTGCTCCAGTGGAGCCAATCAGACTTTCATCTGGACTGGCGCGGAAGAAGACAACAAATGGTCCACGCCCGGAAACTGGATGGTCGGTGATGAGGTTCAGACGGAGAATTATCCGATGCCGGGCGATACCGTTTCCGGCGTTGATGCGTCTGTTCTCGCCGCGCTGGATGTTGCGGTGAAACTGGATTCGGCGGGCGATGTGACGCGGTTTGTCAACTTTGCGGACAAGTCGCAGAAAACCTGGGTCGCGCAAGGCGCGGATACACGTTGGACGACTCTCGCCAACTGGGTCTATGCGCAGGGTGGATTCACGGTTTACGAAACGCCGGCGCGCGGCGATACGCTGACTTTCCCCGCATCGCTCTCCGCAGGAACCGAAGTTTCGTTCAATGCAGATGCAGGTTCTGATAGTTCTGATATCGGCTATGCGCTCGTCGTGGACGGCAATGTCGCATTCGTCTCGACGGACTCCACCAAACAGCGTTCGCTCTACAGCGTGAAGTCAATCTCCGGTTCAGGCGTTCTTTCGCTTGAGAATGTCGTCGTCAGGACGATGACGAGTAAAACGCTCGCGATCGACTGCAATCTTTCGGCTAACGGTTCTTCCGGGCTTTATCTGCGCGGCAGTGGAGCCAAGGTCACGTTTAGCGGGGCACTCTCCGGAACGGGGACGCTCAAGCTTGATGCGGATACAAACGGCAACCATTCGTTTACCGCGACGGGCGACATGAGCGGCTTCGCGGGGACGCTGGAGATTCCGAAAGTCATTCGCAACAGCGATGCTGGCTGCTCCTATTCCTTCAATGGCGACGATTCGACAATCGACCTTTCGGACGCGACTGTGTCCATTGCCGATCCGATGACGATGACTCTTGACGGCACATACCCGGAAAACACGCTCAAAATAGGCGCGTTGACTGGTGCGGGAACGATTCGCAACAATACCTCTGACGCCATGACGCTCGCGCTGGGCAACGACGAAACGGATGCGGAATCATCCGTTGTGCTGGCAGTCAAGGACGGGACGGGTGCCTGGACGGTGGCAAAGACCGGATCCAACACGCAGGTGCTTTCGGATTCGACTGTCGCCTACAATGTGTCCGTTGAGGAAGGAACGCTTGCGCTCCCTGTCGGGAAATCGCTGGGCACGGTTGCGGTTTCCGGCGGTGCGCTCGGCTTTGTCGCCGATTCGACATGGGTCGAAGACACGCCCTATACGCTCTTTACCTATTCGGGATGGAACAATCCCTCCAGCGCAGCGATCGCGCTCGACCAGAGCGAACTCGACGTCGTCCATTCTGTCGCGTACGACTTCACGACGCCCGGAACGGTGGCGCTGACGCTTTCCGAGGCTGAATTCGTCTGGAACGGCGGCACAAGCGGCTACTGGGAAGATGCCGGAAACTGGCTGATTGACGGCGTTGCTGCCAGTTCCGCACCAGGCTATCAGAACAAGGTGACGATAGACGCAGCAACTGTATATGTGGACATCTCTGCAGCGCTGACGGATGTGACGCTTTCCACCGGCGCGAAGATTGGCCTCCTGTTCACTGACGCCGCGCTTGCATACACGATACCGTCCGGCATGGCAGAGACGGATTTCGTTGTCGTGGGTCCATACACGATGGAAGAGTCGGAAGGTGTTCTGACTGCTACCCGCGTCGCTTCGACCTTTACGTGGGCGGGCGGCGCTTCCGGCGAGTGGACGGATGCCGCGAACTGGACGGTTGGCGGAGGTAGGACGGCTGTTGTGCCGGGCACGGGCGATGATGTCGTTATCGGAACGGAAGCAGACATCACGTTCGCATCTGCCGGCTACGCAAAGACAATAACGCTCAACGCCGACGCGACATTCCGCGGCACGTCAATCCAGTGTCCCCAATACTCAGGAAGTGGTACGCTGTCTGTTGCGGGCATCACGCTGACCGCACCGACAACAGGGCACTTCACGATCGATGCGCCCATCAATGTTGTTGCAGAGACGTCAAACACATTTACGCTTGAAACGGCTGCAACTTCAAGTCAGTCGGATTGGCGGTACATCTACTTCAATGCTGCAATCTCCGGATCGGGAGCCATCGTTCTCAATCAGCGCAGCCGCCAAGGGCTTGCCGGCGGACATTTCAGCGGCGACTGCTCGGCATTCGCAGGCTCCATAAGCGTCATCAACTGCAAAGATTCCCGCGACACATCGAACTTTTCAGGTGCGAATGCTACAAGTTCGAATGCCGTCTACACCGTGGTTGGCAGAGGCGATGCCAAGGCAAGCATGTTCGCCACCGAGAACACGACGTACTTCATAGGTGCCTTGAACGGTACAGTCTATCAGCAGTCGGTAAATGCAGACGGTCCGGCTGGAGTCGTCCTTGAAATCGGCGGACGAAACGAAAATTGCGCATTCGGCGGGAATCTGTCCGTAAAAGACAACGGCAAGACCGCCATCCGCAAGGTCGGCACGGCCAAACTGACCTGCAGGGCGAGCAACATCGGCGATGTCGAAATCGTGAGCGGAACTTACGAGGTGACGGCCAATACGCAAAGCGGCAACATCAAATTCACCGGCGACGGCGTTTTCCGCAGCACGCCTGAGGCGTCGGCCAACAGCGAAATCGATTACGCGAAGAAGTTTGTCGGATCGACCGACTTCCCGATCGTCTTCGACGACGGCGACACGAACCGCACGTGGTCCTCGGCGATTCCCGCCAGCAACAAGGCTGGTTTCACCAAACTCGGCACGGGCACGCTGACGCTTTCCGCCGCGCCGAAGTACACGGGCTGGACGACCGTAAAGGCGGGCAAGCTGATCGTTCCTGCGGGGACGGTTCTCGACGTGGTGGCAGATAATGGCGGCGAAATCGAGGGCGCGACGACGAACAACCTTGCGTTTGCCGAGGGATATACCTTCGACACCGCATCGGATTCGACAATCGTCGCAACGGGCGCGGCTGATGTCTCCAACTTGACGGTCTACATCGCAAATCCTGCGTCAGCCGCGTCGATCACCATCGTCAGGGCCGGGAGCGTCACCGGTACGCCGTCGCTTGCTTTCCCGGAGGGGACGAGCGACAAGCTCAGGGCGAAGTGGGCGCTTAGAAAGAAGAACGGAACGCTCAAGGCCTCCGCAGGTTCGTCGTTCGCCGTAATTATCCGGTAACTTTTCTATGACAATCCGACAAGGACTCCTTGCCTCTCTTGCCGCGCTGATTTCATCCGTCAGCGCGGCAAGCGGCGTATATTCGCTCAATGCCGACTGGCGCTTTACGAAGGCGCCTAAGACGATTCCGCTTTCGCAGGCGAAGGCGAGCGTTGAGACGAACGGCGTCAAGGTCGAGGATCCCGCGTTCGACGACTCGGCGTGGGAGGCGGTATCCGTGCCGCATCCGATCAACGCGCACGACAGCTTCGACGACCGGGCTGTCGATGCAGGCGAGGCGAGTTTCTGGCGCGGCATGGCGTTCTACAGGAAGCGCTTTGCGCTCGACGCCGCACCGAAGGGCAAGGCGTTCATCACGTTCGAGACCGTGCGGCAGTCGGTGTACCTCTGGGTGAACGGAAAGTTCGCCGGATACTACGAGGCCGGGATCGCGCCGTGCGCGTTCGACGTTACGGCGCTCCTGAAGGCGGGCGAGAACGTCCTCTGCGTCGCAACGGACAACTGCGCGGCGCGCGGCTCGAAGATCTTTACGCACGAGACGATCCCCGGACACGAACCGGGCGACATGAGCGGTGCGGCCTACCAGTGGAACACGACGGACTTCAACGAGGTCCAGGGAGGTCTTGTCGGCAACGTCTCGCTCGTCGTCAAGGATTCGAAGACGTATCTGACCCTTCCCTACTACAACAACCTCAAGACGGTCGGCACCTATGTGACGGCGAAGGACTTCGACTTCGAGAAGGGCGAGGCGACCATCTGCGTCAAGGCGGAGGTGAGGAACGAAAGCGGGAAAGAAGTCAAGGTGAAGGTTAGAGTTTCGGTCAGAGAAGCGGTAAATCTCACGCCGAGGTGCAGAGAGGCGGAGAGCGCAGAGGTTTCTGGGGGTGTCTTTGGCACGGGGTCTGGGGCGGCGCCCCAGATAGGCCACCATCTCCGCGACCTCTGCCTCTCTGCGACTCTGCGTGAGATAAATCACGCTTCTGATGTCAGCACTGTCTTTCCTACTGCCCTTGAAAGCGACGTCTACGAGTCGTCGCCAGCCTCGACGCGAGTGAACACTCCCGAAGTCGCCTACATCGAGGTGACCGGCAAGGCAGAAGGACTCGTCTTTTGGTCGCCTGACACACCGCATCTATACGACGTTGTCGTCTCGCTTGTTGGCGAAGACGGCAAGGTCCTCGACACGGAGACGATCCGCACGGGCTTCCGCGAAGTGAAGTACGACGCGGCGTCCGGCGGACTCAAGATCAACGGAAAGAACACGTGGCTCACGGGCTACGCCCAGCGCTCCACCGACGAGTGGGCGGCGATCGGCGTCGCACCCGACTGGTTGCAGGACTACGACGCGGCGCTTATCCGCCAGTCGAACGCCAGCTTCGTCCGCTGGATGCACGTCGCGCCCAAGCCCGCGCCGGTGCGCGCGTTCGACAAGTTCGGCATCGTCAACGCCGCGCCGGCGGGCGACAAGGAGGGCGACGTCTCGGGGCGCGCCTGGGCGCAGCGTGTCGAGGCGATGCGCGACACGATGATCTACTTCCGCAATTCGCCGTCTGTTGTCTTCTGGGAGGCGGGGAACAACCAGATTTCCCCGGCGCACATGAAGGAGATGGTCGAGCTCAAGAAACAGATCGACCCGGATGGATATCGCTTCATGGGCTGCCGCACGCTCCAGACGAAGGAGCAGCTTGCGGAGGCGGAGTACGTCGGCACGATGCTCCACCGCCACGAGATGCCGGCGTTCAATTCGATGAAGGCGCTCGGGAGGTTCCTGCCGATGATGGAGACGGAGTATGCGCGCCAGGAATCGCCGCGCCGCTCGTGGGACGACTACACGCCTCCGGACTACGACTACCGCGGCAGGTATCTGAACGGCGGCAAGAAGGAGACGGGCTTCGACGTCTACGATCAGACGCAGGAGGATTTTGCACTCTCGACCGCGAAGGAGTACGCTGAGTTCTACGGCGCGCGCGCGAGCGGTCGCGGCGCGAAGACGTACTCGGCTGTCGCGGCGCTGTGTTGGACCGACTCCAACCAGCACGGACGCCAGTCGTTCAGCGAGAACTGCCGTTCGTCCGGACGCGTCGACGCTGTGAGGCTGCCGAAGGAGAACTTCGACGTCTTCCGCGTGATGCAGTCCGAGGATCCGGCGGTCATGCTCGTCGGGCACTGGAGCTATCCGAAGCTCACGAAGGACAACTACATGTATCCCGTGAAGAAGTACAACGGACACTTCATGGAGGAGACGGGCGAGATGGCGCAGCGCGATCCGCTGCACAAGACTGTCTACGCGATCGGCTCGGTGCACTGCGCGTCCGTCGAGCTCGTCGTCAACGGAAAGTCCAAGGGCGTCAACGCGAAGCCGGACCGCGTCTTCGTCTATGCGTTTCCGAACGTGGACATCACCGAATCCGGCACGGCAGAAGTCGTTGCACGCGACAATGCGGGCAAGGAGATCGCGCGGCATACGGTCAAGTCGTTCGTCGGCCAGGGCAGGATCGAGACTTCCGTCAAGACGGGCCCGAAAGGTTGGCTTGCGGACGGCTCGGACATCGCTGTGGTGGACTTCCGTCTCGTCGACGCAAATGGCACCGTCCACCCGTTTGCCTCGGAGAAGATATCATTTGAACTGTCCTTTGAACCGGACAAGCATACCGCAACTTCAAACTTCAAACTTTCAACTTCAAACTCCCCGGTTTTCATGGGCGGCTGGAACTCGGGCGTATTCGGCGAGGCGTCGCCGATAGGCAAGGACTTCGTAAACATCGAATGCGGAATGGCGCGCGTGTTCGTGAAGGCCGGCCGCACGCCCGGCAAAGCAATGTTAAAGTGGAAGATGGTAGGGCGCGATGCCCTCATCGCGCCGCCTGGCGAAATCGCACTTGAATTGAAGCCATTTGAAACAAAGGGCGGCCTTTCCGCCGCGCCGCAACAGGCGCATCCCGCAAACGCGCGCACGTTCGCGCGGCGGACTTCCGCTGAGGCGGTGCAGGATCTTGCGTCGTCCGGTTCCGCCGCAGGCGTTCCCTACGCCGTTTGCGTGAACGGCACGCCGGTCGCGTTCGCGAAGGGAATGGGCGAGCCGGTGAAGCCGGACGACAACACGGGTGTGTGCTGCGCGTACGAGCCGGTTCTTGCGGCGCTCAAGGCGGCGGGCGCGAAGCTGGAGTATACGGTTGAGCTGAAGCGGATCCCAGCGAACAAGAAGTGGCTCAGGAAGCTCAGCCCCACGCCGTTCGTCCCGATGGTGACGGTGAAGGCGGGCGGACGCGAGATCGACGCGTGCGCAGGGTTCACCGAGCTCTTCCTCGACAACGGGAAGGACAAGAACCTCACCAACTGCGAAATCTACGGCGTTGGCAAGAAGAACCAGAGGGCCGTCTGCGGCGAACTCGCCGCGCTTGTCGGCTACATTCCCGGCGTCACGATCGAGACCGATGAAAAGACAAAAAACGTCGAGTTGAAAGTGAAGAATGGAAACGATTGACAGCATGAAGATCGCGTTTGCCGCCTTGACGACCGCAATTTGCGTCGCGGCGCACGCGGCGGGGCATGGCTTGAAGTGGAACCGCTACCAGTCGAACACGCCGCTGGATGTCGGCAACTACGATGTCACCTACACGCTCGGAAGCGACAAGGCGGCGAAGTACTGGATCAAGTTCGAGGGACGACGCATCGCCGCTGCGTCCGTAGAGACGCGGCCTGGGGAAAGGAAGGCCGTCTCCTTCACCGCGCGCGTGAAGGGCCCGATCGCGAACGGCAAGGGGCCTTTCAAGGAGGCGCCGTATCCCGACTGCCTCAATCTCACGGTCATCACGGACGGTGCGGAGCCGCCGAAGCCTGAGATCGTGCGCAACGACACCGCGCCGACGATCTACCTGTGCGGCGATTCGACGGTGACAGACCAGCAGTCGGAGCCGTGGGGCAGCTGGGGACAGTGTGCGCCGCTGATGTTCGGAAAAGGCGTCGCTGTCGCGAATTTCGCACGCAGCGGCCTCACGACCGAGACGTTCTGGAACCAGGGTCGGCTCGCGAAGATCTGCGCCCATGCGCGAAAGGGCGATGTCGTCCTCGTACAGTTCGGGCACAACGACCAGAAGCGCGATAATCTCAAGCCCGACGCCGACGGCGGGTACGAACGGTTCCTGAACCGGTACATCGACGAAATCCGCAAGACCGGCGCGGACGTCGTCCTGATTACGCCTGTGGAGCGTCTGCGCTACGACGAGGCGTCCGGCGTCCAGCAGCCGCGCACGCTCGAAGACTATGCGGACGCAGTCAAGCGTGTCGCCTCTGCGCGCGGGGTGCCCGTCATCGACCTCGGCGCGGCGAGCTACCGTGTCTACGGCGCGCTCGGTTCGGACGGCGCGAAGAAACTCTTCGCCAAGACCGACCGCACGCACCACAACATCTACGGGGCGATGGTCATGGCGCGGTTCGTCATGAACGAGCTTGTGAATATCCACCAGGAGTTCAAGCCGTTTTTCAACGAAAAATATGCGGGTTTCGATCCGTCGAATCCGCCAAAGGAAGAATACGTCCCGGCAAGCGGCGAACTCGACTTGACGCGTCCCGAGGGCGACGGACGCGACCTGCAGGCCGAGATCGACGAAATCGCCAAGGCGGGCGGCGGAACGCTGCGCCTCAAGGCGGGCACCTACAAGACTGGCGCGCTGTTCTTCAAGCCAGGCGTAAATCTGCATCTTGAGAAGGGCGCAACGATTCTTGGGACTGACGAGGCGTCCGGCTATCCGATGTGCGAGACGCGCATAGAGGGCGAGACATGCGAGTACTATCCAGCGCTTATCAACGCCGACCACTGTGACGGATTCACGATCACCGGTGAGGGCGTGATAGACGGGCATGGGGCGAACACGTGGGAGGAGTTCTGGCGCCGCCGCGCGGAGGCGCGCAAGGCGGGCGGCGATTTCAGAAACAAGGCGCTGATGCGTCCGCGCGTCCTCTACGTCTCGCGTTCGAAGAATATCGACGTGTCCGGCGTTACGTTCAAGAACTCCAAGTTCTGGACGACGCATTTCTACGACTGCGAAGACGTTGTCGTGCATGACTGCTCGATTGTCGCCGACGTGCTGAAGGACTCGCAGGGCAAGGAACTCAAGGGGCCGTCTACCGATGCGATCGACATCGACAAGTGCCGCCGCTTCACCGTCCGCAATGTCGACATCGCCGTCAACGACGACGGCGTTGCCGTGAAGGGCGGCAAGGGACCATGGGCCGACGACTACGGAAAATTCCCCGGCAACGGTCCTTCGTCGGACGTGCTGGTCGAGAACTGCACCTTCCGCTGGCCGACGCACAGCGCGCTAACGCTCGGTTCGGAATGCCCTGCGGCGACGAACGTCACGATGCGCAACTGCACGATGGACGGCTGCGTCAACATGGTCAATCTCAAGATGCGCACCGATACGCCGCAGCATTACGCAGGCGTGCTTGTGGAAGGATGCAAGGGCAAGTGCAGGACATTCTTCCGGGTGCAGTCCTGGTCGCAGTACCACGATGCGCAGGGCAGAACGGCTGCGGAACTCATGAGTTTTGCCGACGGAGTGACGCTCAGGAACAATGTCGTCGAGGCGGAGAAGGTCAAGGAAGTCGTGTGGCGCAGCGATGTTTTCAGGATTGCCAACCTTGTGTTTGAAGGCAACAAGGTCAACGGAAAGGACGTTGAATGACATCGCTCCTTTTGGCTGCCGCAGTCTCCTATCAGGTTGTTTCCGGCCTGCCGCTGAAGCACGACGGATATGTTGTGGAGAAGACGCGTTCCGGTCTTGTCGTCAAGGCGGAGACGCCGCGGGCGTTTCTGTACGCGAACTACGAGTCGAACCGCTGGATGAACGCCAAAAGCTATCCGTTTGTGCGCGATCCGCATTTCAAGACCCGCGCTCTCGACGTAAGCCGCTCGCCGGAGTCTTTGCGCGACTGGATCGCCGCGACAGGCGCGAACGCTGTCTACTTCAAGCGGGGCCGTCCCGACGCAAGGCGTCTTCGCGAGTGCGCGGCGCTCGGTGTTGATGCGTATGGATTTCTCTATGGATGCGACGCGGTGAAGTGGAACAAGGCCAAATACGACGAATTTGTCGCGGCGCATCCGTCGGCGAAAGGCGCGTCGCCCGAGAAATCATGGGAAAAGGGGACGCTTTGTCCGAGCGATCCTGCGACTGCCGATTTCTTCGGGGAAGCCGTGCGCGAGATCGCCGTGCCAGAGGTCGCCGGAGTCGTTGTCTGTCTCTGGGACGACTACGGGCTCAACTGCGTCTGCGACCGTTGCAAGGCGAATGGTTTCGCCGGGAACTGGGGACGGCAGGCCGCGTTTGCGGTCGCGGCGTGGGAGAAGGCGCTCAAGCCGCTCAAGAAAAAACTTGTCGTCCGCACATGGTCGAGCGGCGCCTCGCACTGGCTCGGCGAAGAGTGGGTCCACGCGCCGGGATACGGCGGACCCAGCGGCGAGCCGCTTTCCGTATGGGGCGAGGCGATGCGAAAAGCCGGGAAGGACGTTCTTTTCCAGACGAAGGTCTACAACGCCGACTGCCAGCCCGACCCGCCGTTTTCGGCGCTTCTGGCGGTCGCGCCGCGGCGCGACATAGCCGAGTGGCAGATTACGGGCCAGACTGTCGGACGCCAGTATTTCCCCGCTTCGGTCGTCGCCCAGACCGCGCGTCAGTTCGCCCGGGTGAAACAACTGGTATCCCCTGAATGCGGCGTGATGCTGTACGCCGGTACGTACAAGCGCGACGGGTACGCGGCGCTTTCCGACAGGCTCAACTCCGTGAACATCCACGTCTGGCGGCAGCTTTCGTGGAATCCATGCGACGATGTCGAAGCGCTCTGGCGCGAATGGGCCGAGCCGCTCTACGGCAAAGACTGGAAGCTTGTCGCGGCTGCGATGAAGGCGAGCGAAACGGCGTCCGTCGCGTCGTTCTCCCCGCTCGGTCTCGGCGCGCCTACGGAATCCGCATTCGCCGGAAACGTTGCGCGCCGCGAGTCTCTTTTACGATACACGAACCGCTATTTTCTCAAAAAGGGCAGGGCGGCGCTCGAACCGACGCCGGAGAATGTGGAACGCGTGATAGCCGAGAAGGACGCCGCGCTCTCGCTTCTTGACGGCGCTCTTGCAAAACTCGGCGTCGGCGTTCTGGCGGAAGGCGACCTCGAACGGTTCGCGAATCTCAGGGCCCATCTCGCCGCGACCCGCGAGCTGGACGCCAATCTCTGGCGGCTGAGACTTTTGAAGCATCTTGAAAAAGAGGGGGCGCCGGTTGGCGAAATCAAGGGGCAGATTGAAGAAAGCGCGGCGGCGATGGATGCGCTCCGCGCGGAATTCCCGCGGGAGCTCGGCAGTCCGCGGTCTTTGATGAAGGACATTTGTTCGCAGGCGGGGCAATAAATATGATATAATGTCCGCATGAAACATCAAGCCGTTCTACTCTTCGCCTCGACGCTGGCCTTGGCCAATGCGGCAGCGGACGAATATCTTTGGCCGAGCGAGGTGCTGTCCATGCCGCGCGAGACCATCGCGACCGGAAGCGTACTGTCGGTGCGCGGAATCGTGACGTTCATGTCGGGATTGGAATCCAACCGTTTCACGGTCGCCTCGGAAGACCACCCGAACCAGCGCGGCATTGAGGTCGTGTCGAAAGTTCCGTGCATGGATCTCGAGTGCGGTGCGGTAGTGCTCGTGTCGGGCACGGCGTTCGAGCGCAACGGAGCCGTGTCCGTGGAAGCCGACGCGGTGGATGTAATCCGGGTGGAAAAGCTCTCTCCCCCGCCGGTCGCCAAGCAGTCCGACTACCGCAAGGGCCTTTTGGACGGACGGGTGGTCACGCTGGAGGGAACGGTCCGCGAAGTCCGTCCGGCGCCGCCGGACGCGGGGGATGCGTCGGACATACTGCTTCTGATGGACGGCTACACCGCGACGGCACGGCTGCCGTGGCGGACGGAAGACGACGACCTTCGCGGCGAGTCCGTCCAGGTCAGCGGACTCGTCCGCGCCGTCATCCGCGACGGCAAGCGGATCGACTCCATGCTCGAGGTCGAAAACGCCGCCGGCCTCGTCTCCCTCGGGAACCGGCGTTCGCTGCGCTTCATGGTCTACGCGTCCGTCTTCCTCGGCACCGTGCTCGCGTGCGCCCTCGCCGTGCTGCTTGCGCTGTGGCTGCGCGTCCGACGCGAACGGCGCGAGGCTGCGGTCGTCGCGGCGGAGCGGCGGCGCATGGCGGCGGATTTGCACGACACCATCGAGCAGCATCTCGCGGGGGCGAATCTGCTCGCCGCGAGCGTAATGCAGCTCGACGGAACGCCGGAAAACGTGCGCAGCGCGATGAAAAACCTCATGTCGCTTCTCGCAAACGCGAAGCTGGAGGTCAGAAGCGCCGTGCTCAATCTCAGAAGCGTGGGCGGGGAGACGCAGACGCTCGAAGAGGCGATAGCGGGCATGGCAGCTTCTCTCGGCAAGACCGGAGTGCGCGCGCGCTACCGTCTGCGGGGGCTTCCGCCGTCTTTGTCCGAGGGTGAGCGCCAGGATATTCTTCTCATTCTGCACGAAGCGTCGACGAACGCAGTGAAACACGGACGCGCAAAAACGATTCTTTTCACGTGCGACCCCAAAAAAGACGGCGGGTTCGTTCTTCGCATCCTGAACGACGGCGCGCCGTTCGAGATCGACCGCGCGCTCGGGCCTGAGACCGGCCACTACGGACTTAGCGGAATGCGCGAGCGCGCACTCAGGAATAGACTTTCGCTCTCGTGGGGCAGGAGGGGCAAATGGTCCTGCGTTCAACTTGAATCGGAGGTGTGACATGGTAAAGGTTGCGATAATAGACGACCATGCAGTCGTCAGGATGGGGCTCAAGTACATGCTTGACGTCCACAAAAACGACTTCGCCTTCGCGGGCGACTGGCCCAAGGGGGAAGGCGCGGCGCAGTTCGTCATCAAGACCGATCCGGACGTGGTGCTGCTCGACATCCGCATGCCCGACCGCGACGGACTCGCCGTTCTGGAGGACATCCTCCTCGTGCGCCCGAAGCAGAAGGTCATAATGCTCACGACGAGCGACGCCGACAACGACGTCTACCGCGCGCTCAACCTCGGAGCGAAAGGGTATCTCCTGAAAGACCGGGACGCGAACGAGATACCGGCCGCGATAGACCGCGTCGTGAACGGCGGCAAGTACGTGCCTGAAGCCGTGATGGAGCTTTTCCGCAGGCGGCAGATGACGCCGAACCTGACGCCGCGGGAGGAAGAGGTGATGCGGCATCTGCGGGACGGGCTTACGAACGAGACGATAGCGAACCGCATGGGCATCACCCGAGACTCCGTCAAGCTGCATCTCAAGAACATCTTCGCCAAGTTCGGCGTCGGAGACCGCATATCGGCGGTGCGCGAGGCCATAACGAGGGGTTTCATCCGCTGATATGGCATCGGGCCGCGCAGTCTTCGCATTCCTGCCGCTTGCCGCCGCGCTCCTGTGCCGCGCGGCCGGAGAGGAACCATCGGGCGACGGACAGGAGGTGGCGGACTACCGCGCCCACGAAGAGGCGCTCGCGCGGCGTCCCGCTAAATCCGTGATCGACACCAACACCGTCGTCAGGCTCGGATACGAACTTCCTGACACCACTGTCGTCGGAGCGGGCGCGCGCAAGAAGGTGTACGCCAAAGGTCTTCTCGCGCAATGCGCCATCGGCGGCGAGAAAAGATTCGAACTCCGCGACGGCGGGGCGCTCGCGCTCGGCTCTGCGGGATTCAGGTTTGATTCCAATTACGCGAAAGGGCGCACCAACGAAGTTGTTTTCTCCGGCGGGGCGATCGCCGCCTTCGAGCCGAGCTACATCAGAAGCGCCGCGCCGGTAAGACTTGACGGCAAAGTCCGCGCCGTCGTGCGCCACCCTCTTGTCATGCGCGCTTCTTTCGCTGGACCGGGTTCGTTTGTCAAGACGGGGAGCGGGGCAATGGGGCTTCAGTATCCGTGCCCGGACGCGACGGGGGAAATCGTGGTTGAGAACGGCACGCTTGTCCTCGGTCCGGCCGCGAGCTGGGGCGGGACCGTCGTGCTGAAAAAGGGGGCGGCGCTCAAGTGCCCGTCCTTTTCCGCGATAGGGCGCATCGTCCGCGAGACGGGTTCGTCGGCCGTCGAAACCGGGTTCGGCGACCGCGGCGATTTCTCGGAGGACGCGTTCCCGCGTCCGGCGACCGCCTACAACCTGAAGCGGCTCCGCCGCGAAGTGACGGGGCGCGGCGCGGTCGCGTACCGCATCGCGGCGGACAAGGTCCGCGTCGCATGGCGGTATCTGTCGAGCGATCCGCCGGACGCCGCGTTCAACGTGTACCGCGACGGAAAGCGCGTCAACGCCGCACCGGTCGCGGACGTCACGTACTTCGACGACAAGGGCGGGGCGGACGGTAAAGACCACCGATATGAAGTTAGGGACGTCGCTGCAGGGCGCGAAATTCCGTTTGCCTCGGGCGGAACGTGGCGCTACCGCTCGAACTCGCCGCAGGGAGGCTTCGATATCGAGCTTTCGCCTCCGGAGGACGGCGTGACGCCGGACGGCCGGCGTTATTCCTATTTCCCGTGCGACTGTTCCGTCGGCGACCTCGACGGCGACGGAGAGTACGAGCTTGTCGTGATCTGGTGGCCGGATAATGCGCGCGACAATTCGCAGGGCGGACAGACGGGCGAGACGCGGCTGGAAGGCGTAAAACTCGACGGGACAAGCCGTTCTCTGTGGAAAATAAATCTCGGACCGAACATCCGTTCCGGTTCGCACTACGTTCCCGTCATGGTGGCGGACTTCGACGGCGACGGATCGGCGGAGGTTGTGTGCAGGACGGCCGACGGCACGGTGGACGGGAAGGGGCGTACGCTTTCGGGCGGCGTGTTTGCGAAAGGCGCGAAGTTCAAGGATTGGCGCGCGGAGGATGGCAATGTCGTATTCGCGCCGAACTACGTGACTTGCTTTTCCGGCAGGACCGGCGCAGCGCTCGACACGATTCCGTACAGGCCGCCGGTCCTCGAAGACGCGAAAGCGATCGGGCGGCGCGACTACAATGCCGTGAAAAAGCTGTGGAACGCGCGCAATCCCGGCAACCAGGCGTTCAGGTTTCTCGGCGCGGTCGGGACGTTCGACGGACACCGCATCAGCGCCGTCATGTGCCGGGGCTACTATTCGCGCACGTGTCTTGCGGCGTACGACTTCGAGGACGGCAAACTCAAAGAGCGCTGGTATTTCTGTTCCGACGACGAGGACAACTGGGGCTACGGCGGACAGGGATTCCACAACCTGCGCGTCGCCGACATCGATTTCGACGGGCGCGACGAAATCCTCTACGGACACATGTGCGTCGATCACGACGGGAAGGGACTTTGGACGACGGGGTACGGGCATGGCGACGCGCTGCATCTCGTCCAGGCTTCTCCCGATACGCGCGGACTGCGTCTGTGGACATGCCACGAGGCGTCTCCGTACGGCGTCTCGCTCATCGACGCGCAGTCCGGGCGGACGCTGCTCCGCAAGACGGGTCCGTCCGACACCGGAAGCTGCAATGCGATGGATGTCGATCCCGCCGCCCCGGGCGTGGAACTCTTCAGCGGCTCGAACTGCGGAATATATTCCGCGAAGACTTTCCAGCGACATCTGCATCCGAAGCCGAATCCGAGAATCAACTACTACGCGACGCTCCGCTTCGGCATCTGGTGGACGGGGGATTTGACCAGAAGCGCGTATTCCGGAGGCGACACGATCTACGGATATTCGGTCAAGGGACGGCAGGTGAAGGAGCAGTGGAACGGCGGAGGAGAAACCGTCTCCAACCACGGTTCGAAAGGTGCGCCGTGTCTTGCGGCCGACATACTAGGCGACTGGCGCGAGGAGCTGCTTCTCAGGCGGAAGGACAACCGCGCGATCCGCGTCTATCTTACGCCGGAGCCCGCGCGCTTCAGGTTCCATACGTTCATGGAGGACCCCGTGTACAGGTGGAGCGTTGCGACGCAGAACAACGGGTACAACGTGCCCGCCGAGCCGGGATTCTATTTCGGCCCCGAGCTTCTCGGTTCGGGCGCGATGTTCAGAGGAACAATACTGTCAAAACAGGAGAAATGACAAATGAATAAAATGGCGGTTCTCGCATCGATTGCGATAGCGGCATTTGCGGCAAACGCCGACATCTACATGGCCGGCGATTCCACGATGTGCAACTACAATCCGGCGAAACAGTATCCGCAGCAGGGTTGGGGACAGGCTCTTGCCCTCTATATGAAAGATCCGTCGAAGCTCCACAACCGGGCGGTCGGCGGACGGAGCGCGAAGAGCTTCAAGGCCGAGGGGCGCTGGCAGAAGATCGTAGATTCTCTTAAGCCCGGAGACTGGGTGATTGTCGCCTTCGGACACAACGACGCGAACAAGGCGAAGAAGGATCGCTATTCCACTCCAGACGACTACAAGGAGATAATGCGCTCGTTCGTGGAGGATGTCCGCGCGAAGGGCGCATCGCCGGTTCTGGCGACTTCGATTCCGCACTCGGGCGGGTTTTCCGAAAAAGACGGCGTGATGAACGTCCGGGGCGGCGCGGCGGGGATAGGTCCGTATGTCGCAAAGACTCGCGAACTTGCGGCGGAGATGAACGTCCCTCTTCTCGACCTGAACAAGTTTGCGGCGGAGAAGCTTCCGAAACTTGGACTCGAGAAGGCGAACGCGCTATACATGCGCATCAGGCCGGACGAGTACAAGCGCCTGCCAAAGGGAATGAATGACGGATGCCACACGCGCGACACAGGGGCGTATTTCTATGCGCGCGCGGCGGTGCAGACGGCCCGCAGGCAGAAGCTCGGGATGTGCGAGCTTTTCAAGCCGCAGGATGAAGTCGTGTTCAAGCCGTATCCCTGGGGCGGACCGGGAGGGGACGCGAAGCCTCTCAAGGACGATTTTTCCGAAGAGGAGATACCGTACGCCGGGGAGCCCTCCGCCGGGATGAGGGAAACGATACAGTCGCGCATCGACGCGGCCTCCGACGCAGGCGGCGGTGTCGTTTCCGTTCCTCCGGGAGAGCATCAGATAGATGGACCGATCCGTCTAAAGAGCGGGGTGGAGCTTCATCTCGAAGACGGCGCGACGCTGGTTTTCGCGGACGACCCTGCGCTCTACCTTCCGGCCGTGCCGACGAACTGGGAAGGGGTCGAGTGCCTCAACTATTCGCCGCTCGTCTACGCCTACGGCGCGACGAACGTCGCGATCACCGGAAAGGGCGTGCTGGCGCCTAAGATGGGCTTCTGGCGCAAGTGGTTCGGACGCGGCGACGGGCATCGTCAGGCTACGCGAAAGCTGTACGACTGGTGCAGCTTCAATGCGCCGTTGGACGAGCGCGACCTGACGAAGATCCCGGAGTCGAACGTAAGGCCGCATCTCATCCAGTTCAACCGCTGCGGCAATGTCCGGCTCGAGGGCTTCAGGATTCGCGAGTCGCCGTTCTGGACCATCCACCTGTTTCTTTGCGACGGCGCGGTCGTGCGCGGCCTGGATGTCTACGCCCACGGGCGCAACAACGACGGTATCGACATCGAGATGACGAAGAACGTCCTCGTCGAGAACTGCCGATTCGACCAGGGAGACGATGCTGTGGTCGTCAAAGCGGGGCGCAACCGGGATGCGTGGCGGCTCGCGTGTCCGAGCGAAAACATCGAAATCAGGAACTGCACGGTCGTGAACGGGCACGTCCTTCTTGGAATCGGAAGCGAGATGTCGGGGGGCGTACGCAACGTGTACATGCACGACTGCGTCCTCGAGAGCGAGGCGCTTCGCCTCTTCTACGTCAAGGTCAACGAGCGGCGCGGCGGGTTCGTCGAGAACATCCGCATGGAGAACGTGAAGGCGAAGAAGGTGCGCTACGGGGTGATGGCCGTCGAGACGGACGTTCTCTACCAGTGGAAGGACTTTCCGACGCACGAGGTGCGCGTGACGCCGATAAGGAACCTATCGATGAAAAACGTCTCGGTGGAAGAGGCCGAACGACTAGTGGACATCAGAGGCGACAAACGTCTGCCCGTGGACGGCGTGACGCTGGAGAACGTCCGCGTCGGCCGGGCGCGCAGACCAGACCGGATCGAAAACGCGGTGAACACGAGCGTGAACGAGGAAGGCGCTCCGGCGGTGCGCGGAGGCGATGCGGTTTTATCGTGGCCCGAGCCGACGCGCGAAATGAAGCCGTGGGTCTACAACTGGTGGATGGGCTCGGCCGTGGACGCGGACGGCCTCGAATACCAGTGCGGAGAGCTCGCCGCCAAGGGCTTCGGCGGCTTCCATGTCATTCCAATCTACGGCGCGAACGGCCCGGGCGACATCTATCGCGAGAAATGGACGGAGCTTCTTTCCCCGGCGTGGATCGAACGGTGGAACGCGGCATGCGCAATCGCGGAAAAGCACGGTCTGGGCGTAGACCTTACGATGGGGTCCGGCTGGTGTTTCGGCGGGCCGTGGATCGACAGGGAACACGCGGCGAGTTCGGGGATGAAAGTCAAGCGCGCAGGGCCGGGCGGGCAGGGGTTCATGATAGATCCGTTCGATCCGGAGGCGATGAAGCGGCACATCGCCGCGTTCGAGAAGCATTTCGGGAGGGGCGGGGACGCATCGCGCCCCCGCGCGTTCTATCACGACAGCTACGAATACTACGGCGCGGAGCCGGAGAAAGGCCGGGATGTCGACGAGTCGCAGCTCGCCTGTTTCAAGGTGTGGACGGAGTGGTGTCGCGAAAACGGATACATGACGCGCAACGAGGCGCACGGCGCTCCGTCCAACTGGCTCGACTTCTATGCGCTCGCCGACATTCCGGAGACCGAGATGTTCGGCAAAAACGACCGCGACATCCTTGTTTCGAAGTTCGCCTCGTCCGCCGCGCACGCAAAGGGGACGAAGCTCGTTTCCGCCGAAAGCTGCACGTGGATAGACGAGCATTTCCGCGAGCGTCCTGCGGAGATAAAGGCGTTCCTGGACAGGCTCTTCCTTGCCGGAGTGAACCACGTATTCTACCACGGATGCTGCTATTCTCCGGTCGACGCGCCATGGCCGGGCTGGTGCTTCTACGCCTCGCTCGAGATGAATCCGCGAAACCCGGTATGGCGCGAGGCGGGCGCGCTGAACGCGTATGTCACGCGGTGCCAGTCGATATTCCAGACGTGGACGCCCGACAACGATCTCGCAATACTGTGGGATCCTTCGGCTTTCCGCGCGAAGCATCCGGGAAAGACGGTGAACATGTCCGTCCACGCGCGCGACTGGTTCTACGGCGAGCCTGTCGGCAGGGTGGCGGCGGAACTGTACGGGGCGGGCTACTCGTTCGACTACGTTTCGCCGCGCATGGTCAAGGGGGGGCTTGCGAAGAGGTATGCGGTTGTGGTCGATCCGGAGAAGTGGACCGCCTCCCGCGCGGAAACGCCGGAGTGCGAAGAAGAGGTTTTGAAGGGCGTGAGGCGAATGCCGTTTGGCGCGAAGTCCGGGCTTTTGGCGACGCGGTGGAAGAAGGACGGCCAGACGGCGTATTTCGTAGTCAACACGGGTGCTGTCGATAAAGCCGTAGCGGCGGGCGGCGGGGAGTTCGGCGTGATGGATCCGCTTTCAGGCGAGATTCTCCGGGCGGTAAAGAATGTTGTCATCGCCCCCGGCCATTCCCGCTTCCTTGTCGGCGACGGGTTTGAGGCCGCCGGAGATTCCGGATCGTCCGGAAAGACCGCTGACGCCGGAGAAATCGCCGGGCCGTGGAAAGTCTCCGCCGTTTGCGGCGGGCCGGAGCTGCCGGAGCCGCGCACGCTCGGCAGGCTGGCCGGATGGGAGACGTTCGACGAGTTCTTCTCCGGCACGATGCTGTACCGCGCAAGTTTCGACGCCGATGCGCAAAGCGGCCGATCAGACCGACAAACGCTCTCACTCGGCGAGGTGCGGGAGATTGCGCGCGTTCGCTTGAACGGACGCGACTTGGGCGTCAAGTTCATGCCGCCGTACGATTTTGACATTCCGGAAGGGGTTTTGAAGGAGAAGGGGAACGATCTTGAAATCGAGGTGACGAACCTTGGCGCGAACCGCATCAGGTGGAACGACCTGAAGGGGGTGGACTGGAAGTACTTCGCCGATATCAACATGGTTGACATCAATTACAAGAAGTTCGACGCGTCGGAATGGAAGCCGCTCGCTTCCGGACTTCTCGGCCCCGTCAGGCTGATCCGCGCGACAGGCGGTTGGTTGTAACCTTTTGCCGCGTTTTTCGTTCATTTTCTTTAATTTCCCAACGCCTTTGACCCTTTTGGGTGATGGATGCTTTGCCGTGGTTTTGCTATAATTCTTCTGCAAACAAGGGAAAGGGGCACAGAAAAGATGCTGACGTGGATTGACTGGCTTATGATACTTGGCTATTTCGGCGTACTGGCCGGAGTGGTCGTTTTCTCGCTGAGGCGCAACAAGATAGAGTCGGGCGAAGACCTCTTTCTCGGCGGGTGCAGCGTCGGATGGCTCGCAATCGGCGCGTCGATCTTCGCGGCGAACATCGTCGCGTCGCTCACGGCTCCTGCGCCAGACTACGCGCATCTCGACGGGCTCAACTTCAGCCGCCTTTCGCCCGAGTACAAGAAGGCGAACCGCGCGAGCTGGAACTGGATCGACGTCGTGGCTTCCATCTTCGTCGTCGGCTGCGTGATCGCCGCCTACGCGTACTTCTGGACATGGCTCGACTAAATAGTGGGAGAGAAGAGTTCGAGTTCGAGAAAGGAAGAATAAATACCGCTCTCCAACTCACTACTCCAACTCAAAATTTCAACTCTAACTCAACAAATAAAAGGACCAACAAGATGATCAATCAGCCCAAGGTCAAACTCGCCGTCATTGGCGTCAGCCGCGACTGTTTCCCCGCCACTCTCACCAAGAAGCGCGTCGCCGCAGTGATGGCGGAGGCTAAGAAGGCCAAGCTCGCCGTCGTCGACTGCCCGGTAACGATCGAGAACGAGATCGACGCGATGAAGGCGCTCGAGTGGGCGCGCAAGGAAGGCGTCAACGCGTGTTGCATGATCAGCAAGGCAGAACTTGAGCGTGGCATCCGCGCAACAGAAGCGCAATTGTCGGAAGCAATGACCGATCCAGAATTCCGCCGCGAGTGCGCGGAAATGGATGCGAGATATGCCGCGATGGAACTTGTGGAATCCCTTTTGCGGTCGAAGTCTGGAATCCGCAAGATGAATGCCTATCACGACAACTACCACCGTGATTTCGACATCATGGTTTCTCTTGGAGAAAACGACGAGGACAGCATCAGCCGCTCGTCTCGCGATTTGGTCTTCGCATAATAACGCCCATGCTCAAACCTCTTTCCATAGCACCGTCAAATTGCTCGGCACTCGCTTGCGCTCGGCTTGGCTCGCTTGAATCGCGAGCCCCGCTTGCGCGGCGGTTACGCGCCTCTGCGTTAAATATGCCGTTTTTAGGTTCATTCTTCCACCCGCGAATCAAGTACATTGTACGGGAAGAGGAGGATTAGCGAAGCGATGAGGCCCGCGGCGGTGGTGATCAGCGCCTCGCCGATGCCGGCCGTGG
>DGHT01000030.1:120451-120583 GCA_002392765.1 Verrucomicrobia bacterium UBA3841 | reverse complement strand
AGAACGCAGTCCGGGTCGAACGTGGTATCGGCCATTGCCGTCGCACACGCGACGAGCGCGGCAAGGAAGAGAGAGCGCTTCATGAGCGACCTCCTTCCGCCTTCGGGCAACGAGGATTTACCCCCCCCCCCC